>CAZHGD010000077.1:11838-32003 GCA_964531735.1 uncultured Fimbriimonadaceae bacterium | reverse complement strand
GTCGGCGGCCTCCGGCGACACCGCTGCCCGACCGCAGCAGGATGGTGAATCCGGCGGCGGCCGTTGGCCCAGCGTGCCCGACCGGCCCCGATCGAGGCCTGGAGTGGGTCCGCTGGTGCCGGTCGGCGGCCTCCGGCGACACCGCTGCCCGACCGCAGCAGGATGGTGAATCCGGCCGTTGTGTGGTACTGTGGAAACCCGTCTGGAGTGGTGCGTGCAGAAGGATGCTAGCCCAAGGCCGCGTTGGTGGTGGCGTCTGGCAGTGGCGGTGTTCGGGGGTGTGTTGGGTGCGACCGTAGCGATGGTGGTCGGCCTGGTCTGCCTGCCTCGCACCTACGAGGCCAAGGCCAGCGTGGTCTTCCCGACCGGGCCCGAGCGACCGACGCTGCCGGCAGGGCTCGACATTGGCATCTCCAACCCGGCCGGCGGAGCCATGCCCCTGAGCGCGTACGAGGCGGTGCTCACGAGTGAGCGAGCGCTGGGCGAGGCGGGTCGGCGTTGCGGTGTGGCGGACCTTTACCACCTGAAGTCGCCGGACGGCGTGGCCAGCCGGACCCGCGCCATGGTCTCGGCCCGGTTCCGCGTCGATCGGGTGCTCCAACTTCAGACCAGGGTTCCGGGCACGCCACGGCTGAGTCTGTCCGGCCGTTCGGGCGGTGACGATCTGGCTTACCGTGAGCTGGCGGCACGGCTGATCCCGGCGCTGATCGGGCAGATGGGGGTGATCGCCGACGACATGGCCCTGGACCGCACCAAGGCGCGGCGCAAGGCTCTGCAGCGGCGGCTGGCCCAGGAGATGCGGCGGGCCGACGAGCTCGAAACCAAGATGGTGGCGCTGCAGCAGGCGTTGGGCAATGTCGAGTTGATGAGCTACGCCCAGCGCTTGAGCGAAGAGGTGGTTCGCGCTCAGCGACAGGTGGATGAGGCCGAGGTCGAACTCAAGACCTTGCAGCGCAACCGCCAGGTCCAGGCGATGTACCTGCGCAAGCAACTGGACAGCCTGCCGCAGTTGCCGAGCGACCTGCCGCTGCTCCAGGATCTGCGCGAGGTGGCCAACAAGGCGCGCACGCGGTACCAGAGGCTGTCCACCATGTATGGTCCCGACAACGCCCAGGTGCGCTTGGCCAAGCGCGACCTGGAGCAGGCCGAGGCGCAACTGCGGGCAGGCGCGGCCATGGTGCGCCAGGGCCTGGAGCCGAACCTGATCAAGGTACAGGGGCAGATCGAGCAGGCATCGAGCCGGGCGCGCGAGGGGAAGCGCATCCTGGCGGCCCGCGAGGCGCAGTTGCGGGCCATGCCGGCCAGCGCGGTGAGTCTGGCGCAGGCGACGCGCGACCACACGGCACAGCGCGAGGTCGTGGCCAAGCTACGCGCCGAGCTGCTGAATGCCGAGCTGGAGTACGAGCGCTCCGGCGTGCGGTGGTACGTGCTCGACGTGCCCAAAGTGCCGACGCAACGGGCCGGGCCGCGGACCAAGCTACTGCTGGCGACCGGACTGCTGGTCGGCACGGTGCTGTTTTCGTGGCCGGTCGTCCACGGCCTGATCCGCGAGTTGCTCGAGGTGAGCAGCGGTGCCTGAAGCTGGTCCGGTCGCGAGCGCCGACGGGCGTTCGCGCAGTCTGTGGTGGTGGTACCTGGGCGGCTTGGCTGCCTCGGCGCTGGTCCTGCTGGCCACGCTCGGGTACCTCTCCGAACCGAACCGCTCCTTGGCTCCTGAGCTGCGCTTTCTGCTCCTGTCCTATCCAGCCGCCCTGTGGGCCTCCTACCGGACGCTACGGCGCCACGCACCAGACTGCCTGCGCGTGGGCATGCGAGTGTTCGTCGTGGCCATGGTGCTCCGGATGGTCTTCACCTGCTGGGCGATCAACTACAGCGCCACCCGGTTCGGTCTGCTGGGCCCCTTGCTCAGCCAGCGTGAACTGCCGGCAACGTATGCCCTGCTGGAGGATTGCGGCTACATCACCAGCGACTCGTTGCCGATGAGCATCTTTGCGCGATTCGTGGCCGCCACGCTGTCCAAGGAGCGCTGCGGCGACGACGTCCTCGATACGACCTCGTTCCGCATCGGTTTCTTTGGGGCCAGGGAGCTGCGCAATGGCGGCACCACCGAGGGCGGGACCGGGCTGACGCGGCTACGCATGTGGGACGCGATGGGTCTTGCAGTGTGGCTCTGTGGCTTCTCGGTGGTCGCCACTCTGGTACCGTTCGCCGCTCTGGGGGCCTACTGGTGCGTCCAGATGTACGTCTACCTGCGCCACCACGTCGGGGCCGTCGTGGCCGGCCTGGTGCTGGTGTACATGACTGTCGCGCCGGAGTTCCTGTGCATGGCTGCCCAGTGGCAGAAAGACCTGCCGTGCGCGGTCATCCTGACCAGTCTGCTGCTGCTCCTCGAGGCCCCGCTTGGTTCGCGCCGTTGGCGCTGGGCGTGCGAACTCGTCTGGCTCCTGGCGGTGGTCGACCTGTTCCGCCCCGAGTGGCGCATGGTGCTGATCGTCGTGCTGGCGCATGACCTGGCCTACCGCCTGGCCGGACCGCGCCCGCGGCTCAAGCGCGCCATCAGTCTGGCGGCCATCGTCGGGATCGTCGTACTGGCCAGCGTGGTGAACGTCGCGCAACTGGGCCGGTCATCAGTGCCGGTCGGCCTGCTCGTGAACCTACTGGTCATTCCCGGACCATCGTTCTTCTTCGGACCTGGCGTCTGGCAGAAGGTCTACGCGGCCACCACGTTGGGCCAGTCGCTCTACTGGCCCTTCGTGGGTGCCTGGTTGGCCGTGGCGCTCTTCCTGTGGCTACGCAAGAGGCTGGTCGTCTCCGATACGCTCGTCGTGGCGGCGTTGGTGGCCATGGCCTCCCTGTCGGGTCGGTACGCGGCAGCCTTTGGCGCCTTGCGCTTCCGGATGATGGTTGAGCCACTGCTGTGGGCGCTGGCGATCGGCGGGTTCCTCGCCGCGCGTCAGTTGCCCAGGCGCGGTCGCATACTGACGGGAGCTTGGGTGGCGGGCCAGACCATGCTCGTGTTCCTGGCGCACGCGGTGGTTGCGGTCCGGCTCGGCGACTGACCGACTGGCTGTGGCCGGCGGCCGGTGCGCTCGTCGGTCGGCTAAGCGACGGGTCGCAGGACCACCCGGAAGTGGCGCACGAGCAGGTCCTCGTCGGCGCGCGCGGTGAACTCAGGCCGCAGCGCCCGGGCGTCGAGCGGCAGACCCTCCCACCGCACCAGGTGCGAGATGGACCACGCGAAGCCTGCCTGCTCGAACCGATCGAGCATCTCACGGTAGCGTATGCGGTTGGTGTAGAACCCGGAGGTGCGGACCCACGCGGATTCCCAGAACGACGCCGAGAACCGCAGGCTGTGCAGCGAGCCGCCCAGGTGGTCCTCCAGGTCGACGCCGTGCGAGCAGACACCACCGGGCCGGAGCAACCGGCGGCATTCGCGCAGGTGGTCGTCGAACTGGTCACGCCAGACATGCTCGAGCACCGAGTGCGACCAGATGTAGTCCACCGACGCCGCCGGCAGCGCGCGGAGCGATTCGAGGCCCGCGGTGAGGTACTCGCCGCCAACCTGCGCGAACGCGGTGTCCCAGTCCGGTGGGAGTGGCGGCAACGGCCGGCCATGCTCCGTGGCATGGTCAGCCAAGGCTTGGCTGTGGGCGATGTCGCGGTTGGCCATATCGGCCACATCGACTTCGTATGTGCGTGCGGCACCGTGTGCGCGCGCGAGAAACGCTCCGCTGAGCCAGTCACCCGGTCCGAGTTCGAGGCCGACCCAGCCTGGCTCGCGCGTGGCCAGGCCGGCGTCGCCATAGTGCTGGGTGAACACCAACCACGGGTAGTCTGGTCCGGCGAGTTTGGTGTGGCGGAACACCCCGAGTCGTTGCCACCAGCGGTAGCGCACCGGCAGCCGAGACAGCAGCAGCTTGGCTCCGAATTTGGCCTGCCATGGTAGTTGTGCCACTGCGACTGGTACCTGTGTGCGGCGCGCCCTGCGGATGGCCGGCAGATCCCGACCGGTGTCAATCTAGCAGTGCGCCACCGGCCTGTCAAGCCAGCGGCCACGGCGCCAACAGGCGCGTGGCCGCGCGCGGCTGCCCCTCCGGCCACCCGCGGCTGCCGCGGCCCGCGCGCTCCGCGGGTCTGCGAGGCCACGAGCGGCAGGAAGCGTCAGAACCGCAGCGAACCAGCCGACACGATGAGCTTGGCAGCCACCACCAGCGACAGCCGGCGCAACCAGCCGCGCGACACCCTCGGGGAATCCGAAGGCGTGGTGGCCGTGTTCCGCACGCTGCTGGTCGCCGTGGTGCTGGTCGCACCGTCGGCGGCCGAGCCGGGCGAGGGCACGCCGTCGTTCTACGTCGCCGTTGGCCTGGCCGGGCTCTACTCGTTCGTGGCCACCTTGCTGATCTACCGCCGAGTGCGCCTGCCGCTGCGCCGGCACGTGCTGCTCGTGGCCGACATCGTCTGGCTGACCGTCCTGGTCCACCACTCCGGCGGCGTGCGTGGTGGCCTGTTCCCGCTCTACTATCTGACGGTCGTGATGGGCGCCATGTGGTTCTCCATGCCCGGCGCCATCGGCGCCGCAGCGCTGGCGACGCTGTTCTACGTGGCGGGCATGTGGTTCGTCGAGGATCCAGAACGGATCTCGTACCAACTTCGCTACAGCGTGGCCACGCAAGTGATGCTGCTGTTCCTGGCCGCCATCCTCTGCGCCTACCTGGCCGATGCCTGGCATTCGGAGCGCAACCAGGCCGAGCAGCAGCGGCAGATCGTCGCGCAGTTCCGGCGCCAGATCGACATGGTGAAGGAACTCCAGTCGCTGATCTTGCCGGCGCAGTTGCCGGTGGTGGCGGGCCTGGAGATCGGCGTGCGGACGCGTCCGGCGGCGGTCGTGGCCGGCGGCGACTACTACGACGGCCTGGCGTTTGCCGATGGCACGCTGGGCGTGTGCTGCGCGGACGTCTCGGGCAAGAGTGTGCCGGGGCAGTTGCGCCTACCGCTGGTCAAGTACGCGTTTCGGGTCTGCGCGCTGCAGAGCCGTGAGCCGCAGGAGGCCATGGGCCACCTCAACCGCCTGCTCTACGATGAGTTGCCGGCCGAGATGTTCGTCTCGATGGCCTATGCGCTGGTCGATCCGCCGCGGGGCACGGTGACCATCGCGGGCAAGCACTGCCCGCCGCTGCACTGGGTGGCGCGCACCGGACAGGTCCACGAGGTGGCACTCAGGGGCGTGGTGCTGGGCATGGACCCGGACATCGTCTACCAGCCGGTGGTGGTCCCGTTTGAGCCGGACGACTACTTGGTCTTCTACACCGACGGCGCCATCGAGGCCAAGGATCGCCGCGGCAACGAACTGGAAGTGCCGGGCTTGGCGCGCCTGCTCTCGGAAGCCGCGCCCGAATCGGCCCAGGATCTCGCCAACTGGCTGTTCTGTGCGCTGGAGGAATACGAGGTGGGCGAGAAGCACGACGATCTGACGCTGGTCATCCTGCGCCGAACGCCACTGGCAACGCGCGCGTGAGCGAGGACCCCTGCCGATGAGTCAGCCGCGCCTGACCTGGGTCGTCGTGGTGGCCAGCGCCTTGCTGGGCTTGGCCACTTGGCACTGCATACCGCCGGACGCCGCCCAGACGGCGGCCACCAACCAGGTGCCGCAGCGCATCGTCTGCTTCAGCCCGGCACTGACCGAGATCGTCTATGCCATCGGTGCCGGCCCGCGCGTGGTGGGCGTGACCGACTTCTGCGACCAGCCGGCTGCCGCCAAGCTGCTGCCGCGGTGCGGCGGCATGATCAACCCGAACCTGGAGCGGCTGGTCTCGCTGGCCCCCGACCTGGTGGTGCTCCAGGGCGAGAACGAGCCGGTGCGCCAGTTCTGCGTGGCCAACAAGCTGCGCTACTGGACCCATCGGCTGGACAGCCTGGCGCATCTGATGGGCGCGATCGAGGAACTGGGTCGGGTGCTGGCCGCGCCGCCGGCCCGCGCGGTGGTCGAAGGTCTGCGCCGCGACCTGGCCGACGTGCAGCAGGCCACCAGTCGGCTGCAAGCGCCACGCGTGTTCATCTGCATCGGCCGCCAGGCCGACCGCGTGGCCGGGCTGACCACCTGTGGGCCGCACACCTTCCTGCACGAGGTGGTCGCCATGGCCGGCGGCGTGAACCTCTTCGGCGATGCCGCGCTGCTCTATCCGCAGCCGGCCGTGGAAGCCATCACGGCGCGCCAGCCCGAGGTGATCATCGACTTCCAGCCGGGCCTCGCCGATGAGGCGGCACAGGCGGCCGCGTCGCAGTGGGCCGTGCTGGGTACACTGCCGGCCGTGCGCGACCACCGCGTGCACGTGCTGTCCGACAACCGTCTGATGGTGCCCGGCCCGCGCATCGGCGCCGCGACGCGCGAACTGGCGAAGCTGCTGCACCCGGAACTGCCGGCCGCCGCACTGAAGGCGGGCCGGCAGCCCTGAGCGGCGTCAGGCGATGCGTTGCAGGACCTCGCTGTTGCGCAGGCCCAGCGTGCGGTAGATCTCGCGCGTGGCCTGGCTGCGGTTGAGCGTGTAGAAGTGGATGCCGCGCACGTCCTGGTCGAGCAGATCGCGGCACTGCTCGGTGGCCCAGTGCACGCCCACGCGCCGCACGGCCTCGGCGTCATCGGCCACGCGGTGCAGCGCGCGCAGGAGCGGCGCCGGCACGCGTGCGCCGGCCGCCAACTCGGCCATGCGGGCCAGCCCGGACAGGCTGGCGACCGGCATGATGCCGGCCAGAATCGGCACGTGGATGCCGGCCAGCGCGCACCGGTCGCGGAAGTCGTAGAAGTCGCGGTTGTCGAAGAAGAGCTGCGTGCAGAGGTAGTCGGCGCCGGCGTCCACCTTGGCCTTCAGGTGGTCCAGCTCGAGCAAGCGGTTGGGCGTGGCTGGATGGCCCTCGGGGAAGCCCGCCACCCCGATGCCGAAGCCGCGCCGCTGCGGGTGGCCCTGGAAGCCGCGGATGAAGGCGACCAGGTCAGCGGCGTGGCGGAAGTCATCGCGACTGCGGTCATAGTCGGGCTGATCGCGCGGCGGGTCGCCGGCGAGCGCCAGGATGTTGCTGACGCCGGCGGCGGCGTAGCGCTCCAGAATGCCCTGGATCTCGGCGCGCGTATGGCCGATGCACGTCAGGTGTGGGATCGGCGTCAGCGCGGTCTGGCGGCGGATCCGTTCCACCAGTGCGTGCGTCAGCTCGCGGGTGGAGCCGCCGGCACCGTAGGTCACCGAGACGAACGACGGCGCCAACGGCTCCATCTCGGCGATGGTCTCGAACAGACTGTCGGCGGCCTCGGCACTCTTGGGTGGGAAGAACTCAAACGAACTGGTGACCCGGTGTCGGGCCAGGATGTCCTGGATGTGCATCAACGCCTCGCCGGGTCGCCCTTGGCGGCACCAACGACAGTGCCGGACGACCGGCGCGATCCGTCGCTGCTTGACCCGCACCCCCCATGGTATCAAAACGAGCCGAATGAGACCAGAGCCGCGCTTGCGCGAGCGCGCCACCGGGCCACGCACCACCGGGCCCGCTACAGCTCGTAGGCCACGAACGGACGGTCGTACGCCGGCTTCAGGTGTGGCACCGGCGAGGCGTTGGCCACCCACAGCCTGAGCGCCGTCACGTCGTAGTGCACCGCGTGCAGATTGCCGGTGCGCAGGCCGTGCATCACATCCTGCATACCGGTGGTCTCGTTGATCCGTCCCAGGCGCGGCGCCAGCACGTCGCGCACCTTGGCGTTCCAGCGGCTGTTGCAGCCCATCGACCAGAACACCACGTCCTTGAGGCCGCCGAGCGGCGCGGGTTCGGGGCCGAAGACCTGGCAGAAGTCATGGCAGGTGCGGAGCTTGCGCGCGGTGGGGATCTTGGCGTCACTGACGCAGTAGAGGAACGAGCTGGTCCGCTTGGCCTGGCTGAACAGACGGATCGCGGTGGCCAGATCGCCGGCCTCTTCCAGCACCTGCCGCATCAGGAACGGCATCGGCTCGCCGGCGAGCGTCTCGTGCTCGTCGCCGAAGTGGTCACCAATCTCACTAAGGGCGAGGTGCCGGTCGTTCATGCCGCTGACCACGCCGATGAAGCCCAGCCAGCCGACGTTGACGAACCGCTGCCCGCCGGCCGGCCGCGACACGATCAGGGCCGGGCAGTTCTGCAAGCCGGCGGCCATGGCGTAGTCGAGGGCGCGAATCTGGTGCAGGTGGTGGTCGGCGGTGGCCGAGCCCCAGGCGGCGAAGAAAGTGCAGTGGAACTCGCTCAGGTCGGGGATGGCGTGCGCGCGCTGGATGTCGACCAGCGGCACCCCGGACCCGTCGGACAGGCCCTTCAGCTCCTGGAGGTAGCGCTCCGGCACGAACGGCGCCATCTGCGCCCAGGCGGCGTCGAGCTGTGCTTCGTCGGTGTTCATGCCGAGGCACATCGCCAAGATGATGCGCTTGACGAAGCCCTTGATCTCGTCGGCGCAGAGCGTGCCGTGCGCGTAGCCCATTTGGTAGGGCGTGCCCCACAGCTTGAGCACGGTGATGGTGTGGTCGCCCTCGCCGATGGTGTAGCGCTGGCCCTTGACCGGTGCCGCAGGCGCGCCGAATGCCGGCCAGTTGAGGCAGGCCAGCAGACCGAGGGCGAGGAGCCGACTCGGACTCGTGCGGCGTATCATGCGGGGCCTCCGGAGCCGTGGAACGCGCTGCGAGCGCGCTGTCTCGTTCGCGCCGGTCCGCCGGCCTCCTCCAGGCCGAGCCGGTCCGCACGTGACGCCGGACCAAGGAGGTGCGGGGCTGGCGCAGGAGAACGCGACCGTGTCGGTACGGTGCTGTGAGTCGCGCATGGCCGAGTGAGTTCCTCGGAAGGAGGGCTTGGGCATGATACGCGTCCGATCCGCCGTACGTCGTGTGGCCGGTCTTCTGTGCTCCACGGTTGCTCTTGGCCTCGTGGCAGCAGGTTGTGGCGGCGGCCACGCCTCGCTTTCGCCGCGCGATGACGGGATGGTGGCCGTCGCGGCGCAAAGCGTGGCCCTGGCGACCGACACCGGCGCCGCCTCCGCGCGCAGCCTCGGCACCCCCACCGTGCTGCAAGCCCCTGGGACCGATTTCCAGTTCACGATCCAGGCCAGCGATCTCGGCGGCGTCGCCGGAGCCACGGTCCACTTGCAGTTCGACCCCGCCGTGTTCGCCGTGCTGGAGGTGACCCGCGGGCCGAGTTGGGGTCCGCAGGCGCTCACCGCCGCGAACCCGTCGGGCGTTGCGGGCCGGTCGGCGTTCGCCGTCGCCGACACCACGGCCTGCCCGACCGGGTCGGGCCTGATCGTCACCTTCCACATGCAGGCGCTGGCCGGCGCCACGCCGCAGAACGCCACCATCGGTGTGACCGGCGTGCTGGCGGGCGTCACCGGCGACACCATCGGCCGCGGCGCGGCCAGGGGCCGAACCGGCGCACCGCGTCGCGCGGCGCTCATCGGCGATCTCATGGGCACCGGCGGCGCTGAGATCGGGTCGGCCATCAAGCTGCTGCGGGTGGTCCGGGGGCTCGACGCTGCGCCGGCCAGCATCGCTCAGTGGGACTGCAACGGCTCCAACAGCATCGACGAGGGTGACGCCGCGCGCCTGCTGCGGTGCCTGGTGGGACTGGAGCCCTGGCCGCTCGAGCTCAGTGCCGTCACCTTTGGCCAGCGCCAGGCCGCGGTGGACGCGGTCAAGGCCAGGGCCGCGGCCCTCACCGGGGCCAACCCGGAGGCCGACAACCAGGCGCTGGCCGACTACATGGCCGCGCACCCGGAGCACTTCGAGGCGGCCGGCGTGGTCGCCGATTCCGGCGGCTGTTGGGGCCGTTTCCGCGACGGCCGGCTCTTCCTCATCTGCAACACCACCCGCGAGGAGCAGACGGTCGCTCCCGGTCCGCCCGTCCCGACCACCGGCGGCGACGAGGCGAGCCCGCCGGCGTCGCGGCCTGCCCTGGCGGCCTCGCGAAGACCACGCCAGGCTACTGCCACCAGCGGGCCGGCCGTGCCGGCGAGCGGCAAGGCGGCGGTGTTGACCGCGATGAAAGGGGGACAGGCGTATACCTATAGTCCGTCGCAACCGGTGCAACACATCGTCAACGACGCAAGATACGACATCGGCGTGGCCGTAGGCACCCGCTGTTGGGCCACGGTGGACGCTCTGGCGCTGGTCCGCGAGGTCGGCGTGTTCTACCTGGATGCCCACGGCGGCGCCGCCGTCACGCGCGGCGGCGCCATCCGTTCGGCGGCCTGGACCACCACGCCGGTGGATGCTGCCAATGACGCCCAGTACGCAACCGAGCTGACCAACGGCGAGCTGGTGGTGACGGCCGTGCTTGAGCGTGGTGAGCTCAAGCACGAGGTGTACGGCTTCACGCCCGACTTCGTCCGCGCCAAGATGAGCTTCGCCGCTGGCAGCGTGGCGGTCGTTTCGGCGTGCTACCTGGCGGCGATGGACATGCGTGACGCGTTCATCGCCAAAGGGGCCCGGGCCTACTGTGGCTGGACGGCGCCGGTACGCCTGGACATCGGCTCGCGTGTCGATTGCTTCCTGTTCGACCGGCTCCGCGGCACCGTGTTCACCCACGGGAATCCCCCCTTCGAGCCGGACCCGGCGCACCCCATCCTCGAAACGCCGCCGCAGCGCGGCTTCCCACTGGCCACGGTGGCCCAGGACATCCACAACCGCGGGTGGGACGTCTCGGCCGAGGTGGGCCGCCCGACGGCTGTGTTCAAGGTGTACCCCGACACCGGCGACTTCCTGCTGAACCCGGTGATCACCAGCGCGTACGTTGGCGGCACCAGCAGCAACCCGACGCACAACAGCTTGGTCATCAAGGGGCTGTTCGGCTACTTCGGCACGCAGACTGCCAGCGTCAGCGTCGGCGGCAACCCGGTGCCGGCCCGCTGGGTCGACGCGCAGACGGTGATCGCGGACCCGTTGCCGAGCACCGGCCTGAGCGCTGCCGGGCCGGTTCGCGTGTTCATCGGCGGGGCGGCCAGTTGCCGGACGCCGCTGACCGAGTGGCAGGTCCCCTTCACCTACACCGACGTCCTGGGTGGCCTCACGCGAGCCTTCTCGGGCACCATGCACCTGCGCGCGCACATCAACGGTCACCGCAACGCCATGCACGGCGCCGTCTCGTTCTACTATGGCGACGGCGGCGCACCGTCGATCGGTGACTGCGGCGATGCGGTGGGCTGGAGCTACAGTGGGACCGAGACCTATCCCTCGGGGATGACGGTCACCGCCTCGGGTTCGGGCGGGATCCTCGCGGAGGACTTCATGGCCGCCGATCCCTACTACCGCTACAGCGCCGGCCTGCTGAGCGCCAAGCGCCTGGGCCTCTCCTTCTCGGCCAGCACCGGCAGCGCGCACCTGACCCAGAGCACCCCGCCCTACGCTCCGGTCGAGATTGATGGGGTCCGGCTGGAGATGAAGGACACGGACTTCGACGCCAACGTCACCGCCGCCGAGGACCCGCTGGGCAACTTCAAGCTCGCGTTCGACCTCGACGACAGCTACGCGATCCCTGCCGGCACCTGGACGCGGACCTGGGGCAAGCGGGTCTACACCTTCACCTGGCAGCGGGCCCAGGCCCGGTTCGCGCCGCAGGCGACGAGCGGCGTGCGGAGCCTCGCGTACCTGCTGGACTGCCTGCCCTGGCACGGCGCCTAGTTCGCGATTCGCCGTCACTGTCCGCCCGCGGCAGCTCGTGGCCACGCCCGGACTGGCGGCGGCCAGAATGGTCCGCTCACCGCCGGAACGGCGGCGCGGGCACCTCTTCGAGGCCGTGCTTCGTCAGCTCGCGCCACTTGCCCAACTCGTCCGGCGGGCCGCCTTCGCCGGCGAACCGGTCGCCCCAGCGCTGCTTGAACGTGCGGCTGTTGCGCATGGTGACCAGCGAGAAGTTGACGCCCTTCGAGCCCGCGGTGGTGGTGTGCTCCCAGTGGTACATCTCGACCGCCGGCTCGTAACGGCAGAGCCAGCCGGCTTCGCGGGCGCGGTAGCAGAAGTCCAGGTCCTCGAACTGGACCGGGTTGAACACCTCGTCCAGTCCGCCCAGCTCATCGTACAACCGCCGCCGGAAGACGATGCAGGCCGAGATCAGGCACTGACAGTCGCGCGGTTCGTTGTAGTCGGCCGCGTCGAGCGGCTCACCACGGCCACGGTAGATGACCCGGCCACCGGGTGTCACGTCGCAGCCGGCGAACTCGATGTCATACGGCGCCCAGGGGAAGACCAGCTTCGGGCTGACGATGCCGACTTGCGGGTCGTTGTCGAGCACGGCGACGAGACGCTCGCACCAGTCGCCATCCCGCACGACCAGATCGTTGTCGAGGAACGCGAAGACGTCGCCCTGCGCCACCTTCATGGCCTCGTTGCGGCCGGCGATGGCGCCGATGTTGGTGGCGAAGGTCATCACCTGCCCGGTGTGCCCGGCGGCGCGAGCGCGCTCCAGCGCGGCACTGAGCACGGCCGGCGTGTCGTCCGTGCTGCCGTTGTCCACCAGCAGCCACTCGAACGGCCCGCCCCCCGAGGCCAGCAGACTGTCGAGCAGCATCGCCGAGTAGGCGGCCTTGTTGTGGTTGAGGATGATCAGGGAGACGCTCATCGGGCAGCGCCTGCGGGCCGAATGCGCAGCGCCAGGTCACGGGCGAACGGCGGCAGATCGAGTTGGTCGCCCTGGCCGGTCAGGGTCAGTGACGTGCGCTGCTCGACGGTGCCGGCGACCGTGTCCCAGCGCTCGACGCTGTAGCGGCCGGCGGGCAGCGGCGGCAGGGCCAGGCGCGTGGCGCCCACGGGCGGGATGGTGGCGCCCTGGTTCACCGGCAGCCACCACCACTTCGCGTTGCGCACGTAGCACATCGCCTCGCGCCCCGTGCTCAGGCCCGTGGCCACGGCCCACGGCCGATCCCAGACCAGGTACTGCGGCAGGCGGATCGAGGTGATCTGCAGCCAGTCGTTGCCGTCGTTGAACAGCGTCAGAGTGTGCCGGCCGGCTGGCACCGGGATGGCCACGTCGACGTCGTAGATGGTCTCCCAGAGCTTCCACTGCTCGCGGTAGACGCTCTCCTTGCCCAGGCCCTGACCGGTCGGGAACGGGCGATCGAGCACCGGTTGGCCGTCGATGCTCACCAGTAGCCGCGGCGAGTTGCTGGCGCGGCCGACGTGGACGATGAACTGCCCCGCGGTCGCCAGGTCCAGCTCGAAGGTCCAGGTGGTGCGAATGTCCTGGTGCCCCTTGCCTTGCAGCAGCGCCGGCAACTGCTCGCGGCCGGTCACTTGGCCGTCGGGCCGCGGCACCACGCGCGGCGCCACCGCCGGCTTGCGCCAACTGTCGCCGCTGCCCGCGAACTCCAGGTCGTCGCGCAGGGGCTGCTCGGGCGCCTTGACCCAGGCCAGCTTCAGGTCACCGGTCGGCTGCCACGGCTGGTCCAGATCGACCTGCGCGGTGAAGCGGGCGAGGCCGCGGAAGACGCCGTACAGGTTGTGCGGCTCGAAGTAGCTCTCGTGCCACCAGTTGATCGGGACCGAGGCGCTGCCCTCCATCAGCGCGGCCCAGTTCTGCTCGTGCAGGTGGACGCCCTGCGGGTCCTCGTCGTCGCCCTCGCCCTTGGCGAAGTGCGAGTGGATGCCCATCTCGCCGAACAGCAACAGGCGGCCGGGGTAGTCACGGCGGTTCTGCCGCGTGATGTCCACCGTGCGTTGGGCCATGTTGGTGCGCGTGTTGCTGTAGTGGTGCGTCTGCACGAAGTCCAGGCCGGGCGCGTTCCACAGCTTCGGCCAGCCGGCCGAGGTCCAGCAACTGGTGCTGATGGCATGTCGGTACGGGTCGAGCCCACGGATCACCTGGGCCATCTCGCTATGCCAGCCGGCCACCAGTTCCTGGTTCTCGCTGAAGCCCTTCCAGCCCTCAATCTCGTTGGCGAACTCCCAGGCTACCAGGTTGGTGCAGTGCGACCAGCGGGCCACCAGGTAGCGCAGCCGGTTGCGGTAGGCGCGCTTGGCGGCTTCGTTGCTGAAGAAGCCCATCGGCGTGTCGATGGGGCCGCCCTGCTTCACATGGTACGGATTCTGCTCGAACCGGGCCCCGATGAAGTCCTGGTGCGTGTCCAGGCACAGCATGATCTCGATGCCGCGCTCGCGCGCCAGCTTCATCGCGTGGTCCAGCCGCCAGGCCTCGGCCAGGCGGTAGGTGCCGAAGGGCTGCCCCCATTCGAGACCGAGGTGCGCGGAGTACATCCAGAGCCGCGTGTAGTTCTCGCCACCGGCCCGCATCTTGTCGAACGCCTCGGCCATGCCTTGCCGCCCGGCCAGGTAGGTCGGCACGTTGTGCCCGATCAGGAAGACACTGCCGCCGGGTTGCCGGACAAACGCCGTGCGGTGCTGGCTGATGCCCAACATGCCGGGCTGGGTCGACGGCTCGGCGGTCAAGCTCGTGTCCGCGCTGACGGTGCGCCCGGTCCGGTCGCGCGCGGTCACCTTCAGCGTGTAGCGGCCGGCCTGCGTCGGCGTGAAGCGCAGTCGCCAACCCGGTGCGCCACTGGCCTTGAGCACTTCCACACCGGCCGAGCGGTCGGCCAGGTACTCGCGGTGGTAATAGCCCGGCAGTGTACGGACCTGTCCGTCGGGGAAGGTGATGGCCGCGTCGAGCGCCACCTGCTCGGGATCGAACGGGTTGTCATAGGTGGCGGCCAGGTCTACGTCGAGCGTCGCGGTGTCGTTGGTGGCGAAGCGGTCGGCGGCCCACTTGAGGCCCTTGATGGCCAGCGGTTGGCTCATCGCGTGCTGCCACGGCAGGCGCTCCTCGCCGGCGGCGGTCAGGCCGATGGTGGCGGTCACGGTCACGTCCTGGTCGGCGGGGAAGTCGGGCGGCAGGAGGCCGACGTTGACGGCCACCGTCTTCGGTGAGTCGCCGCGACGGTCGAACGAGACCAATCGGTCCAGGCGCAGCGAGAAGGCCCGGCGCTCGTCGAGGTTGACCGCGAAGCTGCTGCCGGTGCCGGTGAAGCCCGCGCGCACCAGTGCCGGTTCGCTATGGCTGAACCGCACCACGCGCTGGACGAGCGGCTCCAGGGGCAGTTGGACGAGCATCAGCACGCCGCGGTTGAGGTTGGTGCCGGCCGGGCGGCGGAAGGTCATCGTCAGGATCAGGTCGTCGCCGTCGACGCGCCCGGTCAGCCGGAAGCTGACTTTGGCGCCGCCAGTCGAGCCCTTCAGCCAACCGACGATGGCGTCGCCCTCGCGATGGACGTCCTTGGGCGTCTCGTACTGGTACTTGTCGTGCCAGAGGAACAGGCTGCCGGTGATGGCCGGTACGCCCGGCGCCGCCAGCGCCCAGGTGCCCTGGTCAGACAAACCGACCGGCGCCGCGCCGGCGGCGGTTACGATCAGGCACGATGCCAGCACGGACAGCGCGGTGCAGGGACGGCTCATCGCGGTCTCCTTCAGAGGTTGGCCAACTCGTAGGCGGCGGTGGCGATGCGGCTGCGCTCAGGCAGCACCGCGCTCTCCAGAGCCGTAGCGCAGGGGATCGGCACGTCGAGGCCGCAGACGCGCTTGAGCGGCGCGTCGAGGTACTCGAACGCCGTCTCGAAGATGCGAAAGCCGATTTCGGCGGCCACGCCACCGGTCGCGGTGCCCTCTTCGACGATCATCGCGCGGCCCGTGCGCGACACGGCCTCGGCGACCGCCTGCGTATCCAGCGGCGCCAAGGTGCGCAGGTCGAGCACTTCGGCCTCGATGCCGTGCTGGTCGGCGAGGGCGTCGGCGGCGATCACGGACTCGCCGACCATGCGCGACCAGGCGATGATGGTCAAGTCGCCGCCCTCGCGCGCCACCTGCGCCTGGCCGAACGGCACGGTGTAGTCGCCCTCGGGTACCTCGCCTTTCACCGAGTAGAGCAGCTTGTTCTCGACGAACAGCACCGGGTCGTCATCGCGCATGGCCGTGGTCAGCAGCCCCTTGGCATCGGCCGGGGTGGCCGGGCAGGCGATCTTCAGTCCGGGGGTGTGCAGGAACCACGCCTCCAGGCTCTGGCTGTGTGTCGGTCCGTAGCCGCGCCCGCCGCCGGCGGGCGTGCGAATGACGATGGGCACCGGGCGCTGCGCACCGTACATGTAATGGAATTTGGCGGCGTGGTTGACGATCTGGTCCATCGCCAGGGCGATGAAGTCCATGAACATGATCTCGGCCACCGGCCGCAGGCCCATGAGCGCGGCGCCGGTGCAGAGGCCGACGATGCAGTTCTCGCTGATCGGTGTGTCGCGCACGCGGTCAGGGCCGTAGCGGTCGAGCAGGCCGGCCGTCACTTTGAACGAGCCACCGTAGGCGGCGATGTCTTCACCGAGCAGCAGCACCCGCTCATCGCGGTCCATCTCCTGGCACAGGGCCTCGCGAAGCGCGTGCGAGTAGAACATCTCGGGCATCAAGAGGTCTCACTAGAGCGAGGTTGTAGCGCCTTTGCCCTGGTGGCGTCAAGGCGGGCTGCCTGCTGTCACCGCCGTCGGCGCCACCACACTCGCCGGAGGGAGACCTGTCATGGGGTCGCAGACGTTGGTCACCGCGGACCTGGTGCGGCGCTTGACGCGCCCCGAACACGACATCCGCGTGCGCCGTTGCCGGATGCTGGAGGAGATTCCGTTCAATCCGCTCGGCGTCTCGATACACGCCTTTGGCGATGCCACCGTGCTGATCTGCCGCGGCCGGCCCGATGACCAGTTCACGAACAACATCCTTGGCCTGGAGCCCGACCTCGAGTCGGACATCGACGCGATGGTCGACCTGTTCCAGGAGAACGGCGTGCGTGCCTACGCCGAAGCGTGGCCTGGCTGGTTCACCGAAGGCCACGCCCGGGCGCTGGCCGACCGCGGCCTGGCCCCCGCGCAGTGGGCCAGCTTGATGGTCGGTGAGCCCACCACCGCCATACCCGCGCCGCCGGCGGACGTCCGCGTCCGGCGCCTGGCGCCGGGCGAGGGCGAGCTGTGGGCCGACCTGTTCATGACCAGTTTCGGCTTCCAGTCGTACGACCGCGACGCCGCACGGGCGCACATCGCGGCTTGGCCCAGTGTCGACGACTGGTGGTTCTACGTGGCCGAACTGCGCGGCCAGCCCGCCGGTGTGGCGATGCTGACCACCACCGACGGCGTGGGCTATCTGGCCATTGCCGGTACGGTACCGACCATGCGCGGCCATGGCTGCCAGACCGCCCTGGTCTACCAACGCCTGGCCGACGCGGCGGAGGCCGGCTGCGACATCGCCTGCTGCCAGACGCTGTTCGACTCGACCAGCCAGCACAACCTGGAGCGCTGTGGTTTCCGTCTGGCGGCCACGGGCGCCCTGTGGAGTTCGCCCAAGGCGCGGTAGCCGCAGCCGGGCCACCCCGGCTCAGGCGTACTGCTCGCGGTCGAGCAGATCGCCGAGGGTGAACCGCTCGCGAATCAGGTGGCTGTGCCGCACCGCCGCCTCAGCGGTCGCCGCCGGCACCGGTTGCGTCATCTGGCCGAACTCCAGCGGCGCCCCGGCACGCCGTAGCGCCGCCTCGATAGCGGCCGACGGGCGCACCATGTCCGCCACCACCGCGTCCAGCTCGCCCGAGCGCTTGCGCGCCGCGAAAGCCTCGCGCCGCGGGCGCACCGCCTGCCAGCGCGTCAGCTTCTTGCGGTAGTCGCGCCAGACCTCGGCCGACAGCGCGCCCGAGGCATCGAAGCGATCGAACACCGCCTTGACCCGCGCCTCGCCGGCGGCGAGGCGGTCGTCGCTCAGCTCGGCGCTCAGCGCGGCGAGGTCGAGCTGCGGCCAGGCCTGCTCATAGGCTCGCGCGGCGATGAGCGTGGCCACACCGACCTGCTCGCCGTGGAGTGCCGGCCGCCGCCCGTCGTGGTCGGCGGTCATGTCCAGGAAGTGGCTGATGACGTGCTCCCAGCCCGACAGCGGCGACGTCTGCCCGACCACCGACATGGCCATGCCCGACAGCAGCACGGCCTCCATGACAGCCTTCACCGCCGCCGGCCGGCGCGTGGCCACGCCTTCGGCCAGGCCGAGCATGACCTGCTCGCAGGCGGCCAACATGCGGCCGGGCACGTGGCTGAACCCGTCAGCCATGCCGAGCTCGGCGGCCAGGTACCAGTCACCATACGAGACGCTGCGCGCCAACACGTCGCCGAAGCCGGCGGCGGTCATGGCCACCGGCGCTTCACACAAGGTGGGCAGGTCGCAGACCACCACTTCGGGCGGCGCTGACGGCAGCGTGCGCTTGGCGCCGTCGACGAGCAGCACCGACAGTGCCGAGGTGAAGGCGGTGACGCTCGCGGCGGTCGGCACGCTGACGAACGGCAGGCGCCGGCCGCTCAGGTGCCGCGCATACTTGGCCACATCGGTGACGCCGCCCGAGCCCAGGCTGATGATCACGCCGACGCCGTCCAGCTCGGCCGCCAGTGCGCGCGCGCTCGGCAGATCGGCATGGAACGGCTCGGGCAACACGCGCACGGTCAACGGCAGCACCGCCGACAGCGACCGGGCGACCTGGTCCTTGACGTCGCTGCCGAGCCGCGTCATCGGCGTCTGGTCGACGACCAGCACGGCCGGCCCACTGCTCAGTTCGCGCACCAGCCGCGGCAACAGCGCCAAGGCATCGTCGCTGAGCACAATCCGCTCGATGGGCACCCCGCAGAGCCGTTCACCCGGTGCCGCCCAGGCCAGCACAGCCTGTTGCAGCCCAGCAACGTCGGTCGGGTCCAGCTCCATCGCCATCTCTCCAGAACCCATGGTCGCCGAAGGGCGCGATCCTGGCAAGGTGGTTACGCCTGCTGCCGGTCTGGCCCGCGGTGTGTGGCCCCGGAGCGCGGTGTTGACGGCCCGGCGCTCACCGTGGCCTGGTGTCGGCGAGGGCCAGCGCGGCCAGGCCAGGCCGACGGCCAGCCCGAGAGCGAACATGGTGCCGCTTGCGCGCAGGTTCGTCGGCTTGGTATGGGAACAACGCGTGGAGTGACGCGACGCTGCCAGGGAGCGACGTGGGCAGTCAGCTCCGGCGCCGTCGCGCGCGAGGCCCAGCAGCGAGGATTCGCCGCCTGCCGTGACGAAGGCGTGCGGCCCCGCCGCTGGGCCTCGCGCGCAGGAGCAGCGCCGACCGGCGAGGTCGCTGTTCGCTGGCGTCGTGCCCCAGTCTGCGGGCTGGCTCGACTGGGCAGCGAAGGCTCTGTGTCGGGTGCCATGGTGGACGAGGTGGTCTTCCGGTGACATGTCGCCACGCACCGCCGGCCACTCGTGAGGAGGCCATGAGAGCTGTGGCAGCGAGGCGCACACCGAGTCGCCAGCGAATCGCGCTGGTCGGACTGTCGCTGGTCGTCGCGGGCTGCCTCGTGGCAGCGACGCCCGGCTTGGTCGCGAACTGGCGGGCGATCCGCTACGTCGCCCGGTGCCTGGGCGTGCCCGTCACCCGCTTGCGTCCGCTGCTGCGGCTCGGCTGGTTCGACCACCCGATCGAGCTCGCCGAACCCGGTGGCGAACCGGCCCAGCGGGTCTTCATCGCGGACGGCGGCATCGTGGCCTGGGGCTTCCGCTCGGCGGCCTTCCAGCAGCAGTTCCGTCACGCCACGCCCCTCAACCGAGCTGAGGTCGAGGCGGCGGCCGGGCGGTTGCTTCGTGAGTTGCTCTGGTTGGAGGCCGCCGCGTACCAGGTCACGCGGGTGGAGCGGCACGAGCGCGCGAGCGCCCGCGCCCGCCATGGCCGGCTCTCGGCCGACGCCCAGCCAGTCTGGTTGGTGCTGATTGTGCTGTCTCCGCCCCATCCGTTCCTCGGCCGCCGCCTCCAACTGACCATGGCGGACGACGGCCGTCCGCGCCACTTGGTCGCGCTGCCATGATGCCGAGGCGTGTGTGCGCCGGCCTACAGCGGCGGGCGGATGGTCGGGCCTGAGGAGGCGGCCGAGCGACCGTGTCGAAGGCAGGCAGTGGCTCGGCCACAGCGCGCGGCTGTCCGCGGAGGAGGTCACCATGCCGGTTGCGCCGGTCGGGTTGGCGGTACTCGTGTCCCTCGCCGCCCTCGGGCCGGACGCGATGCGCGGTGGCGGCGGCGACCTGCGGGCTCCGGCGCGTCCTGGTGCGCCGCTGCTGAGGCGCGTCGCGGTGTTTCCGGCTAATGGCCCGCGGTAGGGCGCGTTCGCC
>CAZHGD010000077.1:0-11738 GCA_964531735.1 uncultured Fimbriimonadaceae bacterium | reverse complement strand
GCTGAGGCGCGTCGCGGTGTTTCCGGCTAATGGCCCGCGGTAGGGCGCGTTCGCCGAACGCGCCGCCTGTCTCTGAGCCAAGCCCGGCCCTTGCCGCCCGCCGCCCTGCGTGCTATCCTCGCCCGCGATCACAGATAGGAGCGAGAGCACATGGCGGAAGGACACGGGCATCGGTTGTGGATCGTTCCGGACGGCTATCTGGCCACCACGCCGGAGGGTTGCACCGGGCCGACCGGCTACTTCTCGCATGAGAGCGTCTGCATTCTCAACGACGGCGACGAGCCGGCCGAGTGCGTGCTCGACATCTACTTCGAGGACCGCGACCCGATCAAGGGCATCCAGTTCACCGTCGGCGCCGAGCGCTCGTGGCACTACCGCCTGGACGCCTGCCGCGACCACAACGGCGAGCTGCTGCCGCGTGACACACCCTATTCGCTGCGGCTGACCGCCAGCCGCAACGTCGTGGTGCAGCATTCGCGGCTCGACGTGACGCAACCGAACCTGGCGCTGTTCAGCGTCATGGGTTGGCCGCTCGAATCGTGAGCCAGCCGGTCGCGCCGCCTCGCTCAGTGCGTCTGCGCCTGCTCCAGTGGGGGCAGGTGCTGGCGCCGCTGCTGATGCTGTTTGTGCTGGCCGGCGGCGTGACCGCGGCCAAGCCGGTGTTCCTCACCGGCGAGAACCTGACCAACGTCATCACGCGTAGCGTGCCACTGGCGCTGATCGCCGTCGGCCAGACGCTGGTCATCCTCAGCGGCCAGATTGACCTCAGTGTCGGCTCGGTCATGGCGCTGTCGGCGGTCAGCGGCGCCCTGCTGCTCAACCACGGCCTGCCGGTCGGTGTGGCCATGCTGGTCTCGCTGCTGGTCGGTGGCTTCTGCGGCTGGGTGAACGGCCTGGTGACCACACGGGCCAAGGTCCCGGCCTTTGTCGTGACCCTGGCCATGATGGGCCTGGCCCGCGGTCTGTCGCTGGCGCTGACCGGCAGCCGGACGGTCAGCGGTGCGTTTGCCCTCAACCAGGTGGTCTTGACCACCGTGGGCCGCGTGCCGCTGCCGGTCTGGGTGCTGTTGGCCGTCTCGCTGGCGGTACACTTCATGTTGACCGCGTCGGTGTTCGGCCGCAACGCCTACGCCACCGGCGCCAATCCCATCGCCGCGCGGTTGAGCGGCGTGCGCGTGGACCGCAACCTGGTCTGGGTGTTCGCCGCCTGCGGCGTCCTGGTCGGGGCCGCCGGGGCCATCGAGACCGGGCGCAACAGTTGCGCGGCGCCGTTGATGGGCGAGTTGGTGGAGTTGGACTCCATCGCCGCGGTGGTCATCGGTGGGGCCAGTCTCAACGGTGGGCAGGGCGGGGTGGGTGGCGCGCTGCTGGGTGTGGCCATCATGGCCGTGCTGCGCAACGGCTGCAACCTGCTGCAGGTGCCGAACGAGTGGGAGAAGGTCGTCATCGGCCCGCTGATCGTGCTGGCCGTGCTCTACGACCGCTGGCTGCGGCGTCTGCGCGGCGCGGCCGACTGAGCGCTCACGCGGTGACGCGCACGACCACCACGCCGATGTTGTCGTTGCCGCCGGCGCGTAGCGCGGCGTCGATCAACTCCTGAGCCAGCTCCTCGCACGGCCGCGGCCAGCCGTCGCGCACGGTTCGTTGCAGACGCTCCTCGCCGATGACGGTGTGCAGGCCGTCGGAGCAGAGGAGCAGCAGGTCGCCGGCGGCGAGCGCGAGCTGCGCCTCGGGTGCGTCGCCATCCTGCCAGGGCGGCGAGATCTCCATCGCCGAGAGCGGCTGTCCGCCGCCGAGGCACGAGTAGAGCTGACTGCGCAACGGGTGGCGGTGCGCCGCGGACTCGTCAATCTCGCCGAGTTGCGTCAGCACTTCCACCATGGTGTGGTCGTGGGTCCGGTAGTGACGTTGGCCGTCGCGGAACCAGTACAGCCGGCAGTCGCCCGCGTGCTGGTGGACGGCCGAGTCGGGCGTGATGGCGGCCACGACCACGGCGGCGCCCATGTTGGCCCGTTCGTCGTCGGCCGCCGCGGAGTCGAGGATGGCGGTCGCCGCCTCCAGCAGGCCGGTCCGCAGGGCGGCCACTCGCGCCGCCGGTGAATCGTCGGCTGACCACTGCTCGGCCACTCGCCGCAAGGTCGCAATGGCCATCGCGCTGGCCACTTCGCCGGCCTGGTGGCCACCCATGCCGTCGGCCACCGCGGCCAGCAGGCCGCCGGTGGCCAACGGCACGACCACCACGGCGTCTTCGTTGTGGGCGCGCACATGCCCGATGTGGGTGCCCCACGCCGCGGCCAGTTGCGAGACTCGCGTTACCTGCACCATCGACCCGTCCATCCGGACCCTCATTCGCGGCCGACCGGCGAATCCTGGCGTGGCCCCGTTACGGTCTGCTTACGATCGTGCCGCGCTCACTCGCGCTGTTTTTGGGGTATCATTGCCCCAGCCCTCACGTGGCAGGAAGGTTGCTGTCCGGTGTTTCAACGTCGCACCACGCGCGGCGAGCAGCGCGGCCCCAACGCGCTCGATGCCGACACGCTCCTGCTCGCCATCGATACCATCGCCGGCCTGCTGCGCACGCTGGCGATCAACGCCTTACCGACGGCGGCCTACCCGCTCGACGACTTCCAGCAGCAGTGCGAGGCGCTGTGCCTCGAGGCACTGACGCGCAAGCCACCGCCCGACGCCACCGAGCCGCGGCCGCTGGGCCAGGTGTTCGGCGAGGCGCACGCCGTGGTGCGGGAGCAGCGCCAGGCCGAGGCCGCCGAATACCGCACCCACCGCGAAAGCGCCGCCATCCTGGTGGCCAACCTCGTCGGCCGGCTGCGCCAGACACTGGTCCAGCGCGACAGCCATGACACCGAGATCGTCAGTCTGCTGGCGCAGATGGAAGACGTGGTGGCCCTCGGCGACCTGGAGTCGATCCGGCAGGTGTCGAGCGAGGCGGCGTCGCGGATCCGCGACGTGCTCGCCGAGCGGCGGGCGTCCGACCAGGGCGAACTCGAAAAGCTGTCGGAGCAGTTGGCCACGATGCGCCAGGAACTGGCCGCGGCCCGCACGCAGGCCAAGCGCGACGCCCTGACGGAGCTGATCAACCGCGGCGGATTCGACGACGGGGCCGGCGAGGTGATCGAGATCTGCCGGCTCTCGGGCACGCCGGTGACGCTGTTCATGCTCGACATCGACCACTTCAAGGCGGTCAACGACACCCACGGGCACCCGGTGGGCGATCTGGTCATCCAGGCGGTGGCGCGGCAGCTCAGTCGGGCCTTCCCGCGGCAAGACGACATGGTGGCGCGCTATGGCGGCGAGGAGTTCGTGGTGCTCTGCCAGAACGTCGGCGCCGAACACGCGCCGATGCTCGGCGAGCGCGTGCGCCGTGCGGTCTCCGAGCTGGAGGTGGCCGCGCCGGCCGGCCTGGTGCGGCCGACAGTGTCGGTCGGTTACGCCGTGTACCGCCGCAACGAGGCGGTCGAGGTCCTGATTCAGCGGGCCGACCAGGCGCTCTATGCGGCGAAGCAGAACGGCCGCAACCGGGTCGAGGCCGCCGGAAGCTGACGCCGCCACGGGTTGCCACGAGCCGGTCGGCGCGCTATCTTGAGCGCCTCAGGTGAAGGCACATGGATCGTCAGATTGTCAGCACTCCGAACGCGCCGGCCGCCGTCGGGCCATACTCGCAGGCCGTGCGCGTCGGCGACACGCTGTACTGCTCCGGGCAGATCCCGCTGGCACCCGACGGGCAGCTCGTCGCGGGCGACGTGGCGGAGCAGACGCGGCAGGTGCTGCGCAACCTCGGTGAGGTGCTGGTCGCGGCGGGCGGCTCGCTTGCGGCGGTCGTCAAGACCACCATCTACTGTGTCGACCTCGCCGAGTTCGGTCGTATCAACGAGGTCTACGCCGAGTTCTTCGGTGATCAGCCGCCGGCGCGGGCGACCGTGCAGGTGGCGGCGCTGCCGCGTGGCGCGGCCATCGAGATCGACGCGGTGGCGGTGCTGTCCGCTTGAGCACGCTCGAGGCGCTCCAGACGATCTTCGTCCGGAACGTGCTGCCGCTGCTGCTGCTGATGGCGCTCGGGTGGTTCGTGCAACGCC
Organism: uncultured Fimbriimonadaceae bacterium; assembly: GCA_964531735.1. Classification (GTDB taxonomy): domain Bacteria; phylum Armatimonadota; class UBA10988; order UBA10988; family UBA10988; genus CAZHGD01. The sequence goes on along the minus strand of CAZHGD010000077.1, from coordinate 7,647 downwards.
GCGTGGGCCTGGACATGAAGACCTTGTCCCGGCTCAACATGCACATCTTCGTGCCGGCGCTCACCGTGGTGGCGCTCAGTCGGGCCGACCTGCCGGCGAGCAGCCTGTTCCGCGTGGTCGGCTTCGTGCTGGCGCTGCAGTTCAGCCTGTTCTGGGTGGCCCGCGGCTGGAGCCGCACCAGAGGCTACTCGGTCGGCCTGAGCTCGGCCTTTGCGTGCGCGCTCATCTTCTACAACAGCGGCAACTTCGGCTACCCGCTGATCGCCCTGCTGTTCGGTGAGCGCTCCACCGCGGTGGGCCTGCAGGCCATGGTCCTGGCCGTCCAGAACGCCACCACGTTCAGCCTGGGCCAGGTGATCATCCGCGGGCCGCAGGTGGGCGTCTGGCCGGCGCTGCGCGAGTACTTCCGCTTGCCGTTTCCCTACGCGCTGGGTCTCGGTCTGGTGCTCCAGCGCACCGGCTGGCGGCTGCCCGGACCGCTCGGCATCGCCGTCGAGTTGGCGGCTGGTGGACTGGTGCCCATCGCCCTGGTCACGCTCGGCGCGCAACTGGCGCTGGTGCGCTGGAGCCGACGGCTCAAGCCGGTGGCCGCCGCCTGCGTGCTGCGCCTGTGGGGCGGGCCGTTGCTGGCCTATGTCCTGTTGCGCCTGCTCGGCTGGCAAGGTGTGTTGGCCCAGCAACTGCTCATCTCGTCGGCGGTGCCCACGGCGGTGAACACCAGCCTGCTGGCCGTGGAGTTCGAGAACGAGCCGGACTTCGCCGCGCAGGTGGTGATGACCACCACACTGCTCAGTGCGCTGACGCTCACCGTGGTCATCCACGTGGCCCGCTTGCTGTTCCCGGTGTGAGCCCCGGCCTCAGGGCTCCAGAACGCGGCGCAATTGGTCGGCCAGGATGGACGCCTGGTAGGGCTTCTGGATGAAACCGGCCAGGCCCTGGCCGGCGAAACACTGCGTGGCCTCGGCTTCCTGGTAGCCGCTGGAGAGGATCACGCGCACTTCGGGATCGATCCGGCGCAGCTCACGGAAGGCCTCGTCGCCGTTCATGTAGGGCATGGTCAGATCGAGGATGACACAGTCGATGCGGTCGCGGTGCTCGCGGAAGCAGGCCACGGCTTCGCGGCCGTCGGCGGCGAGCACGGCCTCGAAGCCGAGGCTGGTGAGAATCCGGCGCCCGAGCGAGCGGATGGCCTCTTCATCGTCGACCAGCAGCACCGTGCCGCTGCCGCGCCAGGGGTCGTCGCGGACGGTCTCGGGTGGCTCCGGCATGGCGCCGCTGCGCGCCGGTAGCAGGATCCGCACCGACGTGCCGTGCTGCGGCTCGCTCTGGACCTTGATGGCGCCCTTGTGTCCGCGGACGATGCCGAGCACGGCGGCCAGGCCCAGACCGCGGCCGGTGAACTTGGTCGAGAAGAAGGGGTCGAAGATGCGCGCCTTGGTGGTCTCGTCCATGCCGCAGCCGGTGTCGGCCACGTCCACGTACAGGTAGCGCCCGGCCGGTCGGTCCTCGTCCAGCCAGGTGCCGGCCAGATAGCCCTCGTCGCAGTCCAGCACACCGGTGCTGATGCTGATCAGGCCGCTCTGGTCACCGATGGCTTCGGAGGCGTTCAGCACCAGGTTCATGATGACCTGGCGGAGCTGCGAGGCGTCGGCGTCGACCGCGGGCAGTTCGGGGGCCAGATCCCAGCGCAGGGCGGCTTGGCGCGAGCAGGTGGCCTCGATGATGTGGGCCATCTGCTCGACCATCTGGGACAGGTCGACCGCTTCGACCACGAACTTGCCCCGGCCAGAGTAGGCCAGCATCTGCCGGCACAAGTCGGCGGCTCGGCGGGCCACCTTGGCGATCTCGAGCATACAGTCGCGGCCGGGCGCCACCGGCGACATCTCGCTGAGGGCCAGATCGGCATTACCCAGGATCGCCGTCAGCAGGTTGTTGAAGTCGTGGGCGATGCCGCCGGCCAGCACGCCCAGGCTTTCCAGCTTCTGCGCGTGCTGCATCTGCCGCTCGAGCCGGGTCTGATGCTCCACGCGGGCGCGCAACGCCTCCTCGGCCTGCTTGTGCGCGGTCACCACCTGGAACAGCACCATCAGGCCGCCGCGGTGCGCCCGCGCGCGGACGCTGTACCAGTTGGCGTAGGGCGGCAAGGGGAAGTAGACTTCGAACGTGCGGTCCTGACCGTCGTGGAGCACGGCGGTGTAGTTCTCCTCGAACACCGAACCGCGCGCCTCGGGGAAGGCGTCGAACAGCCGGTGCCCGAGCACGTCCTCGCGCCGCCGGCCGAGGCTCTGCTCGGCGGTGCGGTTGAAGTAACGGATGCACAGCTCGGCGTCGAGCAGCATCAGGCCATCGCTGATGCTCTCCAGCACGTCCGTCGGATCCACCGTCCCGCGCTGCTCGTCGCCTATGTTCGCCGTTCGCGGGGCTGGTTGGCCTGCCGGCGTCACGGCCAGCCCGCTCTGCCCTTCGCAACCCAGGCCGTCTTCGCTCATGCTCGCTTGCTTCCGGATCATTGCCGGCTACCCGCCGGCTCGGCGCCATGTTGACCCTGGTTCAGCATGGTCCTTCCTGACCCCGTCGAGTCGGGCAACATTTCTGACACATCGTTAAGGTGAATGCGAGCGGGTGTGCGGGCAGGAGCTCGGCGGTCGAACGCCAACATCCTCGCGCCAGCGGAGGCGAGTCCGATGAGTGCAGCCTTGGCCAAGGAGCGGCGTCTGCGGGAGGCGTTGGCCCATCGCCAGCCCGATCGCATACCGGCGGGCGAGTGCTACTGGACCGGCTTCCTCAAGCGCTGCCGCGCCCTCTGGGGCGACGACTTCGACCCCTACCGCTTCTTCGACCTCGACTACGTCATCGTCAACCCGAACATGGACCCGCAGATCCGGACCTTCGAGGTGCTCGCGCAGGATGGTGACGACATCGTGCTCAAGACCGGCTTCGGGGCCACCATCCGGCGCTCCGGCGACAAGCCGATGCCGCATTTCGAGGGCTTCTCCGTCAGCCGCCCGGATCAGATGGCCGACTTTGCTTTCGACCCGCCGAGCGACCCGCGACGGTTCTTCGCCGGCGGCGACGACCAGCTCAACTGCGTTGGCGACGCGCTGGCGCGCGACATCCCTTCGTGGCACGACCGGCTGACGCCGTACGTGGGCGACCTGGCCTTGTTCGGTGGCGTCTGCGAGCCGTACGAGTACCTCTGGCGCATCATCGGCACCGAGAACGCCCTGATCTGGCTGGCGGCGGAGCCGGAGCGGCTGGCGGCCTTCGTCGAGCGCATCGGCCGGTTCATGCACGAGTTGCTCGAGGCGCAGATCGCGGCCGGCCAGGGGCGCCTCAGCGGCATGTACATCTGGGGCGACGTCGCCTACCGCAACGGCATGCTGTTCAGCCCGGCCTGCTGGCGGCAGGTGTTCCGCCCGCAGGTGCAGGCCCTGATCGACACCTGCCACGCCCACGGGCTGATGACCGTCTACCACGGCTGCGGCAACGCCACCGCCATCCTCGACGACTTCGTGGCGATGGGCCTCGATGCCTACAACCCGCTCGAGGCCAAGGCCGGCCTGGACGTGGTCGAGCTGAAGCAGCGTTACGCCGGCCAGCTCGCCTTCGTGGGCAACATCGACGTGCGCGTGCTGGAGCGCGGCGACGCCGAGGAGATCCGGCGCGAGGTGCGCTACAAGGCCCAGGCCGGGCAAGGCGGCGGCTGGGTCTTCCAGTCCGACCATTCGGTCAGCAGCGACGTGGCACCCGAGAGCTACCAACTGGCGCTCCAGACACTGCGCGAGCTGGATTGACCAGGGAGACGGCCATGCAGCGCTACGGCAGCGTGATCCGAGTGCGGCCGGAGAAGCTCGCTGAATACCGTCGCCTGCACGCGGCGGTCTGGCCCGACGTGCTGAAGATGATCGCCGAGTGCGGCATCCGCAACTACAGCATCTACTACCATGACGGTTGGCTGTTCAGCTACTTCGAGTACCACGGCGACGACTACGCCGCCGACCTGGCGAAGATGGCCGCCGACCCGACGACGCAGCGCTGGTGGGACGTCTGCAAGCCGTGCCACGAGCCGCTGGAGACGCGCGCCGAGGGGGAGTGGTGGGCCGGCATGGAAGAGGTCTTCCACTGCGACTGACCGCGCCGGCTGGGCGCTCGGTCCGGAAGCCGTGCCTGTCCTGAGCAGCCCTGACCCAGGCCGGGCGAGCCGGTGCTACCAGCCGCCGGTCGGCAGCAAAGGCCGCGCGCCCCCGTGGGCACCCGTGCTCGCCGAGTCCGGCCGCTTGTGCCGGTCCTCCATCTTGCCGCAGTGTGCAACTTCGGTGCCGTAGTGTAACCGCAAGACTGCTATCATACGGTCGTCCGTCGACGGGTCGGACGGGCGCGCGAAGACCGGCGGCAGGGGTTTGCCGCGGGGCAGGAAGGTTTGCACGATGGGGCAGATCCGCTGGTGTGCTGTGCTGCGCCGCTGGGCGTTGCTGGGGTGGGTGCTGCTGGCTGCCTGGCCGGCGTCGGCCACAACCTTGTACATCAACTCGACCGACGACGCCGAGCTCGGCACGGGCGCGTACGGCACGTTGCGCTACTGCCTGAAAGTGCTGAGCAACCAGAGCCCGGCGCAAGCCAACCGCCTCATCGTGTCCCTGGGCGACGGCCTGCACACGATCAACGTCGGGTCGCCGCTGCCCGCCATCAGCCAGCCCCTGACCATCGACGCCTCGACGCTAACCGGCTATACCGACAAGCCGCTGTTCTGTGTGAACGGCACTGGGTCCAGTGGGAACTGCTTCGACGCCCTCGCGCCGCTCACGCTCACCGCGGTGTGCATTACCGGATTCAGCAACGGCAGCGCGGTCCACCTCACACCAGGCTCCAGCGGCTCACGCATCGTGAAGTGCTTCCTCGGCGTCGGGCCGGACGGAGTGACCGCAGGTCCCAACCGCTACGGCGTGACCGACGAAGGAACGAACACCGAGCTGGGCATCAGCCCGGTTGCGTTCGGCAATGTCATCTCGGGCAACACCGACGCCGGGGTGCAGCTCCTGGGCTCCGGCGCCGTGCTCTACAACAACCGCATCGGGCTCGGCGCCGACGGCACGACGGTGGTGCCGAACGGGACCGGCGTGCTCGTCGACAGCTTGGCCAGCGGTTGCCGGATCGGCTCGGCCTCGAACAAGAACGTGATCAGCGGCAACACCGACGATGGCGTGCTCGATTGCGGCTCGGGCACGATCATCGACAGCAACTACATCGGCACCGACGATCAGGGCACCGTGGCCAGACCGAACGGGACCGGCGTACGCATCGGCCACACGGGCACGGCCACCACTTGCTCGTACAATGTCGTCTCCGGCAACACCGACTACGGCGTGGTCATCGCCCTCGGCGGACACACGCTCTCGGGCAACCGGATTGGCCTGACTGCGACCGGCACCGCGGCGGCGGCCGTGGGCAACGGCACGGCTGGCCTGTATGCGGCGACCAACTACAACACCATCAGCACCAACCTGATCAGCGGCAACGGGAACAACGGCGTGCTGCTCACGGGCGGCCACAACACGTTCACCGGCAACTTCGTCGGCACCAACTCAACCGGCAGCACGGCGGTGGCCAACGGGACGAATGGCGTGTATGTCAGCGGCTCGTCCAACACCATCGGCGGGAGCACGGCGGCCGAGCGCAATGTCATCTCGGGCAACACGCAGGCGGGCATCGTGCTGTTGAGCAACGCGAGCGGCAACGTCATCAACGGCAACTACCTCGGCCTGGCCGCGGACGGCTCAACGGCGCTGGCCAACCACACCGTTGGCATCCTGGCCTCAGCGACCGGGAGCAACCAGATTGGCAGTACCACCGCCAGCGAGCGCAATGTCATCTCGGGCAACACCGGCAACGGCGTGACCATCACCGCCGGCGCACAGACGGTGGCCGGCAACACCATCGGCCTGATCGCGAACGGCACTGCCGCCCGCGGCAACGGGGGCGCTGGGATCGAGGTGCAGAGCTACGGCAACACCATCAACGCCAACGTGATTGCGGGCAATGCCTCGTGCGGTGTGGCGGTCTCCGGCATGTTCAACCAGCTCACGGGCAACTTCATCGGCACCAACGCCACCGGCACCGGAGCGGTGGCCAACGCGGCCAGTGGCGTGACGGTCAGTGGCTCGTCGAACGGCATTGGCGGCACGACCACCGCGGCCCGCAATGTCATCTCGGGCAACACGGCGGCCGGCATCACTCTCCAGGGCTCCGCGGGCAGCAACCAGATCCGGGGCAACTACGTCGGCCTGGCCGCCGACGGGACGGCGAGCCTGGGCAACCACACCAGTGGCATCGTGGCCGCGTCCTCCGCGAGCAACTCGATCGGCGGCACGGCCGCCGGCCAAGGGAACGTCATCTCGGGCAACACCAGTGACGGGGTGACCATCACCGCCGGCTCGCACACGGTGGCCGGCAACCTGGTGGGCCTGACGGCGGCGGGCACCGCCATTCGGACCAACGGGGGCGCCGGCCTCAACGTGCAGACCAACGGCAACACCATCAGCGCCAACGTGGTCGGCGGCAACACCTCGTACGGTGTCGCGCTCTCCGGCAGCAGCAACCAGCTCACGGGCAACTACATCGGCACCAACGCCACCGGCACCGGCGCCATGCCCAACCAGTCCAGTGGCCTGTCGGTCACCGGCTCGTCCAACACCATCGGCGGCACGACCGCCGCGGCCCGCAACGTCATCTCGGGCAACGCGTCGAACGGTCTCGAGCTCCTGGGCAGCGGCGGCAGCAACACGATCCAGGGCAACTACATCGGCCTGGCCGCCGACGGGGCCACCGCGCTGGCCAACCACGCCAGCGGGGTCCTGCTCGCGTCTTCGGTAGCCAACACCGTCGGTGGCAGCAGCGGCGCGGGCAACGTCATCTCGGGCAACACCGGCAACGGTGTCACCGTCACGGCCGGCTCGCACACCATCTCCTGCAACACGATCGGCTTGAACGCCGCCGGGACCGCCGCCATCGCCAACGGGTCCAACGGCGTGGAAGCGCAGACTGCCTCCAGCACCCTCAGCGACAACACCATCTCGGGCAACGGCGCCAGCGGCGTCTTGCTCACCGGCAACCAGAACACGGTCACCGGCAACCGGATCGGCCTCGACGCCGGCGGCACCGCGGCATTCGCCAACGCGACCAGTGGCGTGAAGATCACCGGCTCAGCCAACACCATCGGCGGCACGACCGCCGCCGCCCGCAACCTCTGCTCGGGCAACACCACGGCCGGCATTGAACTCGCCGGCACCGCCGGCAGCAACACGATCCAGGGCAACTACCTGGGCCTGGCCGCGGACGGGGCCACACCGCTGGCCAACCACACCAGCGGCGTCCTGCTCGCGTCGTCAGCGGCGAACACCATCGGTGGCGGCGGCGGTGCGGGCAATGTCATCTCCGGCAACACCGGCAACGGTGTCACCGTCACGGCCGGCTCGCACACGATCTTGTGCAACACGATCGGCTTGAACGCCGCCGGGACCGCCGCGGTCGCCAATGGGTCGAACGGCGTGGAAGCGCAGAGCGCCTCCAGCGCCATCAGGGACAACACCATCTCCGGCAACGGCGCGGCCGGCGTCCTGCTGACGAGCGGCAGCAACACGCTGACCGGCA
>CAZHGD010000076.1:0-32150 GCA_964531735.1 uncultured Fimbriimonadaceae bacterium | reverse complement strand
CCGCGTCAGCCCTTGCCGCGGGCGGCTTGAGCCACACGAATAGACTCACACCCCGTCAGGTGCCCGCCTTGTCCGCTGCGGGCACCTGACCTAGAATGAAAGCCGGTCGCCCCAAGGCCAGGAGCAGTCTGCCCGATGGATATCTTCACGCCACGCCGCGCCACTCGTCCCGTGCGGGTCGGCAGTGTCTGGATCGGTGGCGAGCATCCGGTGGTGGTGCAGTCGATGACCACCGCCTACACCTCCGATGTGGATGCCTGCGTCAGCCAGGTGGTCAACCTCTGGCGGGCCGGCTGCGAGATCGTGCGGGTCACCGCGCCCAACCTGGCCGAAGCCAAGGCCATCGGCGTGATCCGCGCGCGGCTGGACGAGCTTGGCGTACCGGTGCCGCTGGTGGCCGATGTCCATCACCAGGGCACCGACATCGCGGTCGAGGTGGCCAAGCACGTCGACAAGATCCGGATCAATCCCGGGCTGTTCGTCTTCCGCAAGTCGCGCGACAGTGCGGTCGAGTACACCGCGGCGGAACACGACGCGGAGCGCGACGCCATCGAGGAGGCGCTGCTGCCGGTGCTCACGGCCTGCCGCGAACGCGATATCGCCATGCGCATCGGCGTCAACCACGGCTCGCTGGCCGACCGGATGCTGGTCACCTATGGCGACACGCCCGAGGGCATGGTCGAGTCGGCCATGGAGTACCTGCGCATCTGCGAGCGTCACGACTTCCGCAACTTGGTGCTGTCGCTGAAGGCCTCGCGCGTGCCGATCATGATCGCCGCCAACCGGCTGATGGTGCAACGAATGGAGGCCGAGGGCATGGCCTACCCGATCCACCTCGGCGTCACCGAAGCCGGCGACGGCGAGTACGCGCGCATCAAGTCGACCATCGGTATCGGCACCTTGCTGATGGAGGGCATTGGCGACACGATCCGGGTCTCGCTCACCGAGGACCCGCTGGCGGAGATCCCGGTCTGCTACAAACTGCTGCAAGCCGCAGGGCTGCGCAAGACGATGGTCGAGTACATCGCCTGCCCGAGTTGCGGCCGCACCAAGTTCGAGATCACCGAAGTCCTCGGGCAAGTACGCCAGGCCACGCAACACCTGGTTGGCGTCGACATCGCGGTGATGGGCTGTATCGTCAACGGTCCCGGCGAGATGGCCGATGCGGACTATGGCTATGTCGGCAAGGGCGGCGGCAAGATCGCGCTCTACCGGGGCCGCGAAGAGGTGAAGGGCAACATTCCTCAGGACCAGGGGGTCGCCGAGCTGATCCAGTTGCTCAAGGACGACGGCGTCTGGCGCGAACCCGACCCGACCGGCTAGGCCGGCGGATGTCCCGACAGCGTGAAGGCGAAGTTACCGCAGACTGGAACAGCCGCGCTGGCAAGTGTGGTTTATCTGCATGAGAGCCGTTGAGTAGCGTTGCTCCGGCAGGGACCGAGGTCCCGGGTGTGCCAACCGGTGCAACTCGCGAAGCTTGAGTGAGAGCAACCATGCAGAGGCTTCGGTGGTACCCTGGGAACTACGTCGGTTTTGGTGTGCGCGATAGTCGGATCTACATCACGCCGGTTGGTCAGGTGCTGGCCGTGCTCGCCGAGGACGTTGATGCCGAGCGCGCCGACCCGATCGTGCTATCCTGCGGACTGCGGCCGGCGGGCAACGGTGGCGAGTGCTGGTGCATCGCGCCGATCCTGAGCGGCGACGACGCCGAGCCGCCCTTCCCCAACGCCTGCTTCGCCACACCCGAGCAGGCCGAGAGCTACATTGCACGCTGGATCTCCGAGCCCTTCGATGCGGTCTCGCCGATCGATGAGGACGAAGTCCTCGACTTCGCGCGCTTCCTGAGCGACCGCTTCGAGTTGCCGGCGATGCACCGCGACTAAGTCAGGCGCTACCAGGACGTGCAGATACGCCAAGCGCGCCGCCGGAGTACCGGCGGCGCGCTTGCTTTGTCGAATCGGCGAGTGGGTCAGGACTCGTCGCCGCCGCAGCCCGCACAGCCGCCGCTCTCGCAGCCGTCGGAGTCCGACCCGCAGCAACCGGCCGGCGCGTTCGGGTTGTTGACCTTGAACCCGCCGCCCATGACGGTCTCGACGAAGTCAATCTCAGCCCCGTCCAGGAACGGGTGCGACTGCGGATCGATCAGCACGCGCACACCGTTGCTCTCGAACGACAGGTCGTCCTCGGCCGGCTCGTTGTCCAGCGCCATGCCATACTGGAAACCGCTGCAACCGCCACCGGCCACCCAGATTCGCAGACCGTGGTCCTCCTTGCCCTGCTGCTGTAGCAGGCCGGTCACCTCGCCGGCCGCGCGTTCCGTCAACGTCACCATGGTCTCTTCTTCTCCAGGTTGCCGCCATTCTCGCAGGTGCCTGACAAACGCGTCAAGCCACGGCCCAAGCCGGCTCCACGCGCTGTCGGGCCGGACCGCCGTTGCGCAGCTTGTTCAGCGCCGCGGTCTCGATTTCCTTGATGCGCTGCCGCGTCAGGTCGAAGTGCTTGCCGATCTCGTCGAGGGTGCGCTCCTGCCCGTCGTCCAGCCCGAAGCGCAGCCGCAGCACCAGTTGCTCGCGCTCGGACAGGCGCGACATGGCCTGGTCCAACTGGTCCCGCAGGCAGGACAACAACGCCTCGTTCGACGGCGACTCGGTCTCTCGGTCGGCCACCATTTCCATCATGGCCGTGTCGCCCTCATCGCCGATCGGCTCATCCAGCGACAACCAGTCCTGCGTCAACCGGGCCAGATCGTCGATGCGCGTGGCATCCATGTCCAGCTTCTGCGCCAGCTCGTCGGCCGTGGGCTTGCGGTGCAGTTCGTGGGTCAGCTCCTCGCTGGCCCGCCACAGCCGCTTGGCCGAGTTGGCCACCCGTTGCGGTACGTGCACCAGCGGGCGCAGGTTCTGGATCGCTTGCAGCACATGGGCGCGGATCCAGATGGTGGCCACCGTGCTGAACCGGCAGTTGCGCCGGTAGTCGAACTTGTCGGCCGCCTGAATCAGGCCCAGGAAGCCTTCCTGGATCAGGTCCTCGAGCGGCACGCCGCTGTAGCGGTACTTGTTCACCACGCTGAACACCAAGCGGTGGTTGGCCTCAATCAGCGTTTGGCGGGCCGCCAGGTCGCCGCGCTCAATGCGCCGCGCCAGGTCGATCTCCTCGTCGCGCGTCAGCAACCGCCGCGAACGCGGAGCCGCCATCACCCCTATCGTGGAAGCGAACTCGACGTCGTCTTCGAACAGGTCCTCGCCGTCGAAGTCCTCGTCAGTCGCCGCTTCCCCCAAGGACAGATCCCATTCAGTCGCTTCTGTGATCGCCACTGTCCCACTCCTCTGATCACCATGTCGGAGAAGGATCCGACCCCGTCCTCGCCTAACTTCCCGTAGGTGGCTCGGCTCGGCCGCGCTATTACGACCTACGGCGCTTACTCGGACTATCTTATCAGGTAATCCGTAACTCGGTTAACCATTTTGCCGAGCTCGCGGTTCCGAGCGCCCATGCGGTGATGTTAACCCGGACCAGGCCATGCGCATCGACGGGAATCGCGCGCTCCGTGTCGCGAATGTGACCTCCTCGCCGGGCACCTTGACCTGCGGCTGGCTGCCGGTCGGCGAAGACTGGCGGCGCCGCGATGAAGCCGTGCCACTGGCGCTCATCCATGGGGTCGGGCCCGGCCCGCTACTCTACGTCCAGGCGGTCAGTGACGGAGACGAACTCAACGGCCTGGCGGTGGCCCGCCGACTCATCGCCGAGCTCGACCCGCAGGCCTTGCGCGGCGCCGTGGTGGTGGTCCCCGTGGCCAACCAGGGCGCCTTTGCCGTCCGCCAGGCCGCTGACCCCCGCGACGGACGCAAACTCAACCGCTGCTTTCCCGGAAACGCCGAAGGCAGCGTGACGGAGCGACTCGCGCACGCGCTGTTCAACCAACTGGTCGTGCACTGCAACCTAGTCATCGACCTCCACCAGAATGGCACCACGCCGATGATCCCCGAGGTGCGCGTGCGCAGCGGACGCCGCGGGCCGAAACACGCCGAGTCGCTGGAGTTGGCGTTCGCCTTCGGCCTGCCGCACATTCTGGACCAGCAAGGCCCGGCCGGGCAGCTCGCCCGGGCGGCGCCGGCGCGTGGCATTCCGGCCATCGATCCTGAACTCGGTGGCAACGTGGGGTTCGACGCCGACGCCATCGAGATCGGTGTCGCCGGCGTGCTCAACGTGCTGCGGCACTACCAGATGCTGGACGGCCTGGCCCAGGTCGCCCAACGCTCGTTCATCGCCCGGCGGCTGGTGCCGCTCATCGCCCATGCCGGTGGCGTCATCGACTTCACCGCCAAGCTCGGCGACCGCCTGACCGTGGGCCAACCGGTCGGCCGCATCACCGACATCTTCGGCGGACGGCCGATCCAACTGGCCTCGCCGGTAGATGGCGTGTTCTGGATTCGGCGCGACGACCCGACGGTCTCGGTCGGCGATACCGTCGGCGCAATCGGCGTTGAGGACGAAGGCCCGTAGGCGTCAGGGGAAGAACCCGCGCACCGGCGCACCCAGGTAGGTCGACAGGAGGCACTGCCCGCCGCCGACGATGCAGTCGCCCAGCATCAGACCGAAGCAGAACGGCAGGCCGGCGCGGTAGGCCCGCAGGCCGGCCGCCTTCAGCAACACGAGCTTGAGCAGCCAGGCCAGGAACAGACTGAACCACAGGTGCGACATGGTCCAGTTGCCGTTGACGGCGTAACCCACCGGGTGCAACGGGAAGAACACGAACTGGCGGCGGAGCGCTGCCAGGCCGACGCAGAACAGCAGGCCGCCGAGGAACTGGATCTCGTAGGGGCGATTGGCGCCCGGCCGGCCTTGCAGCCGCGCGGCCAACTCACCATAGGCCTGACCGGCCGCGCCCACCAGATAGCTCTGGATCCGGGCACTGAAGCCGTAGCGGTAGACGGCGTCCAGCGCAATCAGCATCCAGGCCACATAGGCCACGATGAACGACCAGACCATCAGGCCGGTCATGCTGCGCCGGTCGATGCCGCCGCGCACGGCGACCTGGTAGCCCTCCATGGCGTGGCCGGCGGGGTGCTGTCGATAGCTGTAGGTGAGCCAGTCGAGCAGCGTGAACAGCGTGAGTTGGCGCGGGCCGAAGCTCTCCGGGCCGAGGAAGGCCAGCAAGACCCGGTCTGGGCCACCGCGTGGCAAGTCGCAGCTCGGCGGCCCGAGCTCGGCGCGCATCCGCGCGATGCAGGCCACCAGCACCGCGTAGAGACCGAAGAACCCCGCCAAGGTCGACCAGGCCAGACCCGCGCGGTGACCGACCAGGGCGACCACGCCCAGGCCGCCGGCCACGGCCAGCCAGGCCGTCCGCGGACTCATCGGCTCGCCGGGCCACACCTCGCCGCGCCAGGCCGCTCGCAGCGTCCGCAACAGCTCGCCGCGCGTCACGAACAGGGCCATGCCGCCGAGGCCGATCCACGCGCCGACGCCTTGAGCGCCGATCCAGTCACCGGCCAGCGCCCCCCACCCCAGGCTGGCCCGGAAGACGAGTTGGACCTTCCAGGCCAGGTAGAACACCCAGCAACTGAAGGACAGCTCCAGCGGCATCAGGTAGCCCAGGCCCACGGCGAACGGGTACCACGAGACCGGCGTCCAGCCGACGGCGTTCAGCGGTGGCGTGACGAAGCTGCTGCCGATCTCCCACTTCTGAGGGATCAGCGGCACGCCGGGCACCCACGAATGGAGACCGCGCGACAGGTTCAGGGCCGCCGCGATGAGGAAGCCCGCCCAGCACAGCCGGCTGCGCCACAGGACGCCACCGCCGGTCATGGCCAAGGGGAGCTGGATGATCGGGAAGGTCAGCCGCTCGTGCTCGGCCCATGGCCGGCGGAGCAGTGAGGCCGTGGCCAGGCAGAAGGCCAGCAGGCCGGCGAGGAACACGCCCCAGACGACCATCGGCCGCAGCCAGGCCTGTAGGTGGCCGCCGACATACAGCGAGGAGTAGCCCAGGTAGAGATCCGCCAGCGCCTTCGGGTCGCTGACCACCAGGTAGGCGGGCAGGTGCGGCCAGATGAGCTGCTCCCACCGGTTCTCGGGCGTGGCGAAGCGATGCGCGTGAGGCATCAGCCCGATGAAGATCTGCAGCATGTCGACGCCGAACAGCGCCGTGGCCACCGACAACATGACGCCGATCGCGCGCAGTTCGCCGGCAGTCAGGGCCCAGCGCGGCACGAACCGCCGCAGCCAGGCGTTGCCGGCGACCAGCAGGGCAAGGGTGGCCACCACGTTGTAGAACAGCGACAGGTTGGTGGCCTGCATGCTGGCATAGACCACTTCGACCTGCACGACGAAGAGGCACTGTAGCGGAATGAGGATGGTACCGACGGCTATCGCTCGGAGGCGCGGCCGCCGATCAGTCTGAGTGTCACCCATGCGCTCCTCGGTCGGCGGGGCCGCAGGCGCACCGACTGGTCCGCTCGGCGACAGTCGCCGCTCGTGTCGCCGACACGACCCGGCCCTGGGGCAACCAGGCCTGCTCGCGTTGACGCTGAGCCGACGCGACGGCTACAATGATACCGTGAGAGGCAGGATGGGCAAGAAGATCCTGGTCGTTGACGACGAGCCGCATATCGTCCGGATCCTCAAGGACGCGTTCAGCCGGCGCGGTTATGAGGTGGTCACCGCGTCGTCGGGTGATGAGGCCTTGGCCACCGCTCGGGCTGAGCTGCCGGCGCTCATCTTCCTCGATGTGATGATGCCGAACATGAACGGCTTCGACACCTGCCGCGCCATTCGCGAGGATCCCAACCTCGCCGAGGTGCCGGTGTTCCTCCTGACCGCGCGCGGGGCCGAGCGCGATGTGGAGCAAGGCACGGTGGTCGGCGCCAATCGTTACCTGACCAAGCCGTTCAGCCCGCGTCAGCTCTCGGCCATTGTGGACGAGACCTTGGGTGGTCCCTAGCGCGCCGCCGTCATCGCTGGCCGGTGCCCTCGACCGCCTGCCCGCCACGGTTCGCCGGCGCTTGCGCGCCGTCGCCACGGCCGCCCATGAACGCGCCTGGCTGGTCGGTGGCGTCGTCCGTGACCTGCTGCTCGAGCGCCAGCCGGCCGACTGGGACCTGACCATCGAAGGCGACGCCCAGACGGTCGCGCAGCGCCTGCCGGTGGCCATCGTCAAGACGACGGTGTTCGGGACCGTCACCATCCGCTGGAGCGACGGTAGCCTCTGGGACTTGGCCACGGCGCGCCGCGAGGAGTATGAGCGGCCAGCGGCGCTACCGCGCGTGACCCCCGCTGACCTGGCGGCCGACCTGGCGCGCCGCGACTTCACGGTCAACGCCGTGGCCGTCTCACTGTCGCGCAAGCAATGGGGCACCGTGCGCGACCCGCACGGTGGCGTCCTCGATCTGGCAGCGCGCCGAGTCCGCGTGTTGCACCCGGGCAGCTTTCGCGACGACCCGACACGGCTGTTCCGCGCGGCGCGCTATGCGGCGCGCCTCGGTCTGCGTCTCGAGCGCACCACCGGTTCGCTGTTCGCCGCCGCCGTCGCGGAGCGCCTGGTCGACGCGCTGACGCCCGACCGCGTCCGTCACGAGTTGGTGCGCTCGCTGACCGAGCCCGAGGTGACCGCGCAACTGAGCCTGCTGGCGCACACCGGCCTGCTGGCGGCGGTATCGCCCGGCCTGGTCCACCGCCCCTCGCGCACGCGGCGCACCGCTCGGCTGCTCACCATGTGGCCGGTGCCCGCCGACGAGTCGTGGGCCGCGCACCTGGCCGGCCTGCCGACCTCCAGCGCGGCGGCCGCCGCCCTGAGTGACCGGCTGTCCCTCGACCGGAGTTCGCGCGGACTGGTGGTCGCGGTGGCCGACCGCGCCGAGCAAGGCGGTTGGCGTCCCGCGCGGCGACCGGCGGTCTGGGTCGCTCGGCTCACGCCCTACCCCGCCGGTGCCGTGGTGGCGCTGGCGGCCCGGTGGCCCAGCCTGGCCGGGCCGGCCGAGCGCTATCTGACCGACTGGCAGCACGTGCGACCGTTGCTCGATGGGCATGGTATCCTTGCCCTGGGTGTGCCCCCAGGCCCGGCCCTGGGTCGCCTGGTCAGCACGCTCCGTGATGCCCGTCTCGACGGCCTGGTGCACACGGCCGAAGACGAGGCGGCCTGGGTTCGCGCACACTGGCCGCCGGAGAACAACCATGGGTGAGGGACCGGAAACCAACAAACTGCTCGGCATTCTGCTGATCCTGCCGGTGGTGCTGTTCAGCCTGACCGTGCATGAGTTCGCGCATGCCTGGGCCGCCAAGCGCTTCGGCGACCCGACGGCGGAGCAGGAAGGGCGCCTGACGCTCGATCCCATGGCGCACATCGACCCAATGGGCCTGCTGATGATCGTGCTCTCGTCCTACGCGGGGTTCGGGTTCGGCTGGGCCAAACCGGTCCCGGTCCGACTGGGCAACTGCCGGCGGCCGCTCCAGGCCATGCTGTGGGTGTCCGCCGCCGGGCCACTCAGCAATCTGCTGCAGGCGGTGGTCGGCATCGTGGTGCTCATCGTGCTGGGGCTCTGCGGCGCGCACGCCACTTCCGCGCTGATGCTGGGCGCGCACGCCATCATGGCCGGCAACGACCTCGATGTGCTGACCATTGTCGCCTGCATCGTCGGCCAGTACGTGATCACCAACATCGTGCTGGCGCTGTTCAACGTGCTGCCGGTTCCGCCGCTGGACGGCAGCAAGATCGCGATGAGCGTGTTACCCTATCAGGGGGCCCGGTTCCTGGCGCAACTCGAGAGCTACGGCTTCGTGGTGCTGCTGTTGGCTTGCCCGGTGCTCGGGCAGATCGTGGGTGCCATCATGCACCCGATCCTGCTCGGCCTGCTGTACGGGTTCCTCATGCTGGGCTTTCACTAGGAGGTGTGTCGTGGCGAAGCGGGTCCTGTCCGGGGTCAAGCCCTCGGCGGAGATGATGCATCTGGGCAACTACTTCGGTGCCGTGCGGCAGTTCGTCGAGTTGCAGAAGACCGAAGAGAACTTCATCTTCATCGCCGACTACCATGCCTTGACCACCGTTCACGACGCCGCGCAACTGCGCTCCAACAGCCATGAGATCGCCCTCGAGTACCTCGCCTGCGGTCTCGACCCCAAGCGCACGGTCCTCTGGCGCCAGAGCGATGTACCCGAGGTCTGCGAACTGACCTGGCTGCTCAGTTGCGCCACGCCGATGCCGCTGCTCGAGCGCGCCCACGCCTACAAGGCGGCCGTCGCCGACGGCCGCGAGGTCAGCATGGGGCTGTTCAACTACCCGGTGCTGATGGCCGCCGACATCCTCCTCTATCACAGCGACATCGTGCCCGTCGGCGAAGACCAGGTGCAGCATGTCGAGATGACCCGCGACATGGCGCAGAAGTTCAACGCCATGGCCGGCCGCGAGGTGCTCAAGCTGCCCGTCGCGCGCGTCAACCAGGACGTGGCGCGCGTGCCCGGCCTGGACGGGCAGAAGATGTCGAAGAGCTACGGCAACACCATCGGGCTGTTCGAGAGCGACCGCGACCTCCGCAAGAAGGCGATGCGCATCGTTACCACCTCGACGCCGCTGGGCCAACCGCTCGATCCCGACACCTGCAACGTGTTCGCGCTGCACAAGCTGTTCGGTGGCCCGGAGGTCGAGACACTGCGCGAGCGCTACCGGGCCGGCGACATCGGCTATGGCGACAGCAAGAAGATGCTGGGCGAGCGCATCCTCAACGATCCGGAGATTGCCGCCATCCGCTCGCGCTACGAGGCCATGAAGAACGACCCCGGCTACGTCGAGGACGTGTTGCGCGACGGCGCGCAGCGGGCTCGCGCGGTGGCGCTCGAGACGATCCACGATTGTCGCCTGGCCACTGGCTTCGCGGATCCGCTCCCGCAGTGACCGACCGGGCCGAGCGAGAGTTCTATGGCTTCGAAGTCGACCTGGAGTCGTTCTCCGGGCCGCTGGATCTGCTACTGTCGCTGATCCGTAAGGACGAAGTCGACATCTTCGACATCCCCATCGCGCGGATCACCGACCAGTACCTGTCGGTCCTGGAGGGAATGCGGGCGCAGTCGATTGAGGTGACCGGCGAGTTCCTGGTGATGGCCGCCACGCTGATGCAGATCAAGTCGCGGATGCTGCTGCCGAAGCCTCCGCCGCAGCCGGGCGCCGCCGCGGAGGAGGAAGTCGACCCGCGGCAGGAGTTGGTCAACCTGCTGCTCGAGTACGAGCGCTACCGGGCCGCGGCCGAAGTGCTGGGCGACCTGTCGCTGGCTCAGCAGAGGGTGTTCGCCGCCCCCGGCGAAGAGCTGGTGGGCCTGATGCCCGACCTCGAAGAGGTCACGCTGACGGCCCTGCTGCGCGCCTACACCAAGGCGCTGGAAGCCACGCGGGTCCCGCCGCCGCCGCCGCTCCGGCCGCCGCGGTATGCGGTTCGCGAGCAGGCCGACCTGATCGTCGCCCGCCTGGCGCTCGGCCCGTGCGACTTCGCCGGACTGCTCTCGGGGCGGCCGACCCGGCTGGAGGTGGTGGTGACCTTCATGGCCCTGCTGGAACTGATTCGCGACCAGCGCGTGCGCGCCGTGCAGGAGGGACTCGGCGACGAGATCCGCTTGGAGCGAGTGCCCCATGACGCCTGAGCTGCGCGAGTCCCCGAACCCGCTGACCACGCGGCTGGAAGCGTTGCTGTTCGCGGCCGGTCGCGCGGTCTCGGTGCCCGAACTGGCCGCCGCCACCGAGGCGCCCGAAGAGGAAGTGCGCGTGGCGCTGCAGGCGCTCGAATCGTCGCTCGTCGGCCGCGGCGTGCAGCTTCTGAAGGTGGCCGGCGGCCTGCGGCTGGCCACGCGCCCGGAGCATGCCGAGCCGATCCGGCGGCTGCTGCACCCGGAGCCCGCACGGCTGACCCCAGCCCGGCTGGAGACGCTGGCCATCGTCGCCTACCGGCAGCCGACCACCAAGGCCGAGGTCGAAGCCGTGCGCGGCGTCGACTGCGGCGCCACCATCCGCGCGCTCCTCGACCTGGGTCTCGTCGAGTTGCGCGGACGGCGCAAGGACAAGCTCGGCCATCCCATGCAGTACGGCACCACGCGCCGGTTCCTGGAGGAGTTCGGCCTGGACGCGCTGGACGACCTGCCGCGTCTGGAGGAGTTGGACCAGTGAGGTGGTTTGCCCTGGCACTGTGGTGCCTGGCCGCCGTGGCGGCCGCGCCGCCGCGGGCCTTCGAGGACAACAACGAGGAGGCCCCTGACACGCACGTCGCCGACACCCAGAGCCGCCGCGCGCTCAGCCCGTTCACGGCCGGCCAGCTCGATCCGCCGCGCTTGGCCGCACCCCGTGTCACCAACCCGCCGCGGCGCGCCGACGGCAAGGCGATGACCTGTCCCGTGCGCGGCGTGGTCGACATCGAGACCGGCCAGATCCTCTACGGCGCCAACCTGACCAAGCGCATGTTCCCGGCCTCGACCACCAAGGTGATGACCGCGCTGCTGGCGATGGAGGACATCGAAGCGGGCCGCGCCCGGCTCAAGGACGTGGTTCGCGTCAGCAAGGCCGCGGCGCATACCTCGGAGAGCGGCCTGTGGCTGGCTGAGAACGAACGCATCACGCTCCACGACCTGCTGGTCGGCGTCATGGTCCGCAGCGCCAACGATGCCTCGCGCGCCGTCGCCGAACTGCTCGGGCCCGGCCCCGAGGCGTTTGTCGAGCGGATGAACCGGCGCGCCAAGGAACTGGGCTGCGTCGACACGCACTTCATCAACCCGCACGGCCTGCACATGGACCTGGACGGCCATCGCGAGGCGGGCGAGAACCACTACACCACGGGCTACGACCTGTTGCGCATCGCCATGGCGGCGTGGCGCCATCCGTTCTTCCAGCAGCTCTGCCTGATGGATGGCGAGCCGGTGAGCTGGGAGAACCTGGATCCCGAGCAGCCGCACCCGGACAAGCGCGTCATCCGCAACCGGAACAAGCTGCTGCACCGGTATCCGGAATGCGTGGGCATCAAGACGGGGTTTACCAAACAAGCCGGCGCCTGCCTGATCTCGGCCGCGCGCCGCGGTGACCGCGCGGTGATGGCGGTGACCATGAAGTCGGCCAGCGGCGGCGACCGCTGGGCCGAGAGCGAGGCCCTGCTGCGCTGGGGCCTGGACGAGTTCTGTCGCACGGCGGTGCTGACCGCCGACCGCGCCGTGGGCCAACTGCGCCTGGACGGCGGCCGCGAGGCCTCGGTGCCGGTGGTGCCGACCCGCTCGCTGACGCTCGTCCTGCCGCGCGCCGCCGGCCAGCCGGTGATCCGGACGCAGATGGACGACCACCTGCCCGCGCCCATCTCGGTGGGCCTGCCGGTCGGCTGGGTCGCGGTCGAATTGCCCGGCGGAGCGGCACGGCGGGTGGCGCTGGTGGCCCAGCGCAGTGTGCCGACCGTACACGCGACGGGCCGCAGCGGGGCGCTGGTGGTGTCGGCACTGCTGGCCATGATGGGAGTGTTCGGATATGGAGCGGCTACAGAAGCTCATTGCCGCCGCGGGCGTGTACTCACGTCGCGCGGCCGAGGAGCTGATCCAGCAGGGACGAGTGACGCTGAACGGCCAACTGGTCACGCAACTGGGCACCAAGGCCGGCCCGGATGACGTCATCACCGTCGACGGCCAGCCGCTGCGAGTGCCCAAACGGCACCGCTATGTGCTGCTGCACAAGCCCGCCGGCTACGTCACCACGCGGCACGACCCGTCGGGCCGGCCGACCGTCTATGACCTCCTCTACGACGAGGACGCCTTGCTGCACCCGGTCGGCCGCCTCGACCGCGACACGACCGGTCTGCTGCTGCTGACCAATGACGGTGACCTCACCGCACGCCTGACCCACCCGCGCTACGAGGTGGAGCGTGCCTACCGGGTGCTCCTCGATCCCTGGCCCACGCGCAAGTTGCTCAAACGGCTGCGCCAGGGCGTCGACCTGGAGGACGGCCTGGTCAAGCCCCGCTCGGTGACCCCATCCGGTCCGGGCATGGTGGAACTGGTGCTCTGCGAAGGCCGCAACCGCGAGGTCCGCCGCCTGTTCGAGGCCGTCGGCCACCAGGTGATGGCCTTGCACCGCTGCCGCTACGGTACGGTGCTGCTCGGCCGCGTCAAGGAAGGCAAAGCACGGCCGCTCAAACCGGACGAGGTGGCGCGGCTGAAGGCGTTAGTGGGACTGGAGTAGCCGCCTACCCCGCCTCCCACCTCATGCACAACTCCACCCGCTCCGACCCATCGCGCATCATCCGCTGGCTGGTCTCGCCGGTGTAGCGGAACCCTTTGCGCTGGTACAGCCGGGCTGCCGGCTGGTTCTCCGGGTGGTGAATCAGCGTGATGGCCGTGTGCCCGGCCTCCGTCGCGGCGGTGATCAGGCGGTCCATGAACCGGCTCGCGATGCCCAGGCCGTGCAGACTGTCGGCCAGACCGATGCCCAGCGACGGGGTGTTCTCGCCGACGGGTGCGAAGTTGGCCAGGAAGAAGTAACCCACAAGCTGGCCATCCAGCCGCGCCACGTAGACCAGGCCGGTCCGCGCCACATGACCGGCGATGCGCTGGCGCATCGCCTCCAGCGCTTCCTCGTCGGTGTGCTCCAGGTGCAGCGCCAGGTAGAAGTTGGAGCGCTCACCCAAGCGCTCACGGAAGAACCGCAGCAACTCGTGCTCGTCGCCCTCGCGGATGCCACCCACCTCCAGCGGGCCGTGCGGCGTCGACCACACCTCTGACCACTCGTACGGATCCACCACTGCGCACTCCTGCCCCACCCGTGGCCTTGCTCTGGGTGACGGCGCGGGCGGCCCGCTGGGCCGCCCGCGCCGTCACGTCCGGTGCTGGCTAGACCGCCTCGACGTCCACCCAGCCCGCGGAGCCGATCGACTTGGTCACCGCCTCGAGCACCGCCTGGCACTTCGCGCCGTCGCGGAAGTCCGGCAGAATCGCCTGGTCGTCGGCGATGGCATTCAGCAGATCGTAGACCCCATGGGTGAAGGTGTGTTCGTACCCGATGATGTGCGCCGGCGGCCACCAGTTGCTCATGTAGGGGTGCGAGCCGTCGGTGGCCTGGATCAGCCGGAAGCCAGCGAGTGAGCCGACGCCGCTCTGCTCGTTCGAGCGGTCGTAGTACTCGATCTCGTTCATCTTCTCCATGTTCCAGGCGAGGCTGCCCTTCGAGCCGTTGATCTCGAAGCGGTTGAAGTTCTTCCGCCCGGCCGCGAACCGCGTCGCCTCGAAGGTGCCGAAGACACCGTTCTCGAACCGGGCCAGGAAGGCCACCGCGTCCTCGACCGTCACCGGCACGCGCTCGGTGCCGCCCGTGGCCGACAGTCCGCCCATCGCCTCAGCGACCGGCCGCTCCTTGATGAACGTCTGCTCCATGCCGACCACGTCCTTGATCGGCCCGATCAGGAAGTGCGCCAGGTCGATGCTGTGCGCCGCCAGGTCACCCAGCGGACCGGAGCCGGCAATCGACTTGTCTAGACGCCAGACCAGCGGGAAGTCCGGATCGATGATCCAGTCCTGCAGGTAGTTGGAGCGCCAGTGGTAGATCTCGCCGAGCAGGCCGTCGGCAATCATCTGCTTGGCCAACGCCACCGCCGGGCAGCGGCGGTAGTTGAAGTTGACCATGTGCTTGACGCCGGCCTGCTCCACCGCGGCCAGCATCTTCCGCGCATCGGCCAGGCTCGCGGCCAGCGGCTTCTCGCAGAAGATGTGCTTGCCAGCCGCCGCGGCCTCGAGCGCAATCTCGGTGTGCGAGGGGCCGCTCGGCGTGCAGATGTCGACCAGGTCGATGTCGGCCCGCGTGACCAGCTTGCGCCAGTCGGTCTCGACGGAGGACCACCCCATCTTGTCGGCCGCCGCCTGCACGCCCGCGGCGTCGCGGCCGCACAAGGCCCGCATGAGGGGAGTCGCTTTCGGCTGCATGAACGGCGTCACCTGGCGGTACGCGTTCGAATGCGCCGTGCCCATGAACTTGTAGCCGATCAGACCGACCCGAATCTCTTTCGCCACAGCGGTTCCTCCTGGATCTGGTGGGCCGCAGTTTCGCGTGCGTCGGGAGGTCTCCTTCCGCTCGCTCCAGCGTTGCCGCGCGATGCGCCCGACACCCCCAAAGACGCCGACCGGTCGGCAGGACCGACCGGTCGGATCACAGACTGCTTGACTGCCGGTGCAAGCCTACTTGGCCAGCGGCAGGTTCACCCACGCGCCGCTCTCGATGCTGGCCTCCATGGCCACCACCATCTCGAGCGCCTTGTAGCCTTCGATGCCGGGGATCGGGTTCGGCTTGCGACCGAGCACCGCGTCCACGAAGTCCTGGATGACGCCCAGCCACCACTTGTCCTGCGTGTTGGCCTGGATGGCGCCGGCCGGGAACACCGTGCGGCCCTGCGTGCCCTTGTGGTAGACCACAACCGGGTCGCCCTCGTAGTTGAGGCGCAGGACGCCGTTTTCGCAGAAAGCGGTGAACGAGTTGTCCTCGGTGCCGTGGCAGGTCCAGCTCGTGGCGACCATGCACAGCGCGCCGTTGTCCATCTCAATCAGCGCCTGGCTGTTGTCCTCCACCGTGCCCGGCTTCTCCAGTGTCGTCTTGGCGGCCATGACGCGCTTCGGCTCCAGGCCGGTCAGATAGCGAACCAGGTCGCACTTGTGCACGCCCAGGTCAGCCAGCGGGCCGAAGCCGGAGATGGCCTTGTTGAAGAACCAGTCACTGGTCTTCGACCATCCCTCCGGACCGGGGTGCGCAAACGTCGTCTGGATGTGGTAGATGCGGCCGAGCAGGCCCGAAGCGAGCACTTCCTTGGCCTTCTTGTGCGCCGGGCTGTAGCGCTGCGACTGGTCGATCATCAGCACCTTGCCGTGCTTGTCGGCGGCGTCGATCATCGCCTGCGCGTCGGCCAGCGTCAGCGCCATCGGCTTTTCGCAGAGCACGTTCACGCCCGCGTTCAGCGCCTTGATGCTGACCTCGGCATGGAGGAAGTTGCGCTCGCAGACCGAGATGGCCTGCACGCCGCTGGCCAGGAATGCGTCCAGGTCATCGTAGAACGTGACGCCCTTGGCCTCATACTCCGGCCGAATATCGGCCACGTACTTGAGGTCGCGGTTGTACAGCGCAACCAGCTCGCAGTCCGGCGATTCCTCGTATTCGTGGATGTGCAGCACCCGGGCGATCTGACCACATCCGGCCACGCCTACCTTGAGCTTCTCCGCCATCATGGACTCCTTTCCTGTGACGCGCCGGAGTCTACTCAATCGGCCTTCAGGCGTCAACCGCGTCGGCCCCATCGTCGCCGCGTTCAACCGGTCCTTGACGCCGACGGGGCCGGCAGGTTAGCGTTCGCGGGTAACGTCGCCGGTTGAGGAAGGACTGCCCATGCGCCGCCTCGTCTGCCTGCTGAGCATCTGCTGTCTGTCCACCGTCTGGGCCCAGGCCACCGGACCCGTGACCATCGGCTCGGTCACCTACGACCGGGTCGATCCGGGCCCGGAGTTCAAGGAAGCCACTCGGCCCCTGCAGAACTGGACCGCTCCAGACCCGACAGAAGCCGAGCAGCGCGCCGGCATGATGGCCTACGTGGCGTCCGACCCCGGTGCGTACCGGACCTACCGTGTGCCCAAGCCGACCGAGCGCGTCGATCGCTTGCGCGTCTTCCTGGCGCCCGGCGAGGATGAGCCGGTCTGCTTCGCCGTCTACTCGCTCGTGCGGCTCCCGGGCCTGACCGTCACGGCTGACCTGAAGGGCGCGCCGCTGAGCGTCGACGTCCGCCAGATGCACTGCTGGCCGCAGCGCACCGGCTGGAAGTCGCGCCAGTGGTACCTGACGCCGGAACTGCTGTTGCCGTGCGCCGGCGGACGCAAGATGGTGCCGTTCAAGCGCGGCGTGCTGCAGGAGGTGCCGTTCGACCTCGGCGCCGGCGAGACCCAGGGCTTCTGGCTGACGCTCACCGCGCCGCAGAATGCCCCGGCCGGCCGCTACGAGGCGCAGGTCACGGTCGGCAGCACGCGGGAGCAGAGCCTGGTCCTGCCGCTCACCATCGAGGTGCTGCCGATCAAGCTGCGCCGGCCCAAAGACCGGTCGTGGCTCCTCTACGGTGACTCCGGTCGCTGGAACCGCATGTCGGAGGCGCAGATCCTGGCCGAACTGAAGGACTACCGCCGGCACGGCATGGACGGCCTGATCGAGGGTCCGATGGGCCGGCCGGATGTGTCGCGGCTCAAGCAGGGCCAAGTCACCTTCGACGCCGGCCCCTACCGCCGGATCGCCAAGCTGTGCGAGCAGGCCGGCATGTTCGGCCCGCACGTCATCGGCTCCGCCGGGCCCGAACTGGTCTGCCAGGCGCTCGGCATCAAGCCCGACCTGCACAAGGGCGAGTGGCCCGAGGAGGTCAAGGCCGGCGTGCGCGCCATTGCCAAGGCCGCCCTGGCCGCCACCGCCGACCTGCCGTCGAAGTGGTACTACTACGGCGTCGACGAACCGACCGGCGACAACACCTACGCCATTCAGGACTACCAGGCCTGGCACGACGCCGGCGCCCGCACCTACGCCACGTTCTACGTGCCCAGCTTCCTCGAGAAGGCTTCGGCCTACCTGACCGCGCCGTGCTTCGTGGTCGGGCTGATCAGCCACGAGCAACGCGCCAAGGAGGCGCGCGAGGCCTGCGCGAAGACCGGCGCCGAGTTCTGGTGGTATGGCACCGGCTCGTATGTGAACCCCTTCCCGCAGGAAGGCTTCATGTTCCACAACCGCTACGGCGCGGGCCTGCTGTTCTGGAAATCGGGTGCGCGCGCCGAAGCCACCTGGACCTTCTGCCGGCCGCATGAGGACGTGTTCAACGACTTCGACGGCGTGCGTCAGAACGAGTACGAGCCGAAGGAGCAGTGCACCGCCTATCCGCAGCTCCTGAAGCCGGACGACTGGAGCACCTACCAGGGCGCCATTCCGACCATCGCTTGGGAATCGCTACGCGAAGGCGTGGACGACTACGTCTACCTCGCCACGTTGCAGGGCCTCATCACCGAGGCGCTGGCCAGCGCCCAACCGGCGGTCCGGCAGGCGGCGACCGAGGCCCAGACCACCCTCGACGGCCTGGTGGCCGGCGTGCCCTGGTTCAACCCGATGGGTTCGGTCGTGTTCGACACCAGTCGGCTCCAGCAGGTGCGGCGGCTGGTCGCGGAGCGGATTGTCGAACTGCAGGCCGTCCTGGATGGGCGGCCGGTGCGCGCCGCCGCCGTCGCCGAGCAGCAGTTCACGTTGCGCGTGAAGGTCACCGAGGCCACGCGCAAGTCGCCGCTGCCGGTGGCCTCGGTGGCCGGCGCCGCGCCGGCGCCGACCGTTGACGGCAACCTCGACGACGCCGCCTGGCGCAACAGTGCCAACCTGGCCGGCTTCACCGACATCCGCACCGGGCAGCCAGCCCGACTGGCCACGTCGGCGCGCGTCTTGAGCGATGACCAGGCCCTGTACGTGGCCATCGACTGTCCCGAGCCGGCCATGCGCGAGGTGGCCGCGCCGGAGCGGCAGCACGACGGTCCGGTCTGGCTGGAGGACAGCGTCGAGTTCTTCGTCGCCGGTGCCGCCCGCCAGGCCTACGCGCACCTGATCGTGACCACGGCCAACGTGGTCCTGGACGAGGCCAATCAGGACGCGCAGAGCTGGAACCCGGCGGTGAAGACCGCCGTCGGCCGGCGCGCCGACGGCTGGACGGTCGAGATGGCGCTGCCTTGGACGGAGCTGGCCAAGGCCGGCGTCAAGCGCGAGCCGGTCATGGCCATGAACTTCGGCCGCAGCCGCTACACCGCTGGTGACCCGCAGCCGCACACCGCCTGGTCATGCACCTACGACGGCTTCCATGTACCGTCGCGCTTCGGCATCGCCCTGTTGCAGCAAGGCGCCGTGGCGCTGACCGGGCTGTGTCTGCCCGATCAGTGGGGCCGGCAGACGCTGGGCGTGACGCTACGCTGCCAGAGCGCCACGCCGGCGACGGCTGCCGTGCAGTGCCGCGGCGTTGGCGCCCGCCAGGTGGCGCTGCCGGCCGGCGGCTGCCGGACCGTCGCGCTGCCGGTCAGCCTGCGCCGGCCGGGCCGCCATGAGATGGCGCTGACCTGGGGCGCGGTCGACCGCCCTGCCAACACCACGAAGCTGGTGGTGGAGACGCCCGAACCGGCGACCATGGCGCAGCCCGACGGCCTGCTCAGCAATGGCGCGGTGGTCGACCTGCCGGTGCAACTCGGCCTGTCTGCGTTCGAACGCGCCCGCCACCGACTGCGGGTGCTGCTCAGCAACGGCTGCGAGACGCACGCCGCAAGCCTGCGCGCCGACACCGGCGGTGGCTGCCTGCCGGTCACCACGCGGGGACCCGTACGGCTGCGAGTGCAACTGGTCGATGCCTGCGGGCGTCCAGTCTGGCAGAGCCCCGAACACACGTTGATGGTGCTACCCGACTAGTCGGGAACACTGTCCGGCCACAGAGTGGTTGGGTACAGGCAGTCATTGGTGCGAGGTGAGCGCGAATGGAGCGTCGAGCATTTCTGGCAACGGCCGCCGGCGGTCTGGCCGCGGCTGGTGCGTTGTCCGGTTGCGCGCGGGCCGAAGGGTCCGACCGCGCCACGGTGGTGGTGGTCAAGCTGCCTGGCGTCGCCAAGCTGCCGCGCGACCAGCGCCGACCGCTGCTGGAGCGCATGGTCACCGCCGGCATGGAGCGCCTCACCAGCCAGACCGGCGAGGCCGCCTGGCAAGCCGTCTTCAAGCCCAGCGATGAGGTCGTCCTGAAGATCAACGGCCTCGGGCACGGCATCGCCACCTCGCCCGACCTGGCCGACGTGGTCGCCGGCGGCGTCTTGCGCGCCGGCGTGGCTGAGGCCGCCTGCCGGCTCTTCGACCGCAACACCGGCGACCTGACCGCCAACGGGTTTGCCATGGGGCGCAACGCCGCCGGCTACACGGTCGTCTCGACCGACCAGCCCGGCATCGGCTACGACGCGGCGGAGCACACCTACGGCGTGGTCCGGCAACGGGTCACCCGGCTGCTCACCGAGCGCACGACGGCCATCGTCAATCTGCCCATCCTCAAGGACCATAACATCGCCGGCTTGACCGGCGCGCTCAAGAACCACTACGGCAGCATCATGCGGCCCGACCAGTTGCACCAGACCAACTGCGATCCCGCCATTCCCGATGTCTGCTGCCTGCCGCCCATCGCCGGCAAGCACCGGCTGTGCGTCGGCGATGCGCTGACCATGCTGTACCACGGTGGCCCGTTCAACCGCCCGAGCTCGCGCCTGGCCCTCGACAGCATCGTGCTGAGCCGCGATCCGGTGGCGCACGACGTGGTCTTCTGCCAACTGCTCGAAGCCGTGCGCAAGGACAAGGGCCTGCGCCCGCTGGCGCGCGAGGGCCGTGAGCCCCGCTACTTGAAGACCGCCGGCGACCCGGCACGGGGCCTGGGCATCAGCGACCCGACGCGCATCGACGTCATCCGCATCGATCTGAGCTGAGGCCGGCGGCGTTCACCTCGCTGCACGCATTCGCAGGAAAGAAACCTCGGCTCGCATGGTTCCTGGCGTTAGTGCTTGTTGAAGGAGTGCCCGATGCTCGTGCAGACGCCGCTGCCGCAGGACTTGATGCGCTTGCCGGCCGCCACCATCGACGACCGGATCGCTCGCGCCAAGTCGGCTCTCGGTTCGCGGCTGACCATCCTGGGGCACCACTACCAGCGTGACGAGGTCATCCGCTACGCGGACTTCACCGGCGACTCGCTGAAGCTGGCGCAGCTCTCCTTGCAGCGGCCGGACGCCGACTACATCGTCTTCTGCGGCGTCCACTTCATGGCCGAGGGCGCCGACATCCTCTCGCAGCCGCGGCAAGCCGTGGTGCTGCCCGATGTGGCCGCCGGCTGCTCGATGGCCGACATGGCCGTCGTCGAGGATGTCCAGGAGTGCTGGGAGGCCCTGTCCGACTTGCTGCCGGGTGAGCGGATCGTGCCGCTGACGTACGTCAACAGCGCCGCGGCGCTGAAGGCATTTGTCGGCCGGCACGACGGCTGCGTCTGCACATCGGGCAATGCCGACACCATCGTCGCCTGGGCGCTCGACGCCGGCGACAAGCTGCTGTTCTTCCCCGACCAGCACCTCGGCCGCAATACCGCCTACAAGCTCGGCGTGCCCCTCGACCAGATGGTGGTCTGGGACCCGACCCAGGACCTGGGCGGCAACACGCCCGAGGCCCTCGACCGCGCGCGAGTCATCCTGTGGAAGGGCTACTGCTCGGTCCACGCGCGCATCGTGCCGGAGCACGTGCGCGCGGTGCGCGAGCGCTATCCCGAGGTCAAGGTCCTGGTGCACCCCGAGTGCCCATTCGAGACCTGCCAGCTCGCCGACTACCAGGGCTCCACCGAGTTCATCATCAAGCAGGTGCGCGAGGCGCCGGCGGGCACGACCTGGGCCATCGGCACCGAGATCCATCTCGTGCAGCGCCTGGCCAAGCAGTACCCCGAGCAGACCATCGTCAGCCTGGACGACTGCCGCTGCCAGTGTGCCACGATGTACCGCATCTCGCCGCAGCACCTGTGCTGGTGCCTGGAAGAGTTGATCGAGGGCCGCGTGCCCAACCGCATCGAGGTACCCGAGGATGTGGCCCTGTGGGCGCGGGTGGCGCTGGAGCGGATGTTGGAGAGGTCGTAGGCGGACGGGCGCCGATGCGCCACGAAGAACAGGGCGTGCCCGCCCACTTTGCGGCTGACCTTGTCGAGGATGGTCCCGGACCGCCGCTCGCCGTAGTGGGTGCCGCGTTGGGTTGTATGGCAGGCAGGAAGCAGGCCCGGGTGGACCCAGAGCGGCGGCTCTCGGCGCGGTAATGGGTCCTGACCCGTTGGCTGTCTGACCCGTTGGCTGTCCCGGTAATGGGTCCTGACCCGTTGGCTGTCCCCGCCGCGGCGCCGGCCCAATTCGTCATCGCGAACCAAGCGATCCAATCTTCGCTACTGCTACGTATCTGCCCGTCGGTCCGGCCACCGCACAGATCCGCACTGTCGGAGCGGAGATTGCTGCACTGCGCTCGCCATGGCGAACCGAGCAGGCACGGGACCGGAAGCGCCACTCGGATCAGGATTCGGTTCCAGCCCGCGGGGTGGCCGAAGGATGCCGGTGGTACGCGCACTCCTCCTGACTCCGGTCACCGCGCCAAGGGCTTGCGGGAACCATAGACGCACCCCCTTCGTTCAGAGGAGCGAGGGTGGGCTGATCGCGTTGCGTGAGCGGGTTGTCTGATGCGGCTTGGAGCAACGGTGCCCCTGGCACGGAGGATGACCATGGCCTTTCTGACCGCTCCTGAAGGCGATGGGTCACCACGGTGGCCAAAGGCGGTTCGAGGTGTTGGCCGCTGTTTGTGCTGCATGACAATCGCGGTGACCGTGGGATGCACGAGGGACTGGCACGGACGCGACATGCGCGGTGCGGACCTTCGGCGAGCCGATCTCATAGGAGCCAATCTCAGCGGTGCGGATCTTCGGGGAGCTGACCTCAGGGGGGCATTGCTGGGTTGGACGAACCTCGGGAAGGCAGACCTACGAGGGGCGAACTTATCCGATGCAAACCTCAAGGTGGCGAACCTGAAAGGCGCGAACTTCGAAGGGGCTAACCTGCACAACGCGGTCCTCGACGTGGCGCGCATGCACGGGACGCGGTTTGGCGACAACGGCCGAGAGAATTGGCGCGGTGTCTGGTACTTACAGAACAACGGTGGCCTTCCCCAAGGCGACCTCCAAGGGGCAGAACTCGCAGATGCGTACCTCCATGGCCTCGACTTCCGCAAAGCGGATCTGCGTCGCGCAAGGCTGTGTCGGTCGGACCTGAGCAGAGCCGATCTCAGGGGGGCCGACCTCCGCGGTTCGGACCTCGAACAGGCTAACCTGGACGACGCTGACCTGACCGGTGCGGACCTGCGCTTGGCGCGCCTTCGGGACGCAGTGTTCAGCCGACGGACCCGCGTTGAGGCCAAATGGACCCGAATCGCGGAGTTGTCCAGCCATGGTAGGCAGGGCGATGGCCACGGCGCGGACCTCAGCGAGGCGTATTTGGAATCGGCCGACCTCATGTACGCTAACCTCAGCCGGGCTGGCCTCGCTAGGGCGAACCTGCACTTCGCGAATCTGCGGGAGGCGGATCTTAGCGGGGCCGACCTCAGCGGGGCGGATCTCAGGGAGGCCGGCCTCCGCGGGGCAAGACTCAGCGGGGCGAATCTTAGCGGCGCGGACCTCCGCGGGGCCGACTTCATCGGGGCGAATCTCGATGGAGCTTGCCTCCACGGTTCAGATCTAGCCGGGGCAATATACAACGACTCCACATTCTGGCCCGCGGGCAGCCGCCTTCCGAGCGCCTATTCCGGAAGGCCCTACCAAGGCGACGCATTTCGTCATATTCAAGCCACCGAACCACGCCGTGACCACGCCCGCTAGCTATTGCTAAGAATCTCAATCAGCCGCCGGCCGCTTAGGCGGAACATATACGGGTCAGGACCCATTGATTGGGGACATGGGAACATAAAGGGGTCAGGACCCATTGATTGGAACATGAACGGGTCAGGGACATAAACAAACATAAACGGGCCAGGACCGAACGGCATTGACTTAAGCAGCAACGGAACCGGGGACGATAGCGGATCAGGACCGAACGGCATTGACTTAAGGCCCCCCGGATCCGCCATCGCCGCCGGTGCGGATCCGCCGGACGGGCGGGTCAGGCCAGCTTTCTCGCATAAAGGGGCCAGGACCCATTGATTGACGCGGCGGCCCGTGCGGGTCCGCCGGACGGGCCGGTCCGCACGTAGCCCAACCGCGGTTCGGCGGTCCAGAGTGGGCACGGTCCGTCCCGGCTCCCGTCGCTGTCGTTCGCGCGGTCAGACAGCACAGGACAATGTGCACGGGTGGGCTGTTGCCCACCACTACACCGCCCAGCCGAACGGTGGGCAACAGCCCGCCCTGCACGCCGGTGCTCGCTGCGTGCTCTTCGCCCTGAAGGACCCTCGCTCGCCCTGACCAACCACCGCTTGCGCCAGCCCGCATGGCGCCCACCGGAGTTGGCTCATGAAGTGCCGCCTGGCGTTGCTGCTGTGCCTGATGCCACTGACCGCGGTCACCGCCGCGGAGATGGTGGCCAACGGCGGTCTCGCCAAGGACACCACGGGCTGGACATTGCCCGACGGCGCCGCCTGGTCGCGTTCGGCTGACCAGGGGCCGAATGGGGCGCCGTGCCTGCTGTTCAACGGCCCGGCTGGCGTCGCCGGAGCGGTGCGCGTGCGCTGCGACTACATGACCCCGAGTGTGACCTACAAGCTGCAGGTCGTGGCGCAGTCGGACGGCCCGCTGAGCCCGGTGGTGCGGGTGCTCGACCTGGCGACCAACACCGAGTTGGCGCGGCTGAGCGTGCCGGCTGCTGGCAAGTGGGCCAACTACTCGGTCACCTTCAGGCCCGCCAGCGCCGACGTCGGACTGGAGCTCTGGGGCGACGTCGGGCACCAGCAGGGACGGGCGTCGCTGGCCGGCCAGGTGCGCATCGCGTCGGTGTCGGTGCAGCCGGCGGTGGCCGAGGTGGAAGGGCCGTTCCCCGACCTGGGCCCGAACCTGGCGCTCAAGCGGCCCTACACCATGAGCCCGGCGCCGAACTACAGTCTGTGCCTGGACCCGGACGACAAGATCCAGCTCACCGACGGGGTCTACACGCAGGGCCATTTCTGGACCCGAAAGAGCACCGTGGGCTGGGGCAACAACCCGGTGTTCATCACCATCGACCTGGGCGCCGACAGCCCCATCAAGGGCGTCTCGTACAACACCGCCGCCGGCATCGCCGGGGTGCGGTGGCCGAGCCGCATCTACGTGCTGGTCAGCCCGGACGGGAAGCAGTGGCACGATGTGGGCAACCTGGTGCGGCTGAATGCGGTGCACCACAACCTGCCCGACTACGGCCAGTACGCCATCCGCCGGCTGTGGACCGACCAGCTTCAGACGCATGGACGCTACGTCTGCCTGTATGTCGAGCCGGCCGACAACTCATTCGTATTTGTCGATGAGATCGAGATCTACCGCGGCGACGACGCGCTGCTTCAGCAGCCGTATGCCGGCCAAGCGTTCGCCGACCCGGCCGCGCGGATGCGGCAGACGCTGCTCAGCGACCTGCTGCGCGCGCAGTTCGAACGCGATCTGGCCGCGGTGCGGGCCGATCTGGCGGCGACCCCGGCGGACGCTCGCGCCCCGCTCACCGCGGAAGCCGACCGGCTCGCGCGCGACATCACCGACTTCGAAGCCCCGGCCGACATGGCCGGCTTCCGCGCGGTGTTGCCCGTCAACCCCCTTGAGGCCGCGATCTTCCAGCTGCAGGCGGCGGTCTGGCGAGCCCAAGGCAAGCCGGCGCTGCGCGTGTGGACCAAGTGCCGGTGGGACATGCTCGAGCCGTCGGAAGAGCCGATCACCGCCGAGCCGCCCGCGGTGACCGTCGCCACGATGAACAACGAGTGGCGCGCGGGCGTGGTCAACCTGACCAACGCCGGCACCGACCCGCTGCCGGTGCGGCTGCGCCTGGTCGGTCTGCCGGGTGGCACCAACCCAGCGTATGCGCGGGTGTACGAAGCGCTCACCGTGGGCACCCGCCGCTTTGTGGCCGTGACGGCAGCACTGCCCGAACTCCGGGCCGCCGCCGGCGCCTACACCGTCACCGTGCCGCCGGGGATGACGCGGCAGGTGTGGCTGAGCTTCCGCCCCGACCGCCTGCCGGCCAAGACCCACGAAGGGGCCATCGAGCTGGAGCCGGTCGGCGGCCGGCCGCTGTCCGTGCCCCTGCACCTGAAGGTCTATCCGCTGCGCTTCCCCGAGCAGACCAGCTTGTGTCTCGGCGGCTGGGACTACACCGACGCCGACAGCATGTACGGCATCACGCCGGGCAACCGGGAGGCGGTGATCGCGCATCTCAAAGAGCACTACGTCAATGCGCCGTGGGCCAGCTCCAGCGTGCTCCAGCCGGTCACCTTCAGCGCCGACGGGAGCGTGAAGAGCGGTGACACGAGCCGGTTCGACCGGTGGCAGCGGACCTGGCCGGACGCGAAGATGTACATGGTGTTCCTGGCGGTGGGCGAGAGCTTCGACGGGGAGAAGATGGGTACGCCGCGGTTCGATCTGAAGGTCGGCAACTGGATGCGCTTCTGGCGCCGGCACCTGATCGAGTTGGGCGTCAAGCCGGCGCAGCTCGGCCTGCTGATCTATGACGAACCAGGCGCCAAGGACAAGTACGACATCATCGTGCCCTGGGCCAAGGCCATCAAGGCCGCGGTGCCCGAGTTCGTGACCTGGGAAGACCCGCAGCCCAGCGAGGCGCAGACGCCGCAGGAGATGTTCGCCGCCGTCGACGTGCTGTGCCCGTACCGCAGCCCGTTCCTGGCCATGCCCGACTGGTACCGCCGGATGTTCACCGAACAGCGCGACCGTGGCAAGACGCTCTGGATGTACAACGCCGACGGTCCGGCGCGCAGCTTCGACCCCTTCTCGTTCTACCTGTTGCAGCAATGGCACTGCTTTGCGATCGGGGCCAAAGGCTCCTGCTTCTGGGCCTTCGGCGACAGCGGCGGCGTCTCGTGCTGGAACGAGTACGCGGCGCGCGGCAACGGCCCGTACTGCCCGTCGTATCTCGACGCGACGAGCGTCACCACGTCGAAGTACATGGAGGCCATCCGCGAGGGCGTGCAGGACTACGAGTACCTGGTGATGCTTCAGGCCCGCGTGGCGGAGTTGGCACAGCAAGGCGCCGCCGCTGGTCGGCTGGCCAAGGCGAAGGAACTGCTGGCCACGGGTCCGGCCCGCGTGCTCGCCGGCGAGCAGGGCAACAACTACCAATGGAGCGAGACCAAGGACCGCACGGTGCAGGACCGGGTGCGGATCGAGATCCTCGAGGCGCTGGCGGAGCTGACCAGCGCCCGATAGGCTCCGAGCGCCCGGCTGCCGCGATGGACATGGCGGCGAGCCGCCCTACCAGTCGCCCGGCTGCACCACGTGGAGCAGGTCCTCACCGTTCACATAGCGGCGCACGTTGGCGAGGATGACGCCGAGTTGCGTCTCGGCAAACCGGCTGCCGCGCTGCGCGGTGTGGCAAGTGAGCAGCACGCGCGGATGATCCCACAGCGGGTGGCCGTCCGGCAGCGGTGACGGGTCGACCACGTCGAGGGCCGCGCCGGCGATGGTGTCCTGGTCCAGGGCCTCGACCAGAGCGGCGGTGTCGACCACCGCCCCGCGCCCCACGTTGACCAAGTAGGCCGTGGGCTTCATACGGGCCAGCATCTCGCGGCCAATCAGCCCCACGGTGTCGGCCTTGGCCGGTACGGTCAGCAGCAGGATGTCGGCTTCGGACACCACCTCACCCAGCTTCGCCGGCGGCACCACCGTCTGCACCGCAGCCGGCACGGACTCCGGCTGCGGGTCGACCGCCACCACGCGCAGGCCGAACGCCTCGGCGCGCTTGGCCACCTCGCGGCCGATGTGGCCGAGCCCGACCACGACCATCGTGGCGCCGCCGAGAATCAGCGTGTCGAGTTCGCCGTCTTTCCAAGCGTGGCGCTGCTGACGCCGGACCAGCGTGGGCACGCCACGGGCCAACGCCAGCGTCAGCATCATGGCATGGTCGGGCACCGTGTCGTTGTATGACCCACAGGTTCGCGTCACGGTGACGCCACGGTCGTGCAGTGCGTGGAGGCAACTGCACCAGGCTTCCAGACAGTCGGCGCGCAGTTGCACCCACTCGACGTGGTGCAGGTGCTCGAGCAACTCGGGTGGTGGGCCGCCGATGATGGCGGTGACCGGTTGACCGACTTCGGCCGCGGCGGACGCATCGCGGCTGAGCACCGCTTTGGGGTTGGTGGCCACCGCCTCCTGCAGCCGCGCCAGTTGCTGGTCGCCGAGCCGCGTCAGGAGCAGCAGGTGGTGCCCGTGTCGCCCGAGGGCGCGGGCCGGGGCCTTAGTCGCCGCCGGCGTCTCCGCCGGGCCGTTCGTGTTCATCGCTCGCGCGTACCCCATCCTCGCCGCGTTCGGCGAGCTCACGCCGCCAGGCCGCCAGCCGCTCAGCAATCTTCGCCTCGGCGCCGTGGTCGGTCGGCTGGTAGTAGCTGCGGCCGACCAACTGGTCCGGCAGGTGCTGCTGCTCGACCAGGGCGCCCTCGTAGTCGTGGGCGTACCGATAGCCGGCGCTGTAGCCCAGGTCCTTCATCAGGCCGGTCGGCGCGTTGCGCAGGTGGAGCGGCACCGGCAGGGCGCCGTGCTCGCGGGCAGCCTGCCGCGCCGCCAGCCAGCCGGTCTCGATACTGTTCGACTTGGGGGCCACGGCCAGATACACCGCGCACTCCGCCAACGCCAGATCGCCTTCGGGGCTACCGAGCATATGATAAGCGTCGCGCGCGGCGACGGCAATAGACAGCGCCGGCGGGGCCGCCAGACCGATATCCTCAACGGCCATGCGGATCAGCCGCCGCGCCAGGTACAGCGGGTCCTCGCCGGCCTCCATCATCCGGGCCAGCCAATACAGCGCGGC
Source organism: uncultured Fimbriimonadaceae bacterium (assembly GCA_964531735.1). GTDB lineage: Bacteria > Armatimonadota > UBA10988 > UBA10988 > UBA10988 > CAZHGD01. The sequence continues at coordinate 3,599 of CAZHGD010000076.1, read as the reverse complement.
ATCGGGATCGCTGCCGCGGATCGACTTGTGCAGCGCCGAGATCAGGTCGTAGTGCTGGTCGCCGCCCTTGTCGTAGCGCAAGGCGCGCTGCTGCGTCGCCGCTTCGGCGGCGGCCAGGTCGATGGTGGCGCCCGGCCCACCGGCCAACGCCACCGCGGCCTCCAGAGCGTTCAGCGTCGCGCGCGCATCACCGTCACCGGCCCGCACCAGATGCGCCAGCGCCTCGTCGCTCAGGCACTCCGCCGGCAGCCCCAGGCCGTGCTCGGCATCGGTCAGCGCACGCCGCACAATCGCCGCCAGGTGCTCGGGCGTCAGCGAGGACAACACATAGACGGTCGAACGCGACAGCAGCGCCGCGTTGACCTCGAAGCTCGGGTTCTCGGTGGTGGCTCCGATCAGCGTCAGCGTGCCATCCTCGACATGCGGCAGGAGGGCATCCTGCTGCGCCTTGTTGAACCGGTGGATCTCGTCGAGGAACAGGACCGTGCGCCGGCCCTTGAGCAGGCGGTACTCGCGCGCCTGTGAGACCGCCTCGCGGATCTCTTTCACCCCAGCCGACACGGCCGACATGCCGATGAACTGCGCGCCGGTCGTCTGCGCCATCAGGCGCGCCAGCGTCGTCTTGCCGGTGCCCGGCGGGCCCCAGAAGATGCACGAGCGCAGCCGGTCGGTCTCAATCTCACGGCGTAGCGCCGCGCCCGCGCCGACGATCGCCTCCTGCCCGACGAACTCGTCGAGGCTGCGCGGTCGGATGCGCTCGGCCAGCGGCGCGTCGCCGCCGGGGTCGGACAGATGGTCGAACAGGCTCACCGTTCAGCCTCGCGGCACGCCGGCGGCGGCAAAGCCTTGCAGCAGGGCCTCGCGGCTCCGCTCGGCAGCGGCCACCGGGTCGTAGTCGGGGCGGCCCCAGAGCATACGGCTGACTTCGAGCGTGATGTGGTCCCGCCAACCACCTTCGTGCATCGCCTGCAGGTACTTGACCGTGTTCAGCTCGCCGTCGCCGAGCAGCCTGAGGTCGATGCGGCCGTCCGCGTGGCGGCAGGCGTCGGTGATGTGCGTATGCGCCGTGAACGGCAGCACCGCCCGGACCGCGTCCGCTTCGTCTTCGCCGGCCAGGAAGGTGTGCACAATGTCGAAGTGACACCGCACGCGCGGGTGCGCCACCTCGGTCAGCAAGCCGACGATGCGCTCGGACCGGTCCATCGCGGCGCCGCAGTGGGCTTCGGCGGCCAACTGGAAGTCCTCGGCCTCGGCCAGCTCGCCGTAGGCCCGCAGGCAGTCGGCCAGTTGCCCTCGCACCGCCGGCCAGTCGCTCGTGCGGCCGCCCAGCCCGGCCGCCAGCACCGGCGGCGTGCCGAGTTGCAGGTCGTGCGCCAGCGCCGCCACTCGGCGCACCGTGTCGGCCATCTGGGTCCGCGCCGCCTCGTCGGCGTGGTACAGGCTGCCGGCAATCATCACCGCCGGCGTACCCAGAGCGAGGTCAGCGAGGAGCTGGCGCACCGCGCCGCGTCGGGCCGGCGTCAGGGCGTCGACCTGCGCGCCGTGGTGCTCGGGTCCGCAGAACAGCTCGACGCCGTCGTAACCCAGCCGGGCCAGTTGCGGCAGCGATTCCTCCCAGCTCTGGTGTGGCAGAGCGTAGGTCCCATAGGCGATCTTCAGCGCCGGTCTCCTGGTCGCGGCTTCGCCGGCGCGACGGCTTTCCCTGCCCTGGCCCGGTCGCTCGGCTGGTATGTTTGTTGTAAGCTCCAATCTGCGGCGGTGGGAACACCGCGACCCACCCGTAAGCGTTGGGTGTACCTTGTGGTGGACGGAGAAGCCGGTGTGAGCGCCGCCCAGACCGACAGTCGGACCGTGACGATCGACAACCTGTGCTGTGCCTTCGAGCCTGGCCAGACCATCCTGCAGGTGGCCGATGCCCATGGCATCACGATCCCGAGGCTGTGCGCCCATCCGGCGATTGCGCCGTTCGGCGGCTGCCGCCTGTGCGTGGTCGAGGTGGAGGGCGTCCGCGGCTACCCCACCGCTTGCACGCTGCAAGCCAGTGCCGGCGCCGTCGTCCACACGCGCACCGAGCCGGTGCAAGCGCTGCGGCGCACGACGCTGGCGCTGCTGCTGAGCAAGCACCCCACCGGCTGCCTGATGTGCCTCCATGCCGATGAGTGCATCGACCACCACGGCTGCCACGCGCGCCGCTCCGGCGCGATCACCGGCTGCCGGTTCTGCCCCAATGACCAGCAGTGCGAACTGCAGGACGTGGTCGAGCTCGTCGGACTCGACGAGATGCCGCTGCCGGTCGAGTACCGGGGCCTGCCCGTCGACCGCCGCAACCCGTTCATCGACGTCGACCCGAACCTGTGCATTCTGTGCGGGCGTTGCACGCGCGCCTGTGAAGAGCTGCGGGGCGCCGCGGCCATCGAGTTGCAGGCTCGCGGCGAGCACACCGTGGTGGCGACGAGCGGCGACGTGCCGCGGCTCCAGACCACCTGCCAGTTCTGCGGCACCTGCCTCGATGTGTGCCCCACCGGCTCCCTCTCCGAGCGCGTCAACAAGTGGGTCGGCCGGCCGACGGCGACGGTCGAGACCACTTGCGGCCTGTGTTCACTCGGTTGCGCGGTGACTCTCGGCACGCTCGACGGCCAGATCATCGGCTCGCGCCCCACCGGCCGCGAGCAGCTCTGCGCCAAGGGCCGGTTCGCCCCGGTCGAGTTGGCCTGGGCCGAGACCCGCGTGACCACACCGTTGGTGCGCCGCCACGGACGCCTGGTCCCCGTCTCTTGGGACGAGGCCACCGCGCTCGCCGCGGCCTGCCTGACGGCGGCCCGGGTCGGCGTCTGGGCCTCGCGCGACCTGCTCACCGACGATCTGCTGGCCGTGGCCGAGTGGGCCAGGCGGTTCGGACCGCGGACGCCCGTCGATACGGATGCGCGTGACGACCTGCCCGACGCCGACTGCCGCGGCTTGGACGCGGTCGCCGCAGCCGGCCTGATCGTCCTGGTCAACGCCCACCTGCAGTACAGCCACACGCCGGTGCAGACCGCCATCGTGCAGGCCGTGCGCCAGGGCGCCGCGCTGGTCACCGTCGGTTCCGGCCCGCGTGATCTGGGTCGCTTCGCGCAACTGACCTCGCCGACGCTGCCCACCGCCGCGCCGTTGAACGAGCTCCGGCCAGCCGACTCGCCGGCCGTGGTCATCTACGGCGCCGGTCTGCCGGCGGCCGAGCGCCAGGCGGTGGACGACCTGGCCCGCTCACTCGGCGCCGCGGTGTTGCCGCTCCGGCTGGGCGCCAACAGCGCCGCCGCTCGCGCGGCTGGCCTGGTGGGCGAGCGACCCTTCGACACCTGGTTCGAGGGCCCCGACGCGGTCGAGGCGCTGGTCTCGTTCGGCTGCCCGCCGACGACGCAGCGCCCGCCGGTCGGCTTTTGGCTGCTCTGGGCACAGTGCGTCGGCCCGGTCTCCGAGCAGGCCGACATCATCCTGCCGGCGACCGTGTACGGCGAGCAGGAGGGCCGGCTGGTCGACGTGTTCGGCCGCGAGCATGAGCTGCGGGCCGCCGTGCCGGCCGCCGGGTCGCCGGCGAGATCCCGGTATGTTCCGCGGCG
>CAZHGD010000075.1:0-32439 GCA_964531735.1 uncultured Fimbriimonadaceae bacterium | reverse complement strand
CGGCCACGGCTTGCAGCGCCAGGGCTTGCTGCGCCGGCTCGCGCGCGGCCTTCAGCAAGGCGCCGAGCGCCGGCACGACCAGCTCGGGCCGAATGTGCCCGAGGGCGGCGCGGACCGCCCTCAGTTCGGCGGCGTCGGTGGCCGCCAGGCGCGCCACCAGGGCGGGCACGGCCGCGGCTTGGAGACGCGGCGCCACGTAGAGCGCGGCCAGGCGCACGACGGCTTCGGCATCGGTGAGGGCCGCCAGGACCGCCTGCTGGGCTTTGGGATGGGCGCGGTCGGCCAGCCAGGCGATCAGTTCGGCGCGGCGCTCCGGTGTCGCCTTGGGCAGGTGCTCCAAGACCGCCGGCAGCGCGGCGGACAACGGCAGCCCGGCCAGCAGCCGCAGGGCTGCCCCGCGCAGGGCGCGGGCCGGACTGTCGACCGCCTTGAGCAGATCGGCGGCAACGGCCTTGTCGCCGGCCGCCACCAGCAGGTCGAGCGCCGCGGCGGCCACGTGGGCGTCACCCGGCTTGGTGCGGTCACGCAGCAGGTCACGCGCGACGGCCACCGCATCGGCGGCGCGGCCGCTCTCGAGTTGGCGGCGCGCCCAGAGCAGCAGGTTCGCCGTGGCTTCGGTCCGCTCGCGCGGCGCGGTGGCCGCGGCGGCCTGCTTCAGCACGGTTCCAGCCGCCGCGGCGCCGAGGTTGGCCAACGCGGCCTGCACGGCCTGGCGCACCGCCGGCTCGGCGTCGGTGGCCAGCTTCAGTAGCGGGGCCACGGCGGCCTGGGCGCGCAGGACGCCGAGCGCGCGGACGAACGAGGCCCGCGCCGGCCCGCCCGCGGCGAGCGCCGCCAGCAGAGCCTGGATCGCCTCGGGGCCACCAATGGCCTGGAGCGCCTGCGTGGCCGGCTCGGCCAGGTTGGCATCGGTCAACAGCTTGCTCAGCGCCGGGATCGCGTCGGCTTTGCCGACCTGCTGCACCAGGCTGAGCACGAGCACTTTGTTGGCCTGGTCGGTCACCGTCCCCAGGTGGTCCAGCAGCGCCTTGGTCAGCATCGCGCGTTCGGCTTCGGCGCCGGGCCGGGTGACCCACTGCACCAGGCCGTTCAGCGCGAACTTGGCCTGCACCGTGGTCGGACCGCCCTTGGGCAGTCGCTCGAGCAGCTCCTTCACGGCGTCGGGTCCGAGCTTGACCAGCGCCGCGATGAGTTGCTGCCCGTCGGCCACGCTGGTGGCCGGGAGCTTGGCACAGAGATCGTCCACCGGAGTGGCCAGCAGTGGGGTGGCGGCCAGCAGCACCAACGCGGTGCAGCGGCCCCACCAAGAGCCGGCGATTCGGCCGGCACGTCGTACTTCGGTCATCGCCTGCTCCCTAGAAGTGCCACGGCGCGCGCATGGGCTGGTCGACCAGCCGGTTGGCTTCCACATCACCGATGAACTGCAGCTTCACCGGGTCGAAGCGCAGCTTGCGGCCGGTGCGGATGGCGCAGTTGGCCAGGTGTACGAGGATGTTGCTGCGGTGCCCGTTCTCCTCGTGGAGGCCGAACCGCCGCCGCGTGGTGACCGAGACGTCGAAGTCGTCGATCATCGGCGCCGGCTGCGGCAGCGAGGCCACCGCGTCGGCCAGACCCACCGGATCGGTCTTGAAGCCCTGGTAGACCTTGCCCTTCGGGCCCTCCAGGAACGGCAAGCCCTTGGTGACCGGTTCGCCCCATTCGCCGGATTCCAGGACCAGCTTGCAGCCGTCGTCGTAGGTCATCTCGACGCGGCCCCACAGACCGACCGCGTCGGGATGGGCCGGCCAAGGCGCCCAAGCTTGCACCTCGACCGGACTGGTCTGGTCCTTGCCCAGGAAGTACTGCACCGGATCGAGGTAGTGCTGGCCCATATCGGCCAGGCCGCCGCCGTCATAGTCCCAGTAGCCGCGGAAGCTGCCGTGGACGCGGTGTGGGTGGTAGGGCTTGTACGGCGCCGGTCCCAGCCAGAAGTCGTAGTCCAGCTCCTTCGGCACCGGCTGCGGGACCAGATCGGTGCGGCCCGACCAGCCGGCGGTCTTCCAGGGGAAGCCGGTGAACGGGCTGATGCGGACCGTCAGCGGCCAGCCGAGCAGGCCGGCCTCGACCAGTTGCTTGATCGGCTTGACCGTGGTGCCCAGGCCATAGAAACCGCTGTGCAGCCGGAACCAGGTGTTCAGCCGGAACATGCGGCCGTGACGCTGCACGGCGTCGATCACGTGCTGACCTTCGGCGATGGTGCGGGTCATCGGCTTCTCGCACCAGATGTCGCAGCCCGCTTCGGCCGCCATGGCCGAGATCAGCGCGTGCCAGTGCGGCGGCGTGACGACATGCACGATGTCGATGTCGCCACGGTCCAGCACCTGCCGGAAGTCGTGGTAGCCCTTGGTGCCCTCCGGGCACTTCTTGAGCGTGTTGTCCAGCCGGCCGGAGTCGACGTCGCAGATGGCCAGCAGGCGGGCCTGCCGATTGCCCAGCACATAGCCCAGGTGGGCCTGGCCCATGCCGCCGACGCCGACGATGGCGTGCGTCAGCGTCTCGCTGGGCGGTGTCTGCCCGTCGGCGCCGAGGACGCGCGAGGGAACGATGTGGAACGCCGCTACGCCGGCTGCCGCGCGAAGCGTGCCGGACAGGAAAGAGCGGCGCGTGCTAACCGAATCGGACATGGGTCCGAACTCCCGTCTCGGCGGATACGCTTCGCGGTATCGGCCGACGCTCCTTCAGGCGCGGGCTACGACTGGTCTTGGTGCCCGCGCCGATGGTAGACTGGACGCGGGCTGTACCGGAGCCGCCGATGACGAGCACCACGGTACCGGCCACGGCGCCGGAGACCATGACCTACGAGGAGTACCTGGCCTGGCTGGAACCCGAGGTCCACGCCGAATGGGTCGCGGGGAGGGTCGAACTGATGAGTCCGGTATCGGATGAGCATGACGCGATCTGCGGCGCGGCAACCTGGCTGCTACGGACCTGGGTGGGCGCGCATCGCCTGGGACGGGTCCTGCAGGCACCGTTCCAGATGAAGACCGGGCCGGAGCTGCCGGGGCGGTCGCCGGACCTGTTCTTCGTGGCCACCGAGCACCTCGATCGCCTGCGCGAGCACCATCTGGAGGGCCCGGCCGACCTGGTGGTTGAGGTGGTCAGCCCGGAGAGCCACGCGCGCGATCGCGGCGAGAAGTACCTGGAGTACGAGGCCGGCGGGGTGCGCGAGTACTGGCTGCTCGATCCGCAGCGCCGTCGGGCCGAGTTCTACCAACTGGCCGACGACGGTTGCTTCCAGCCGGTGCTGCCGTCGGCCGACGGCAGCTACCGTAGCCGGGTGGTCGACGGACTGTGGCTGCGCGTGGCCTGGCTCTGGTCGCAGCCGGACGTGCTGGGCGTGCTCCGCGAGTGGGGGCTGGGAGCTTGAGCGGCGCCAGGTGGTAGACCGCCGGCCGGCGCTGTCGTAGTATAGCCGCATCCGGAGGTCGACGTATGCTGCTGGGCCGGCTTGCCCGGGGCACAGCCTGGTTGTGGCTATGGTTCCTGGCGGCACCGCTGATCGCGGCGCCGCTCGGTCCTCCGGTGCCGGCGGCCAACTGGTGGACGCCCGGCGCCACGGTGCCCGCGGCGCGGGCGCCACGGGACGCCGTGCGCATCCTCGCCGCGCCGCGCCTGCTCGAGCTGAGCCCGGCCGAGCAGGCCGCCTGCCTGGTCATCGCCGCCCGTCTGGGGTTCAACCGCGTGGCGTTGCCCGAGCGGCTCCAGCATGACGATCCGGCCGCCGACCTGAGGCGCATGGAGCGCGTGGTGGAGGCGGCCGAGGCGGTGCGCGCGGCCGGTCTCGAACCGGTGCTGGCCCTGGCGCCGTGGGTGCCTTGGACGCCCGACAGCAGCTATAGCGAACGGTATCTGCGCGAGCACCCCACGGCGGCGGCGGTGGTGGCACCGACCAGCGCCGCCGCGCGGCAACGCCGCGGCATGATCTCACCAACCTGGCTGCTCGACGGTGAGTGTACCTACTTCGATCAGCGCCTCGACGCCTTGGCCGACCTGTGCCGCCGAGCCAAGCTGACCGAGGTGGTCTTCGACGAGACCGGCAACAGCCCGCTCGACTGCTCCTTCGACCCGCTGACGCTCGGCGCCTTCCAGCGCGTGGCCGGGCCGCCGCCGAAGCCGGCCAAGCGGCGCGCGCTGGGTCCACAACCGAACTTCCCCGGTGCGCCGCTGCTGGCCGATCCGGCCACGCGCCTGGCCTGGGTGCGCTTCCGGTGCGAGCAGAACAGCGCCATCCTCGGCCTGGTGCGGCGCCGCCTGGGTGGGCGCGTGCCGAACCTGCGCGTGCTGCTGCGCGGCGGTACGCAGGCGGAGCGGGCCCTGGCGCAGTGCGGCGTGGACTGGCGCTTGGCGGCGCCGTTGTCGGAGGTGGCACTGGTAGCTGCCGAGCCGGCGCAGCCGGCGGAGCCACCGGACCTGGCCGACACCTTCCAGGCCGTCCGCCGCGCCACGTCACGCGGCCGGCTGGCCATCGAGGAGCCGCTGCCGGTGGCCGCGCGCCTGGTCCTGACCGCGGCGGCCGGCGCTACCGGCCTGGTGGCCGGCCCGCCCGAACACTGGCGCGAGCCGCAGCTCGCGGCCCTGGCGACGACGAGCACCTGGCTGGCCGAGCACGAAGCGACCATGCTGCACGGCGAGCGGCGCATCTTCGACACCGACGGCGATGGGCGAATCGACACCGTCGCCGTGACCGATCGGGTCGAGACGCTGGTGGTGGTGGTCAACGACACCGCCCGTCCCGGCGCCTTCCGGCCCGACACCACCGGTCTCAGCGGCATCCCGCCGCTGGTGACGCTGAACCCGGGTGAGTGGCGAACGTTCCGGACCACGGGAGGCAGAGCGCCATGACAGGCATCTCGACACAGCGTTACGGGTGGAGCTCCGAGCCGGATCGGCCCGAAGCGGAGAAGACGTTGGCGGCCTTTGTGGCCGGCGCTGCCGCGGCCGGTTGCGACGCGGTGGAGAGCTGGGAGCCCGACATCGGGCCGCTGCTGACGGCGCACGGGTTGCGCTTGTCGGGCACCTATGTCGGTGGCCCGTTCCACGGGCCGTTCGACGCGTTGCCCGTGGAGCAGAGCTTCCTGCCGACGGCCCGCGCGGTGGCCGAGCTGGGCGCCGACGAGCTGGTGGTCAACTGCGACCCGAAAGGCTCCTGGGCGCAGCGTGAGCGCAAGACGGTCGACGAGTTGCAGCGGCAGGGCGAGAACCTGACGCGGCTGGCCGAACTGGTGGCGCCGCTTGGTCTGCGCCTGGCCATGCACAACCACGCCAACCAGCTCGACCTGCACCTGGACGACCTGCGGGCGGTGACCGAGTTCAGCGGCGAAGCCGTCGGCGTCTGCCTCGACATCGGCTGGTCGTTGACCAGCGGCGACGAGCCGGTGGCGCGAGCCGAAGCGCTCGGGGCGCGGTTGACCGCGCTGCACGTGCGCAACCAGGTCGGCCCGCAGCCCACCGAGTGGCTCGGTGAGGGCGACATCGACGTCGCGGCGCTGGTGGCCGTGCTCAAGAAGCTGGGCTACGCCAACTGGCTGACGCTGGAGATCTACTACCCGCCGGGCACGCCGCGGACGGCCTCGATCATCGCGAACTACCACCGCTCGGTGACGCTGCTGCGCGAGCTGTGGGCCGGAGTGTAGCCATGGCACACGAGCCTGTCGGGCTGGGGCTGATCGGCTGCGGCCAGATCGCCGAGTACCATCTGCGCGAGACGCTCGACCTGCCGCTGGTGCGGTGGGCCGCGGTCTGCGACGTGCGCGCCGAGGCTGCGGCGCAACGCGCGGCGCAGTTCAACGTGCCGGGCGTCTACACCGACGTGGCGGAGCTGTTGGCCGATCCGGCGGTGGACGCCGTGGTGGTGGCCACCTCGCCGACGCAGCACGTCGGGCCGACGGTGGCGGCTTTCGCCGCCGGCAAGCACGTGCTGGTGGAGAAGCCGGTCGGCTTGTCCACCGCCGAGGTGGACCAGATGCGCGCGGCCCAGGGCGACCTGGTGGGCGCCTGTTGCTCCTGCCGGTTCCGCGCCACGGCCAGCGCGGCGGCGGCGGCGGCCTTGCTGGCCTCCGGCGAACTGGGTCCGGTGCGGCGGCTGTCGGCGCAGGTGGTGATGCCGGCGCACGAAGGCTACGACGGCACCAGCCCGTTCTTCCTGCACCGGCCGGGTTGGGGCCACCAGGGCCTTCTGGCCGACTGGAGCTGCTACGACTTCGACTACCTGCTCGGCCTGTGCGGCTGGCGGCACGAACCGGAGGCGGTGTTCGCCGGCACCTGGCGCGTGCCGGAGGTCTACCGGCGCATTGCCGTGCCGGCCAACGATGTCGAGGTGCAGGTGATGGCCCAGGCGCGGCTGAGCGGCGGGGTGGTGCTCGACTACCGGCGGGCCAGCTTCGCCGCGGCGCAACCGATCAACCAGTGGCTGATCGAGTGTGAGGACGGCTCGCTCGACCTCTGTCTGCTGCCCGGCTCGCCGCAGGTGGTGGTGCATCGACTGACGGCGGCCGGCGTGGAGACCAGCACGCTCGTCGAGGCCGCCGACTCGTGGAGCGCGGTCCACCGCGGGCCGGTGGCCGATTTCGTCGGCGCGATCGCCGAGCGGCGCGAGCCGCTGACCAGTCTGGCCAACGCGCGCACCGTGCAGCGGCTGGCTGACGCGATCTACCGGGCGGCGGCCAGCGGCCGGAGCGAGGTGGCCTGATGGGTGAGCCGGAGCGCCTCACCTGGTCGCGCGAAGTGCCGGTGGTTCGCGAGCCGGACGTGCTGGTGGCCGGTGGCGGACCGGCCGGCTGGGCCGCCGCGCTGGCCGCCGCGCGGAGTGGCGCGCGGACCGTCCTCATCGAGCGCTGGGGCCAACTCGGCGGCATGGCCACCATGGGCTTGGTGATGCCGCTCAGCGCGGTGCGCACGCACCACGGCGACCGGACCTTCCCCGGTGCGGGGGCCGAGTTGATCGAGCGGCTCCGGCAACGCTACCCGTCGCAGGCGCCGGGCGAGCGCGGCGAAGGCGTCTACCTGCCGGCCGACGAGCTGGCGCACGAGCTGTCGGCCATGCTGCGCGAGGCCGGCGTCGACGTCTGGTTGCAGACGACCGTGCTCGATGTCGTGACCACCGCGGGCCGGATCGCCGACGTGGTGGTGGCCAACAAGTCCGGCCTCCTGGCGCTGCGGCCGCGGCAAGTGGTCGACGCCACCGGCGACGGTGACCTGGCGGCCTGGGCCGGCGCGCCGTTCAGTCAGGGACGGCCCGAGGATGGGGCCACGCAGCCGGCGTCGATCATGTTCCTGCTCCAGGGCGTCGACGCTGCGCAAGGCGCGCCGCTGATCAACACCGAGGTGCGCCTGGCCGATCTCGGCGTGACTGCCGAGCAGGTGCGCGAGGTGGTGCCGCCGGACCTGCCCGGCTTCGACGGGCCGCCGGAGCGCCTGCCGCTGCCGCAGGGCCGCGTGCTGTTCTTCCGCACCTCCATCGCCGGCGAAGTGGTCGTCAACATGACGCGCGTGGTGGGCGTGGACGGCACCTGCGGCCGCGAGGTCAGCCGCGGTGAGGACGTCGCCCGGCGGCAGATGATCGTGCTGGTGGAACTGCTGCGCCGGTTCGTGCCCGGCTTTGCCGGTTGCCGGCTGGTGAAGTCGTCGGCGGTGCTGGGCGTGCGGCAGACGCGGTCCATCTGGTCGCCCTACCGGCTGACCGTGGCCGACGTGCTCGGCGAGACCCGCTTTGCCGATGCCGTCGCCTGCGGGTCGTACCCGGTGGACATCCACAACCCCGACGGCAACCGCACCGGTGCCGACTGGCGCGTGCCGCCGCGGGCCTACTACGAGATCCCGTACCGCTGCTTGCTGCCGTCGGGTGTGAACAACCTGCTGGTGGCTGGGCGCTGCCTCGGTGCCGAGCACGAGGCGATGTCGAGTGCCCGCATCATGGGGACCTGCATGTCGACCGGGCAGGCCGCGGGCGTCGCGGCGTCGCTGGCCGCCGCGAGCGGGCGAACGCCCGTCGAGGTCACGGCGGCCGAGGTGCAGCAGGGGCTGGCGCGGATCTTTTCGTTCGCCGACTGGCAGTGGTCCAGCGAGTCCGCGTAGCGCGTGCGCCAGTCCGCCTGGCGAGTCGGCCGGTCCGCCTGCCTTGCGCTGGATGCGGCAGCAAGCGGCTTCAGGAGCGGCGCGACCAGGCGACGGGGGGCAGTTCGAGGGGCGCTGAGCGGCGCGAGTCGTCGCGACGGACATGAATCTGGCTTGTTTCTGAGATATTGTGAACTCGTCGCCGCCTGGGAAGCGTTTCTGCGTCAAGCGGTCGTATAGCACGCTGAAACTACGCAGGAGTCGTTGCACATCATGGCGCAAGTCAGTCCGAGCACGAGCGTCACGCTCGAGGTGCGCTACCCGAGTCGGACCGGTATGCTGGCGAAGATCACCTCGGCCATCGCCAAGCAGGAGGCGTTGATCCGCGACGTGCAGATCACCAGCACCACCGACGGGACCACCACCCGCGTGATCGATGTCGAGGCCAGTGACGAGGGTCACATCGAGCGGATTGCCGCCGCGGTGGCCGGTCTCGAGGACGTCGACCTGTTGGACGCTACCGATCGCACTTTCGCGCTCCACGTGGGTGGCAAGATCCACATCGAGAACGCGATGCCGTTGCGTGACCGGGACGCGCTGTCCCGGGCCTACACGCCGGGCGTGGCCCGCGTGTGCAAGCGGGTGCAGGACGACCTGGCCGCGGCTTACCACTGGACCATCAAGGGCAACATGGTGGCGGTGGTGTCCGACGGCTCGGCGGTGCTCGGCCTCGGCAACATCGGGCCCTACGGCGCGCTGCCGGTGATGGAAGGCAAGGCGATGCTCTTCAAGGAGTTCGCCGGTGTCGACGCCTTCCCCATCTGCCTCGACACGCAGGACACCGAAGAGATCATCGAGACCGTCAAGCGGCTGGCGCCGGTGTTCGGCGGGATCAACCTCGAGGACATCAGCGCGCCGCGCTGCTTCGAGATTGAGGCCCGCCTGCGCCAGGAACTGGACATCCCGGTCTTCCATGATGACCAACACGGCACGGCGGTCGTGGTCTGCGCCGGCCTGAAGAACGCGCTCAAAGTCACCGGGCGCCGGGCCGAGGACATTCGGGTGACCATCAGCGGCGCGGGCGCCGCCGGCCTGGCCGTGACCAACCTGCTGCTCGGCCTGGGCGTGGGCGACGTCATCATCTGCGACAGCGTGGGCGCCATCTACGCGGGCCGCGAGCAGGGCATGAACGCCTTCAAGGAGCAGTTGGCCCAGCGCACCAACCGGCAGCAGTGCCGCGGCGGCCTGACCGAGGCGGTCCGTGGTGCCGATGTGTTCATCGGTGTCTCGCAGCCGAACATCCTGTCGGTCGAGCACGTGCAGAGCATGGCGGCGCAGCCCATCGTGTTTGCGCTGGCCAACCCGATTCCCGAGGTGGATCCGCTGGCGGCGATGCCGTACGTGGCGGTCATCGCCACCGGCCGCAGCGACTTCCCGAACCAGATCAACAACGCGCTGGCGTTCCCGGGCATCTTCCGTGGCCTGCTCGACGTGCGCGCCAGCGACGTCAACCAGACCATGCTGTTGGCCGCCGCCGAGGCCGTGGCCGGCTCCGTGCCCGAGGCCGAACTGAGCGACGAGCAGATCGTGCCGAGCGTGTTCTGCCCGGGCCTCAGCCAGCGCGTCGCCACCGCGGTGGCCGAAGCCGCCGAGCAGACCGGCGCCGCCCGCCACTTCAACGCGAAGCCGTCACACCTGAACGGCCCGTCGGTGCAGTAGCCGCACCGCGCGTCTGGCGGGGTTGGTTGAGCAACGGGGTCCGTGCCCACAGTGGTCCGGCCCCGTTGTTCGTTGGGCCGGCGGCTTGCCGAATCGGCGGTCGAGGAGTAGCCTGACCCCACGGTCGAGGCGGCCGTCGGAGCTTGTCGTGACGTTCATTCCGGGTCTGCAGCCACCCGAACCGGCGCAGCGTGGCTGGTGGTTTGTCTTCAGCGGCGCGGACCTGCTGGTCCAGGTGGCGCCGAACGGCGCGACCAACCTGGTCCCGCAACTGACCCACCCCGACGAACTGGGTCTGGTGCCCGACGGCACGCACTACCTGGGCACACTGGACGAGCAGCCGTGTACGGCGGCCGCGTTCAGCCAACGGCCCGCGGCGCTGCCCGACGGCTATGCCCTGGTCAACCTGCGCGAGCTGTACGGCGCGCTGCCCGAGCCGCTCTTCTCGCTGGCCACCCGCGCCACCCACCTGGCCAACTGGGAGTTGAGCCATCGCTTCTGCGGCCGCTGCGGCCAGCCGGTGCAGACCAAAGCCGACGAGCGGGCCAAATGGTGTCCCGCGTGTGGGCTGCTCACCTTTCCGCAGATCGCGCCGGCGGTGATTGTGGCCGTGCGGCGCGACGACCGGATCCTGCTGGCCCACAGCCCGCGGTTCCCCGCGGGCCTGTACAGCGTGCTGGCCGGCTTCGTGGAGCCCGGCGAGACCCTGGAAGCCTGTGTGCACCGCGAGATCCACGAGGAGGTGGGCCTCACGGTGACCAACCTGCGCTACTTCGGCAGCCAGCCGTGGCCCTATCCCATGTCGTTGATGCTGGGCTTCACCGCCGACCATGCCGGTGGCGAGATCACCGTCGACGGCGCCGAGGTGCTCGAAGCCGGCTGGTTCCGCGCCGACCAGTTCCCGACGCTGCCGATGAAGCTGAGCATCGCGCGCCGGCTGATCGACGATTTCGTGCGCCGCGTCAGCGCCGCGTAGCCGCAGGCGTTGTCTATGCCTTGACGGTAGCCGGTTGCGCTCGGGCGGGTGGTTGGCTGGAGACGTCTCGATGCCCGATTGGTCCAAGGTCAGTCTGCGGCCCGTCCGTGATGACGAAGCGCGGCCGGCCCATCCCGCGTTGCTGACCGGCATTGCCCATGTCTGCTACCACGTCAGCGACCTCGACCGCGCGATCGCCTTCTACCGTGACCTGCTCGGCCTGCCGTTGGCGTTCGAGTTCCTCGACGGCCACGGCCAGCGGTTCGGGGTCTACCTGCACGCCGGCGAGCGCACCTTCATCGAGCTGTTCGAGCGCCCGGCGCAGACCGGCGGCAGCCATCCCTCGTACGCCCACCTGTGCCTCGAAGTGGCCGATCTCGATGCCGCGGTGGCCGCCCTGGGCGAGCGTGGCTGCGCCGTCGGCCCGGCCACACTCGGTGCCGACGGCACCGGCCAGGCCTGGCTCAAGGACCCGGACGGCAACCCGATCGAGCTGCACTGCTACACCGCGGCCAGCCTGCAAGGGCCGTGGCTGCCGCGGTAAGCAGCCGTGCAGTGTTCCGGTCCACGCCTCGAGTTCAGCCTGAGTAGGCCGCAGGCCGTATCGAAGGGCACCGCCGAACGGGTGCTGGTTCGATGACTGGCTACGGAGCGGGCCCTCCAACGGCATTGTCCTTCGATACGCCGCTGCGCGGCTACTCAGGATGAACACGTTCGTTGTGACGAACGTGCGTGCTGCCACCCTGGCTACGGCAGCAGTTCCAGCTCGCTCAACTGCGCCGCATGAGGATACTGCGCGCTGGCCGACTTGCGGATGGTCAGCCGGAAGTACCGCATTGGTTGGGCGGTGAACCGCTTCTCGTAGCCGGCGGGGTCGCGCCAGTTGCGCTCGTCGAACAGCGGCGCCCAAGTCTGGCCGTCGAGGCTGCCCTCACCAACGAACGACACCGGGTAGCCCAGCCGGTCGGCAAAGTGCAGCACCACGCCGCCCACCGCTTGGGCCTCCGGCAGCGTGATCTGCACCCAGTGCGGGTGCGGCGTGAGCGCCGAGTGCCAGCGGCGGCCTTCGAAGTCGTGCGATTCGGCGATGGCACCGTCGATCAGGCGGGCGGTGCAGCCGCGCTCGCGCTCGAGCTCACTGTCGGAGGTGGCCGTCGCGCCGCGGCTGGCCAGGGCCAGGTCGTCACGGCGCACCGTCACCTTGGTGGCCAGCGCGAACGGCAGCACGCCGACCTCGGCGCGGGCCGCCGGGGCGATCTCCAGCGTGCCGCGGTGGACCCCGCGGCCCAACGCGGTCAGCGCCACGTTCACCGTCGTCGGCTGCCCGGGCTTGACCACCACCTGCTGCGACGCCGGCTCGGCGCGTAGCTCCGCGGGCAGGCGCCAGGTCAAGGTCACCCGTTGCTCGCGCGGCGTGCCGGCGGTCAGCGCCACCGCCACGGTGCGCGCCTGCCCTTCGGCCACCAGCGGCTCCTCCTTGAGGTCGAGCACTGCGGTGACGCTGACCAGCTCACGGCGGAGTTGCCAGGGCGAGCGCGCCCAGAGGCCCTTGGCGGCGGCTTCGTCGACCAACGGCGCGGTGTCCGCCGGCGGGTACTCGGCCAGGACGCGATGCGCCATGGCGACCGTGCGGTCAGTCAGCTCGCTGATGTCGCGCGGCGTTCGGAACCCGCTCACGGCCACCGTGAGGATCTTCTCGCCGACCGGCTTGCGCCATCGCTCCGGGATGCCTTTGGTGCCACGCAGGATGCCGAGCAGCGAACCGAGCGTGGCGCCGGTGCAGTCGGTGTCGTCGCCACAGTTCACCGCCGCGCACAGCGAGCGGCCGAAGTCGTCTTCGCCGTAGAGCCACCCCAGCACCGTGAAGGCCACGTTCTGCGGCGCCATGAACCAGCCGGTGCTCTTCGACGCCTGAATGACCGCTTCGCGCGCCGCAGCCAGTTCGAGGCCCTGCTGCTTGGCCGCCATGGCGGCGCGCACGCTCTTGGCCACGGCGCAGTCGGCCGGGATGTACGCCAGCCCGATGGCGAGCAGCCGGTCGCGATTGCTCTCGACGAACGCGGCGCTCTCCAGCGCGGCGCAGAACAACTCGGCCCAGGTGCCCTCGGCCACGCCATGATCGACGCAGGCATCCTCGAACGCATAGCGCGCGGCCAAGGCCGGCCGGCCCGGCGCCAGGCAGGCCCAGATCTCCGAGCGGATCCAGGCGCCGTTGCTGTCACGCCACTGCTGGTTGCGGAACTGCCCGGAGACAGGCGGCGCGAAGCCGAGCCGCAGGTTCGCCTTGCCCACGCCGTACTCGTTCCAGTCCACCGGCACGTAGGACAGCCAGTACTCGCCCAGCACGCCCGCATCGACGCGCGGTCCGCGCTCTTCAAGCGCCTTGAGCCAGAGCAGTTGCAGGTCGAGGTCGTCATTCGGCAGCGGCTTGGTGGGCACCGGCTCGAAGAAGGTCAGATGGTGGATCTCACGCCGACCTTCGAACGGCATGCCGAGGGTGCCACCGATGCTCTTGCCCAGCCAGCAGGCGAAGACGCGGTCGCGGTAGTCGGCGCTGGTGATGTCCACCGGCGCCGCCGAGGCGATGGTCGGGCACAGCGACAACAGGACGACAGCCACAGCGCGCAACTTCATGACGGCCTCTCCGACGCTCGCCGATTCGTGGCGCGCCGGCGCTGACCTGCTGCGGCAGGAATCCGCGGCCGCGCGGTGGACCATCCGCTGTGCGTCCGGAGCCGCTCATGCCCGCTGTCCATGCTCTTGCCTTGCTCCTCCTGGCCCTGACTGCGCTGTCCGCCGAGCCGGTGGTGGTGGCCGACTTCGGTCAGCCCGACGAGCTGGGCCGCTGGCGCCTGGGCAACTCCGGACCGCAGTCGCAGGTGGAGCGCGTGCCCGGCCCCGACGGCAAGTCGGCCGTGCAGGTGACCTGTGTGGCCGAGCCGCAGTTGGCACCACAGGCGCACAGCCCCAGCCCCTACCTGCCGTTCCAGCGCGCGGTGGTCGCGGCGCCGGCCGTCGCGGCGAAGGCGACGCGGGTGTCGTTCTGGCACCGTGGCGTGGCCATGCAGCTCGTGCTGCTGGACACGCGCGGCGGGGCCTGGTACCGCACGGTGGACGCTTCGCCCGACTGGCGGCGGGTGGCGGTGCCGCTCAACGAACTGGCGCACGGCTGGGGCGACGCCGGTGGCGGCCAGTTGGCGCTGGCCGACGTCAACGCCCTGCACTTCGGCCTCGCGGTGAAGCCCGGTGCCCGGGTGACCTACGCCGTGGCCGAGGTGGCGTTCGAGCGTCACACCGATGACCTCGACCCGTTCGAGTTCATCGGTGGCACGCAGCCGGCCAAGGTGGCCCTGTATCCGCAGACGCTGGGCGTGCCGCTGAACCGTGTGCAGCTACTGCTGGTCGAGGTCACCAACGAAGCGGGTTGCGGGCTGCCGAACGTGCCGGTCGAACTCGATATGCAAGGCATCGGCGCGGTGGCGACGCACGGCGGCGGGCTGGGCCATCGCCCGGCGCGCGAGCTCAAGCTGGTCACCGACGAGGATGGCCACGCGCACGCCCGCTACCTGCCGCGCGGGCAGGTGGGCGAGTCGGCGGTGCTGACCGTGCGTCTGCCCGGCACGCCGACGGTGCCGAGCGCCACCGCCCGGCTGACCAACGCGGCGCCAATGGAGAAGCCCAGCCTCGGTCGCGACGGCTTCTTCCACCGCCCCGATGGCCAGCCGCTGATGCTGCTCGGTGGCCTGTTCATGCCCTGGTGGTACCAGGTCAAGGACGGCCGGCCTGGCGCCATGCAGCCGGGCTCCATCATCGGCGCCAGCGAGGCTGAGCAGCGGGCCTGGTTCGCCTACCTGCGCAGCCAGGGCGTCAACTGCATCCGTGGCTACTGGCCGTGGGGCCAGCCGCTGAAGCTGGGTCCCGGCGGCGCCGTGGTGCGGCCGGAGTTCTGCGTCGATGGCCACGTCAACGAGCCGGTGATCAGCGCGCTGGAACGGACCATGGCGCTCGGCGGCGAGTATGGCCTCGGCTTCACGCTGACCATCCTCGACTGCGCCCGGCCGTTCATCGCGCCGGGTGGCCGTCTGCCGGCCGGGGTCAGCCGGCGCCGGCTGACCAGCGAGGTGTTCAGCTACCTGCGCGAGATCGTCCCGCGCCTGGGCCAGAACCCGAACGTGTGGGGCTTCGAGCTGACCAACGAGCAGTCGTGGGGCGTGTTCGACTACAGCCAGCGGCTGATTCGCGGCATCCAGGACCTCGATCTGGACACGCCGGTGATGGTCAGTCACTGGGGTGGCGGCCTGCAGACGGCCGACCCGCTGGTCTGGATGCAGCGAACCGGCATCGACATCTACCAGCCGCACGTCTACCCCGACACGGGCCACTCCATCTGGGGTCCGACGGTGGATTCCGGCTTGTTGCAGGACGTCCACTACAACGCCATGCGCGGGACGAAGCCGTGGCTGCTGGGCGAATCGGGCGGCTACAACACGCACCCGCCGCTGGGCGCCCTCAACGACGACGTCGCCGAGGCCTATCTGGCCCGCGACTGCCTGTGGTTCGCGCTGCTCAACCGCGCCAATGGCGCGTTCCTGTGGGGCCACCGCAACGCGGCCACGCCGGAGTTCCGAGCCGCGGCAGCCATTGCGCCGACCATCGACTGGGCCGCGCTGGCCAAGGCCAACGCGCCGGTCGGCGTGGGTGTGCCGCGCCCGCTGCACGGCGACCTGTACTTCCGGTCCGAGGCGGGCAAGCGGGCGCTGGCGGTGATGACCGAGTATGCTCGCTGGTCGCTGCGCGCCGGCGTGCCGGTGGACTTCCCCCTGAACAACGAGGCGTACGCCGTGCGGTGCTCGGCTGAGGAGCCGTTCGCGGCGCCGAAGGTCGACGCGCCGTTCAGTGTGGCCCCGGGCTATGAGCTGAAGGTCCGGCTGAGCGCCGACGGCAAGCTGGCGGTCGGCTATCTGCGCAACGTGGCCGAGATCAAGCTGCACAAGCCGGAGACGCCCAAGGGCTGGACCTGGAAGGTGACCGGCTCACACATCCGCGTGCGGCGGCCGGCCACCGCGCGGGTCTCCTGGCAGTTGCCGGCGGCGCGCTACCGCCTGGCCGTCTACGACCTCGACCAGCCCGGCAACCCGGTCGCCGCGGTGTCGAACGCGCCGGCCACCAGCCGCGGCGACTGGCAGCAGACGACCACCGAGCACGACTACGTGCTGGTCTGGCGGGCGGAGGAGTAGCCCGCCACGCGCCCGGCGTCACCCCAGCAGCAGGCAGCAGGTGCCCCAGGCCGGCAGGTCGCGGATCAGCACGCTGGCGCCGCCGGAGTCGGGTAGCGGCGGGCGCAACCGCGGGCCGTCGGCGGTGACCACCTGGACGCGGTCCGGTTGCGTGGCCAGGCGCAAGCGCAGTTCGGTGATGGTGTCCAGCGAGTGGTTGAGCACCACGACCACGCCGCGGCTGCCGTCGGCGGACAGGCGCGCGAAGGTGGCCACCGGCGCGATGCGGTCGAACCGGAACGGCAAGCGGCCGTCGCAGACCACCTCGGCCAGGCGCCAGAGCTGCCAGGCCTTGGCCACCGAGCGCTGGAACATCCACGGCGCGTAGCCCATCACCGCGACGCGGCCGCCCAGGCGGTTCTGGTAGAGCGTGAGGCAGGCGCCGCGCGGGCGCTCGAAGTAGTCCTCGAGGTGCGCCAGCGTGATGACGCTCTCGTCGAGCGGTTCGAGCTCCACCGCCTGCCCCCGGGCGTCGCCCCAGAACTCGATGCGCGCGTCGCGCACCAGATCGTGCAGCCCCTCGTTGAGCGGCACGCGGGTGAATCGCTCCACCAGGCCGTTGTCGTAGCTGTTGGCGACACGCACGCCGGTCAGGTCGCCGAGGCCGCGCTCCTGCAGCGCGGCCAGCGCCACGCCATCCAGGATCGCGCCGCGCGCGAGCAGCGCCTCCAGTTCGGCGGTGTCGAAGGCGTCGCAGACCTCGCCGGCGAGCAGCACGGCATCGCCGGGCCCATCGACACTCAGCGGCAGGCCCAGCTCGGCCAGGCACTGCGGCGCGGTGATGTTGTGTCGCGGCGCGAAGCCGAACCACGATTCGCCGGCCCGCAGCCGCCGGCGCGCGGTCAGGTGTTGGCTCCAGGCCGGCCACAGACCGCGCGTGGCCAGCCCTTCGCCGTAACGCACCAAATGGTCCCAGACCTGCCGGTGCGGCGCCAGGGCACCGACGATGTCGATGCTGTCGGCGAACGTCGGGCAGCCACCCAGGGCGTTGAGCGCCACGCCGTCGAGGCCGACGGCCGCCGCCAGCGTCAGCTCGTTCAGCACCGTGCTGACGCTCTTGGCCAGGCGTTGGTAGGGGAAGTTCTCCAACTCGTATTGCGACTCGGCCACCGTCGGCGGCAGCGCGGCCCGCTGGCGACCCACTTCGTAGGCTTTGCCCAGGAGGTCCAGTCGGCCGGCGTCGCTGTAGAACCCGCCACCGGGCCGGGCCTTGGTTGCACCGAGCGCGGCGAACCAGCGGTCGAGCGCCTGCCCCGAGTAGGTCGTCCAGGCCGGTCCGGCGGTCATCAGGCCCAGCTCGACGCCCGGGTCGACGCTCCGCACGGTCTGGGCGACCAGCGCCAGGAGCGACTCCAGACTGCGGGTGTTCCGTTCCACCCAGGCCGCGCGCAGGTCGCCGCGCTCGGGCTGGTCGAGGGCGCGCACCAGCTCCTCCCGGGTCCAGGACTGGCCGCACTCCTCGGCCAGCAGCGCCAGACAGGTCGGGCAGAAGCAGCCCCAGGCGACGCCGTGGTGGTGCATGCGCAGGTCGTCATCGACCCAGATGAAGTCGGGGTGCGCGGCGGCGAACAGGCGGTACTTGGCGGCGATGTACTCGCGCAGGCCGGCGCTGTTCGGACAGCCGCAGCCGTTGGAGAGCTGCCCATCGTGGCCGACGATCGGCTGGAACGGCAGCGGCGGCATGGTGTCACGCGCCTCATCGAGGTGGCCGATGGTGGTCAGCACGTTGACACCGACACTCGGGATGCCCAGGGCGCGAAGCCCCGCCAGGCGGTGGCCGATGCGCTCGGCCCGCGCCGCCAGGTCGCACAGCGGCAGGTAGAGATGGTGCGTGATGGTCTCGAAGAAGCAGACCTCGTCGACCACCTCGCGGTGTGTCCCGAACAGCTCCAGCAAGCTGGCGAAGGCATCGTCGGTCTCGTACAGCGGCACGCCGACACGCCAGGCGAGCTTGAAACGCGGACGAGCGGATTGCGTGGGCATGGTGGCCTCCGGCCGGCCGGTCCTGCGGCTTCGCGAGGCCGCGGCGGCCTCCTTCCGACCCGGTCGGCCCGAGTGGCCAGAACAGGTCAGATCGCCGGTGGGCCGCCTGTGGTATGGAACACGCATGAGCAGAGGGGCGAGGAGATGAGCGATGACGCACAACGAGTTCGCTGAAGCGATGGCCGTGGCCGACCGGCCGGCGCTCGACGGGCGCCTCGACGTGCTGCGTCGGTTCTGTGAAGGCGTGCGGGCCTACACCCGTTGCGAAGTGGAGTGCTGGCTGGCGCGCGGCTACAGCTCCAACCTGGGTCGGGAGTGGCGCGTGCTGGCCCGGCCCGCCGGCGGTGGCCCCGAGACCATGTTGCTCCGGGCCTTCCTCGGCCCGCGGCAGGTCACCTTCCTCGACCTGTACGACGAGGACCTGGAAGAATGTGCCGGCGACGATCTGGCGGCGCGGCTGAAGGACTTCGCCGCGGACAGCGTACTGCTCGACAGTCTGCGCCTGATCCGTTGCGATGCCGGCACCAAAGTGCTGGCCTGACGCTCGGGTGCCGCGGAGGCCGGCATGGAGCTGCACGAGAAGGCCGTCTGGGTCCGCTGCCGCGATGGTCGCCCCGTCTTCCCCGGATTCGTGCGCTATGTCAGCGCCACCGAACCGGTCTTGATGCACCGCTACGGCTGGGTGGACACGTCCGACAGCTACGACGACTTCGCCGACTGCCTGAGTTACGACAACGGCCGCACCTGGACCGAGCCGGTGCCGCGTCTACGCTCGCGGCGGACCGCCACCGGGCGAATCCGCTACGCCGAGAACGCCGCCTGGTTCGACGAGGCCACCGGCCGCCTGCTGACCTTCTGCAGCCGGGGGTTCTACCCCAATGACGAAGTCGGCGTCGACGAGCGCTTCGAAGTGGTGACCGACGAGTACGACCCGGCCACCGGCACCTGGCGCGGCGAAGCCGTGCTGCCGATCGAGCTGCCCGGCGGCCTGCAGATCAGCTTCTGCTTCCCGCTGCTCACCCGCGCGGGCAAGCTGCTGGTGCCGGCGATGACCCACGTGCTCGGCGCCGACGGCGAGCCGATCCACTACCCCGGCTGCTGGGCGCCGGTGGACCAGTCGCTGACGCTGATCGGCGAGCGCGGCGCCGACGGCACCTTCACGTTCCACGCCGGCCGGCCGGTCGCGGCCGATCCTGAGCAGTCCTCGCGCGGGCACTGCGAGAACACGTTGGCCGAGCTGGCCGACGGTCGCCTGGCGATGGTCATGCGCGGCGACAACAGCATGTTCCCCGAGCGACCGGGCACCAAGTGGGCCAGCCTGTCCGACGATGGCGGCGAGAGCTGGTCGGTGCCCGCCCCGTGGCGCTATGACGACGGCGCGCTGGTCGAATCGGGCAGCAACGGCTCGGCTCTGGTGCGCTCGCCGCAGACGAACCAGCTCTACTGGGTGGGCAACCTGGCGCTCGATGGCGAACGCGCCAGAGGCAACTGGCCGCGCAGCCCGCTGGCCATCGCCGAAGTGCAGGAGGCGCCGTTCGCGCTCCGCCGCGAGACGATCTGCATCATCGACCGCCGCGGCGCGGACGAGCCGCCGCTGACGCAGTTGTCCAACTTCCGCTACTACCTCGACCGCGAGACCGGCGAGTTGGTGGTCTATCTGTCGCGCTTCGGCGAACACAACCCGGACGAGTGGCGGCAGGCGGACTACTGGCGGTATCGCGTGGGGCTGGACTGATCGGCCGGCCGAGGACTCTTGCGGTGAAGCGGCGAACCTGACACCGAACGGAGTCCTGCCCGATGTCGTCTGCCTCTCCCCGGTTCGGCTGCAACGTGATCGACCCGCTGCTCGAGGTCGGTCCGGGTAGCGATTACTCGCTGCCGATCACCCAGCGGTCGCTCGCCCTGCTCGCCGAAGTCGGCTTCGAAGGCGTCGAGTACAGCCACTACGCGCACTGGTCCGATGCCGACGTGGCCGAAGTGGCCCGGATGACCGCCGACCTTGGATTGGCCGGTTGGTCGGTACACGCGGCGTTCTTCGGCGGCAACCCCTGGGAGCAAGGTGGCCTGGCCGGCGTCACCGCGATGCTGCGGCACGCGGGCGAAGTGGCCCTGGCGCTGGGCGCGCGCGTGGTGGTGCACCATCCGACCGCGCGCGCGACCGACGACACCGAGCGACTCGACGCCGAGTTGAGCGCGCTGGCCGGCGCCTGGCAGCCGGGCTTCCGGTTCGCGCTGGAGAATTTGGCCGGACGCGCCCAGATGGACGCGGTGCTGGCCCTGGTGGACCAGCTCGGGCCCGAGCGCGCCGGCGTCTGCGTCGACACCGGACACGCCAATCTCCACGCCGACCTCGGCGCGCCGTTGGCCCTGCAACTGGCCGGCGCGCGGCTGATCACCACGCACCTGCAGGACAACCACGGCCAGCATGACGAGCACCGCCCGCCGGGTGACGGCGACATCGACTGGACGGCGGTGGGCGACGCCATCGCCGAGATCGGTTACCAAGGCTGCCTGATGCTGGAGCTGACCGACCATCCCAGCGACGACCGGCGTCCGGGCTTCCGGCCCGAGTTCGACCGGGCCCGCGCGATGGTGGCCCGCCTGGAGGCGCGCCGCCGGCCCTGACGCCAACGGCCGGGCGCGGCAGGTGTCTACTACCGTCAAACGAAGTACGCGCGCGTACCGGAGGCCGACGGTGATGCTGCCTGGGTCCCTGCTGCCGGTCTTGTCGCCGGCCTCGCCACGTCGCGACGACCGGTTCGATGCCGACTGGCGCTTCCACCGCGGCGACGTTGCGGACGCCGGGCGGGCCGAGTTCGACGATGGCGCCTGGCGCGTGGTGGACACGCCGCACGACTGGAGCATCGAGGACCTGCCGCCGGGCGAGACGGTGGTCGGGCCGTTCGATCCGGTAGCCAGCGCCGGCCAGGTCGACACCGGCTGGGTGGTCGGCGGCACGGGCTGGTACCGCAAGCGGTTCCGGCTGCCCGACGGCCGGGCCGACCGTCGGGTGACCGTGCTGTTCGATGGTGTCTACATGGACGCCCAGGTGTGGCTCAACGGCCACCTGGTGGGCAGCCATCCGTACGGCTACACGAGCTTCGGCTGCGACCTGAGCGACCACCTCGACCGGACCGGCGACAACGTGCTGGCCGTCCGGGTGGGCAACGAGGGGCGCAACAGCCGTTGGTACACGGGCTCGGGCATCTACCGTCCCGTGCGCCTGCTCACCACCGGCCCGCTGCACATCGGTCAATGGGGCGTGTTCTGCAGTACGCCGTCTGTGTCGGCGGGCCGCGCGACCGTGCGCACGCAGGTCGAGTTGGCCAACCATGCCGCGACAGTCACCGATGTCGAAGTCCTGGTCAGCCTGTTGGGTGCCGATGGTGTGGAGGTGGCCGCGGCCGGCACCGCCACACAAGTGCCGGCGCGCGGTGAATCGACCGCGAGCGTCGACAGCCATGTCGCCCACCCGCGCCTGTGGCGCCCCGACTCGCCGCACCTCTACCGCGCGGTCGTCGAGGTCTACGCCTCCGGTGAACTGGCCGACCGTCAGGAAGTAACCTTCGGCATCCGCCAACTGACCCTCGATGCGACCGACGGCCTGCGCCTGAACGGCGCGCCGCTCAAGCTGAAGGGCGGCTGCCTCCACCATGACCACGGCATACTGGGCGCGGCGGCCATCGCGCGGGCCGAGGAGCGCCGCGTCGAGTTGCTCAGAGCCGCCGGCTACAACGCTGTGCGCACTGCCCACAATCCGCCGTCGACGGCCTTCCTCGACTCCTGCGATCGTCTGGGCCTGCTGGTGCTCGACGAGGCGTTCGACCAATGGACGGAACCGAAGAACCCGGACGACTACCACCGCTACTTCGAGGACCAGGCGGAGCACGACATCGCCGCCATGGTCCGCCGCGACCGCAACCATCCCAGTGTCTTCTGCTGGAGCATCGGCAACGAGATCCGCGAGCGCTTCGAGCGGCCGGACCTGGCGTTGCGGCTGCGTCAGGCGGTGCTGGCCGATGACCCGACGCGGCCGGTGACCGCGGCCATCTGCGGTATGTGGGACAACCCGGACAAGCGCTGGGGGCCGCAGACCGATCCGGCCTTCGAGCATCTCGACCTTGGCGGGTACAACTACGAGCCGGACGAGTACGAGCCCGATCACGAACGCCAGCCCGCGCGCGTCATGGCCTGCCTGGAGTCGTTCCCCAGCGACGCGTACAAGTGCTGGGACCTCGTCGAGCGGCTGCCCTATGTGGTCGGCGACTTCGTTTGGACCGCCTGGGACTACCTGGGCGAGGCCGGCATCGGCCGCGCGTATGTGGTGGGCGAGGATGCCGGCGCGGAGTTGGGCGCCTGGCCCTGGCACATCGCCGGTTGTGGCGACATCGACTTGCTCGGCCGGCGCAAGCCGCAGTCGTACTATCGCGAAGCGCTCTGGCGGCCGGGCGTGCTCCAGGCCACCGTCCATCGCCCGCTGCCCGCCGGCGCCGAGCGGCAGATCACGCGGTGGGGCTGGCCCGACGTGGCCAGCCACTGGACCTGGCCGGGCCACGAGCGTGAGACGCTGACCGTCGAGGTCTACAGTTCCTGCGACCGGGTGCGCTTGTGGCTCAACAACCGCGACCTGGGCGAGCAGCCGACGACGCGCGGGCACGAGCACCGCGCGGTGTTCCAGGTGCGCTATCAGCCGGGCGAACTGCTGGCCGTGGGCGTCTGGGACGCGCAAGTGGTGCGGCACGCGCTGCGCACGGCGGGCGACCCGGCCGCGCTGCGCCTGCGGCCGGACCGGACTGAGCTGCGCGCCAGCCGCGACGACCTGAGCTTCATCGCCGTCGAGGTGGTCGATGCGGCCGGAGTGGTCGTGCCCGCGGCGCAGTTGCCGGTGACGCTGACGGTGCGCGGACCGGCGTCACTGGCCGCGGTGGGCAACGCCAACCCGCTGGACGCCGACAGCTTCCGCGGCCCGACGCGCCACACCTGGCAGGGCGCGCTCCAGGCGATTGTGCGGCCGACGGGTGAACCAGGCGAGGTAACGCTGCGCGCGACGGCACCGGGGATGCCGGCGGGCGAGGTGGGGCTGAGCGTGGGCTGAGGCCGCACCGACCCGGCCGCGATGGGCCGGGTCGGTGCGGGGGTGGGTGGCCCTACTTCTTGGACTTGGGCACCGTCAGCTCGGTAAAACGTACCTCGCCTTTGCCGGCAGCCATGAAGCGCAGGCAGACGTGCTGCTGCGGCTTCGCCGCTGGGAGAACCAGGCGCAGCGTGTGCGTGGTCCAGTCCTTCGCACCAGCGCAGACGGTGGTCATCGAGCGCAGCACTTTCTCGGGCTCCTCGTCGAGGTATTCGGCTTCGAACCAGGTGCGTACGTCACCCAGGACCTGCACCGTGGCCGTGATGGTGACGCCTTTGGGGGCAGGCAGCGCGTTCGTCTGCACGCCGGCCGGCTCGGTGCCATCGACTCGCAGGTACAGGTCAGCGCTGTCGGTTCGCTTCGGGTCTACCGGTGCTGCCATGCAGACGGCGGGCGACCGGCCCACCGTCTGCCAGTGTTCGGGTAGGCCGGTGCCGGTCACCTGGGTCAACTTCGGCCAGACGGCCTCGATCGGCGGGCCCGTGGGCGTGGCGGGCTCGGCCCTCACGAGGCTGATGGTCGTGGCTGAGCTGGTGTCGTCCCTGGTCCAGTCGAGATCGGGGCGCGGCTTCGTGTCCACCATGACTGCTTGCCCGGGCGGCGCCACCAAGCGGTAGAGGCCTCTTGGCACGATCCAGGCGGTCCGGTTCGCTTCGTTTTCCTTATTGCCGGCCGGGAAGGTCAGCGTGGCTCGTTGGCGGCGATCGGTCAGTGGCTTGCCGTCGACGCTAGTCCGCTGAATCAGGCGCACGTTGCCTTGTTCGCCCTTATCGAGGGACCCTGCCGCCCACTGAAGCACCTTCACCGCGTAGCCTTTGGTGAGGTCGACTCCGGACCGCCCCCAGCTTCTGTCGGCGCGCGTGCAGGTGATGACGAGGGGCTTGGGCGAGTCGTCGCGACCAAGCAGTGACGCCAGGTCGAAGCCGACGCCAATGGCGGGATGGACTTTGAACGAGCTGCCTTGCTGCGTGATCCATGGCCCGACCATGACGCTGAATGCCGAGGCGCGGAACTGCGCGCAGGGCATGATGCTGGTGCCGTCGCTGGCTGCCACGCCGAAGGCAACGCCGCCGTCTTTGCCGGTGGCCACCTCCTGGCCGACACCGTAGACCTGTCGCGAGCCCACCTTGCCGCTCCTCTTGGTGGGGAAGTCGAACACGGTGCCGGTGATGTAGCGAGTCGCGGCTGTGCCGCCGAAGAGGTGCTCCGCCACGGTGTGGCTGATCTTGGGGTCAAAGCCGGTCAGGTTCAGCAGGAGGGCCAAGGTGCCGGCTGGGGCCGGCACCTGCACGTCGGCGGGCAGGCCATCGGTCTGCTCCTTGGTCAGCACGACGGATGCCTGGCCGAAGTCAATCCGACTCGGCACCCACCGGTCGCCGCCACCGACCAGGCTCGCGCTGACCTGCAGTTGGTCGGACGCCGACTCGATGTTGTTGAAACGTAGCGACAGATCGGCTTCTCCTTCCAGCGAGAAGCGGCAGTACCAGCGCCCCGCAGTGGCCAGATTCCTGTCATTGGCCGGCTGAATGCGGTTGTCGATCGCCACGTAGAACGGTGCGGCGCGGAGCGTCCAGTTGACCAGGTCGGCACGTTCGCTCCACTTGCCCTGCGGGCGGTTCTGCTTGAACTTGAGGCTGTAGCGAAGCCCCTCGGACTGCACGAACCGTAGGACGCGGTAGTACTCGACGGCCATCGCCAACACGTCCGACGACCCGACGCTATTGTAAGGATCGGACTCGTTGTCGGCGAGCGGCGCGAACCAATGCCTATGGAAGTCGCGCCATGCCTTGAGGGGCTGGAATTGGCCCCACGTGCCTTCCATGGGGGCGCCGGCAATTTCGCCCACGGCGCGCACGTCGCCGAAGTTGACAGCTTTGTAGAGGCGAGCCGCGGCGAGCCCGGTTTTGCCGGCGGTGGGCGGCGGATCGTCGGGCAAGCGCAGGGTCGCTGCCCAGGCGGACAGATCGATAGCCGCAGGTGTGACGCTGCTGCCCGGGTCAGTGTGACCGAGGTGCGCCTCGTTCGGCTTCTGCACCGGCTTGGGCCGGACCATGGACTGATTGGTGAACTTGAACTCGTACGGTTTGCCCGACCGGGGCGCGATGCTGGCGCTCTCCGGCAGCAGGTCGAGCGCCAGTGACAGGCGCAGGTCGTACAGTTGTCTTGCGGAGTTGTAGAGGCCCTTGACCACGCTGGCCTCGAGGTAGGCGACGTTCTGCGCGGTCAGTCGGTCGTCCGCGGCGCGAGCCGCACCTTGACTGGTCAGGACAACCATCAGCGCCCACAGACCGACCGCCGCCTGGGGCCAGCGGATTGGCGTCGACCGCATGGCTGGTCTTCCTTTCTGCCCACTGTCTGGGCCAGCGACTGTGCTAGATCAGATGCGCCGGCAACACCCAGCCCTGGTTGCCCGAGGACTCGACCAACACACCCAGCAGCGTTCCATCGTGCGCGCCGCCAGTAACCACCACGCGGGCGCCGCGTCGGGCCGCCACCAGCGGCGTCGACATGTGGATCTCGACCGCTTCGTAGCTGCCGCATGCGGTGTCACGTTGGACGCCGGTAGCAGTCACAGTGCCGGTGACCTTCATTGCGCTGGTGATGATGTGAGGGCCTGGGTCCGCTACGGACAGGTCAAGGCAGTAGAGGGCCACCCTCTCGCCGGCACCGACGTTGGCGGCGCGGCCGTCGCAGGCGGCCGGCGCCGTGGCCAGTACGTCCTGGTCGGGGTCAGGGTCGATAAGCACCAGTGGACTGCCACTGCCGTTCGGAAAGGACGGGCCGGGCACATAGTCCTGCTGGATGACTCCGAGGTTCGTTGCGGCCCCATCGAAGCCGGCCACCTGCCCCGATGAATCATCGATGCAGATCTCCAACGGCACGACCAGCTTTTCGTCTTTCAGTCCGTAGACCAGTCGCTCGCAGCCACTGGCCTGACCATTCTCAACGCGATGCGCGCCAATCATGGGCTTTCCCTTTTCGTTGTGGTGTGCGAATCGGGCACAGACGACAGCGGACTCGCGGTGTCTGAGTTCAACAACGCGAGCCATACTCCTTCATGGTCATCGGTCATGTTCTGACGCACGATGCTCCAGATACCTCGCAGTTGCCCTGTGTCGTGTTGAGCTTCGGTCTATGCATACGGGTCCACGCTGGTCGGTTGGAGGCCAGCGGCAGATCGAGTCGAACTCTCTGCGCTACGAGCTGCCACCTGACCTGAACGGAGTCCCTCATGCCCCTGCGCATCGCCATGATCGGCGCCGGTTCGATCGGCTTCACGCGTCGCCTGATGGCCGATCTGTTGACCGTGCCCGAGTTCGCCGAGACCACCTTCGCGTTCACCGATATCAACGAGCGCAACCTCGATATGGTCGCGCAGTTGGCTCGTCGCGATATCGCGGGCAATGGCTTGCCGGCCCAGGTCGAGGCCACCACCGATCGGCGCCGCGCGGTGGCCGATGCCGACTACGTGTTCTGCATGGTGCGCCAGGGCGGCTTGGAGGCGTTCCAGACCGACATCGACATCCCGCTGATGTACGGGGTCGACCAGTGCGTCGGCGACACGCTCTGCGCCGGCGGCATCATGTATGGCCAGCGGACCATCGCCGCGCTGCTCGACTTCTGCCGCGACATCCGCGAGGTGGCCAAGCCGGGTGCGCTGTTCCTCAACTACAGCAACCCGATGGCGCCGAACACCTGGGCCTGCAACCAGTATGGCGGTGTGAACACCGTCGGCCTGTGCCACGGCGTGCAGGGGGCGCACTGGCAGATCGCCAGTTGCCTCGAACACTGGGCCAAGCGCGAAGGACTGCTCGCGCCGGACGACCGGCTGCACCGGCGCGAGGTGGACGTGATCGCCGCGGGGCTCAACCACCAGACCTGGTTCATCCAGGTCCGCTGGCGAGGCCAGGACCTGACCGACCGGATGCTCGAGCTGTTCGAGGCGCATCCGCACTTCCCGACCACCGAGAAGGTGCGCATCGACATGATGCGCCGCTTCGGCTACTACACCACCGAGAGCAACGGTCACCTCAGCGAATACCTGCCCTGGTACCGTAAGCGCACCGACGAGATCGGTAAGTGGATCGACCTGTCGAGTTGGATCAACGGTGAGACCGGCGGGTATCTCCGCGTCTGCACCGAGGGGCGCCACTGGTTC
Source organism: uncultured Fimbriimonadaceae bacterium (assembly GCA_964531735.1). Lineage (GTDB taxonomy): Bacteria > Armatimonadota > UBA10988 > UBA10988 > UBA10988 > CAZHGD01. The sequence goes on along the minus strand of CAZHGD010000075.1, from coordinate 5,101 downwards.
GAGGCCGAGGCGCCGAAGTGGCTGAGCGAGGCGCCGCCGCAGTTCACGCCGGAGACGCGGAGCGAGGAGCACGGGTCGTACATCATCGAGGCGCTGGAGACCGGGCGGACCTACCGCGGGCACTTCAACGTGGTCAACCGCGGGCACATCACCAACCTGCCGGATGGTTGCGTGGTCGAGCTCCCCGGCTATGTGGACCGCAACGGGCTGAACATGACGCACATCGGCGACCTGCCGCCGGGCTGCGCGGCAGTGCTCTCGGCCAGCGTGAACGTGCAGTGGCTGGCGGTGGAAGCGGCCGTCCATGGTGACGTGACGCTGCTCAAGCAGGCCATGCTGCTCGACCCGCTGGTGGGTGCCGTGTGCGATCCCGAAGAGGTCTGGCAGATGACCGATCATCTGCTGGTGGCGCAGGCGCCGTGGCTGCCGCAGTACGCCGCGGAGGTGCCTGGCGCGGCGGCGCGGCTCGCCGCCCACGAGGCCGCCGGCACGCGGGTGCAGCTCCGCGAGACCGCCGGCGCCGCGCGGTTGGCGACCAAGACCGTCGAGCAGATGCAGGCGGACCGTGACGCCGCGCGGGCCAACGCCGAGGCGGCGGACAAGGGCCAGATGACGAAGGAGGGGTAGCGGACTGGCGCGGGCTCGCAGCGGCCGCAGCTGTGGGCCGGCGAGCCGGCCCCGGCGCACGGTGTTGCATATGTGTTCGCCCGCGCATACACTAGCGGCATGGGCAGCCGCGACAAGCTCGAACGCAAAGCACGCCGCAGCCCAGGCGGACTGCGCATCGAGGAAGTGGTTCGGCTGGCCGAAGGCGCCGGCTTCAGCGTCACGCGGACCACCGGCGGCCACTATGTGTTGGTGCATCCGCGGTTGACCTGGACGATTGGCCTGGCAGAGCCGCACGGTGGCGGCGACAGCCTCGTGAAGTCAGTCTACGTGCGGAAGCTGCTGAGCAGCCTGCACGCGTTGCGTGATGGGGAGCCCCCGGCTGCCGGCGCGCCGGCCGAGGAGTAGGCCATGCGGACGATTGAGTCTGATACCAGCTACCTTGACCGGGCGCGGCGCTACACGACTTCTGTCGGGGTCGGTGAAGATGCCGACTGCCCGTTCGTGGCCACCGCCGCGGAGTTCACGCACACAGTTGGTGTCGGCGACACGCCCGAGGAGGCCCTGCAGGTGCTGCTGGAGCTGATCGCCGCCACGATTCAGACGCTGGAGGCCGACGGCCTGCCGGTACCGGAGCCCCTGTCAGCTTACAGCGGACTGCTCCACCTGCGCGTGCCGAAGCGGCTGCACCAGGCTCTGGTACAGGAGGCGCAGGCCGAAGGCGTCAGTCTGAATGCAGCAGCCACGGCGCTGTTGGCGGCCGGGCTGGGCGTCGAGGTGACGGCCCGTCGGCGGGGCCGCCCGGCCGGTGCGGCGCCGTGACGCGAGGCCGGTGACGCGGCGGACCGGTCTGGTCAAGCGTTGATCGACGGCCGCCGGGCGCCTCGTCAGCAGTGCCTTGTCCCACTGGGCGAGGCGAGGGCGGTCCGACTCCGCCAGGCGTGCCCTGCGGCCCGCGACAACCACCAGACTGGACCACGGCTGCGCTTCTCAGGCCGCGGGGGCCGCCCGCGCGCGTGCGCTGTGCCCGGCGCGACGATGGTTGCCCGAACCGGGAACGCGAATCAGTGCACGTGGCGTATACTCACAGAACTATGCTCGGCTCGGAGGTTGCCCACTGATGTCGACGTTCCAACTCCAGTCTCTGCCCACCCGCGCCTATCCTCTGGCGGACGTGAAGGAGCCACAGCTCTACCGAGAGCAGTTCCCCTACACCGAGGTGCCGCGGATTCTCTTCGACGGCACCTACCTGCCGCCCAACCCGCCGGGCGAGATCTGGATCACCGACACTAGTTTCCGTGATGGGCAGCAGGCTCGGCCGCCGTACCGTCCCGAGCAGATCGTCGACCTTTACGCCATGCTGCACCGCCTGGGCGGGCCCGATGGTCTGGTCCGGCAGTGCGAGTTCTTCCTCTACAGCAAGCGTGACCGCGAAGCACTGGAAGGCTGCCAGGCGCTGGGCTATCGGTTCCCCGAGATCACCGGTTGGATCCGCGCCAACGCCGAGGACTTCAAGCTGGTGAAGTCGCTCGGCCTGGCCGAGACCGGCATCCTCACCTCGGTCTCCGACTACCACACCTTCCTCAAGCTGAAGAAGAACCGCGCCAAGGCGATGGACGACTACCTCGGCATCGTCAAGGCGGCGCTGGCCGAAGGCATTGTGCCGCGGTGCCACTTCGAGGATGTGACGCGCGCCGACATCTACGGCTTCTGCCTGCCGTTCGCCGAAGAGTTGCTGCGGCTGTCCGAAGAGAGCGGCATCCCCATCAAGGTGCGCCTGTGCGACACCCTCGGCTACGGTGTCACCTATCCGGGCGCCGCGCTGCCGCGCAGCGTGCCGCGGCTGGCCCACGCCTTTTGCCGCGAACTCGGCTTCCCCTCGGAGCGGCTGGAGTGGCACGGCCACAACGACTTCCACCATGTCCACAGCAATGCCGCTTCGGCCTGGCTCTATGGCATCTCGGCGCTGAACGCCTCGCTGCTGGGCTATGGCGAGCGCTGCGGCAACCCGCCACTCGAAGCCGCGGTGATCGAGTACCTCCAGCTCACCGGGCGCGCTGAAGGCATCGAGACCACGGTCATCACCGAGATCGCCGACTACCTGCGCAACACCGTCCATGCCGAGATCGCGTCGAACTACCCGTTCGTGGGCTCCGAGTTCAACACCACGCGCGCCGGCGTCCATGCCGACGGCATCATGAAGAACCCGGAGATCTACAACATCTTCGACACCGAGCGCATCCTCAACCGCCCGCTGGTGGTCGGCGTGACCGACAAATCGGGCGTGGCCGGCATCGCCCATTGGCTCAACGAGTACGCGTCCGAGTACTGCGGGCAGCGCGTCGAGCCGATCAGCAAGCGGCATCCGGGCGTCCGGCGTATCTATGACTGGACGATGGAGCAGTATGCGCAGGGCCGCACGACGTCCATCTCGCCGGCCGAGATGATCGCGCAGGCCAAGCGGCACCTGCCGGAGATCTTCGAGAGCGACTTCCAGCGGACCAAGCTGGACGTCATGTCCAAGGCCCGGCTGCTGGCCGACCGCATCGCGCGGAGCGCCGAGGCGCAGTCGATGGACCCGGAGCTGATCCGGCCACTGCTCAAGCAGATTGTGCGCGGCGAGCCGACGGTGCAGTTCGTGGTCGTGGTGGACCTCGACGGCAACCGCGTGTCGCACTACCAGACGCAGCCCGACGACAAGAGCCGCTACCGGCCGCTGCTCGCCGAGAACTTCGCCGGGCACGACTGGTTCGCGCGGGTCAGCGAGACTGGCGAGCCCTACATCTCCGACCTGTACGTGTCGAAGTTCACGGGCGCGATGACGATGACCATCGCGCACCCGATCCGCGACGCGGAAGGTGAGATCGCCGGCATCATCGACGTCGACTTCGACTTCGTCGAGCTGACCAAGCTGCTGTCGTTCCTGCCCGAGGACATCCTGGCGGCGGAGTCGCCCTACCGCACCTGAGCCGGTGCGGCCGGACGTCCGGGTGCCCGCTACGACGGATTGGAGAACTCGAAGCCGTGGTCGGCGATGACCGCCACCGCGGCTTCGACCACCTCTGGCAGGTGGCAGTGCCCGCTGCCCTTGCGGACCTCGCTCAAGGCCACGTCCATGCCCAGCGCCGGGCGGTACGGCCGATGGTAGGCGACGGCCTCCACGATGTCGCAGACGCCGATGATCTGGGCCTCGGTCAGCACTTCGTCGCCCTTCAGCCCGGCAGGATAGCCGCTGCCGTCGATCTTCTCGTGGTGCTGGACGACAATGTCGGCCACCGGCCACGGGAACTCGATGCCCTTGAGGATGTCGTAGCCGACCATCGGATGGGCCGCGATGACGCCGAACTCGGCGGGCGACAGGCGGCCGGGCTTGCAGAGAATCTCGGCCGGCACGCAGACCTTGCCGACGTCGTGCAGCACGCCGGCCACGTGGAGACCAGTGAGCTGATCGGCGGACAACGCGAGTTCTTGACCCACCCGGATGGCCAGTTCGGAGACGCGGCGCTGATGGCCGGCGGTGTACGGGTCGCGCCGTTCCACCAGTGAGGCCAAGGCGAACACGGTGCCGTCGAGCACCTGACCGAGCCGCGCCAGACTGGCCTGGAGCTGCTCGGTCTGCTCGTCGACGCGGGCCTCCAGCTCGCGGTTGTACAGGGCCATGCGTGCGCTGTACTCCAACTCGCGCCGGTGGAGCTGCAGCGCGGCCAGCGCGCTGCCGATGCGGGCGTTGAGCAGCACGGGGTTGAAGGGCTTCGCCAGGTGGTCGACGGCCCCCATTTGGATGCACCGCACGACACTGTCCAAGTCATCGGTGGCCGAGACCACGATGACCGCCACGTCGTGCCAATCCGGCCGCTGTTGCAGTTGCTCGAGGACATCGAAGCCGCTGAGGCCGGGCATCATGATGTCGAGCAGAATGATGTCGGGGAGTTGCTGCTCGACCTGACGCAGCGCCTCCTCGCCGTCCTCGGCCAGGAGCACGGTGTGGCCCTTCTCCTGCAGGCTGGCTGCAAGGAGGATCCGGTTGAGGGCTTCGTCGTCGACCACCAGAATGGTGCCGGTGTGGCTGTGTTGGCCGACCGGCGGCGGGTCATAGTCGCGTGGGCGTAGGTCGGCGGGCAGTCCATATAGGGCGCTCATAGGGGACTCCGGTCAAGGTGGCCAAGGGCGTCGCGGGCGCGCTCGAACTCGGTGGTCACCTGGTCAATCAGGTCACCGGCGCCGTCCACGGCACCGGTCTTGGCCAAGGCTTCCAGCTCTCTGGCCGCCGCCGTCATCCGAACCGCGCCGAAGTTGGCGGCGTTCGACTTCAGCGTGTGCGCGGCCCGGCGGAGGTCTTCGAGCTGGTGGTCGCGCAAGGCATTGCGCGCGTCGTGCAGCAGGCGTTCGGAATCGGTGCCGAACGAAGCGAGCAACTGGGGCAGCAGGTGCGCCTGGCTGCCGAGCGTCAGCGTCATCTGCTCCAGAGCGCGCGGGTCGAGGACCGTGTCGGCCG
>CAZHGD010000074.1:24251-32769 GCA_964531735.1 uncultured Fimbriimonadaceae bacterium | reverse complement strand
CGGTCGTTGCTGCGCGCCGGCGGGCGTACGGCCGGCTCAGCAAGAGCTTCGCCCTCCCGCTCGTCGTCGGCGCTGATCGGCGACTGTGCGCCGCTGCGAGGGAGTCGCGGGCCGCGGTGGTGCCCACCAGCGCCCAGCAATCCGGAAGCACACCCGCGCCAACGCCGCCGCTCAGTCGCCGCGGCCCGCGCCAGGGCTGGCCACGTACTTGACCACATGCACATCCTGGAGCACGACCAGGCCCTCGGTGACCATTTCGTCGAGGACCGGCAAGAACTCCGCGATGCGTTCGGCGCGGTCCACGATCTCGACCACGACCGGCAGGTCTTCGGACAGCCGCAGGATGCGCGCGGTGTGGACCCGCGAGTTGGCGCCGAAGCCCTCCAGGCCGCGCAGCACGGTCGCACCCGCCAGGCCCTGTTCGTGCGCCCGCCGCACCAAGGCCGCGGCCAGCGGTTCGCCGTGCCAGCGGTCGCTCTCGCCGATGTAGACCCGCAGCAGCTTCGCCGCGCCCTCTATCTTCATGGTTCGCCTTCCTGTCGCGGGCGGCAGTCACACACATACCGGGCGATCGCGTCGGCCAGAGCCGTCAACGGCAGCCGGCTGGAGCTGAGCGTCAGGTGGTAGAGCGTCGGCTCGGACCCATCGGCGCCGAAGAAGTGCCGGTGGAACTCGGCCCGCGCCCGGTCCTCGTCGCGAATCAGCGTGGCGGCTGCCGCCGCCGCCAGCCAGCGGCGGCGCATGATGCGCTCCTGCCGGTCGGCGTCGTCGGCCACCAGTCGCAGGTGCAGCGCGGCATCGCCGGGCACCAGGAAGCTGGCGCCGCGGCCCACCAGCACGGCCGGGCCAGCCTCGACCGCCGCCGCGATCGCCTGGCGCAGCCCCGCGAAGTAGCTGGCCGAGCCCTGCAACAGGCGCAACCGCTCGAGAAAGCCCGGACCGTGCTCATCCAGGTGGACGAGCGCCGGCAGCGCCAGACCGGCCAGGCCACCGGATTGGTGCAGCAACTGGCGGTCATAGGTCGGCCAGCCGAGCACGGCCGACAGCAGCTCGCCCAACTCGGCCCCGCCGGCGCCGAACTGCCGCGAGATGGTGACCTGCCGCCAGGTGGGCCCGTCGGTTGGCCGCACCGGCGCCGGACCACCCGCGGCGGCGATCAGGCGCGCCGCCAAGTCGGCCGCCGCCGTCACGTCGAGGCGCGACAGATTGAGCACCGCATGGTAGCGCCGCGCGTCGGCCCAGCCGGTGCCGAACAGGCGCTGGTGGAACTCGGCCCGGTGCGCGTCGCTGTCGGCCACCGCGCGACTCGCGGCTGCCTCGTCCAGGCTGCGCTGTTCCGCCACGCGGCGGCAACGATCGGTGAGTGTCGCCACCAGCCGCAGGTGAACGGCCGCCGGACGCTTGCCGAACACATCGGCGCCGCCCCACCCGACCACGATGGCGTCGCGGTTGGCCAGCATGGCCCAGAGCCGGCCGGCCAGGGCGTCACCGACCCGCCGGTCACCACGGAACCAGGCGCGGAAGCCGGCCTCGCTGGGCACCAACTCGTCGGTGTCGCCGGCCACCACCATCGGCGACTGCCCGAGTGCCGCCGCGATGGCGTCGCGACTCAGCACCGGCAAGGCGACGCGCGCGGCCAGTTCGGCTACGAACGCCGTCTCGCCAACGCCCAGGCCGCCCGACACCGTGATGACCATGCCGCCGCTACGCTTCGCGCAGGCCGGCGAGCAGTTCCTGAGCCTTGCGGCCGAGGTTGTCGGCGATGCGATCGACGATGCGCGCGCCCAACTCGGCCGAGGCGTCGGTGCGTGGGTCACGCCCCCAGATGCCGGCGGCGCTGGCCGCTTCCTGAGTGCTCAGGTCCACGTCGGCCAGTTGCGCCAGGTCGACCAGGTCGGGTCGCACGTGCATCAGGATGCTGGTCTCCCAGTGCGCCGCGTGGTCCATGCTATCGCCGGGCAGGTCGTACAGATCGCCTTCCATCAGTGCGTCGCCCACTGCGGTGCCGTCGCCGCTGATGGCCTCGGCCGCCTTCTGGAGCGAGGCCACCTGTTCGACCACATCGTGCCCGGTGATGCCGATCACCACCTTGAAGCCGACGGTGACCAGCCCTTGGAAGATGGCCGTGAACAGGGCGTCGACGACCTCGGCCGGCAAGCCCGGATGGCAGCCCGGCTTCCAGGGCGCCATGTGGCCCCAGTAGGTCGGCGGCACCACCACGCCGCCGGCTCGCGACGCGGCGCGCAAGACAATCTCATGGACCTTGATGGTGTCGTTGCCCAGCGCCAGATGCCGGCCGTGCCACTCCAGCGAGCCGACCGGCACGTAGGCCACCGGGCAGGCCGCCATGGCCGCCTCCAGTTCGTGCGGCAGCATCTCCTCATAGCGTACGGTGCGCATGTGGCCTCCTGACTGCGAGCTGCCTCGACAGGGCGCCTGCTGAGGCCGAAGCATAGCCCGCGCGTGGCCCGCCGTAAAGCAATCGTCAGGACCGACTGATCGGCGCCGACCACTTCAGCGTCTGTGTTGCGCAGGAGGCATCGGCCATGAACCGTCGGGACATGCTGAAGGCCACGGGGGCCGGGTTGGCCGCGGCGGCGCTGCCCAGGTGGGCCGGTGCGGCGCCGGCGTTCGCGCGATTGCCCAATATCGTGCTGGTCCTGACCGACGACGTCGGCCTGGGCGATATCGGCTGTTGTGGCGGCCCGTTCGCGACGCCCCGCATCGACGCGCTGGCGAAAGGCGGGACGCGCTTCGACACCTGCTACTCGACGCCGCTGTGCGGCCCGTCGCGCTGCCAGTTGCTCACCGGCCGGTACCCGTTCCGCACCGGGCTGAACAGCAACAACAGCCGCGATGCCGTCTCGCCCACGCGCGAGACGATGATCCCGACGGTCATGAAGAAGGCCGGCTACACCACCGCCCACTGCGGTAAGTGGGGCCAGATCTGCCTTGGCCCACAGGAGTGGGGCTTCGACGAGTACCTGGTCTGGACCGCGAGCGGGCGCTACTGGGCCAGCCAGCGCGGCGGCTACAACCTCAACGGGCAAGCGCGCAACCTGGGTGCCAAGGAGTACATGCCCGACGTGATGCACGACTTCGCGGTCGACTTCATCAAGCGGCAGCAGGGCAAGCCGTTCTTCCTGTACTACCCGATGTCGCACGTTCACGGCCCGATCATGCGCACGCCGGACAGCGCACCGCAGGCCAGCCCCAGCCAGCTCTACCGCGACAACGTGGCCTACATGGACAAACTCGTCGGCCGGCTGGTCGACGACCTCGAGCGGCTCAAGCTCCGCGACAACACGCTGATCCTGTTCACCGGCGACAACGGCACCGCGCGCTTCGGCGTCCAAGCGGCCACGGTCAACGGCAAAGCCATCAGCGGCCAGAAGGGGACCATGCTCGAAGGCGGCGCCCGCGTGCCGCTGATCGCCAACTGGCCCGGCACCACGCCGGCCGCCATCGTGAACCACGACCTGATCGACTTCAGCGACTTCTTCGTCACCTGCGCCGAACTCGGCGATGCCAAGCTGCCCGAGGGCGTGACCCTCGACGGGCAGAGCTTCGCCGCACAGCTCCGCGGTGCTACCGGCAAGCCCCGCGAATGGGTCTACGTCGAGCTCAACGGCCGCTCATACGCCCGCGACGCGAAGTACAAGCTGACCAACACGGGCGAGCTGTTCGACTTGTCCGACGCGCCCTACCAGGAGAAGCCGGTGGCCAAGGACACCACCGACGCCGGCGCCACCGCCTCGCGCGCGCGCCTGGAGGCTGTGCTCGACACCCATCGCGCCGCGGCCGGTCAGCCCGCAGCCAAGAAGCAGGCCAAACGCACCAAGAAGCAGCGGAAGAAGCAGAAGCGGCAGCAGGAGCAGTAGTCGGCCGGTCGCCCGGCGCGCTACTGGCTCACCTCCTCGGGCAGGACCTGGCGCTGGCCACTGCGGCGCGCCGGCGCCAGGTCGATGGTCGGCACGGCCTCGCCGGCCGCGACCAGGCGGCGCACGAGTCGCTCGCGCAGCACCGCCGCCACTTCGGCGTAGGCGTCGAGGCCGATCAGGTTGGTCAGTTCGTACGGATCGGCCTCCAGGTCGTAGAGGCAGTCTTCCACGTAGCGGTCCGCACTCGGGTGGTCGCCGGTCAGCTCCTCGGGCGCCCGCACGCTGTACTTCCAGCGCTGCGTGCGGACCGCCCGGCCGATCTGCGACTCGCTGATTTGGATGAACGCCTCCTCAGGCCAGCCGTAACGCTCGCCGCGCGTCAGCGGCAAGACGGAACGGCCCTGCAGCCGCGCCGGCACCGGCAGTCCGGCCGCGTCCAGCAGTGTCGGCGGCAGGTCGACCAGGCTGGTCAGCTCACGAACCTGCCCACCACCGACGAAGCCCGGCCCGGTCAGCGCCGTCGGAATGCGCACCGAGCTGTCGTGGCATGAGCGCTTGTACTCCGCGTTGCGCGTCTTGAAGTGGCAGCCGTGGTCGCTGGTGTACAGCACGATGGTGTCGTCGAGCAGGTCGAGGCTCCGCAGCGCGTCGAGCAGGCGGCCCAGCGCCTCGTCGAGCCGCTTGACCATGCCGTAGTACCCGCCCAGGTGCCCGTGCTGCGAGCCGGGCAGGGCCGCCAGGTCCGGCGGCACCCAGCGCCCGGTATACCGCTCGCGGTAGCCGTCCGGCGGTGGGTAGTCGTCGAGCCGGTTCTGGAAGTGCGGTTCGATGTACGAGAGGAACAGGTAGAACGGCTCCCGCTGGTGGGCGTCGACATACCGGATGGCCGCGTCGGTCACGGCATCGACGCGGTAGCCCGGCAGCCGCACCGGGCGGTTGTCGCCATCGTACATGACCGTCCGGTACGCCTCCGAGGTGAACTCCAGCACGTTGGCGGCCAGCCAGTACTGGTAGCCCCCGCGCTGTTCCGCGGGCACCGGCTCGCAGTCGGCCAGGTGCCACTTGCCGATGTAGCCGGTGGCATAGCCGGCGTCACCGAACTCATGGGCCAGCGTGCGCTGGTCTGGCGGCAGGGCGATACCGTTGCGGTAACAGGTGGTGTTGGTCGCATACAGGCCCGTCTGCAGCGACGCCCGGGCCGGACCGCACACCGGCTGGCAGGTGCAGCAGTGGTACAGATGCGTGCCGCGCTGCGCCAGCCGATCGAAGTTCGGCGTCAGCTCCAGCGGATTGCCGTGCACACCGGTGGTGTCCCAGCGCTGCTGATCGGTGAAGAAGACCACCACATTGGGTCGCTCGCTCCGCACGCGCGCCATGGCCGGTACCTCCGCGGTCGGCACAGCATAGCACTCGCGCCGGGCCGTGTGGCCACGGGCCGTGGCCGCAGCCTATACTGGTTCGACGCCGCAACCTTGACCGCTGTGAGGGCCGAATCATGTCCGCTCGCTACCGTTGGGAGCTGGTCACTCGCCAGGCGGCGTTCGCCGCCCGCGACGGCGCCGGCGCGCTCTCGTTCGCCGGCCGAATGTGGCTGCTCGGCGGCTGGAACCCCGGCGACCGCGTCAACTTCCCGCGGATCTGCAACAGCGAGGTCTGGGCCTCGACCGATGGCGCCACTTGGGCCGAGGTCAACGAGCAGGCGCCCTGGGAGGGTCGCCATACCGCCGGCTATGCCGTGTTGGCTGACCGCCTGTGGGTGATCGGCGGCGACTGCAACCAGCACCACTACCAGTCGGACGTCTGGGCCAGCGCCGACGGCGTGGCTTGGCAGTGCGTCTGCGAGCAAGTGCCCTGGGGGCCGCGGGCGCTGCAGCACACCGTGGTCTTCGGCGAACGGCTGTACGTCCTGGGCGGGCAGACCATGCCGGCGTTCTGCCCAGGCCCGGCCGAGCGGTTCTACGACGACGTCTGGTGCTCCGCCAACGGGCGCGACTGGACGCTGGTGGCCGACCATTGCCCCTGGGCACCGCGCGGCATGATCGGTGGGTCGGCGGTCCACGACGGCCGGTTGTGGCTGCTCGGCGGTGGCACCTACGACACGCCGCAGACTCCCACGCGGCAGTTCCGCAACGACGTGTGGTGCTCGGAGGACGGCGCCCATTGGCAGCGCGTGCTGTCCGCCGCGCCCTGGCCGCCGCGGCAGTACCACGAGGTGGCCGTCTGGGACCACCGGCTGTGGGTGCTCGAGGGCTACCACGAGCGCGGGGGCAACCGCAACGACGTCTGGCACTCGGCCGACGGCGTCAACTGGACCGAGTTGCCCGGCACGCCGTGGGCGCCGCGGCATGCCGCCAGCGTGTTCGTTCACGCCGATGCGCTGTGGATGGTCGCCGGCAACAACCTGCAGCCCGATGTGTGGCGCCTGGTGCGCGCCTGAGCCGGCCCTACGGCAGCCGGTAGACGTGGACGCCCAGCGGCGCGAACTGATCGCGCAGGACGCCCGCGGCCACCGCGACGCGCCGGTCCTCGAACAGCACCTCGGCCGCCGCCGCGTCGGGTCGGCCCAGCGGCACGCCGAACTCGCGCGCGGCATGGTCCACGCTGGCCGCAACCACATACGTCGCGCCCTGGCCGCGATAGGTGGCGGCGTACAGCCCCTTGTGCGGCGCTTCGTTCTTGGCGGTCACCTCGGCCTGCCGCGTGAGCAACTCCGGACCGAGTTGCGCCAACTCGGCGTTGATCCGTCCGACCGCGGCCATGAGCTTGGCGTCCTTGATCAGCCCGGTCGAGCCATCGTCCCACGGGTAGTAGAAGATGGCCTTCGAGTTCCACACCAGGCCCTGGTAGACCATGTTCCGCTCTTCCTCGGGCGTGGGATAGCGGCCCTTCTCGGGATGGCCGTCATACGCCGCCCAGTTGTGGAGCTGCGGAATCAGCCACACCGGCTGGCCCTGCGTCACCGCCGTCTGGGCCCGTTGCATCCAGTCCGACACCATGGTCACCGGCGCGCTCGGGATGGGATACGGATCGACCGCGAAGATGTCGGTCACCGGTGCATAGGCGCCGAACTCGCCCGGGCTGCACGAGGTCATGAACACCGGATGGTGCGGGTCCTTGGCCGCCAGGTACTGGTGTACCCGGCGGCACCAAGCCAGTTTGGCATCGCCCGAGGGCTCGTCGGTCAGGTACCACGACAACAGCGCCGGATGGTCACCAAAGGCCTTCAGTGCCGGGTCGAGGGCCGATAGATCGCCCTTGTCGGCCGCATAGGTAGCGCCCTCCAGGATCACCATCAGCCCATTCGCCTGCGCAGCGTCGAGGTTGGCCTTGGCCTCGGGCAGCTTGGTGCCCCAGGCCTGCACCGTGTTGAACCCGAGCGCCTTTACGCGCGCGAAGTCCTTGGCCGGCACGTGGTAGAGCGCAATCGGGAAGTACGGTTGACCGTTGACCCGCGTGTTGCCCGCCGGGTCGATCAGCACCTGCGGCGTGCGCGGCGCGACCACCGGGAGGACCGTCCGCTCCACGTGCAGCGGCGTGTCGCCGGCGGCCGGCAGCAGCGCCAGCTCCAACGTGCAGTCGCCGCGACCCGTGTCGGCAAACGGCAGCGACACCTCGAACGGACCGGCCGGCAGCGTCTGCGGCCCGTGCGTGGCGAGCACCTGATCGCCGCGGAGCAGCCGCGCGCGGTAGCGCGCGCCGGCCAGGCGCTCCTCGAACGGGTGCAGCGTGATGCGCGCCCGCACGCGTGACGGCGGCGCCGCCTGCATGATCACACCGCGGTAGGCCGGCTCCAGGATGCGCGTCTCGACCAACTCGGGCAGCACCAGCCGCGCTGCGGGGAGCGCGAACCTGGCGCCGCCGGCCACCGCCAGCGTGAGACTGAGGTCGTAGGCGCCACGCCGCAGCAGGCGCACACTCCAGCGCATCGTGGCCGCCTGGCCGCCCGGCGCCGTGGCCTCGCTGCCGGTCTGGAGCGTCAGGCCGCCCGGGCCGTTGACCGCCAAGGCCAGCTTGACCGTCAGCGGCTGGTCGGTCAGGTTGCGGAAGCCGGTGGTCAGCGCGTTGTCGCCGAAGGTCAGAGCCGCCACGTCGGGCATGGCCGGCAGGAATCCGGCCCGCGTGTACTGCCGCGTCGCCTGGAAGTTGCGCAGTTGCGCGGCCGAGAACGGCCAGTTGGCCGAGACCACCACGAACCCGCGGCCGTGCGTGCGGAACAGCACCGTGGCACCGTCATCGGCGCACCGCGCCAACGACTGCCAACCGGCCGCCGGCTTCAGGTGCATCCAGGTGGCACCCAGCGTGCGCACCGGATGGTCGGCGCTGAACACCGGGTGGCTCGCGTCGAGCCACTTGTTCGGCGTGCTGGTGGTCTGGCAGTTGGCCAGTCCCACGCCCCAGCCGTCACCCAGACGCGCCAGCCAGTCGACGTGCGCCGGGTAGTTGCAGTCGCTCAGCAGCAGCGCGCCGCCGCGTTGCAGCCAGGCCAGCAGCGGCTCGCGCCACTGCGCGAAGTCCTGCACGTTGGCCTCGTAGTTGAACAGCGCCGTGCCCAGCACGAGGTCGTACTGGTCCAACTGCCCCACGAGCTTGCCGAAGTCTTGGTTCTCGAACTTGTCGAGCCGCCAGCCCAACTCGCG
>CAZHGD010000074.1:0-24151 GCA_964531735.1 uncultured Fimbriimonadaceae bacterium | reverse complement strand
CGAGCTTGCCGAAGTCTTGGTTCTCGAACTTGTCGAGCCGCCAGCCCAACTCGCGCGCGACCCCATCGTAGTCGTCACGATGGCGGTAGTTGCCAAAGCTGCCATGCAGCAGCGCCACCCGTGCCGGCTCGGCCGCCGTTACGCCGGTCAGGGTCACGAGCAGCGACAGCCAAGACAACGCAGGGCGAACCACAAGCCTTCTCCGGTGCGGCCAACGCGCCCGTTCGCCGGCACCTCACCGGCTCCTGCGAGCGCCGCACCACGGCACTTGACTCCGCCGCCGCAATCTGCCAACTTGTATATACATGTTGGCCGGACCGTGCCCGACCGGTCCGGTGGAGAGAACCTGGTGGAGATCAGAGATTGCGACGGGTCCGCGGCCCGGTTCGACGCGCAGGGCGCGCTGTGCTGGTTCCGCTCGCACGGTCAGGAGTGGCCCCTCGCCGCGCCGAGCGTGGGCTGGAATGTCGGCTTCGAGGTCGCCGGCCAGCGACGAGTCGCCGCTGCCGGCGCGGCGCCGGCAGCGGTTGAGGCCGGTGACGACCGGGTGCGCTTCGTCTTCGACCGGCTGCGGCTGGACGACGGCACGACTGTGGCGGGCCGCGTCGAGGCCGACTGGTGGTTGGCCGACGGCCTGCTGCAAGGCCGGCTGACGGTCGCCGAATGGCCCGCGACGATGCGGCTGGTCGACGTGACCATGCCCGAGGTCACGGTCACCTGGGACGACCCGGCCGCGACGCGACTGACTGTCCCGTACGGCCTCGGCCACGTGCTCTCCGAAGCCGCGGTCCACCTGTTCCGGCAACAGCCGGCGGTGACCTTCGGCACCACCGAGTTCCAGTGCTATGGCTGGGCCGAAGGCGCGCACGGGCTCTACCTGGACACGCGCGATCCCGAGGGCTGGATCAAGCGCTGGCGGTTCGCGCGCGCGGCCGACCAGCAGTTGCGCATTGAGGCCACCTGCGTCGCACCGAGCGACGTGGATGCTCAGGCCGGCTTCGCCCTGCCCTACCCGGTCAGCCTCGGCGGCTACAACGGCCACTGGTACGACTTGGGCCGCATCTACCGGCGGTGGGCGCTCACCCAGCAGTGGGCCTCACGCGGCCCCGACCAGCGGCGCGACAGCTACTTCGCCGAAGTGGCCTGCTGGCTGTGGAACCGCGGCCCGGCGGCCCGCGTGGCGCCGCCGGCCAAGGAACTGGCCCGCCGCCTCGACGCGCCGGTGGCGCTCGATTGGTACTGGTGGCACCAGCACGGCTACGACACCGAGTACCCCGACTACTTCCCGCCGCGCGAAGGCGAGCCGGTCTTCCGCGCCGCCGTGCGTGACCTGCAGGCCAACGGCGTGCGGGTCCAGGTGTATACCAACGGCATGGCCATCGACCAGGATGGTGGCGCCTGGCTGCCGGCCGGACCGGACTCGGCGCTGGTGCTGGAGAACGGCGAGTACCAGTCGCACATGTTCAACACGTTCACCAAGCGCCGCCTGGCCTTCGCCTGCGGCGCGGCGCCGGTGTGGCACGACACGGTCTCACGGTTCGTGGCCCAGGCCCGCGCGCTGGGACTCGACGGACTCTACCTGGACATGATCGGCAACGCCGGCGGCTATCAGACCTGTCACAGCCACACGCACGACCACGCGCCCGGCGGCGGCAGCTACGGCCGGCGGGGCTTCCGCGCGCTGCTCGCCCGCGTGCGCGCCGAGCACCCGGGCTTCCCGATCTCCACCGAGGCCACGCAGGAGCACTACCTCGACCTGTCCGATGGCAACATCATCCTCGACACGAGTGCCGAGCGCTGGGCCTGGCACCGCCGCGGCGGCTGCCCGACCGAAGTCGTGCCGCTGTTCGGCAGCATCTACCACGGCCATGCGGTCTGCTTCGGCAACTACGCCTTCCTGGACGGCATCCCGCCGTTCGACGACCTCTGGCCGCAGGAGTACCGTCTCGATCCGTCGGCTGAGCAGGACTGGCACGCGCTCTGCCCCGATCAGTTCGCGTTCGAGGCGGCCCGCACGGTCGCCTTCGGCATCCAGCCGATGATCTGCAACCTCACAGAGGCGCAGTTGGCCAACCCGGACCTGGCCGGCGATGTGGACTTCCTGGTGGCGCTGGCCCGGTGTTACCACGCCAACCGCGAGCACCTGCTCTGGGGCGAGATGCTGCCGCCGGGCGAGCTGCACGGGCCGCACACCGAGGTGGCCTTCTTGCAGCGCTACATCTTCACCGCGCCTGGCGAGGAGAAGATCGAGCGGCTCGACCGCCCGGCAGTGCTGCACTCGGCCTGGCGCGCGCCGGCCGGCGACAGCCTGGTCGTGCTGATCAACTACAGCCGCCAGCCGGCCGACGTCGAGTACGCGCCGGCCGGCGGCTGGCGCGTCGGTCGATCGGCGGAGTCCGGCTGGACGGTCACCAACGGCCGACTCTGCGGGTGCCTGCCGGCCCGCACGATCCTGGCCGTGCCGCTGGAGCCGTCAGCGGCACAGTGAACCGCGGCGCCGGCCGCTTGCCGGGAGCGACCGCGCTGCGGTCGCTCCCGGTGTGTGGTCGGCAGTCGGAGCGGCTACTTGCCGCCGACGCGGACTTCCTTGCCGGTCTCGCCGCTCTTGAGCAGCGCTTCGAGCATCTCCTGCACCACCAGACCGTGCCGCAGCGGCGCCTCGCACGGCACGCCGTCGAGGATGCACTCGACGAAGTGGCCGGCCAGGTTGTCCCAGGGCTCCGGGCCCTTGGGCAGGTTGACCACCGTGTCCTGCGGCGCGTCGGCCACGGTGCGGAACAGCTTCAGCGGGTTCAGCGTGGCGCCCGCGTCGGTGCCGAACAGCTCAATCTGCAGTTCGCCGGGCATGTGCGAGGCCCAGAAGCTCTCCACCTGCAAGCCCGCGCCGTTGGCGAAGCGGACGAAGCCACCACCGTAGTCGTCCACCTCGAACTTCGACCAGACCTTCTTCTCCGGCCGCTGGAAGTCCCAGTAGCCCTCGCCGCGCGCGCCGAACTTGGCGCCGGCCACGCCGGTCACCGTGACCGGCTCGGGCAGGCCCATCAGCCACCAGGCGCAGTCGAGTACGTGCACGCCCATATCACGGAACGCGCCGCCGCCCTTGGTGATGAAGCCCAGGTTCCAGGCGGGAATGCCGGCGCGCCGCACGCTGCGGGCCCGGGCGTAGTAGACGTCGCCGAGATCGCCGCCGCGACTGAGCTTGCCGAGGTAACGGGCGTTGTTGGCGAACCGCGTGGACAGCGACATCATGCCGACCACGCCGGCCGCCTCCTGTGCCGCGACCAGCTTGCGCGCCGCGGTCAGCGAATCGCTCAGCGGCTTGGTCACCAGCACGTGCTTGCCCTGCTTGACCGCTTCCAGCGCCACCGGCACGTGGTACTGGTTCGGCGTGCCGACGAAGATGGCGTCCACCTCGGCGTCGGCGCACAGTTGGCGGTAGTCGGTGAACTGCCGCGTCGGTGCGGGCAGCTCCTTGGCCAACTCGTCCATGCGCTCCGGCACCAGGTCGCAGAGCGCCACCACCCGCGCCCGTGGATGGCGCGACAGACCATGGGCGTTCGGGCGACCAATGCCCATGCCGACGATACCTATGCGGACTTCCTTCACCGACGGACTCCCTTCCGGTGCCGGCAGGATACACCATCGCCGGCCCCCGCCCTTCCCGCGCGGACTCCCGACGAAGCAGACGGCCGCGGCCCGTCAGGGCCGCGGCCGGGCGCACTGTCCATCAGCGATGGCTTACTTGCAGCACTTGCAGTCTTTGCAGCCGCAGTCCTTGCAGTGGTCCTTGCAGCACTGGCTGCACTGGCAGTCCTTGCACTGGCACGGATCGCACTTACACGACCGCACGGTATCGGCGAACAGCGCCCCGCCGACCACCATCAAGGCGACCATCGCCATCAGGTACACCTTCCGCATGGTTCCCTCTCCTTTGCCCTTCGGCAGAGGTAGTGAGCCGCCACCGCCAGACCGGTTCCCTGATTCCCGACGCTGGTGTCAGCCGGCCTTGGCCTTGGCCATGCAGTCGCGCAGGTAGTCGAGACTCTTGGCCAGCGAGGCGGCGCGGTCGGTGCCGGAGATGCCGCACTCGTAGGCCATGTAGCCGGTGAAGCCGATGTCCTGGATGGCCTTCATGCCGGCCACGTAGTCGATGTCACCGGTGCCGGGCTCCTGCCGCGTGTTGTCGGCCAGGTGGAAGTGCTTGACCCACTTGCCGGCCGCGCGGATGGCGTCGGGCGTGTTGGTCTCTTCGATGTGCATGTGGAAGAAGTCGCTGATCACCGCGAGGTGCGGGTTGCCGACGCGTTCGCAGATCTCCACCCCGTGGGCCTGCTGGCGCAGCAGGTGCTGCTCATAGCGGTTCAGCGGCTCGAGGAGCAGATAGCAGCCGGCGGTGGCAGCGACGTCGCCCAGCTCCTTGCACAACTCGACCAGCAGGTCCTTCTCCAGCTTGATCGGATCGGCCAGGGGCGACAGGTCGGGAATGCGCGGTGGCCCGAAGATGGGCGGCACGATCTGCCCGACGGCCTGGATCTCGCCGCAGAACTTCAGGTAGGCCTTGACCTGGTCCATGCTGACCCGCCGCTTGCCCGGGTCGGGATCCAAGAAGTCGAAGGTCGGGTTGCCGCAGACCGTGGTGATCGGCACCGGGCTGCTCTCGAACTCCTTCTTGGCGCGATCCAGATCGTCGGGCTTGTACTCCCAGGCCGAGATCTCGATGCCCTCGACGCCGTGGTCGGCGGCCCACTTCTGCTTGTCCGTCACGTTGCCGCCCGGCAGCAAACCCAGTTGCACTGCCAGCTTCATGTCGTTCATCCTCCTGGACAGGCCGCGCCTTCGTCAGATGGCCGCCGCCTCCTCTCTGGTCGCCCAACGCGCGCTGGTGCGAAGGGCCATGGGTGCGCCCAATCCTCCCTGGACGGGGTCTGCATTACGCAGCGGTTGCCGGCTGACATCAGGGAAGTCAAATCAGCGCCAACGGCGTTGACAGTGACCGGCACCACGGCTACGGTCTGACCAGTGCGACGCAACTCCGGCGCAGCCGCCGGCGGCAGCCGTGGCAACCAAATGAGGTGTCTCGATGCGCAATGTGTTCCTGGCCTGCTCCATCGGCCTGCTCCTGCTGGGCAGCGCGATGGCCAAAGACGACAGCCTGGGGGTCACCACGACTCTGACCACCGGCCTCAACGGCTCCTACTACTTCCGCGGCGCCAAGCTGGCCACCAACGGCCTCGCCAGCGACGCCACGGTGGCCTACGCCATTTCGCCGCGCCTGTCGGCGAAGGTCTACTACTGGAACTACCTGCGCACCGGCGCGCCGCGCACCGATGCGCTCGAGAACGACTACGACCTGTCGCTCACCTGGACTCCGCCGATTGCCAAGGACCTGATGTCCTTCACCCTCGGCACGGTCTACTACGATGAACTGCGCGCGGCCATGGGCGCCGACACCGCCGAAGCCTACGCCGGGGTCACCTTCAACGTGCCCTGGTCGCCGTCGCTGTTCGGCTACTACCAGTTCAAGAAGGTGCCCGGCGCCAAGTCCGTCGGCAGCTATCTGCGGTTCTCGGTGAGCAACTCCTATGCCCTCGGCCAGGCGGGCTGGACCGGCACCATCACCGGCTGGGCCGGCTTCGACACCAACCGCCTGGCCAAGGGCGCTTTCCAGGACGCCGGCCTTCGCACCGCCCTGGCGTACGAGCTGAGTCCCGGCCTGACCGTCGGTCCGGCCATCGACTGGATCATCCCCGGGCCGAAGCTGCACAAGCTGCGCACGGGCTTCGTGACGCCGGTCCCGTCGCTCGGGTTCGCCTGGAGCCGCAGCTTCTAGGCGCCGCCGGCTCGGTTCGCCGCAACCGTCGCGCTCCGTGGTGGCTCTAAACAATGCGGTGGTCCTGCCGACTGTTTGCGATGGGTGCGGTGGGCTGACGAGGCCGTGTCAGCAGCTCTGCCGGACGGCTCCATCGGAGCCTTGCGCAGGACGTCGCGGGAGTGCGGCGTTGACATGGCGTCGCAGCGCCGCTAACATCACAGAAACCAAGCCGGCCACGGTTGGGCCGAAAGAGGCGACCGGGGCCCACGGAAGAGGTGTAACGATGCGGAGACTGCTACTGGCCTGCGCCGTCAGCGGAATGCTGGTGACCGGCGCGATGGCCAAGGACGACAGCCTGGGCGTCACCACGACGCTCACGACGGGCCTCAACGGCTCGTACATGTTCCGCGGCACCAAGCTGGCGACCAACGGGTTGCAGTCCAGCGCCGCGATCAAGTACGACATCTCCCGGCGCCTGGTGGTCAAGGGCACGCTGTGGAACTACACTCGACTCGGCGCGCCGCACACCGACGCGATGGAGAACAACTACGACGTCTGCCTGTCGTGGACGCCGCCGGTCGCCAAGGACCTGTTCACGCTGAGCGTCGGCAACGTCTACTACGACCGCCTGAAGTTCGGCGCGCCGTATGACGCCAGCGAGTTCTACGGCGCCGTGGCGCTGAACGTGCCGTGGACCCCGACCCTGACCGGCTACTACCAGTACCTGAAGCCGAACCGCGTCGCGGCCGGCTCCAAGACCCCGGGTGGCTACCTGCGGTTCTCGGTGGGCAACAGCTTCAAGATGAAGGGCGGCTGGACCGCCGGCATCAGCGGCTGGGCGGGCATCTCCACCGGCGCGAGCAACATCTACAGCGCTCGCCTCCGCAAGGGCGGCTTCCAGGACGCTGGCGTTCGCACCAGCTTCTCCTACGAGCTGAGCCCCGGCCTGACCATCACCCCGGGCATCGACTGGATCATCCCCGGCGTGCAGCTCCGCAAGCTGTCGACCGGCTTTGTGGTCCCGAACCCCGGCGTCAACTTCGCCTGGGTCCGCAGCTTCTAGCTTCGGCCCCCACAGACAAACCGCCCCGGGCTCGTTGAGCCCGGGGCGGTTTGTCTTTGGGTGTCCGTACGGCTCAGCCCTGTGCCGCGGGCGAGGCTCAGGTCACGTCGCGTGTGGCCAACTCGCCAAAGCGATTGGCAATCGCCAGCGCTGGATCGACCGGCACGTCGACTCGCCGCACGTCGGCCGGGATGCTGATCGCCGGTGTGGGGCGCACGCGCTGTCCGGCAAACTGCGGCAGCCATTCGCGCTGAGCCTCGAGCAGTTCGGCGGCCATCGCCCGCACCTCCGCCAGCGTGCAGCGCGTGCTGGTCAGCGGGTCCATGGCACAGGCCTGCACCACATGCTCCAGGTTGCCGCTCAGACCGGCCTCCACCGCCAGCAACTGCACCGAGACATTGCTCTGGTTCAGTGCCGCGCACTGTGGCGGCAGCGCGCCCACACGAGCCGGGTGGAACCCGTGTCGGTCAACGTAGACCGGCACCTCGACGCAGCAACCCGGCGGCAGGTTGTCGATGTAGCCGTCGTTGCGCACGTTACCGTTCAGCCGGAACACACGGTCGGTCTGGTGCGCCTCGAGGATGTACGAGCAGTACTCCACCGAGCGCTCGGCCAGCTTGGTGCTCTCGGTGTCGAGGTAGTCGACGCCCTGGTACTTGGCCTCCAGCATCCGCGAGAACTGGTAGTAGGCACCCGAGGCGCCACCGAAGGCGGGTTCGTCGCAGTAGGTCGCCAGCGCCCGGTCGCTGGACCGGAACCACGGGATGTACTCGGAGAGATGACCCGTGGACTCGGTCATGAAGTACCCGAAGTGCCGCATCACCTCGCCGCGGACCTTCTCGTTGACGTAGTACTCCGGCCGCTCGAAGTTGGCCTTGAGCAACGGGTAGAGGTCCTCGCCGGTGCGCCGATCGGCCAGGCTGAGGAACCAGGCCATGTGGTTGATGCCCGCGCAGAGGAAGTCGATCTGGTCCTTCGGCCGGTCGACATACCGGCTGATCAGGTCCAGTGTGGTCTGCACGCCGTGGCAGAGACCGATGAACTGGAGGCGGTCGCTCAACCGTCCCAGCGCCAGACAGCAGGCGGCCATCGGGTTGGTGTAGTTGAGCAGGAGCGCGTGGGGACAAAGCTCCGCCATGTCGCGCACCAGGCCCTCCAGCACCGGGATGGTGCGGAGCCCGCGGAAGATGCCGCCGGGGCCGAGCGAGTCGCCGATGCACTGGTCGACGCCATAGCGCAGCGGGACCTCGTAGTCGCTCTGGTAGGCCGCCAGACCGCCGACCTGGATCATGCAGATGACGTAGTCGGCGCCGTCGAGCGCCTCGCGCCGGTCGAGCGTGCTCCAGACGCGGCCGGGCAGATGGTTCTCGTCGATCACCTTCCGCAGGAAGCGTTCCATGCGGTCGAGCTTGGGCTTCGTCCGGCTCATCAGCCGGATCTCGCTATCCGCCAGCGCCGGTGTGGCGAAGATGTCCATCGCCAGCGTCTTGGCGAAGACCTGGCTGCCGGCGCCGATCATGGCGATCTTGGCCATGTCGAGTCTCCTCGTGAACGAGCCTAGGTGCCTTCGTTGTAGAAGACGTAGAGGCCGTCTTTGCCGGGCGCGATGATGTCCAGCCGCCCGGTGCCGCGCAGGTCGACGAGGTCGAAGTGGATGCCGACGCCGGTCCCTTCGCGCAGCGGGCCCCAGTCGATGACCTGCTTCACGAAGCTCTCGCCGGTCCACTTGAAGTAGTAGATGCCGACCGGGTCGAAGTCGCCCGGGTCCGAGCGCGGGTGCGCGCGGTAGCGCTTGCCGGTGACCAACTCGCACTCGCCGTCGCCATCGATGTCGGCCCACTGCATGTCGTGGTACTGCGAGTTCCACGGGTCGATGGGATGCCGCGTCCAGGTCCGCTGGCCGTCGGCAGCGCGGCCTTGCTCGTACCAATCCAGGCCGTAGCGGTGCGACTGCCCGACGATCAGGTCGTTCAGCCCGTCACCGTTGACGTCGACCACCAGGATCGGGATGCTGGCGCTGCCCAGGTCGAACTCGTTGTGGTAGGTCCACGCGCCGGTGTACGGGTCTGCCGGCGCTTCGAGCCAGCCGTGCGTGAGCACGAAGTCGCCCCGCCCGCTCCCGCTGACGTCGCCGAAACCGAGCCCGTGGCCCTGCTTGCCCTCGTAGATGGTGTGCGCGCTGAACTCGCCGGTGCCGCGCCCGTCGGCAGTGGTGACCAGTTTGAAGATGGTCAGCGGTCCGCCCGGCGTGTTCGGCACGATCTCGAGCCGGCCGTCGCCGTCGACGTCCCACGCCCGCGTGGTCTCGACGTTGGTGCAATCGGCGATGTGATGCGAGGTCCAGGTGGCGCCCGGCTGACCCGGGTTCTCCAGCCAGCGCAGGTGACAGCCGAACCAGCCACCGGTGACGAAGTCCATGCGGCCGTCGCCGTTGACATCCATCGGGATGTCGCTGAAGTCGTCGAAGTAGTCGCCGACCGGCGGCAGGTCGGTCAGCTTGTACCACTTCTGGAAGTCGGGCCCCTGGTACCAGTAGGCGCCGGAGACGATATCGAGGACACCGTCACCGTCCACATCGAAGGCCGCGGCGGCCTCGTAGCGCTCGTCCGAGATGAGTACCTTGCGCCACTTCACCGGCATTGTCGGATCTCCTGAGCAACCGTGACCCGGAGCGCCGCCGCACGGTGCGCCGAGGTGACGGTGGCGAGGAGGTTCGCCGGACCGGTGGCGGCACCTGCCGGCCGGTCAACTGGCCCAGGGCTGCCCGACCACCGCGAAGCCCGCCCAGAACAGCGGGTGCGGCTGGACCTGGCGGACCGCCAACTGGGCGGCCGCCAGCGCACCCGCTGCCGCCGGCTCGGTGGCGTAGTGCCGGTAGAACTCCGCCATCAGCCGCGCGGTGGCGGAGTCCGGCGCCGACCACAGCGTGGCCACCACGCAGTCGGCGCCGGCGTGCAGGAAGCCGCCCACCAGGCCCATCAGGTCGGCGCCACCCGGTCCGTAGGAGCGGCCGGTCTCACAGGCGGCCAGCGTCACCAGGTCGGCGCGCAGGCGCCGCCGGTAGAGGTCGGCGGCGGTCACCCGTTCGCCGCCAGGCAGGCACAGCGCCGAGAACAGCGGGCTCTCCGGCCGGAACTCGGCGTGCCCGCTGAAGTGCACCCAGCGGGCCGTCGCGACAGCCGCGAGCACGGCTTCGCGCCCCGCCTGCTCGCCACGCAGCACAGGCGCCGCGAGCAGCCGGCCGATGGTGGCCAACTCCTCGGCCGCCGCCGTCAGCCCGCTATCGTCGCCGGCGATCACCGCGCCGCCGCAACCGTCACGCCGCCCGCGCTCCGCCAGCCGCCACCAGGTCGCCGCCGACGGCACCAGACCGATCGGCACACGCTCGAGCAAGGCCGCCAGACCGTCGTGCAGCGCCGCCCAAGGCACCGCCCAGAGCCGTCCGTGAGGCGCCACCAACAGCCGCTCGGCGCCATCGGTGACCGCCGCCACCGGCTCGAGCAGCAGGTCATACAGCGCCTCGCAGTCGGCCTCGGCGGCTGCCTGTAGGCTGGGCGCCACGCGGCCGATCAGGTGCGCCGGCGCGCCGACCAGCAGAGCGACCCCGGCCTCTAGCTGGTTCAGCACCTCGTCGACCAGGCGCGCCCGCCCCGGCAGCCCGACATACTCGACGTCTTCGGTGCCCGCGGCCAGCAGGTAGACATCATCGCCGCAGACGAAGGTCTCCAGCAGCACGTCGCCGGGCGCCAGCCGCGACTGCACCGCAGCCAGACTCGGCGGCTCGGAGCCGATGGGTCCGCTCGGCCAACCCTCGTGGGTGGCCTGCAGCCGCAGCTCGTAGAGCTCGCGCCGCGCCGCGCCCAACTGCGTGACCCAGTCGCGGTAGTCCTCGGGCCGCTCGCGCACCGCCTCGGCCTCGCGCAGCAGCTCGCTCACCCGGCCGAACAGCTCGCGGTCGCGGGCCAGCCACTGCGGGTCCGGCACGGCGGCCAGCGGCTCGGCCGCGCTGACGGCCTCGGCCAGGCTCTGCGCCTTGGCCCGCTGCATCAGGTCGAACGCGACCGCCGCCTCACCGAGCTCCGCGCACAGGCGCAGCACCTCGGCGTACAGCCGGTTGTGGTCCTCCGCATCGTGGAAGCCCAACCGCAGCAGATCCATCCGCAGGCCGGCGGCGAGCTGCTCCAGCGCAGCCACCGCTTGCCGCCCCTGATCCAGGGCCGCCACCGCCTCGCCGCGCGCCGCCGACACCTGCATCAGCCCGCGCCAGGCCCGCCAGCGCAGGTCGGCCAGTGGCTCCGCGGCCAGGCCCAGCACGCTCCAGTAGGTCTCTTCGGCCAGGACCAGGTCACCATCGCCCAGCGCCACGTCGGCGCGCACCAGATCGACCGCAGCCAGCTCGTGCGGCAAGCCCTGGCGACTGACCGTCTGCCGGGCGGTGTCCAGCAGGCGATCGGCCATCGGCCGGTCACCCAGCACCAGCGCCGCGCGAGCCTGCCACAGCGCGGTCTCGCCGGCCTCGATCGCGCAGCCCTGCACGGTGAACAACCGGCCGGCGCTCTGGAAAGCCGCCAGCGCCTCAGCGGGCTGGCCCTGGTCGAGGAGCACGGCGCCGCGGTTGAGCTGCAAGCAGGCACTGAACACCGGCTGGCGGTCACCCAGCAGCGCCTCGGCGCAGGCCAGCTCCTCAAGTGCCAGGGCCGGATCGCCGCAGGCGCGGTAGACGTCGCCCATGTTGATGCGGACGGCCGCCGCCTCGTCGGGCCGTCCGCACCGCTCCAGGGCCTCCGCGGCCTGGCGGAAGCCCTCCAGCGCATCCTGATGCAGCCGCAGGCCGGCCGCCGCCGCCGCCGCCGCCCAACGGGCGCGCGCCAGGTCGACCGGCTGGTCGCCGGCCAGGAAGCCCGCGACCGCCGCCTGCGCGGCCTGGCGTGCGGCCTCGAAGCGGCCCAGGTCGGTCAGAATCGAGGCCCGGTTGAGGTCGAGACGGGCCAGGTCCTCGGGACCGGCATGTCGCGCCAGCGGACCGCGGGCCGCCTCCACCATGCCGAGCGCCGCGGTCAGGTGGCCACGCGACTTCAGCACCAGACCCTGGTTGTACCGGCAGGAGGCCACCGCGGCGGCCAGGCCCAGGGCCGAATACTCCTCGGAGGCCGCGGCCAACGACCGCTCGGCCTCATCGAGGCGGCCCGCCAGCAGCAGTTCGCCCGCCAGGGCCCGGAGCGCATCGGCATGGTCGGCGCCGGGCGGCAACGCGGCGACGGCGGCGGCAGCCTGCCGCAACGGCTCCGCGGCGTCGCCGTCGGGGCGCGCCACGGCAGCGACCGCCAAGCGGTACCAGGCCGCGGGTGCCGGTGGTGCGGGCCACTCGCGCAGTCGTGCGGCCGCCTCCGCGGCACGGCCTCGTCGCACCAGGTCGAACACCGCCTCGGCGGTAGCGCGTTCGCGGTTCGTCGAGGCGGCCTCAGTCACGTGCCAACCTGGACCGACTGCGTCAGGTTCAGCTCGGGCACCGCCAGTTCATAGCGGTCGGCCGGCAGATCGAGGAAGCAGAACCGCCCCGCGGCGTCGGTCGCGGCGTCTTCGGCCACCTGCCCGGCACCACCGCGGAGCGTGACCAGCAGATCCGCCGGTGACTCCAACTCGGTGAGGAACACCTGGCCACGAATGCTGCGCTCCATGACCACATGCGCCAGGACCGCGGCCGCCGAGTCGACGGCCCCGCCCTCGGTGTCGACGCCACGATAGGCTGGCACCAGGCCCGTGGCGGGGAAGTCCAGCAGCGCGGTCGTGAAGCGACGCCTGACCTCGGCCAGCCGCGCCACCCACTGCGCGCGAGCTGCCTCCGGCGTGCCCCCAGCCTGGCCCAGACGGGCCATCACCCGCTGGTGGAGCCCCTCGGGTGGCGGAGGCAGCTCGGTGGCGGCCAACAGCCCATCCAGTTCGTCGTCTGTCATCTTGCCCATGGCGAACCTCAACGTCCGTCCTGGTTCCAGATACGGTGCGCGCACCGGCGACATTCCCGTTCGCCACCGCTATCCGGCCAACCAGCCGTCCACCATCCGCCGGACCTGGTCGCGGGCCCGGTGGATGCGGGTGGCGACGGTATTGCGCGGCACGCCGAGCCGCACCGAGATATCACTGTGACTGAGCCCGTGATGGTAGTAGAGCAGGAGCGGTTCGCGGAATCGCTCGGGCAGGTCGCCCACCGCCCGCTGCACCAGGTGCAAGCGCTCGCGCGCCAGCAGGTCGGCCTCCAGATCGTCATCGCTGGCCACCACCTCGGCCGTGGACGGCGAGCCGTCACTGCCGCCCTCCAGCGAGACGACGCTCACGCTCCGCCGGGCGCGCCGCGCGTCGTCGATGAGCACGCTGCGCACCACCGCGGCCAGGAAGGCCCGGAAACCGCCGCCGGCGCGGTAGTTGGCCATCTGCACCTGCAGCTTGGCCCAGATGTCGACGTAGACTTCCTCGACCGCCTCCGCGTTGGCCCCCACCCGGCGAGCCACCGCGTACACAAACCGCTCGTAGCGGCGGATGAGCACCTCGCCCGCCGCCAGGTCACCAGCCTGAAACGCCAAAGCCAGATCCTCGTCCTGCCAGCGATGGTACCGCTGCGGCGCGATATCGCTCGGTGCCGGCGCCACTGTCACGACCTCCGTCCTGATCAAGGGAATACGGTGCCCTCGGCGAACGTCCTCTAGCAGACGGTACCATGTCGGCGGTCACGGACCAAGCGGCACGTGCGAACAGCGGATGAACGGCGGTGGTGGCCATGCGGTGCAGACGGTGGTGGGCGGTCCTGGTGGGCGGGTTGGCCGGCGGCGCCGCACTGGCGCAGTCGCCGCTCGAGGAGATGGTGCACGAGCGCGGCCCGGGCTCCTACGGCTGCCTCACCTGGATCGGCCGGCAACTCACCGCCACCGGACGTGTGGCCGTCAAGCCCGGCGAGTCGCCCGACCAGAGCACCGCCCGGGCCAAGGAGAAGGCCACCGAGCAACTGTCGATGGTCACCGCGCTGGGGCGCGTGAACGGCACGCGCAGCCTGGGCCAGTTGAGCACGCGTGACGCTCAGTTCGACCGCGAGGTGGAGGCCATCCTGGCGCGCCCGGAGTGGTCGCGGCCCGAGTTCGCCGCCGGCGGTGAGGTGGTCATCCGCGCCGACCTGCCACTGTTCGGCGGCGACCAGGCCCGACCGACCATCGGCCGCCTGGTCTACGCGCGTGACGACGTCTGGCCACGCGACGTGACGCCCTGGTCCGGGCCTCCGGCTGCGGTGAGCGGCCTGCTGCTCGACGCCCGCGAACGCGGCGCGCCCGGCGCGTTCGCACCGCGGGTGCTCGACACTGCCGGGCGTCTCGTCTGGACGGTGGAATGCGCCGATCGGCGACTGGCCGAACAGGCCGGCGCCATGGAGTACCGACCCGATTGGGCGGCCGCCTGCAAGGATGGTCGGGCCGGCGCGAATCCGCTCATCGCGCGCGTCGTGGCCGTGCAGGGAGCCGACCTGGTGGTCAGTGTCGCCGACGGCGACCGTATTGCGCCGCGCCCGGCCGCCCAAGCCGCGGCCTGGTGCTTCGCCGGCCTGGACCTCATCCGCATCATCACGCCGGTGTCGCCTATCCAGAAAGCCTGCTGCGTGAGCACGGCGCTACCCAAGACGCCGTAACCACCGCGGCTACGGCGGGCCGGGATCGCGGCCGGCGCGACGGTCGGCCAGCCAGTCGTACCAGCGGCGGCCGAGGCTGATGTTCTCGTGGCAGACTGGGTCCTGGTCCAGCCCCGAGGAGCGCAGCTTGGCGGCAATCCAGGCCTCGAGACGGATCTCGAGCTCCTCGGCCAACTCCCACTGCTCGAGGAAGACGTTGCGGGTCTCGCCCGGGTCGGCCACCAGATCGAACAACATCCGGGTGGGCTGGTTGTGCAGGCCCTCGTCGCGCTGGACGATCAGTTTGTGCGTGTCGGTCCGAATCGTCCAGGCGGCCTGCCAGGTGCACTCCTGCGCGTAGAGGGCGTCGTGCAACCGCTCGCTGCTCTGGCCGCGGAGGTGCGCCAGCGCGCTGTGGCCTTCCATCGCCTCGGGAATCGGCTGCCCCATGGCCTCCAGCACGGTGGGCGCTATGTCGACATGCTGCAGCAGCGTGTCGAAGCGGCGCCCGCCGCTGACGCCACCGGCCGGCCAGCGTGCCAGCAAGGGCACGCGCAGGTTGCCGTCGTACAGGCTGTGGTGGTCGAAGTAGACGTCGTTCTCGCCCATCATCTCGCCATGGTCGGCCAACAGCAGGACCAGCGTGTCGTCGGCCAGACCCAGCACATCCAGCTCATGCAGGAGGCAACCCAGGTGCTCGTCCATGTGCGACAGGCAGGCGTCGTAGAGCGCGACGATGTACTCCACGTCGGTGATCGGCCCGCTGACGCCGAGGTCGCTGCACAACTGCGCGAACCACTGCTCCGAGCGCTTGTAGAAGAACTGCCGCCGGAAGGCGTGCATGCTCTCGTTGCGCGGGTCGCAGGGATCGCCGTCGTAGAACCGGTGCCGGATGTCCAGTGGCGGCAGGTACGGCGTGTGCGGGTCCCAGACGTGCAGGAACAGGAAGAACGGCTCCTGCCCGTACTGGCGCAGCCAGGGAATGGTCCGTTCGTTGAGGCACTGCGTGCTCACCGACCAGGTGTGGCCGTGGCGGTGGCTCGAGTCGATATAGAACTCGAAGCCGCTGGAGAACCAGGGCAGCAACTGCCGGATGTTGTCCACCGCCACCGTGGTGTAGCCGGCCTGCTCGACGATGGACGGCAACCAGGGATAGCCGGCGCGAGGGCTGAGCCCACCGCGGTGCGAGACCAGGCCATGGGTCAGCGAGTGCCAGCTCGTGAACAGGCTGGTGTGCGACGGCGTGGTCGGCAGAGTCGAGCAGAACATCCGGTCGGCGATGACGCCGTCGGCGGCCCAGGCCGCCAGGTTCGGCGTGGTGTCGCGCGGGTAGCCGTAACAGCTCAGGTGGTCCGCACGGGCCGAGTCCATGGAGACCAACAGCACATTCATAACAAACCTCGATCGACCAGCGAGTCGATCACCTGCTGCGCGTTAGCCTCCGCCTGGTTCGCCACGGTGTCAAGCACCAAGGCCGGCCGGGCCGGCTCCTCATACGGATCGTCGACTCCGGTGAAGCCCCAGATGCGGCCGGCCCGCGCCTGGGCGTAGAAGCCCTTGACGTCGCGCTCCTCGCAGACCCCCACCGGCGTCGACACGAAGCAGAGGTGGAAGCGCTCCTCGCCGACCATCTGCCGCACCTCTTCGCGCGTGGCCTCGTACGGGCTGACCGCGGCCACCACGACCACGCCCTGGTGCCGCACGATCTCCGAGGCGACGAAGCCGATCCGCCGGATGTTCGTGTCGCGGTCTTCCTTGGTGAACCCGAGTCCCCGCGACAGGTGCGTGCGCACCACGTCGCCGTCCAGCAGCGTCACCTCGCGGCCGTGGTCGTTGAGCCGCGCCACGACCTGCTCGGCGATGGTCGACTTGCCCGCCGACGGCAGCCCGGTGAGCCAGACGCAGAAGCCGCCCTCGCGCGGCGGCGGAAAGGCCCGCGCCACCAGCGGGGCCAGCTCCGGCGCAAACAGCTCGGCGTCGGCCGCCGCCGGCGTCACTCGCGTCGGCACCTCGCGCCCTTGGCCGGGCAGCCGACACGACGCCGGCAACGGCACCGGCGTCAGGCCGAGTGCCGCCAGCGTCCCTTGCGTGGCATCGTCGATGTCGCCGGCCGGCAGCAGCAACTCCGTGGCGCCGTAGTTGCGGGCACCCAGCGCCTGCCAGAGCAGTTCACCGGCCGCGTCGGGCATCGCCAGGTCGGGCACCACGTTGAGCAACATCGCGGACCCGTCGGTCGCCGACTGCGCCAGGCGCAGCCGGGTCAGCGGCTCCAGCGCTCCGACGCGGCTCGGCGACAGCGGCAGGTTGACCAGTAGGGCGGCCTGGCGCTCGGCGGCGATCGCGGCCAGCAGTTCACGGTGGCCGCGGTGGACCAGGCCCTGCGGCTGCCAGACCAGCAACCGTGAGGCCGCTTGCGCGGCCAGCCACTGGTGGACCTCGGCCGGGCTGCGCCGCTCACCGGGGAAGGCACGCGGCGCGACGCGACTGAACGCCTGCACCGGGCCGGACACCCGCACGCGGCTGACGATGTCGGGATCGATCTCCGGCCCGACCTCGTACACCTCCTCGACGGTCAGCACGCCCAGCAGCTCCTGGGCCGTGCTGCGCAGCAGCACCTGGCCGCCCTCGGGCACGGCCAGATCGGCGGGCCAGGAGAGCGTGATGGGCAGCGGGAACGGACTGCCGTCGGCCAGTTGGCGCAACGCCAACACCGCCTGGTAGTCGGCGGCACTCATGAACCGATCGAGCGGCGTCAGCACTCCGTCGGCCAGCAGATCGAGCAGCGCGCGGCACCGCCCGGAGAGCACCAGGGCCGGCATGGCCGCCGCGGCCTCGCGCAGCGCCGACTCCTCCGCGGGGCTCACCCGCAGGTTCACGAGAGGGCCGCGTGCCGCAAGGCCGGCAGCCGCCGTGTCTTCGTTCATCGTCCTGCAACCTTCCCTGGGTCACGGCCGCGCGCGGTCGTGGTCCGCGGCCGCGGTCGGGAACACCAGCCCGCTGCTGTTCGCTATCAGATCTGTTGGTCAGGCCGCGGGTCACGGGTAACCGTTGCCTTGGCTACAACGTCCTGGCCGGCAGCGGCGGCACCTCAGCCCGCCCGCGATCTTAACCCAGGCTGCGCTTACGGAGGTTCGTCTTGGACGTGAACAAGCTGCGCCGGCTCGGATTCGACGGCGAAGACGTACTCGCCGCGGCGCAGCAGGCGGCCGCCGCGCTCGACCGTGCCGGCCACGGCCATAGTGCCATCAAACGGGCTCTCCGCGCGGTTCTCGGGCAGCCCCGCGCACACCTCACCGATCCCTTGGTAGGCGGTCTGGCCGCCTTGCTGTCACCCGCCACCACGCCGAGCGATGGCGACGAGTCCGCGCCCGCACCGGGCCGGACCCAGCGACTGCGTGATGACCCGGTGCCCGGTCGCGTGTGGGGGCCCGAGCTGATCGATCCGGCGGCGGTGGCGCAGTTCGAGCGCGCGCGCCGCCTGCCCGTGGCCGTGCGCGCGGCGCTGATGCCCGACGGGCACGTCGGCTACGGGCTGCCCATCGGTGGCGTGCTGGCCTGCCGCGACGCGGTCATCCCCTACGCGGTCGGCGTCGACATCGCCTGCCGCATGAGGCTCACCGTGTGCGCCGAGCCGACCGCCACGCTGACCGCGCATCGCGACCGGCTGCGCGGCGCGCTACGGCGCGAGACGCGGTTCGGCGTCGGCGCCGAGTTCGCGGCCGGCGAACGGCGCCGGCACCCCGTGATGGACGATGCCGGCTGGCAGGCAATCAAACTGCTGGCCGACCTCAAGGACACCGCCGCGGCTCAGTTGGGCACCAGCGGGTCGGGCAATCACTTCGTCGAGTTCGGCGAACTGGTGGTGGCCGACGTGATTCCGGAGCTGGGCCTGCCGCCCGGTCGCTACCTGGCGTTGCTGTCGCACAGCGGCAGTCGCGGCTTGGGCGCGCGCACCGCCGAGCACTACACCAAGGAGGCCATGCGGGTCTGCCGGCTGCCCGCCGAGGCCAAGCACCTCGCCTGGCTGCCGCTCGACTCGGCCGCCGGACAGGAGTACTGGCTGGCGATGAGCATCGCCGGGCAGTACGCCGCCGCCAACCACGAGCTGATTCACCGTCAGGTGCTGGCCGCCGCGGGACTGGACGCGCGGGCGACGGTGGAGAACCATCACAACTTCGCGTGGCTCGAAGAGCATGATGGTGAGCGGCTGGTGGTCCACCGCAAGGGCGCCACCCCGGCGGGCGCCGGCGTGCTCGGGGTCATCCCCGGCAGCATGGGTGACGCCGGCTACGTGGTGCGCGGCCGCGGCGCCGGCGCGTCGCTCAACTCGGCCTCGCACGGGGCCGGCCGGCAGATGAGCCGCGCGGCGGCCCGGAAGAGCCTGACCAGCACGCAACGTACGCGTTACCTAGCAGCCCAGGGAATTGAGCTGATTGCGGCGGGAATCGACGAAAGTCCGCAGGCCTACAAGCCGATCAAGACAGTAATGGACGCCCAGCGCGACCTGGTGGACCCGGTCGCGGAGTTCCTGCCGCGCCTGGTGCTGATGGCGGCTGGGGGTCCGGCGGAGGATTGAGCCCATGTCGTGCCTGACCGAGACCATCGACTGGCTGAGCTGGTATGAACGGTGGGACCAGATGCTGGCCTGCTACAACCCGAGCCGGGCATCGCGCGTGCACCTGCTGGTGACCTTTCCCGACTTGCCGCGCGACGCGCCACTCCGCCTGCTCGATCTCGGTGCTGGACCGGGCTCGACCACGCTGACGCTGCTGCAGCACCTGCCCTATGCCACGGTGGTGGCGGTCGAGGCCGACCCGGTGCTGGTCCGCATGGGCCAGGAGGTCATGCAGGACCGGGGCCTCAGCGACCAGGTGCAGTTCCTCCAGGCCGACCTCCGCGACCCGAGTTGGTGGAGTGGTCACGTCGGCCGCTTCGACCTGGTCGTCTCGGCCACGGCGCTGCACTGGCTGAGCGCCGACAGCTACCGCGCCGTCTGCCACCGCATCTGCCGGTCGCTGCGGCCGGGCGGGTGGTTCATGAACTACGACCATCTGGCCAGCATCCATCCGGAGCTTCAGGACCGCTACAACGACTGGCGCCGCGAGCGCTGCGAGCGGGCCTTCTCGGCGTTGGGCGCCGACACTTGGGAGACCTACTGGGCCGGCCTGGCGCGCGCCCTGGGCGAGGATCACCTGGGCCGCGTCGGCGATGGCGAAGATCTCTTTGAAGGGACCGACGAAGGCTACCCGAAACCCCTCGTGCTGGAAGTGCTCGAGCGCGCCGGCCTGGAACTGGTCGACGTCTACTGGCAGGAGTTGGGCGAGGCGATCGTCGGCGGCCGGCGCCCGGAGCGGTAACGGGAGTAGCGCGATGGCAGTGCGGGTGGCGGTCTACGGGCTGAAGCACGGACACATTCACAGCGTCATCCACGCCTGCCGACAGCTCCCGCAAGTCGAACTGGTCTGCGTGGCCGAAGAGGATCCGGTCTACCGCGAGGCGGCGGCACGCGCACTCGGCATCGAGGTCGTCGATGCCACCGGCGAACAGGTCATCGCCAACGAGTCGTTCGACATCTTCGCCATCGGCGACGCCTATGGCCGTCGCGGGGCGCTGATCGAGATGGCGCTCGACGCCGGCGCGCACCTGATGGGCGACAAGCCACTGTGTACCCGGCTCGACGAGTGCGACCGGATCGCCGCCAAGCTGCGCGAGCGACGGCTCGCCGCCAGCCTGATGCTGACCTGTCGCTATCACCCGTCCTATGTCGCCCTGCAACGCCGGCTGCGCGACGGCCGGATCGGCCGGATTCGCACCTTCTGGGCGTTCGGGCCGCACCTGCTGGCCTACGGCAGCCGGCCCGAGTGGTACTGGACGCCGGAGTTGCACGGCGGCATTCTCAACGACTTGCAGTGCCACGGACTCGACATGATGCGTTGGCTCAGCGGCGAGGAGCTGGCGCAGGTGCTCTGCGCGGTGGTCGGCAACGCCGCGGCCCCGATGGTGCCGCAGTTCGAGGACAACGGGCAGTGCCTCTGCCAGTTCACCAACGGCGCGCGGTTCGGCGGCGAGGTCAGCTACCTCAGCCCGGCCAAGGGCCAGGCCATCGGTTGGATCTTCTGCGGCTGGGGCGAGCGCGGGCAGTTCAAGATTGAGAGCCACGGCGACCGGATCGCGCTCGACGTGGCCGACGAAGGGCCGGTGGAGGTCCCGGTCGAGCCGTTGGCCCACCCGACGCCGCTGCACGACTTGGTCCACTACCTCGAGACCGGCGCCGAGCCGCTGTTGACCACCGAAGACGTCATCCGTTCCTCGCGCGCCATCCTCGAAGTGCAGGCGGCGGCGCAGTGGGTGTAGCGCAGGCGCGTGTCGCCGCGCCCGCGGCGCGAGTCTGGCAGATGCGGTATACTGGCAATTGGTAGTCGAGCCAGCGCATGGAGCAGCGGCGCACGAGGTTCATCACCGTCTTCAGCGCCACGCATTTCGCAGTGGCGTTCGTGCTCGTGCTGTTCGGGTTGTTCTCAGACGGCGCTTGCACGGGCCTGGCCGTGGCGATCAACGTGCCGATGGTGATTCCGGTCATCGGCATCCTGGCGGTCTTCGCCCACTACGAGTTGATGTTCCCGGGCCTGCTGTGCGTGCTGCCCTTTGCCATCTTCGGCGCCATGGCGGTCAACAGCCGGCTCTGGGCGCACCTCGCCTGGTGGGTGGTGTTGCGAGCCCAGCCGTTCCTCGGGGGACGCCAACGAGTGCGCTTCTAGCTCGGCGGCGCCGTGGCGCCGGCCGGATCCCGAATCGCGTACAGAATCGGGCGTCGGTGTGGTATGGCACAGTACGAACGCGCGTCGCGCCTAGGATGAGCATGGTCGAGCCGACGGATACCGAGACCGCCGGACGTGAGGTTGTGCCCCCGGACGTCCATCCCTGGAGTTGGACGGGTGGCTTGGCGCCTGACGTCCAGACCAGTCTCCTGCTCGACGAGAGCACGACCAACGAGAAGGCCATCTCGCTGTGGCGGTTGGTCTTCTGCCTGGTGGCCGCGGTGCAACTGCTCCTGCACGCGGGATTCAGTCAACAGGCCATCGGCTCGCACCAGTGGGTCGCCATCGCCTGCGTGTTCACCGCGGTGCTCTACAGCGCCACGCTGTTCGTGGTCATCGGGCAGCGCGGCTACACCACGGTCCTCGGCTACACCAGCGTCGGCATCGACGTCTCGTTGATCAGTGGCGCGCTGCTGGCGCTCGCCGCGTGCGGCGAGCCGCTGTTTGCCGTCAACAACGCCGTCTCGGTGCCGCTCTACCTGCTGGCCATCTCGTTGGCCGGCCTGCGCTACAGCCCACGCGTCACGGTGTTCGCCACCCTCCTCGCCGCCGCGCAGTACGTGGCGGTGGTGGTCTTCGCCATCAAGAGTGGCGACCTGTACAACCTGTCCAGTCCCGCGGTCCGCGACCAGGTCGAGCGCTTCGGTCGCTTCGACCTGCTGATGCAACTGACGCGCCTGGTGCTGCTGGCCAGCGGCGGCATCATCGCCACCTACAGCGTCCGCCGCGCTCGCGAACTGCGCACCGCCTCGGTGCTCGACGCCCTGACCCAGGTGTTCAACCGCGGCTTCTTCGATGAACGCTATCGCCATGAGTTCGAGCGCGCCCACCGCTACGGCCGCTGCCTGGCCGTGGCCATCATCGACGTCGACAACTTCAAGCGCTACAACGACCGCAACGGCCACCTCAACGGTGACCAGGTGCTCCGCGAAGTGGCCGACATCCTGCGCTACGGGGTGCGCAGCACCGATACGGTCGCCCGTTACGGCGGGGAGGAATTCGTGCTGCTCTTGCCGGAAACCACCAAGGAAGCGGCCATGGCCCTGGTCGACCGGCTGCGACAGCAGGTGGCCCAACACAGCTTCCTGTTCGGTGATCAGCAGCCGGGCGGCTGCCTGACCATCAGCGGCGGCGTCGCCAGCTATCCGGACGACGCCACGGAACCGCTGCCGCTGTTCGATCACGCCGACCAGGCGCTGTACCAGGCCAAGGGCGAGGGCCGCAACCGCATCCAAGGTTGAGCAGGAGCGCGCGATCCGATGGCGAGGAAGTGGGGATTCGATCTCGGCACCACCAATAGCTCGTTGGCGGTCTGGAGCGAAGAGCGCGCCGAGCCGCAGATGGTGGAACTGGCCGAGATCTCACGGCCGGTGGTGCTCACCGAGACGCCGGTCATTCCGTCCTGCGTCTTCCTCTATCACGGGCGGACTCTGGCCGACCGGCTCGGCCGCTGGCCGCTGCTGGACCGCCGGTTCCTGCTCGGCCGCCAGGCCTACATCGGCAACGTCGCCATCCAAATGGACTTCGACCACCGCTCGCGCAACTACGTCGAGTCGTTCAAGCCGATGCTGGCCCGCGAGTCGACGCGGGTGATGGCGCGCGTCGACGGCCACGCCTACTCGGCGCGTGAGATCACGCGCACGTTCATGCGCGAACTGCTCAAAGCGGTCAAGGAACAGCGCGGCGAACGCATCACCGACCTGACGGTGACGGTCCCGGTCGATTCGTTCGAGACCTACCGCGCCGAACTGCACGAGATCGCGCGGCAACTGGGCGTCCGCAACTTCCAGACGCTGGACGAACCGGTCGCCGCCGCGCTGGGCTACGGGCTGAACACCGAGCGCGAGCTGACCCTCCTGGTCTTCGACTTCGGCGGCGGCACGCTCGACGTGGCCGTGGTGCGCACCACCGGGCCGGGCAAAGCCGGCACGCCGGCGGAAGTGGTCGCCAAACAGGGCCTGCCGCTGGGCGGCAACAACGTCGATGTCTGGCTGGTGGAGCACTTCGCGCGGCAGTGCGGCCTCGACCCGGAGGCCTGGCGCGACACCGAGTGGTATCAGGCACTGCTCGACGCCTCGCAGCAGCTCAAGGAGGACCTCTACGCACAGGAGGAGGCGTCGCTGCTCCTGTCCGACCGGATGATGGTCGAACTGGGCCTGCGTGGACGCGACCGCCCGAAGATGTCCCGCGCGGAACTGATCGAGCTGCTCCGCAGCCACGGGCTGTACACCGACCTCCAGGCCGCCATCACACGGTGCCTGGAGGAGGCCGGCACCAAGGGCATCACCGCCGACGACCTGGACGAGGTGCTGATCACCGGCGGCTCGTCACTCCTGCCCGAGGTCCACGGCCTGCTGGCCGAGACCTTCGGCCGCCCGCGGCTACGCGACTGGCTGCCGTTCGAGGCCGTGGCCAATGGCGCCTGCGTGTTCGCCTCGGGCCACAAGGTGCAGGACTTCATCCGCCATGACTATGCGCTGCTGACGTTCGACCGCCAGACGCCGACGCGCCATGAGTACCCGGTGATCATCCCGCGGGGCACCAGCTATCCCACCGGTGGCATCGTCTGGGAGGACTTCTTCGTGCCGACCTGCCCGCATCGCCGCGCCGTCAGCGAGTTCGAGTTGCGCATCTACGAACTGGCCCGGCCATCGAGCGTGCGCAAGGAGATCGGCTTCGACGAGCACAACCGCCTCCGCGTGCTCGACCAAACCAGCAACGAACCGATCGTGGTCTGCCTGAACGACGCCAACCCGGCGATGGGCCATCTGCGCCCACCCCACCCGCCCGAGCGCCGCGAAGCCCGCCTCAAG
>CAZHGD010000073.1:0-33145 GCA_964531735.1 uncultured Fimbriimonadaceae bacterium | reverse complement strand
CATGTCCGTCTCCGCCCTGCGCCGCCGCGCCCCCTGGCCGGTCGGTCGCCATGGTCTGGAGCATACGCTCTGGTTGCGCGCGACGCAACCCCGCGTCGCTGCGTCGGCGATCCACCCCGGCGGCGCCGAGCCCATGGTCAGGCCGCCGCCAGCCCCGAGCCGCCAGCACTGAGGAGGCCGCAGGCCGTCTCGAAGTGCGGTGGTTGGGCAGATCCTCGCTCGCCGCGCTTCGAGACGGGGCCGGCCGGCCCCTCCTCAGCGCTGGCGGCTCTGGTATGACGAGCCAGGTCGCGACAGCGAGTTGGCCCTGGGAACCATGACCGCCAGCGCCACTGGACCGCGGGCGTCGTCGCCGGCGGCGCGGCCTGAGCTGGCCCTACCTGGCCGTCGTGGCGCCCTATGCGGCCCGGAGTCAGCCCTGGCCACCGGTCTCCGCCGCGTTGACCCGCGCGTAGCGCGCGTGCTAGACTCCGCGCCGTTCCACCAGCCGCACCGGAGACACGGCGTGAAGCGCATTGCCGTGGCGCAGTGGCGCCAGGAATCGAACTCGTTCAACCCCAACCCGACGCGACTGGCTGACTACCAGCGCTTTGGCCTGGCGCGCCAGACCGACGACATCCTCGGCCGGTTCGGCACGGTCGACGAGTTGGGCGGCTTCGTCTCGCGCCTCGACGCTGAGCGCGGCGTCGCCATCGTGCCGCTGCTGCGCGCGGTGGCCTGGTCGGGTGGCCCGCTGGCTGCCGGCGTGTACGACGAGCTGAGTCAGGCGCTGCTGGCGCCGCTCGCCGAGCTGGGACCGTTCGATGGCGTGCTGCTCTCGCTGCACGGTGCCACCGCCGCCGAGGGCGAGCCGGACGTGTGCGGCGCCGTGACGGCGGCCGCGCGCGCCATCGTCGGGCCGCACGTGCCCATCGCGGTGACGCTCGACCTGCACGCCAACCTCACCCGGCGGCTGCTAGCCGCCGCCGACCTCGTCGTCGGGTACCGCTGCAACCCGCACGTGGACATGGCCGACACCGGCGCCCGCGCCGCGGGGCTGTTGCTCGACATGCTCGCCGGGAAGCTGCGGCCGGTCACCGCAATGCGGAAGGTGCCGGTACTGATCGGCGCCGAGCGGCAGAGCACCTTCGACGGGCCACTGGGCGAGGTCAACGCCGCCATGCGCGCCGCCGAGGAGGCGCACCAGGCCGTCAACTGCAACCAGTACCCCGTCCAGCCATGGCTCGACGTGCCCGACCTGGCCAGCGCGGTACTGGTCACCACCAACGGCGACGCGGCCGGTGCGGACGCCCTGGCCGAGCAGTTCGCCGACCTGCTGTGGGCACAGCGCGACCGTTGCAGCGAGCCGCTGCTGCCACCCGAGGAGATAGCCCGCCGCGTGGCCGAGGCCAAGGCGTTCCCGGTGGTCATCTCCGATGGCGCCGATTCCACCAACTCCGGCGCGCCCGGCGACAGCACCGTGCTGCTGCGCGCCTTCCTCAAAGCCCGCACGCCCGGCCCGATCCTGCTCAGCATGGTCGACCCGGTGGCCGCGCAAGCCTGTGCTCGCGCCGGCGTCGGCGCGGCGCTGACCTTGCCCATCGGCGGCAAGCTCGATCCCAAGACCGGGCCGCCGGTGACGCTCACCGGTCAGGTGCGGGCCTGCAGTGACGGTCGCTACCGGCTGACCGGTCACGGCGCCGACAACATCGAGGTCGACGCCGGGCTGAGCGTCGTCTTCGAGGCCGGCGACATCCAGCTCGCCATCACTTCGCACACCGTCGTCGGCAGCCACCCCAAGGTCTACCAAAGCCTCGGCCTGGCGCCCGATCGGGCGCGGGCGGTGGTGGCCAAGTCGCCCTACGGTTTCCGCCACGACTACGGGCCGTTCGCCGCCGAGATCCTGCTCGCCGACTGTCCCGGCTCGGCCACCGGCAACTACCGCCGGCTGCAGTTCGGCCAAGCCCGCCACGAGCTCTACCCGTTGGTCGAGCTGGCCGATCGGCACACGCCCGCCATGAGCGCATACTCGGTCAACGCCGGCGCGCCGGACGCCTGAGGCGCCGTCACCGGCGCGATTATTGCGCACTTGTTACCGGCTCGCTAAATGCCTTCGAAACACATTGACCGTATGATGTCGGTGTGCTATTCAAGACGGTAACACCGCCTGGGCCGGTCGACGCGAGTGATGATCGCACCGGTGCAGCC
Source organism: uncultured Fimbriimonadaceae bacterium (assembly GCA_964531735.1). Classification (GTDB taxonomy): domain Bacteria; phylum Armatimonadota; class UBA10988; order UBA10988; family UBA10988; genus CAZHGD01. The sequence goes on along the minus strand of CAZHGD010000073.1, from coordinate 30,958 downwards.
ACCCGTGCACAGCACGCGTCGGTCCAGGGGGCAGGCCGGCACCAGCCAGAGCCTGTGGCGTCGTCCGGCCAGCCGGACCGCGCGATCCATACCAAGCAGAGCGGCTCCACCGGACCGGGTGCCGGGCGGGAGCAGTGACCGGGAGTCAGTGACCATGGCCGACAAGCCGCAGACGGCACAAGATGTGTTGGACCTCATTTCCGCCGAGGGAATTGAGTTTGTGGACTTCCGCTTCACGGACCTGCCGGGCCAGCAGCAGCATTTCGCAGTGCCGGCCGAGGTCGTCAGTGACGGGCTGTTCACCGACGGGCTCGGTTTCGACGGCTCGTCGATCCGTGGGTTCCAGTCGATCCACGAGAGCGACATGCTGCTGATTCCGGACCCGACCACGGCGTTCGTGGATCCGTTCACCGAGCACCGCACGCTGAATCTGTACTGCAACGTGCAGGACCCGCTGACTCGCGAGTGGTACTCGCGCGACCCGCGCTACGTGGCCCGCAAGGCGGAAGAGTACCTGAAGAGCACCGGCCTGGCCGACACGGCCTACTTCGGGCCCGAGGCCGAGTTCTTCCTGTTCGACAGCGTCCAGTACAGCGTCGACCCATGGAACACGGGCTTCCGCATCCACTCGCGCGAAGCGCACTGGGCCGCCAGCGACGATCTGGTGCCCGGCACCGAGCAGTTGAGCTGGGGCTACAAGATCCGCAACAAGGAAGGCTACTTCCCGGTCCCGCCGTCCGACCAGATCAACGATGCGCGCGCCGAGATGGTCAAGAAGATGATCTCGTGCGGCATCGACATCGAGTTGCACCACCACGAGGTGGCCAGCGCCGGCCAGGCCGAGATCGACATGCGGTTCGACACCCTGGTGACCATCGCCGACGCCCTGGCGACCTACAAGTACGTGGTCAAGAACACGGCGCGCGAGTACGGCCTGGTCGCCACGTTCATGCCGAAGCCGATGTTCGGTGACAACGGCACGGGCATGCACACGCACCAGTCGCTGTGGAAGGGCGGCAAGAACATCTTCTTCGACGCCAACGGCGCCTACGCCAGCCTGTCGAAGACCGCCATGTACTACATCGGCGGCATCCTGAAGCACGCCCCGGCGCTGTGCGCCATCTGCAACCCGACCACCAACAGCTACAAGCGCCTGGTGCCAGGCTACGAAGCGCCGATCCTGCTCGCCTACTCGCAGCGCAACCGTTCGGCCGCGGTTCGCATTCCGATGTACGCGCCGACCAGCGAGAAGGCCAAGCGCCTCGAGTTCCGCACGCCGGACCCGAGCTGCAACCAGTACCTGGCCTTCGCCGCGCAGCTCATGGCCGGCCTGGACGGCATCGAGAACCAGATCGAGCCGGGCCAGCCGATCGACAAGAACATCTACGATCTGCCGGCTGAAGAGCGCGCCGGCGTGCCGACGGTGCCGACGTCGCTCGACAAGGTGCTGCAGGCGCTCGAGGCCGACCACCAGTTCCTGCTCAAGGGCGGCGTGTTCACCCAGGACCTGATCGACACCTACATCGAGTACAAGACCGAGGAAGAGTTCTACACGGTCAACAACCAGCCGCATCCGATGGAGTACCACCTGTACTTCGACATCTGAGCGAGCCGGCCCAACACGCCCCGGCGCTGCGGCGCCGGGGCGTGTTCATTTGGGCTGGCAGTTACTCGGCTGGCCGCTCCAGACGCGCCGCCAGCGCATTGGCCAGGACGCCGACCACGAAGCACGTCGGGCTGGCGATGACCGTCAGGACCAGGCCGTGCGGCGGGTGCGCCGGCAGGTACTTGAGACCGAACACCGCCGCGTTGGAGGCAATGAAGCCGAGGATCGCGGGCCAGCGACGCACCTTGATGGGCAGGAACGCCATGGCCATCAACCCGAGCACGCCATTGGTGGTCACGGCCATGATCATGATCCAGGTGTCGAGGGCGCTCTTCATGCCTTGCATCTGCAAGGCCATGACGATGGTGGCCACGCCCCACACCAGCGTGAGCCACTTGGCCAGCCGCAAGGCACTCAGGTCATGGGCATCGCCGCGGCGCAGCCGCTGGTAGAAGTCGACCACGCAGACCGTCGAGGCCGAGTTCATCAGCGAGCTCACCGTCGACATGGCGGCCGCGAAGATGCCGGCGACCACCAGGCCCGCCAGGCCGGGCGGCAACTGCGTGGTGACGAAGTACGGGTAGACCGCGTCGTAGACGACGTTGCCCTTGGCGTCGTGGGGCAGCGCCGCCTCCGGATGCTGCTGGTAGAACACGAACAGCGCCACGCCCATGAAGTAGAAGAGGTAGCCCAGCGGGATGTAGCCGAGGATCGAGATCCACACGCTGCGGTTGGCGTTGCGCGTCGAATCGGTGGTCATATAGCGCTGCGTCATGTCCTGCTGCGTGCCGTAGATGCGAATGGTCGAGAAGATGGTCTCGACGATCAGCCAGACGGAGCAGGCCTTGGTCCAGTCGAAGCCCGGCGACCACATGCGGAACTTGTGGTACTGCTCGGCCGTGGCCAGGAAGTCGGCGAAGGGCACCTTGAAGAAGATGGCCACGATGCTGTAGACCGCGGCCACCGCGAACACGACCACCTGGGCCGCGTCGGTCCAAATCACCGCCTCGATGCCGCCGAAGACGGTGTAGGCGGTCATCACCAGGCCCATCGCCCAGATGGAGGTACTCAGCGGGATGTCGGTCACCTGCGAGATGGCCAGGGCCGGCATGTAGACGCTGAGGCCCATGCGCGCCACGGACAGGGCCACGAACGAGGCGCTGGCCAGCAGGCGCGCCGAGACGTCGATGCGCTGCTCCAGGTACTCGTAGACGCTGACCACCTTGGCCTCGCGGTACCGCGGCAGCACCCAGCGGGTGATGACATAGGCGGTCACCAGCAGAAACGGCAGTTGCAGGCTCCAGGTCATGTCCTCGGCGCTGAACGACTTGCCGGGCAGACCCATCATGGTCATGGCGGACAGATAGGTGCCCAAGAGCGACATGCCGACGAGCACCGGCCCGAGGCGCCCCTCGGCCAGGAAGTAGCCGTGGGTGCTCTTCACGCGGCGGCCCGACCACCAGCCGATGCCGAGCATCGCCGCGAAGTAGACCACGAGCGTGAGCGTGTTGAGCAGACCGAACGCATGGTGAGCCTGACCCGGCATGGCACCGTCTCCGGGCGGCCTGTTTGGCCCGTTGGCCCGCGTCTCCTCTCCCCTTGACCGCGATTGCCTCCTCGCCTACCCTCAAGGCGGCATGACCACTCCCCCACCGTCGCCCACCGCGGAGCCGACCGACCGCCGGCGCGAGACCCTCGCGCTGGTGCTAGCCACCGTGGCCGTGTTCGTCACCCGCTGGTGGCTGCATCCGGCCTACTTGTGGGACTGGGACGCGGTGGCTTTCGCCGACGCGCTCCACCACTTCGACGTCACCTGCAACCAGCCGCACCCGCCCGGCTTCCTCCTGTTCGTGCTGGCCGGCCGCCTGGCCTATGCCCTCCTGCACGACGAGGCCGCCGCGCTCTGCCTCGTCTCGGCAGCTTGCAGCGCCGCCGGCGTGCCGTTGCTCGCGGCCTTGGGTCGCCGCTGGCTCGCGCCAGCCGAACGACGCGTCTGGCTGTGGTGGTGGGTCACCCAGCCGGTGTTCTGGTTCTATGGCGCGCTGCCGCTCACCTACGCGGCGGAGTCGCTGGTGGTGCTGGGCCTGCTGGTCCTGCTGACGCGCCCGCGGCCGGCACCGGCGCTGGTCTGCGGTCTGCTGTTCGGGCTGGCCGGCGGCGTGCGCGTGTCCACCTGGGCCATGCTCGGCCTGCCCTTGCTGTGGTTGCTGCGCGGCTGGCGGCCGGCCCAATGGCTGACCTTTGCCGGCGGCTTCGCCGTCGGCGTGGCGGCCTGGCTGGCGCCTACCGCCTGGCTGTCCGGCGGCTGGCACGCCTTCCGCACCTGCAACAGTTGCTACGGGTACGGGTTCTTCTGGTCCGAGAGCCTGGTCACCGGCAACTGGGCCGGCTCAATGCGCCACCTGGTCAACCTGGCCCACAACGGCGTGGCCATGTTCGGCCCGGGCCTGGTGCTCCTGGCGCTGGGCGCCGCCGCCTGGCCGCGAAGCACCACCGTCGAACCAGCGGCGCGCGTGCCGGTGGCGCTGTGGCTGGCCGGCGGTCTCGGCTACCTGGTGGTCTTCCACATGGGCCAGCCCGGCTACCTGCTGGCCCTCATGCCGGCGGCCGGGTTGCTGCTGGTGGCCGCGCTGCGCCTGGCCTGGCGGCTGTTCGACCACGGTGAGAGCGCGCTGTCCTGGGAGCGCTGGGGTCACCGAGTGGGCGCCGGCCTGCTGGTGGCCTGGAACTTGGCGGCCTTCGCCGCCCCGGACGGACCGTTCACGACCGCCGCACTCCGTGGCCACGACGCCCAGTGGGCCCGCCTGACCCGCTCGGTGCGGGCGGAGTTCGCGCCCGAAGACACGCTGCTGCTGCACTTCGGCATGTTCCGCCAGGCCGCCTGGTACCTGCCCGAGTACCGGCACGTCATTCCGACGCTGATCTGCCGCTATCCCAGGCAGTTCCCGCTCACCACTCAGAACCTGTACCAGTCGCAGCACCGGCGCATCGAGCCGGCGCGATGGTTCTTCCCCAGTGGGTTCGCGCCGCAGCCACTGCCATTGACCGGCGTGCGCCGGCTGGTGGTCCTCGACGCCACGGCCACCTGGGTCTACCAGGGCCGCGAGCCGTTGCGCGCCTGGCCGGCCGGGCGCGGCTTCTGTTGGGTGCTCGAGGTGCCCGCCGGCGCCACACTGGTCTACGACTTCGGCCGGTGGGAGGTGGTGGCGCCGACAAAGGAGTTCGGCGCGGGCCGCTGAAGGGTATATCACCGGCGGTGGAGGCCCGATGAACACGTACGCCGAGGCGCTGCGGCTCTATCAGGACGGACAGTACGAAGAGGCCGCGCAACGGCTGCGCATCATCGTCGAGTTCGACCGGCAGAACCACCAGGCGCTGATGTACTACGGCGCGGCGCTGGGGCAACTCGGCCGCTGGAGCCAGGCCGTCGACGCCTACCGCGCGGTGACCAACCTGCTGCCCGAAGACCCGACGGCGTACTGCGAGCTGGCCACGGCCCTGATCGAGCTCGGCCACTGGGATCAGGCCGAAGACGCGGTCACGACGGCGCTGCTGCTCGAGAGCAGCCACCCGGTCGCGCTGGGGCTGCGCGAGCGCATCCGCAGCCACTACCCGCAACGCCCCGACACCGACGAGCCGCAGGCGACGCCCCCGCCGCCGACGCTGGCCCCGGCACCGGTGCCGCCGCGGTTCCGCCGCGTCCACGTCCTGTCGGCGGTGCTGGCGCTGCTGCTGCTCGTCGTTTTGGTCCGGGCCCTGCGCAATCCGGGCGAGCGCTGGCGCCGGCTGGCGGAGGCGGAACGGTTGCTCGACCAGATCGACAAGGAACACCGCCGCCTGGCCGGTGCCCCTGGTGAGGACTTCGACTCGATGAGCCGCATCCGCGCACTGCGCGACGGCGCCGAGGCCCGCGTGCTGGCCGTCGCGCGCAGCGCGCCCAACCTGCCGGAGGTACACCTGCTGCGCGCCCGCCTGGCCTGGGAACGTGACCGCGACGGGTTCGGCGCCAAGAACGCAGCGCTGGAGGCGTTGGCGCAGCTCCGCGCCAACCCTGGCGAGCGGCGGCGGCCGTCGGGCCGCACACCCGCCCAGCTCCAGGCCCGCGCCTACCGGCTGATGGCCGAAGTCGACCTCGCGGCCGCCAACGCCGGCCGCGGTGCCGAAGCCTTGCAGCGCGCCCGCGGGTGGGCCGAGCGGGCGCGCCAACTCGATGCCAACGCCATCGACGCCGACTTCGAGGCCGCGCTGCAACGCGCCGGCACCGGGCGCCGCTGAGGCGCCGTCAGATCACCACCGCGCCCTGCTCGGCCAGCACCCCACGCAGGCGAACCGGATCCACTTGGCCCACCGGCACGCCCGCCTCGTCGGCCAGCCACGCCGCCACACCGGCCGCCTGACCCATCTGGTTGCAGTTGACCATCACCCGCACCGCGCCGAAGGCGCCCTCGTCGGCGTCGAGGCAGCGTCCCGCCACCAACACGTTCCGGGCGCCCTGCGGCACCAGGCTGCGGTAGGGCACCTGGTAGAAGGTCGGGTTGTCGGCGCTCTCGGGCCGCCACCGGCCGCGCTCGGAGGTCCCGTCGCAGTAGACCGTCAACTCGCTGCCATCGAGATAGCGGAACACCAGGCCGTCGCGGTCGGCGAAATGGACATCGACGCGGTAGCTGCCGTTGGCGATGGCGTCGTCGAAGCGTACCCCGTGCAGCACCTCCTGCTCGGTCAGCCGATGCTGCGCGACGACCTGGCGGCTCTGGCGCAGGCCGATGCGGGCCGGCAGGCCGACCAGCGCCACCTGCTCGCCGCCGGGCACGTGCCGCCGCAGGATGTCGAGCATCGCGCGCACCTGCTGGCGCCCGCCCATTTCGGCCTGGGTCAACTGGTCGGCGTCCGACGCATCACAGCCGTGGACGCGCGTGCCGGCCACCATGAACACGTCGTCACCGGGCACATGGACGCCCCACAGAAAGCCGCGCGGCAGGGCCTCGGGATACTGCGGGTCGAACACGGTGCGGGCCAGACTGAACCCGGCCGGCAGCTTGGCCAGGCCCTGCAGCAACGCCGTGGTGGTCGGCGGCTGCAGCGCGGCCTGCCGCCACGTGGCCAGCCCCAACCGGTGGACCAGGTCGCCGTCACCGGTGGCGTCGATGAACTGCCGCGCGCGAATGGCGCGGCGACCGGTCTTGTCCTCGATGACCACCGCCGAGACCAGCCCATCCTCGGCCGCCGGCGCCACGAAGCGCGTGTGCAGGAACGGGCGGATGCTGTGCTCGGCCACCAACAGGTCGAGCTCGATGGCCAGTTCGTACGGGCTGAGCACGAAGTGCGCCGAGGCGTTCGGCTCGTGCGCGATGGCCGCGTCGCGGGCCAGCAGCCGGTCGACTATCTCGGTGGTCAGGCCACCGATGATGGTCCGCTCGTAGACGGTGTCGAGCACGGTGTGCCAGATGGCCACCAGGCTGGCGGTGGCCGTGCCGCCGAAGTAGCCCCCGTTCTCGACCAGCGCCACGCGCGCGCCCAGCCGAGCCGCCGCGACCGCGGCGAACACGCCGGTGCAACTGCCGCCGACGACGCAGACGTCGCAGTCTTCAACGACCGGTGTACTGCGCGCGGGTTCGAGGATGGTGCTCATGGTGACCGCCTCCCGGCGCGAGTGTCCTCGCGGCCGCTGCCGGCCGGTTGGCCTTGGGGCGCTCGGCTCCTCCAACTCGCCAGCACGGCGCGCGACCGGGAGTGACCGAGGAGGTCACCGGCCCACCGGTGTGGAATGCTCCGGGCCGCGAGCATCTGCCGCCGGCCAGACCGGCGCACCATGGCGAAAGGCCCACCCGGACATGCACCGACGATCCGTTCAGCGCACGCTCCGCCTCACGGTGGTGTGCCTGCTCCAGGGCGCCTGGCCGCTCATGGCCGGACCCGCAGTTCCGGCTCCAGGCGGTGGTGGCATGAGTGAGCGCGAAGGCGAGCTGGTTCGTGAGTTGGAAGGGCGGCTTCAGTCCTGGGCGCCGGCGCTGTCGGCCAAGGTCGCGGCGACCGAGGCCGTGTCCATCGAGGCTTACCGCGACCGTGTGACCACCGGCACCTGGGAGGAACGCTGGCCCAGGGCCGACGGGTCGATGCAGACGCTGCCCGTGCGGGCGCAGCTCTGGACGCAAGCCATGCAGGCCGCCGTCGACCAACATGCCGTGGTCCGGATCCCGGCCCGGCCGGAGCCGTACTATCTGGACGCGCCACTGGTCCTCGCCTCCGGCCACGCCTTGCTGGCTGACGCGAAGGCCGAGATCCGCCTCCGGCCAGGCGCCAGCACCTGCCTGGTCCGCAACGCCCACCCACTCAGCGGCCAGGGCGGCCCGCTGCCGGCCCACGCCACGCCTGACACGGACATCCTCGTCCAGGGCGGCATCTGGACCACCCTCGCGACCTCGCCGGCCGAGTCGAACGGCAATGGCAAGGGCCGGGCCGACGCGCAGGACTCGATCCCGGGCGCCCACGGAGTGCTCTTCTTCGACAACGTCCGCCGGCTGGTCGTGACCGGCGTCACGATCCGACAGTCGCGCGCCTTCGGCGTCCACCTCGGCGCCACCACCGAGTTCCTGGTGCAGGACATTCGCCTGGAGGATCACCACCGCGACGGCGTCCATGTCCAGGGCCAGTCCAGCTACGGAGTGATCCGCGGCGTCGGCGGCGTCACCGGCGATGACCTGGTGGCCCTGAACGCCTGGGACTGGTTGAACTGCACCATGGCTTTCGGGCCCATTCATCATGTGCTGGTCGACGACATCACGTGCGGCCGCGCGCTGCCCGACGGCCGCGTGGAGCGGACCGGCAGCGCCGAGATCCGCCTGCTGCCCGGCCACAAGACCTTCGCCGACGGCACGAAGCAGGTCTGCGACATCCACGACGTGGTGATCCGGCGCGTCCGGGCCATCCGGGCGTTCAAGATGTACGACCAGCCGAACCTGGAGCTGGGCCGCGACCGTGACTACTCCGAGCCGATCGGCGACCTGCGCCGCATCTACCTGCGGCAGATCACCACCGCGCCGACCGGCGAGGCGCTGGCCCAAGTCCACACCAACGTGGACGGGTTGAGCCTGGCCGAAGTCACCCTCCAGACGGCGCAGCTGCCGCCTGGCTACGCCCTGGTCAGCGTCGGTCCGCTGTCACAGACCTATCAGCACAACCCACAGGACAGCCGCACCTGGGTCGAGATCTTCTCGCCCGACAAAGACTGTACCGTGCGTGACCTGCACCTGTCGCAGATCCGCCTGCAGCGGTCGGCCGGCGCGACACCCGAGGCCCTGGAACCAGACCGGCTGGTCCGGGTGATCCAGCAGCGACTCAACCCGGACTACCCTCGAACGCTGCCGCGCGGCGGCACGGGTCGGGGTATACTGCTGAAGTCGGATGCAGGCTGAGGACGACGACAGTGCCTTGCCAGTGGGCCGATTGGCGCCGGCGCGCCCGCGAACTCAAGCAGGACGTCCGGGCACTGGCCCGGGCGTGTCGCGACCCGCGGGTGCCTTGGCAAGCCCGCGCCCTGGCCATCGCCGTGGTCGCCTACGCCGTCAGCCCGATCGACCTGATCCCGGACTGGATCCCAGTCTTCGGCTACCTCGACGACCTGCTGCTGCTGCCGCTGGGCATCGCCCTGATCATCCGCCTGGTGCCGGCCGAAGTGCTGGCCGACTGCCGTCGCGCCAACGACGACGCGCCGGTCGGTGCGGCTGGACGCTGGGCCGCCGCGGCCATCGTGTTCGTCTGGCTGCTGGTCCTCATCGCCGTGGCGGCCGCGTTGCTTAAATGAGTGACGGAGCCCGATTGCTCGCCTTGCTTCGCCCACACCGCGCGTGGTAGTATGCCGGCTGGAGGATCATCCTGCCGCCATGGCCGCCGCCCCGCCAGCACCCGATAGCGCCTCGGTTCGGCACGCCGCGCTGACGTGGCGCTCGCTCTTGCTCGGGTTGGTCATGGTGGCGCTGGTCTGCCGCTGGATCCATGAAGCCGAGCTGGTCGTCGGGCAGCGCGGGCACAGCGCGCTGGCCAACACCTCCATTCCACTCGGCGCCTTCGGCGGGCTGCTGGTGGTCTTGCTGCTCAACCGCGTGCTCCGGGCGCTGTCGGCGCGACTGGCGCTCGAGCGCGGCGAGGTGCTCGTGGTCTACATCATGATGACCACCGGCACCGTTGTGGCCAGCAGTGGCGGCATCCACTTCCTGGTCCCGGTCATGCTGGCGCCGTTCTACTTCGCCACGCCCGAGAACCACCTCGACCTGGTGGTACCGTTCGTGCCGAAGTGGTTCGTCCCGCGCAATCCCGAGGCCATCATCAACTTCTACCGCGGGAACGCCGGCGTGCCCTACCACGACTGGCTCGTGCCGATGGTCGTCTGGACGCTGTTCCTAATGGCCTTCGTCGGCACCACGGTCAGTCTCAGCGCGCTGCTGCGCCGGCAATGGGTCGACCGCGAGCGGTTGACGTTCCCGACGGTCATCCTGCCGCTGGAGCTGACTCGCGAGGACAACACCCTCTGGCGGAACCCGGTGCTCTGGGTCGGCTTCGCCGTGGCGTTCCTGCTGGGCGTCAACAACAACCTGCACGCCAACCTGCCGCTGGTGCCCGACCTCAACGTGCGCTACACGCCCATCGACCAGGCCTTCGTGGGCAAGTTCGCCCAGGCGATGCGGCCGGTGGCCATCTCGTTCTACCCGTTCGTGATCGGCATCGGCTTCCTGCTCAGCCTGGATGTGACCTTCAGTTGCGTGCTCTTCTTCTGGCTGGGCAAGGTGCAGGCCGGCCTCGCCGCGCAGATGGGCATGAACGAGGTCAGCACCGGGTTGGGCCGGTTCCCGTACTTGCAGGAGCAAGGCGCGGGCGCCTTCCTGGCGCTGACCGCGTTCAGCCTGTGGTACGCGCGCGGCACACTGCGCGACATGTGGCAGACGGCGGTGCGGCGGCGCAACGGGCCGCTGGACGACTCTCAGGAGCCGCTGAGCTACCGCACGGCGTTCGGCAGCTTCGTGGTCTGCTTCGGCCTGCTGCTCTGGTTCGTGGCCCAGGCCGGCATGAGCATCACGCTGGCGGCGACGGTGCTGGCGCTGTCGCTGGCGTTCCTGCTGGCCGCCACCCGCATCCGCGCCGAGACGGGCAACGCCTGGCTGTTCGGCCCGATGATGGACCCGCACCGCTTGGTCATGACCGCCTGCGGCAGCCGCCTGCCGCTGCGCGATCTGACCATCCTGGCGTTCCTGCGCAGCCTGTCGAACTTCGACATGCGCTGTCAGTCGATGCCGCATCAACTCGACGCGTTCAAGATGGCCGACAGCGCGCAGCTCCGCCCGCGCCAGGTCTCGGCCGCCATCATCATCGCGCTGCTGTTCGCCATCCCGGTGTCGCTGATGCTGGGGCTGAAGGTCTGGTACTGGCACGGCGCGCTCGGCCGCGCGGAGCCCTGGCGCACGCAGATGGGCCGGACCATTTTCGAGGAGATCATCGCGCAACTGCTCAAGCCGCCGCGTGACGCCTCGGCCCAGATGGGCGCGGTGGGCGCCGGCTTCGCCGTGACGCTGGCCCTCACCTGGCTGCGCGCCACCTTCGTGTCGTGCCCGCTGCATCCCATCGGCTACGCCATGGCCGGCACCAACACCATGGGCAGCTTGTGGATGCCGTTCTTCATCGCCTGGCTGGTCAAAACCGTGGCGCTCAAGGCCGGCGGCATGAGGGCCTACCGGCGCGCGATCCCGTTCTTCCTCGGGCTGATCCTGGGCGACTTCCTCTGCGGGGCTGGAGCCACCTTCATCGCCTGCTTCTTTGCTGACTTGCGGGTCTACCCGATCAACTGGTAAGGGGTGCCGATGGTCCGGCTGCAGAAATCGTCCCAGCGCATGGAGTTGGCCACCGACGCCTACACGCTGAGCTTCGACAAGGAGCGGCCCTGGTACATCCAGGTCTCCACCAGCGCCGGACTGCCCGTCGCCGAGCTGTTTGTGGGCTCCAGCGTCGACACGGTCCACGCCCGCGACGATCTGGAGGCTTGCGGGCCGCCGTTCCTCAGCCGCGACGCCGAGGCCACGGTGGTCACCTTCCGCAGTCGTTCCTCGTGCTGGGCCGAGAAGCGCTACGTCTTCGCCTGTCGCGAGCATGAGGTCAGCTACCGCGTCGAGGTGACCGGCCAGGGCCGGCTGTCGCGCTGCCATCTGTGGTGCGGCTCATTGCCGGAGGACGCCACGCGTCTGCTGCTGGGCGAGAACTGCTTCCGGCCGGGCTTCGAGCGGCCCTACCGCGATCTCTCGCGCGGTTCGCGGGCGCAGTTCGAGACCTACTACAGCGCCCGGCCCACCGCCGCCGAACGCGACCTGCGGATGGTCTGGGAGGACGACGAAGTCGACCTGAACGACGACCCGACGCGCAACGGCGGGCTCGACGCGTTCCTGCCCGGGCTCTGGGCCATCGCCGTCGAACTGGCGCCCGAGCAGCCCTGGGTGGCCATGGGCCTGGCGCCCGAGCCACACGAACTGGAGTTCCAACGGTTCAGCTACCGCGGCGGCGTCCGGTTCGGCTTCGAGATCGACTACGGCGGCGCGGTCCAGGTCACCGACGAGTGGCGCAGCCCGGCGCTGGTCATCACGTTCGGTGGCCGCGATGTCTATGGTGCCTGCCGCACGCAGGTCGCCGCCGTCGAGGCCCGCCGCGGCCCGGTGGCCGAGCCCGGCTACGTGCCGTCGTGGTGGCGCCGCCCGGTGTTCGACGGCACCGGCCACCAGGCCCGGCTGGCCCGCGGCGGCGCCATCGAGGTCGCCTGCACCGAGGCGGCCTACACCGACGCCCTGGCCCGGCTGGAGCAGGCCGGCCTCGATCCGGGCGTCGTCTGGATCGGCCCCGGCTGGTGGGCCACCGCTGGCGCGCTCACGGCCGAGGCCGGGCGCTGGCCCGATCTGCGCGGCTTCGTCGCGGCCCAGCACGCTCGGCGGCGACGCATCATCCTGACGTGGCCGCTGCTCGACGACCGCGGGGCGCTGCCCGAGGTCGTCCGGCAGGCGCTCTCGCCCGACGGCCTCGATGCCGACGGCCTGCGGCTGGTCTGGCCCGCCAGTCCCTCGGTCACCGTGGCGCACCTGCTGACGCGCCTGCGCGAGTTGCGCGAGGCGGCGCGCAGCGTCAAGCCAGAAGCGCTGATGGTGGCGCCCGTGGCCAACCCGTACTTTGCCGGGCTGGTCGACCAGGTCACGCTCGGTGCCCTGTGGACCGACCGGCGCAGCGTCGCAGCCATGCTGCGGCACCGCCTGCACCTGGCCCGATTGGCCTCGCCACACTGGCTGCTGGCCGTCGAGCACCGCCACGCCCCGGGGCGCGAGGCCTGGCGCGAGGCGGTGGAACTACAGTCGAAGCTGGGCGTCCCAGTGCTGGCCTATGCCGACGCACTCGACAGCGGCGAGGCCCTCGACTCCGATGACCTGCGCGCGGTGGCGCGCAGTTGGGTGGAACGGTTGTGAGTGTCCTGGCGTTCGCGTTCGTGTTGCTGTCGGCGGTCCTCCACACGGCCTGGAACGCCCTGCTCAAGCAGTCCGATGACAAGGATAGCGCCAGCGCGGCGCTGTTGCTCACGGCCACCATCACCGGCACCATCCCGGCCCTGCTGCACCTGTACCAGGACGGCCGCCCGCCCTGGCAGGCCGTCTGCCTCGCGTTGACCACCAGCCTGCTCTGGCTGCTGTACTACCGCGGCCTGGCCTGCAGCTACGAGCGCGGCGATCTGTCGGTGGCCTATCCCATCGCGCGCGGAGTGGCGCCGGTCGCGACCTTGCTCCTCGGTGTCCTGCTGCTCGGTGAGCGGCCATCGGTGGCGGGCATCTGCGGCATCGCGCTGGTGGTCTTGGCCACCTGGCTGATCTCCCGACCGACCGGCGGTGGCGCGAAGGCCGTGCGTCCTTGGGCGGCGGTCTTCGTCGGCCTGCTGACGTCCGGCTACAGCATCGTCGACAAGCGCGGCGTGACGCTGGCGCACCCGGCCCTCTACCTGTGGCTCTGCACGGCCTTGGCGGCCGTCTGGATGCACGCCTACGTGCTGGGCACGCGTGGACCGCAGCCGTTGGCCGCGGCCTGGCAGCGCGGCGGTTGGCGCTTGGCCGCGGCAGGAGTCGGCGACTACATGTCATACGGGCTGATCCTGCTGGCCTTGAAGCTCGCCCCGGTCGTCTATGTGGTGCCGTTGCGGGCCACGGCGGTGTTGTTCTCGGTTGCCTGCGGTGCCTGGGCGCTCGGTGAGACACCTGGGACACGACGTGTCCTGGGCGCCTTGCTGATGATGGTCGGCATTCTGCTGGTGACCTGGCGAGGCTGAGGAGTGACGGATGGATCGTCAAGCTGAATTATCACAGGTCGCCGACCGCGTCCGCCGCCATCTCGACGAGGTGGACCAGGCGCGCGAGCACGCCTATCGCCTCCAGCGCGAGGTCACGCGGCTGGCCGCGAGCACCATCCGCGCCATCCACCGCGGCGACTTCGCCGAGGCCGAGACGCTCCTGGCCGACACCGGCCGGCTGTCCGACACGATGAACCAGCGCGCCAAGCCGTCACCGGAGGTGTACCACAACGGCTTCGTGATGGACGCGCAGAAGGAGTTCGCCGAGGCCGCCTTGCTCCTCGCGCTGATCACCGGCGGCGACCTGCCCACACCCGAGACGCTTCAGATTGAGCCGGCGCCGTACCTCAACGGCCTGGCCGAGGCCAGCACCGAGTTGCGCCGTTCGGTCCTCGACGCGCTGAAGCGCAAAGACGCCACCACGGCCGCCGAACTGCTCGACGCGATGGACTCCATCTATCACCTGCTGGTCACCTTCGACTACCCCGACGCCATCGCCTACGGCCTGAAGCGCCGGCTGGACACCGTTCGCAGCGTGCTGGAGCGCACCCAGAGCGATGTCCTGACCTCACTGCGGGAGTTCGACCTGCAAAGCGCCCTGGAGCGGCTGGAGGTACTGCTGGAGCGCCAGGACACCTGACGGCGCGGCGCCGCTACTGCGAGCGGTGGCGGAGGACAATGCGCAGACGCAGCAGGTTCGAGGACGGATCGACCTTGGCCACCACGCCGGCGGCCAGCTTCAGCCGCACCTGCAGGCGGCACGGCTTGTCCGGCGTCCGCTCCACCTGCACGCAGCGCAACTCGGGCAGACCGTCGATGGCCCAGGTGCAGGAGGGCACCGGCCGCTCGTAGAGGTAGGTGACCTTGAACAGCTCGCCGATCTGCTCGCCGGTGTAGCCCTTCGGCGGGTTGAGTGTCAGGCTGACCATGGCGCCCTGGTCGACCAGCGGACCAACCACCAGGTGCAGGCCCTGGCTGCGGCCCAGCTTCAGCTTGTGCTGCCAGAGGACGCACTTCAGCACCGGCGGCTTGGCGCCCGATCCGGCACTCGGCGCCGGTGGACCGCTCTTGGCCGGCCCTTCGGCCGGCAGCACCGTGTCCTCGCCCTGGTCGGACGGCGGGGCCGGTTCGTCGAAGTCGAACTCGACCTTGTCGGCGCGTCCCGAGGCGACGAACACCTCCTTGGTGAACACGCGCCCGTCAGACGACTTGGCCTGGATCTCGTGACGACCCGTCGGCACACCGGTCAGGCGCACCGGCGAGCAACCCATCTTGCGGCCGTCGACCTTCACCTCGCAACCGGCCGGTCGGCTGGAGATCTCCAGGCCACCGTACTCGGGCACCAGTTCGGCCTTGACGGTCAGCGGACCAGACGCGGTGAACTGCGCCTCCCAGGTGCGATAGCCCTCCCGCCGGACGGTGACCGTCGGCCGGCCCTCGACGCCGTCCACCGTCAACGGCGTCAGCCCGCGGGCCACGCCATCGACCAGCACCTCGGCGCCGGCCGGGTCCGAATCGACGCGCATGCTGACGCCGCGGGCCGCCTTCGCCGGCGTCGGCGCGCCGGCCACCGGCAGCAGCGCCTGGACCAGACCAGCTTGCCGCGCGCCGGCGTCGACGTCGCCGCGCCACAGCGCCGCCGCCGGGTGGGTCATCTGCAGCGTGAGTTGGCGTCGCCCGGCGATGGTCAGCCACAGCGGCGTGGCGCCGACCACTTCACCGTTGACCGAGACGACGGCACCGCGCGGTCGCGACGTGACCACCACGCCCGGCCCAGTGGAGCTGGTCGGCAACTCGCCGGGCGGTGCGAGCACCACGCGCGCACCGGGGTCGAGACCCGTGCGCGCGGCGTCCAGCCAGGCTGACCCGCCCTCACCGCGCAGCAGCGACGCGGCCCCCAGGAACCGCGGTGCCGCCGCGAAGCGCTCGCCGACTTGCTCGGCCACCACGCCCGTCGGCAGCGCAAAGAGCTGCCACAGGCCACCGGTGCTGGGCAGTGGCGTGCGCAAGCGCAGCCGCAGCACCTGGCGGTCGCCGCCGCCGGTCAGTTCGGCCAACTCACCGTCCGGGTAGCACCAGTGCTGGCAGGCGCGCGCCAGGTAGTCACCCACGGCGCGCTCCAACCCGGCGGTGGACATCTGGCCCACGGTGTAGGTGCTTTGCAGTGGGTCGAGGAGCTGCAACTCCTGCCGCACCGTGTCATAGCCACAAGCCGACAGCAGCACGGCATCGCCACCCGGCACCGGGCGCAACAGGACGCCCTGGATCACGAACTGCGCACCGGTCGCTTCGCCCACGCGGCGGCCGAGTTCACCGGCGGTCAGGAAGCGGGTCGAGGTCGGCTGGGCCGCACCGTGGATGCTGCTGGCGCAGACCCTCGCCTGCGTGTTGAGCGCCTGCACCACCGCGCGCGTGAGGGTATCGGCCAGCGCTTCGAGCCCGTCGCCGCGCGGCTCGAACGCATGGACCACCACCTTGCGCCACTCCGGAACGGCCGCGCGCGCCGAGCCGGCCGTCATGGCCAGCGTCAGCGCCGCCGCCCAACCGAGCGCCGCCGGTCTCACCCACCGCCAGGCTCGCCACACGCCGGCTTCTCCCATCACAGAGTTGCGACACTCCGCGACCGCCGACGGTTTCGCTACCTGGCCGCCAACTACCAGCGCGACGGCCGCACCCGCACCGTCGGGCCGTCGGTGAAGCGCCCGGCACTGACCAGGATGACACCGGAATCCGCCCGCCCGCCATCACTCAGCCGCACGCTGGCCTTGCCCTGCCGCGTGGCCAGTCGCACCTGATCGTCCGGACCGGCGGCCTTGCCATCAGCCCGCCAGCCGGGCGGCAGTTCCACCAGCACCACCGTGTCGTCCTCCACCGGCTGACCGCGCTCGTCCAGGACATCGACGTTGAGCTGCAGCACGCCCGCCGGATCGATGGTCGGCGGCAGCAGCCGCGCGTTCAACTCGCGCGGGCCGCCCGGCACGTAGAACTTGCGGACCACCGCGGACCGTCGCCGGCCGCTCGGCGAGGTCACGACGGCCCGGAGCTCGTGGTCGCCCGGCTTCAGCTTGCCGAGCGCCAGGCGGCCCTCGCAATGCGGGATCGGCTCGCCGCCCGGCGCCGAGGCGTTCCACCCGCTCACCTCGCGCTCATCGAGCGTCAGTTCCACGTTGGTGTCGGCCTCGTAGTCGAAGTCGAGCACCACCTGGCTGCTGGCCTGCCAGCCCTGCGTGGGCGTCTTCACCTCGAGCAGCGGGTCGCTCACCCGCCCGAAGATCAACATCGGCAAGACCGCCTGGTTGCCCAGGTCGTCGCGCACCAGCAGCGAGTACTGGTTCGGCCCATCGGCAATCGGCACATCGAGCTGGAAGTTGCCGAAGGCGTCGGCCCGGCCAGTCAGCGCGGCGCCCTTGCCGCGCACCTCATACGCCGCGTCGGGCTCGGTGCGCCCGCGCAACGACAGCTTCGGCGTCTCGACGTAGTCGGTCGGACCGGGCAGCGTCAGATGGATGATCGGCGGCTGCCGGTCCACCTCGACGCAGCGCTCGACCACCACTTGCCCGCCGCCGGCCTCGCCAGCCGCCACGCGCAGCACGTTCTCGCCATCGACCAGATCCACGTCGGCGAACCGGAACCGGCCCTGCTCGTCGCTGACCTGGCTGACTTCGGCCCGCTTGCCCACCGCCAACGTGACCGCCCGCTTCGGCCACGTGCGACCACTGACCGCGATGCGGGTCGCCACGGTGCGGACCTGCACCAGGTCCAGCGGCGCGTCGAGTTGCAGAACGCCCACACCCGGTTCACGCACCACCTGGCGCTGCACCTCGGCCTGCTGTCCGGCGGCATCGATGGCGCGCACCACCAGCGTGTTGGTGCCTTCGGCCAGCGGCACGCCGGCAAACACGAAGCTGCCGTCGCCCTCGACCAGCGTGTCGAGCACCGGTTGCCCGTTGACCACCACGCGCAAGCGCGAGCCCGCCTTGGTACGCCCGACGACGTTCACCGCCGGGCCGTCCACGCGAGCGCCGTCGGCCGGCAAGCTCAACTCCACCGTCGGCGGCTGTGACCCGTGGCGCACCACCAGCGAACTGCGGGTCTCCACGCCGTTGGCGTCACAGACACTGAACTGCAACTCGTTGTCGCCTTCGCGGAGCGGCCGCGGCACCTGAACGAGGAACCGCCCGTCGCGGCCGGCCACCACACAGGCCTCGTCGGCGCCCTGCCGGCAGCGCACGGTGGCGCCCGCGGCGGTACGGCCGCCGATGTACGGCCGCGCCTCGCCCAGCAGCGGCGTCGGCGAGGCGTGGTACGGCGGGTCGAGCACCAGCTTCGGCAGCGCCCGCTCAGCCACCACCTGCCGGCTGACGCTGCCGGTCTGGTCGTCGAGGCGGGCCGAGACCGTCAACTGGTTCGGACCGTTCAGCAGTACGGTCGGCGTAAAGCTGAAGTGGCCATCGGGTCCGGCGAGCACCACCTGGACGTTGGCGCCGCGGACACACAAGGTCACCGCGGCTCGCGGCGCCGTGCGCCCGGCCACGGCCACTTCGGCACCGGCCACCCGCGGCGCCGCCTGATCCAGCGGCGGGTCGAGGGTGACCGTCACCGCCTGAGCCGCCACCAACTGCGGCGCCAGCAACAGCGCCACCCACCCGTGTCGCGCCCACGACACCCAGCGTCGAGCCTCAAGCACAAGCCACCTCGCCTTGTCCGGTCGCACGCAGCGACCTGCCACCCCGGCCTCGGCCTTCCGGCCATCATGGATTATAGGAGAGCCGTCGAGCGGGGGTCAAGGAAACTCGCTGTGACAGCCGTCTCCAACGCCTGCGGCCGGTGGCCGCGCGGCGCAACGTTGACGAGCCGGCACCCCTCGGGTATAGTCGGAGCACCCCAGGCGGAGGGCCCACCAGCCATGCTCGATATCAAGCGGATACGCGACGACGCCGCCGGCGTCGAGGCTTTGCTCAAGCGGCGCGACCCGCAGGCTTCGCTGGCACCGGTCCTGGCGGCCGATGAGCGCCGGCGGGCCTTGCTCACCGAAGAAGAGCGCCTCCGCGCACGCCAGAACGCCGTCGGCCCCGAGATCGCCCGCGCCAAGCAGGCCAAGCAGGACGCCTCGGCGCTGCTCGAAGAGATGACCACCATCAAGCGGCGCGTGCAGGACCTGGCCGACGAGCGCCGGCAAGCCGACGAGGCGCTGGACGCCTTGCTTCTTGAACTGCCGAACATCCCGCATGAGACCGTTCCGGCCAGCCTCGACAAGAAGGACAACCAGGTCATTCGCCGTGGCCCGGCGCCGCGCGAGTTCGACTTCGCCATTCAGCACCATGTGGCCCTGGCCCAGCGGCTCGGCCTGCTCGATCTCGAGCGCGGCGTCAAGGTCGCGGGCGCGGGTTGGCCGTGCTACCGCGGCCTCGGCGCGCGGCTGGAGTTCGCCATCCTCAACTTCTGCCTCGAGCGCGCCGTGGGCGACGGCTACGAGCAGATCTGGCCGCCGCTGGCCGTCAACTCCGGCATCATGACCATGGCCGGCGTGCTCCCGAAGTTCCAGGAGCAGGTCTACCACATCGAGCGCGACGACCTGTACCTGGTGCCCACGGCCGAGATCGTGCTGACGGGTCTCTACCGTGATGAGATCCTCGACGTCGAACAGCTCCCGCTACGGTTCGCTGCCTACACGCCCTGCTTCCGGCGCGAAGCCGGCTCGTATGGCGCCGAAGAGCGGGGCCTGATCCGCGTCCACCAGTTCAACAAGGTGGAGCGCTACGTCATCTGCGCACCCGAGGACAGCTACACCGAACTGGAGCGGCTCACCGCGCAGATCGAGGGGCTGATGGGCGAGCTGGAGCTGCCGTTCGTGACCACGCTGCTGGTCACCGGCGATATCGCCCAGCAGGCCGCCAAGACCTACGACATCGAGGTCTGGCTGCCGGGCCAGAACGCCTACAGCGAGGTCAGCTCGGCCAGCAACTGCGAAGCCTACCAGGCCCGCCGCGGCCAGCTCCGCTACCGACCGCAGGCCGAAGACGGCGGCAAGGGCAAGCCCGAGTTCTGTCACACGCTCAATGGCTCGGCGCTGGCGACTTCGCGGCTGTTTGCCGCCATACTGGAGAACGGGCAGCAGGCCGATGGCAGCGTGGTGCTGCCGGCGGCGCTCCGGCCCTACCTCGGCGGGCTCGAACGACTGGAACCGGTGAACTAGCATGGCCTGGGTGACGTTACTGGCAATCGCGGCGACCGTGGTGCTCTGGCTCCTGCGCGTCGAGGACCAACGCCTGGCGCGGTGGCGTGACATCTCGTTCGGCGCGCGCCTGCGTGACGCCAAGGCCCGTGGCCTGGTCTACGAGCGGGCCCTCGCTCGCCTGCGCACCGATGCCGAGGGCGGCCAGCTCCACATCAACGACGAGTACCGTCCGGTGTTCGATCGCCTGACCGCCGAGGCGAAGGGGGCTCAGGCGGCGGAGTAGCGCGCGGTGTACGACGACCTGGCCGACGTCTACGACCGCTTCATCGACTGGCCGAACCGGCTGGCGCGCGAGATCCCGCTGCTGGGCGACTGGCTGGGCGACGCTCGGCGGGTGGCCGACGTGGCTTGCGGCACCGGCCAACACGCGCTGGCGCTGGCCCAGGCCGGCTATGAGGTGGTCGGCTTCGATGCCAGCGCGGCGGCGCTCGAGCGCGCTGGCGCGGCCGGCGGCGCGGTCCGCTTCCACCAGGCCGCGTTCGGCGCTTGCAGCGCCGTTGGCGAGGCGCCGTTCGACGCGGTGATCTGCCTGGGCAACTCACTGCCCCATGTGCTGACCGTGCGCGAGTTGCGGGGCGCTCTGGCCGATTTCGGCCGCCTGCTGCGGCCGGGCGGGCGGCTGCTGGCGCATCTGCGCAACCTGCCCCTGGCGCGGCAACGCGACGACCGCTGGCTGCCGCTGCGCGAGCACACCGACGCCGACGGCACGCAGTGGCTGTTCGAGCGCCTCTACGACTATCTGCCGGCCGAACGGGTGCGGTTCCACTTCATCGCGCTCCACCGGCCGCCTGCCGGACGCTGGTCGCGCCGGGTGCAGACCACGCTGCTCCGCGGCTGGACAGCGGCACAACTGCTCGGGCACCTCGGCCACTGGGGCCAGGCCACGGTCGCGGCCAGCCTCGCCGGCGAACCGTTCGATGCGGCTGCGTCGGCTGACCTCTACCTCACCGCGACCGCCTGATCAGCCCTGACCAGCGCGCGGCCGGCGGACCCACATCCAGCACTGCAGCAAGGCTGCCGCCACGCAGGTACCGATGGCCAGCAGGTACGGCGCCCGCAAGGTGGTGGCGTTGGCCAACGACCCGCCGAGCAGCGGCCCGAGCAAGACGCCCGCGCCGAGCACGGCCTCGTGCAGCCCCGCCTTGCCGCCGCGGTCGTCGGTGTTGCCGTGCAGGCTGTAGAACAGACTGCCGACATAGGTGACGCCGGCGCACACGCCCGCCGCGGCAAAGCCGACGGCGAAGCCGACGGGGCTGCTGGTCAGCGCGGCCACCACCATGCCGGTGGCGGCCAAGACCTGCGCGGCGACCAGCGGCGCCACGCGGTAGTGCCAGCGCGTGGTCCGGCCACCCACGAAGAACAGCGCCAACTGGCCCAGGTGGATCGACGCCACCAGGCAGCCGATCAGCTCCTCGGAGTAGCCGAGCACGTTGCCCAGCTTCGGGAACAGCGACTTGACCGCGCCCATGGCCACCGAACTGGCGAAGTTGCCCAGCCAGGCCAGCCGCAGGAACAGACCCGCATGAGGATGGACCGGCTGGCTCGGCTCCTCGGGCGCGTCAGCCGCCACCACGCCCATCACGCCGGGCGGAGTGACGACCGCGATGGCGACGATCGACAGCACGGTCAGGATGGCGATCACGAACGGCAAAGCATGGCCGTAGGCCCAGAGCGACCCGGCCACGACCGGACCCAGCATCAGCCCGGCGCACCAGAAGGTGTTGAACCGGCCGATGTTGCGGTTGAGTTCACGCTTGCCCCCGGCCGCGCTCAGTTCGGCCAGCCAGGCTTGCAGTGGTGGCCAGAAGAACGACATGCCGCCACCGCTGAAGGGCAGGATGCAGAGGATGTCGAGCGGCCGCCGCACCAGGAGGAAACCGCACCAGGCGCAGCCGGTGGCCAGACAAGCGAGAATGACCGACCGCCGCCGGCCATAGCGGTCAGACAGCCGCCCGCTGACCAGGCAGCCGACGGTGTACGAGAACGCGCCGACGGTGCCGATCAGGCCGAGTTCCAGCGGCGAGGCGCCCAGATGCACGGCCAGCAGTATGAAGCCCAGCCCGGCCACGCCGATGGCGTAGTCCATGAGAAAGGCGCAGACGACAAGTCGGGTGGCTGGTGAGGGGTAGGTCAACGGATCGGTCCTGGGTGTAGAGCCGCAGTGTACCAGAGGACCGGCAATCGGCAAGGGGGGCGGCCGCTGCCGAACCAGGACGGGGCTCCGGCCCCACGCCGCCCAGCCGCCAGCAGCAGCACTGGCCGCGGCCCTCAGCCACCGCGCGCCAGCACCCAGCCGGCCACGCCCGAGACGACGATCACCCACCCGGCCGGCTGACGGTAGCGCAGAATGGCCACGGCCGCCGCCGCCGCCACCACCCAGCTCTGCCAGACGACCAGCGAGCTGCGCGCCAACTCGATCGTGGCTGCCACCATCACCGCCACGGCGCTGGCATTCACCGCATCGAGAAACGCGGCGGCCCAGACTGACCGGCGCAGCCTGCTGACCACCGGGGTCAGCAGCGACACGAACACGAACGACGGCAGGAAGATGCCGACGGTGGCCACCACCGCGCCCGGCAGGCCGAGCACCTGGTAGCCGATGAAGGTGGCGGTGGACAGGAACGGACCGGGCGTGAACTGGCCCACGGCCACCGCGTCGAGCAACTGCTGCTGGGTGAGCCAGTGCCGCTGAGCCACCAGTTCGCCCTGGAGCAGCGCGATCAGGATGTAGCCGCCGCCATACATCACCGCGCCGATCTTGGCGAAGAAGCCGAACAGCCCGGCCAAGGTGGCCGGCGCGGCCAGCCCGGTGAGCACTGACGACACGCCGCCGGTACCCGCCGCGGCCGGTGGACCCGCGGCCGCCGCCGCGGCCACCGCAGCGCGCCAGGCCGCCCCACGCCGCCAGACCATGCCCAGCAGCCCGCCACCCAGCAAGGTGTAGAGCGGGCTGACACCGGCCACCGACGCCAGCAGCACCGCCACCGCCAGCGCGCGCATTGGCCAAGTCTTCAGGGCGCTCTTCGACAGGCGCTGCACGGCCCCGAGGATCACGGCCAGCGCCGCCGCTTTGACGCCCATCATCAGGGGCTGCACCGCCGGTACCGAGCCGTAGCGGTGGTAGGCCCAGGCGAAGGCCAGCGTCAGCAACACCGCCGGCCCGATGAAGCAGCAACCCGCCAGGAACAGACCCGGGTAGCCGCCGCGGACAAACCCGAGGTGCAGGACCATCTGGGTTGAGATCGGCCCCGGCACCACGTTGCTCAGGCCGACCAGGTCGAGAAAGCGCTCCCGGCTCAGCCAGCCGCGACGCTCGACCACATCGTCCTCGAGCATCGCCATATGCGCCGCCGGGCCGCCGAAGCCGAGCAGGCCCAGCCGCCCGAACACCAGGATGATCTCGCGCCAGCGCGACGCCACCAGCCGCCTCCGGCCCGGTTCGCGCCGGGCTACTCTTCGAACAACTGGGCCGCGAAGGCGCGCGGCTGGAAGTCGACCAGATCGACCGGCCGTTCGCCGATGCCCAGGAACTTGATCGGCACGCCGAGCTCGTCGGCGACGGTGATGATGACGCCGCCCTTGGCCGTGCCGTCGGTCTTGGCGACGACCAGCCCGGTCACCGGCACGGCCTGCGCAAACAGCTTGGCCTGGCGGACCGCGTTCTGCCCGGTGGTCGCGTCGAGCACCAGCAGCACCTCGTCGGCCCCCCGGCCGATGGCGCGCTCGACCACGCGGCCGACCTTCTTCAGCTCTTCCATCAGGTTGGCTTTGGTGTGCAACCGTCCGGCGGTGTCGACGATGACGTAGTCCTTGTTGCGCGACTGGGCAGCCTGAATAGCATCGAAAACCACCGCTGCCGGGTCGCCGCCCGGTTGCTGGCGGACGATGTCGCAGTTGATCCGCCGAGCCCAGATCTCGAGCTGCTCGATGGCCGCGGCGCGGAAGGTGTCGCCCGCGCCCAGCAACACACCGAACCCGTCGCGGTTGAGCCGATGGGCCAGCTTGGCGCAGAAGGTCGTCTTGCCGGTGCCGTTGACACCGACCACCAGCACCACGGTCGGCGCCGGGTCATGCTGCGCCAGCGCCCCGGCATGCTGCTCGAGGATGTCGGTCACGGCGTCACGCAGGAAGCCGCGGACCACCTCCGGATCGCTGGTGTGCGTCTCTTCGGCCTGCCGGCGCACCTGTTCGACGAGCTTCTCGCAGGTCTCGGCACCCACGTCGGCCTGGATCAGCGCCGCCTCCAGTTCGTCAAAGAAGTCGTCATCCAGCACCTGTTCGCGCGTCAGAATCTCTTTGGCGCGACGAAAGAAGTTGCGCAGCATGGGGGAACTCCAGGCGGCAGTGTACTGACCGGACCCACCTTGGTCAAGGCAGCGACCGGCACCGGGCTCAGCGCGGGCGGAACGGCGACTTCGGCGCGCGGGGCGTGCTCTTGGGCTTCTCCGGCGCCACCGGGCCAGCCGCGCCGACCTCGGCGCGCGCGGCGATGACCATGCGCAGGAGCGCTTCGGCGGCGTCGACGACCTCCCACGGTCGTGGCTCGCGCAGATCCGCGGTCAGGCCGGCGGTGGCCAACTGCAACCGCGGCGAGCCGCCGCGCTTGGCCTCGCGTTGCAGACCGCGGGCGAAGATGCGCAGCTCTTTGGTGTCCAGGTGCTGACCTTCAGCGAAGTCCACCAGCAGTTGCTGGCCACCGGCGACGACCTTCAGCGCGCCGACACCGGCGCGGTCACAGGCCATGCGCAGGCGCAACAGGCGGAACAGGTTCGCCGCGGCGGCGGGCGGCCGACCGTAACGGTCGCGCACCTCGTTCTCGAGGTCGTCCACCCCACCCTCGTCACGCGCCAGCGACAGTCGGCGGTAGATGTCGATGCGCTGCTTCTCATCGCGGACATAGCTCGGCGGCAGGTGCGCCTGCACCGGCAAGGCGAGCTCGCTGACCAACTGCAACGGCTGCTCCGGACCTTCACCCATCAGTGTCCGCAGCGATTCGTTGAGCATCTGCGTGTACAGCTCGAAACCGACTTCCTCGATGAACCCGCTCTGCTGCACGCCGAGCAGGTTGCCCGCACCACGGATCTCCAGGTCACGCAGGGCAATCTCGAAGCCCGAGCCCAGCTCGCACAGCTCCTGGATGGCCTGGAGCCGCCGCGTCGCCTCGTCGGTCAGCTCCTTGTGCTTGCGGTGCAGCAGATAGGCATACGCCTGCCGCTCACGACGGCCGACGCGGCCAATGAGCTGGTAGAGCTGCGCCAGGCCGAACTGATCGCAGTCGTCGATCAGTATGGTGTTGGCGTTCGGGATATCCAGGCCGCTCTCGATGATGGTCGTGCACACCAGCACGTCGTAGCGCCCGGCGTACATGTCGACCATGACCTCCTCGAGTTCGTCTTCGGCCATCTGGCCGTGCGCGATGCCGACCTTGGCGTGCGGCACGATCCGTTCCAGGTGCGTCGCCACGCGCTCGATGGTGCGCACCCGGTTGTGTAGCAGATAGACCTGCCCGTCGCGGTCCAGTTCGCGCAGGATGGCCTCGCGGACCACCTCCTCGGTGCGCTCGGCGAGCGTGGTGGCCACCGGCAGCCGGCCTTGCGGCGGCTCCTGTAGCAGGCTCAGGTCACGCACACCGATCAGCGCGCTGTTGAGCGTTCGGGGGATTGGCGTGGCCGACATGCTCAGCACATCGACGTCGAGCTTGAGCCGCTTGATGGCGTCTTTGTGCCGCACGCCGAAGCGATGCTCCTCGTCGATGACCAGCAGGCCGAGACGCAGGAACTTGATGTCCTCGCTGAGCAGCCGGTGGGTGCCGACGACCACCTGGACATCGCCGGTCCGCAGCCGGTCGATGACGTCGAGTTGCTCGCGCCGCGTGCGGAACCGGCTCAGCGCTTCCACCGCGCAGCCGAACGCCGACAGCCGCTCCACAAAAGTGCTGTGGTGCTGCTGCGCCAGTACGGTGGTCGGCACCAACACCGCCACTTGGCAGCCGTCCTGCACCGCCTTGAACGCGGCCCGCACCGCGACCTCGGTCTTGCCGAAACCGACATCGCCGACGAGCAGGCGATCCATGGCCGCCTGACGCTCCATGTCGTGCTTGATCTCGTCGATGGCCTTGATCTGGTCGCCGGTCTCTTCGTAGATGAAGGCGGCCTCCATATCGTGCTGCACTTTGGTATCGGCGGCGAACTGGTGGCCCTGCGCTTGCGAGCGCCGCGCGTAGAGCTCCAGCAGGTCGCGCGCCACGGCTTCGGCCTTCTTGCGCGCCTTCTGCGTGGTGCGCCGCCAACGGCCGTCACCAAGGCCGTTGATGGTCGGCTCCACGCCGTCGGGACCCAGGTAGCGCTGCACGCGATCGAGTTCGGTGACCGGCACGTACAGTCGGTCGGTGCCGGCGTAGTCGAGCTGCAGGTAGTCCTTGGTGACATCGCCGATGGTGCGCGTGACCATGCCGCGGTAGACGGCAATGCCATGCTGGACATGGACGACGGTGTCGCCGGGCGACAGCTCGCTCAAACTGGCCAGCGCGGTGCTGCCGCGCCGCGCCACGGCGCGTGTGGCGCGCGTGCGGTGGCGGTGCCAGCCGAACAGCTCGTGGTCGGTCAGCACGACCAGCTTCAGCTCGGGCACGGCAAACCCGGCCGACAGGCGCTGATCGACCACCTGCAAGCGACCGGGCCGCGGTACCTGGTCCAGGGCCTCGGGCTCGACGCCGGCCACCCCACGGCTCGACAGGATCTGCCGCAGGCGGCCCACCTGGTGGGTGGTCACCAGCAGGCTGTTGCCGGCGGCTCGCCACGCGTCGATGGCCCCGACCGCACGGTCGAGTTCGCCACCGAAGTCGGCCACGGCGGTGGTCTGGAAGGTGGCGCTGACCTCGTTCGGCGCACCGACGCAGCGGCCGTCCTGGGCGGTCAGCACAATCGAGCGGTGCTGGTGCCAGAGCGGCCGGTCGGGCTCATGCCGCACGTAGAGGGGCGCCGGCAGCGCCAACACGGCGCCGGTGGCGAGTTTGCCGCGGTAGACCTCGTCCACCTCGGCGGCCAGTTCGGCAGCCCGCGCCGCCACCGCCGCCGGCTCGTCGACCAGCACCACTGCCTGCGGCGGCAGGTAGTCGCAGAGCGTGGCCACCTCCTCGTACAGGTAGGGCAGGTAATGGTCGCTGCCGTCGAAGGCCTCGTCGGCCTCAATCCGCTTCAGGTCGGCGGCCACCTTGGCTCGCAGCCGCTTCGCCTCCAGCCGGCGACCGGCCGCCGCCAGTTGCGACACCTGGTGCTCCACGGCAAAGGCGATCTCGGTGACCACCTTGGCGTCCCATGCCCGCGTCTGCACGCTCTCGCGCGAGACCGTGACCACAAAGCGGTCCTGCGGCAGTGTGGACCGCTGCGAGTTGACGTCGAAGAAGCGGATCGACTCGATCTCGTCGCCCCAGAACTCGACCCGCAGGGGCTGCGGCGCGGTGAGCGGGTAGACGTCGACAATGCCGCCCCGCTGCGCGCACTGACCCGGCATCAGCACCGGTTCGTGCTGGGCGTAGCCGAGCTCTTCGAGCCGCTCCAGCAGCGCCTCCGGCGCGATGGTGTCACCGACCTGGATGGCCAGGTCGCTGCCGGCCATGGCCGACGGCGGGATGGAGCGGTGCAACAGCGCACTGAGCGGCGCCACCACCACCGTCGGCTCGCCGCGGAGCAGCGCTTCGAGCGCATCCAGCCGCTGCCCGACGAGCTGGCGATCGGCCACCACATCGCCGTAGAGCAGCGTCGGCAGCGAAGGGAACAGGCGCAGCGGCAGGTTCAGCGGATCGTCGGGATCACTCAGTAAGGCGTGCAAGTCGTCGTACCAGGCCTCCGCCTGGCGCGTCGATGCCGTGACCACCAGCACCGTCTGGTGCAGCCGGCGGAACAGCGAGGCCGCCAGGACCGAGCGCGTGGCGCCGGCCAAGCCGACGGCCCGCTGCACCGGCTGCGCGGCCAGCCCGTCACACAGGCTGCCGAACCCGGCCATTTCCTCGAGCTTCGCGGTCAACGCCCGCATGGTGCCTCCCAAACCTCAGCCGGCCGTCGCGCCGAGCGCCACGGCCAGGACCCACGGTTGTCGCGGTGCATTATACGCCCGATCCACTCGGCGGCGCGCCGCGACCCCTCAGAGCTCGTCGGGCCGCAGCACGCGGATCAGTTGGTGCCCGAGGCGCCGCGCGGCCGCGGCCAGCCCGGCCAGCGCCGCCTCGCTCGGCGGCCCAGGCTGGTGCTCACGCAGCAGCTCGGGCGCCTTGACCTGAACACCCACCTCGCGGACGATCGCGCCCAGCGCCGGATCGGGCGCGAACACGACGTACTCGCACGGCGCCTGGCCGGTCACGGCCACCGCATGGGGCACGCGCGGCGGCACGTACACCGTGTAGCCGACGGCCAGTGGCGCCGCTGACAGGCGTCCGCCGCGCGCCGTCACCAGCACGGCCGACCCGCCGGTCAGGTACAGCACCTGCTCACACGGGTGCTGGTGCAGCGCCGTCGGCAACCCGGCATACTGCGTGACCTCGCAGAGCACCGCCCGCAGGGCCGTCTGGCCGGCATCCAGCCGCACGCGCACCAGCGCCGACGCCAGCCAGTAGCACTCGCCCGTGGCCGCCGGGCAGTGAACCGGCGGGGCCGCGGCCAGTGCCTCCGGGCTCGGCCGGTCCGGATCCACCAGTTGCACGCCGTGCCGCGGCAAGGCCTGCAGCATCCGCGCCAGGCTACTGTCGGCCGAGAGGAGCACCGACACCTCGTCGCCGGCGACCGGCGTGCCGAACTCCTCGTAGAACCGCTCCTGCCCGGCGGGCAGGCTGAACTCGAGCAGTCGCAGCGGCTCGGGGCCGTGGTTCCAGCGCGCACTGGGGGTTCGCGGCGGGAACCAGGTGACCGCGCCCGGGCGGCTCAGCGTGGTCACCAAACGGCCGTCGGCCAATCCGGTGACCGTCGTGGTGCCAGCCAGGCCGTACATCATCAGATCCGGGTCCATGCGGCACAGCGGCAGCCCGGTGTTGGCCGGCGCGGCGATCTCGGTCACCAGGAGCCGTCCGTCGCTGGCCGCGCCGTCCACCTTGGCCGTGACCAGGCAACCCAGGACCCGCCACGACCGCCCCGCGCCCGGCGGCACGATCAGCGGCTCGCGCCGCGGTCGGGCCGCTCCGGCGGGGTCTGTCGGCGGTGGGCCGTGGTCGCTCACGCGGATCTGCCCTCGCTTGGCCGTCGAGCGCTAGCCACCGGCGCCACGGTCGAGCGCCGACAGCACGACGGCGGCACTGCCCACGATGCCGGCATCCTCGCCGAGCTTGGCCTCGACGATGCGGTCGACCGGCCACGGATTGAGCCGCTGACGCGCCCGCACCGTCCGCCGGATGGCGTCGAACAACGGCGCTCCGGCCTTGGCGATCTGCCCGCCCAGCACAATCAGGTCGGGATCGATGAAGTTGATGATGGTGACGCAGCCCAGCCCCAGGTAGAAGCCGATGTCGCTCCACACTTCGAGCGCCACGGCGTCGCCGGCGTCGGCGGCGTGGCTGATCATCTTGGGCGTCAATTCCGGATCGTCGAACGCTTTGATGTAGTCCCAGAGCAGGCTGGGCCGCCCGGTCTGGAGTTTGCTCCAGGCACAGCGCAGGATGCCCGCCGTCCCACAGAAGGCTTCGAGGCAGCCGAAGTTGCCGCAGCCGCACTGCGGGCCGTTGGGATCGACGATCATGTGTCCGAGTTCGGCGCCCTGGTGGTGGTCGCCGTAGAGCACCTCGCCGTTGATCACCACGCCGCCGCCCACCCCGGTGCCCAGCGTGAACAGGCCCATCGACCGCGCCTGGTACTCGGCGCCGCGCCCGAACCGGCACTCGCCCAGCGCCGCCGCGGAGGCGTCGTTGATCGGCAGGACCGCCCGGTCGAACCGCTCGGCCAGCGGCGTGATCAGGTTGCTGTTCTGGCTGCCCGGGATGTTCGGGCTGCCGCTCACCTGTCCGGTGTTCGGATAGACTGTGCCTGGGTAGCCGACACCAATGCCGGCCAACACCGTCGGCGCGGCCCCGATGGACTCCAGCGCCCCGGCCAGGGCATCGCCAATGCGGCCCACGAACGCGTCCCAGCCCAGGTGCGCGTCGGACTGCACCTGACTACGGGCCTGCGTCGTGCCCTCGCGGTCGAGCAGCCCGACTTTGATGAAGGTGCCGCCAATATCGAGCCCGGCCACCAGCCGACCAGCCGGGTCCACAGTCTTCTGCAACATCGCCATGCCTATCCTTGCCTGATCTTCCGAGGCGGTGGAACGGCCACTATAGTCAAGGGTCGGTGGGGTGTCAACCGCCGTACCGCGCGGCGCGGCGGCAGGGCTGACTTGAGTACGGTGCGGGCAGCGATGCCGGCCACAGCGCCCGGCCTCCGGCCACGAGCCGGTGCCTGCCCTGGGCCGCCGGCCGGGCGGGGGCCGGGCGCGCTGCTGCCGGACCAGCAGGGCAGCGGCTGGACTCGACCTTGCCAACGCCCTTGACTTCGACCTCGGCCCAAGGGCAGCATTGCTGCCGGGATCCACCGGGCGGGACCGGCGGTGGGAGATCGGTGGTGTCGTTGCCGGTCCGGGGAGGAGAACTCAGTATGCATGCCCCCGCCGTCCGGCCCGAGAGAGCGGCTTGGCTCGCCGTGGCTGTCTGCGCGGCGCTGCTCGCGAGTTGCGCGCCGGAGCCGCCACCGGCCGGACCCGAACCGGCGCCGCAGCCGGCCGGCACGGTGCCGGGGCC
>CAZHGD010000072.1:31377-33404 GCA_964531735.1 uncultured Fimbriimonadaceae bacterium | reverse complement strand
GAGGGGCTCCGGGGTGAGGGCGACCTCCCGAGTGAGGGGCTCCGGGGTGAGGGCGAGGACGACGACGAGCCCACGCCCACCGCGCGCGGCGCGGGCGCGGCGGGCTTCCAACTGGAATATGACGCCGCCCGCAAGATCGCCCAGGGCCTCGGCGCGCACCTGGAGGAGCTGCGGCAGGTGGTCCAGGTCAAGGGCGACAAGGCCACGCTGCTGGCGGTCAGCGAGCGCGCCGGGCACCTGTTCGGCCGCGAGGCCCCAGCGGCCAGCCAGCCGCAGGCGAAGGCGCGGCAGATGACCTTCGCCGACCTGGGCACCAGCGAGCGCGAGCCCGGTGGCTGGGACGTGGCCGCCGATGAGGCGGTGAAGCCGGGCGTAACCGTGCTGGATCGCGTCCACCAGGCGATGTTGCTCTTTGGCGCCGGCCGCGCGGAGATGATGGCGCGGTTCATCGTCGAAGAGCGCGCGGGCACTGACCCGCGATTCTGGCACCTGGCCCAATCGCTCTCGGCGCTGTATCCAGCCGGAACCGACGAGAAGCGGTGGGTGGACGGGGTGCTGGCGAGGAAGAAGGGGTTGGGGTTCTGATGCGGCAGGCACCGGGGGTGATGTAGAATGGTACCGGGCGAACTGAACCCGGGAGAGATCGATGGCGATCATTCGACCGACAGTCGAAGAGGTGACCGAGTTGCAGCCTGAGCAGCCGGTCATGGTCGATTCCGACGCGCCCGACAATGCGTCGGCGATCCTGGAGATCGAGCGCTGGTGCCGCGATCTCGGCTTGGCGCGCGTGCGAGAGCACTGGCTGCGGACGCTTGTTGCAGATGGCACGAAGGTTCGCCGCGGAGTGTGCTACCGTCCGGCCGGTGACGTCGGCGAGCAATATGCCGAGCAGATCAGCGCGATCGACAGGCGGGTGGCGGCGATGCCGGAATCCGGCGACAGCGTCGATCTGAAGTCGAGGTAGCGAGGATGGCCGCAGGGGTAACGGATGTGGTGCTGGACACGTCGGTGATTGCGGCCTACGCCTTCAAAGAGACCAACCGGGCTCTCGCAGTACCCATCTGCGAGAAGGTCATCCGCAACGAACTCACGGCGTATGTGCCCGATCTCATGTGTGCGGAGTTGCAGAACGTCTGCCACCGCAAGCGCGACGAGCGTGGCCTGAGCCTCGCCGATATCGAGAGCGCCTATGAGGACGCCCTCGCCCTGCCCCTCGTCGAACAAGACAACTGCTTGCTCCGACATCGTTCAGACGCCTGGGATCTGGTGCGTCGGATACCCGAAGTCGGGAGCTATGACATGTACTTCCTCGCGTTGGCGGTCTACCTGGATCTGCCGCTCTGGACCTTCGACAAGCAGATGAAGGAGAAGGTGGAGCAGGTGGATCGGAAGCTCGCCACGCGGCTGGCCGTGGTGGGCATGGACCCGACGGTCTAGCCGGTGTGCCGCACAGCCATGGCGCAGAGCACCCCTTCTTGCGCCGAGTCCTGGCGCCGACGCCTTCAAGCCACGCTTGAGCACCACGCCTCGTCCCAATCCCTCCGCCATGCCGCCCAGGACTCCGACCTCGCCACCTGGACCCGCGAGCTGACCCGCGTCGTGGTCGACGCCTGCGAGGCCCACGGCTGGCGCGCGGCGGCCAAGGGGCACGGCCTCGACCTGCTGCCCAAGTATGGCCAGGAGTACCTCAGCCTCGACGTGATGGCCTTCGACGCGGCCACCTCGCCCTGGCCGTTCCCGGTGGCGGTGATGGAGCTGGAGAACAGCAAGGACCCGGCGCGCATCGCCTACTCGCTGTGGAAGGTGCTGTGCGTGCGCTGCCCGCTGCGGGTGGTCTATTGCTACCGGCCCACCGCCGCGCAGGCGCGCGAGCTGGTGGAGACGCTGCGCCAGGAGGTGATCGCCCCGCTGGCCCCGAACGAACGGCTGGCGCTCGGCGGTGAGACGATGGTCACCGTGGGCCTGCAAGGCCAGGCGGCGGTCTTCCCGCACGGGTTCTTCCGTTCGTGGCTGCTCGACCTGGGCAC
>CAZHGD010000072.1:0-31277 GCA_964531735.1 uncultured Fimbriimonadaceae bacterium | reverse complement strand
CCGTGGTACACCGTGGTCCATCCGCGTGAGGACCTGCGCGAGGGCAAGCCGCTGGACGCCAGTGAGTTCGCGGTGCATCTGGACCACATCCGCGAAGGGCGCGACACGGTCAGCCTCGACTATCGCGAGCCCAGCCGCTTCTTCGAGCGCAACTACTGGACCAAGTCGATGCGCGACGTCGCCGCGCAGGTGGCCCGGCGGCTGTCCGGCGTCACCGTCGAGACCAGCCCGGTGTTCAACCTGGCCACGCAGTTCGGCGGCGGCAAGACGCACGCGCTCACCGCGCTCTATCACCTGGCCCAGGGCGGCCCGGCGGCTAACGGCTGGCGCGGCATCGACCAGGTGCTCAGTGAGGCCGGAATACCGTCGATGCCGAAGGCCAACGTGGCGGTGCTGGTGGGTGAGCGGTTCGACTCGCTGACCGGCGCGGGCGGTGACGGTGAGCCGCTGCGCAAGACGCCGTGGGGCGAGATCGCCTGGCAGCTCGGCGGCGCGTCGTCGTTCGCGGCGGTGGCCGAGCACGATGCCAAGGGCGTGGCGCCGGCGGGCAAAGTCATCGAGCAGATGCTACCCAACAGCCCGTGCCTGATCCTGCTCGACGAGCTGATGCCCTACATCGACCGCGAGCGGCGGCTGAAGACCGGACTGGCGGGGCAGCTCTACACCTTCCTGCACAGCCTGACCGAGGAGGTGCGCGCGCGTGACGACGTGGTGCTGGCGGTGAGCCTGCCGGGCTCGGTGCTCGAGATGACCCCGGAAGTGCGCGAGGACTACGAGCGGCTACGCAAGCTGCTGGAGCGCGTGGGCAAAGGCGTGGTGATGTCGGCCGACGCCGAGATCCCCGAGATCATCCGGCGGCGGCTGTTCGACTGGGGTGGCCTGCCGAAGGAGGGCCGCGACGCGGCGCAGGCATATGCCGACTGGGTGGCGGCGCACCGTGACCTGGTGCCGATCAGCCCCGACACGGCCTATCAGCGGTTCGCGGCGGCCTACCCGTTCCACCCGGCGCTGCTCAGCGTCTTCGAGCGTAAATGGCAGACCTTGCAGCATTTCCAGCGCACGCGCGGCATCCTGCGCATCCTGGCGCTGTGGGTCTCGTGGGCCTATCAGCAGGATCACCAGAAGGTCTATCCCGACCCGGTCATCGGGCTGGGCGCGGCGCCGCTGCAAGACCCGCAGTTCCGGCAGGCGGTGCTGGAGCAGCTCGGCAACACCGACCTGGAAGGCCCGGTGACCACCGACATCGCCGGGCACGCCGCCTCGCACGCCATCCGCCTCGACCAGGTCGGCGACGCCGCCACCAGGAAGGCGCGGCTGCACCAGAAGACGGCCACGGCCATCCTGTTCGAATCGAACGGAGGGCAGACCAGCGACGCCGCCACCGTGCCCGAACTGCGCTTCGCGGTGGCCTCACCCGACGTGGACATCGCCAGCGTCGAGACGGCGCTGGAAGAGCTGAGCAGCAACTGCTACTACCTGACGGTGGAGGGCAGCCGCTACAGATTCAGACCGGTCCCGAACCTGAACAAGGTCTACACTGACCGGCGCGCCACCATCGGTGACGCCAGCGTGCGCGACCGGGTGCGGCAGACCATCAACCAGGTGTTCAAGGGTCGGCCCAGCGGGCTGGAGCTGGTGCCGTTCCCGCAGGTGTCCAGCGACGTGCCGAACCGCGCGGCGCTGACGCTGGTGGTGCTCGATCCCGAGCAGATTCACGGTGACCCGGCCACCCAGCAGTTCATCGAGCAGACGCTGCGCGAGTGCGGCAGCTCCGGCCGGACGTTCAAGAGCGCGCTGCTGTTCGCCGTGGCCACGTCACCGGCGCCGATCAACGACGCGGCGCGCAAGCTCTGTGCGTGGGAGGCCATCGCTGACGACCACCAGATCACCTCGCGGCTGGATGAGGCGCAGAAGGCGCAGCTCAGCAAGAACCAGCAGTCGGCGGAGCGCGAACTGACCGAGGCGGCGTGGCGGGCCTACCGCTATGTGGTGCTGCTCAACAAGGACAACGTGGCGCAGGCGATTGACCTGGGCCACGTTACGTCGAGCGCGGGCACCACGATGGCCGAGGTCATCGTGAACCGGCTGCTTACCGATGACCAGATCACCAAGCTGGTCTCGCCCCGCTTGCTGACCAAGAATTGGCCCGACCGGGCGGCCTGGTCAACGAAAGAGGTGCGCGACGTCTTCTTCGCCTCGCCACGGTTGCCAAGGCTGCTCGACGCGAGCGTGCTGCGCCGGACGATCAGCGATGGCGTGGCGCAGGGCCTGCTCGCCTACGCAGTGCGGGACAACGGCGGCTATGCCCACGTGCGCTTGCAGGAGAGCCTGAACGACTACGACGTCGAGTTCTCCGAGGACACGGTGATCCTGCGCCCCGAAGACGTGCCGCCGGACCCGAAGCAGTCGACCGTGGCCAGCGTTGAGGTGTCGCCGCCGCAGGCGGCCCTGAAGCCCGGCGAGACGATGCAGTTCACCGCCTCGTGCCTGAATCAGCACGGCCAGCGCTGGTCGGAGAAGGAGCGCGAGGCGGTCTGGTCGGCCACCGGCGGCCAGATCGACAGCTTGGGACGTTTCACGGCCACCGATGAAGGCACCGTCCAGGTCACGGCCACCATCGGCGAGGTGACCGGGTCGGCGACGGTCACCGTCAGGTCGGAAGCGGTCGAGCCCCAACCGCCGCAGCCCGGCACCGGGCTGCGGTGGAGCGGCACGATCCCGCCGCAGAAGTGGATGAACTTCTACACCAAGGTGCTCACGAAGTTCGTGCAGTCGGGCGGCCTGACGGTCGAGGTCGGCTTCCGGGTCAAGGGCAGCCCGGTGACCGACGGCGCCATTGAGGACACGAAGATGGCCCTGCGCGAACTGGGGCTGGATGATCGCTTGAGCCCGGACTGATCTGTCCGCGGGCTGCCGGTCAGGAGCCGGGGCGGACCACCGCTACCGCCTCGACGCCGTGGCGCAGTTCTGCGGGCGGTTGGCGTTGGTCGCCGTCATGGACCTGGACACGCCCGGCGCCGGGGAGCGGTATGAGCGGCTCGACTGCGCGCTCGGCGCGTACGAGCGGTGCTGCGTCACGGTGTCGTTGCCGGTCAACTGCTCCCAGGCGCCCTGGCCGCACGCCGCTCTGCACCGGTTCACGAAGCCGACGCTCGGTACCTGCGGGCCGCAGCGATGTCTGTGGGGCAGCAACCATCCGCTCTGCCCTGACACCGTCAGCTCGGCGCAGATCCTGGCCGTCGTCCAGCCGGAGCTGCCGTTCCGGACCGGGGCCGACCTGGCGGCGGTGCTGGGTGGCACGGCGCAGAGTCTGTGGCAGCCGAGGTAGCCGGATCACACAACCACCGCCGTCGGCGACGACTCTGATGGAGTGGCGCGCGGCCGGACGGCCCAGATCGCGTGTCGCCGTGGGATACCGTCGGGGATTCTGACGGCTGCGTAACGGCGACCGGCCGGCCGGTTCAGATCCGGGAACGCGCAGCCGATGTAGACTACCAGCAACCCAGGACAGAGTCGATGAAGCCTATCTCCACGTACCACGTGATCCCGTCGCTGCCGGCCAACCTCGAACCGCTGCGTGAGCTGGCCTACAACCTGTACTGGGCCTGGCGTCCTGAGATCATCGAGTTGTTCCGGCGGATCGACCGCGACCTGTGGGAGGCCACCGGCCACAACCCGGTGCTGCTGCTCGGCGAGGTGAAGCAGACGCGACTCGACCACCTCGCCGAGGACGAAGGCTTCATGGCGCAGTTGCGGCGCGTCCACGAGAGCTTCCGCAACTACCTCGAGGAGACCGGCTACGTGCAGCGCGGCTGCACCGAACAGGGCCTGGTGGTGGCCTACTTCTCCGCCGAGTTCGGACTGACCGAGTGTCTGCCGATCTACTCGGGCGGCCTGGGCATCCTGGCCGGCGACCACCTCAAGTCGGCCAGCGATCTCGGCGTGCCGCTGGTCGGCGTGGGCCTGCTCTACCAGAAGGGCTACTTCCGGCAGTTCCTCAACGCCGACGGCTGGCAGCAAGAACAGAACCCCGAGAACGACTTCTACAACCTGCCCATCACCAAGTGCCGTGAGGAGTCCGGTGCGCCGCTGACGGTGACCGTCGACTTTCCCACCGGCCCGGTGTACTGCCGCATCTGGAAGGCCCAGGTGGGCCGCGTGCCGCTGTATCTGCTGGACACCAACAACCCCGACAACAAGTCGCAGGCTGACCGCGACATCACCGATGCGCTGTATGGCGGCGACGACGAGATGCGCGTGCGGCAGGAAATAGTCCTGGGCATCGGTGGCGTGCGGGCGCTCAAGCAGTTGGGCCTCCAGGCCACGGTCTGCCACATGAACGAAGGGCACGCGGCGTTCCTGGCGCTGGAGCGCATCCGCCAGACCATGGTCGACTACCACATGACCTTCGAGCAGGCGCGCGAGGCGACCGTGCCGGGCAACGTGTTCACCACCCACACGCCGGTGCCGGCCGGCCACGACCGGTTTGCGCCGGAGCTGATGCAGCCGTACTTCGCCGAGTATGCCAAGCAGCTCAACCTGACCTGGGAGCAGTTCATGGCCCTCGGTCAGGAACACCGTGGCCCGACCGAGCCGTTCTGCCAGACGGTGCTGGCGTTGGCCTGCGCGTCGGGCAGCAACGGCGTCAGCGCACTGCACGGCGAGGTGTCGCGGCAGATGTGGCTGCACAACTGGGGCCAACTGCCCGAGCACGAGATCCCCATCGGCCACGTGACCAACGGCATCCACGCGCGGAGCTGGGTCAGCGGCGACATGGCCGAGCTGCTCGACCGCTATCTGGGACCGCGCTGGGCCGACGATCCGATGGATCGCGCGGTGTGGGAGCGCGTCAACCAGATCCCCGATGAGGAACTCTGGCGCACACACGAGCGACGGCGCGAGCGGCTGGTGGCCTTCACGCGGCGGCGGCTGCACGACCAACTGGAGCGCGTCGGCGCCACCCCGCGCGAAATCCGCACCGCCACCGAGGTGCTCGACCCGAAGGTGCTGACCATCGGCTTCGCCCGCCGGTTCGCCACCTACAAGCGCGGCACGCTGCTGCTGCGCAACCTGGAACGGCTGAAGACGATCCTGAACAACACCGATCGTCCGCTGCAGATCATCTTCAGCGGCAAGGCGCACCCGCGAGACAACGACGGCAAGGACCTCATTCGCACCATCATCCACACCGCGCGGCTGGATGCGTTCCGCTACCGCATCGTGTTCCTCGAGGACTACGAGATGTGCGCCGCGCGCTATCTGGTGCAGGGCGTCGACGTCTGGCTGAACACGCCGCTGCGGCCGATGGAGGCCAGCGGCACGAGCGGCATGAAGGTAGTCATCAACGGCGGTCTGAACTGCAGCATCCCGGACGGCTGGTGGCCCGAGGGCTACAACGGCTCCAATGGCTGGTGCATCGGCCGCGGTGAGTACTACGACGATATCGAGTACCAGAACGACGTCGAGAGCAGTGCGCTCTACGACCTGCTGGAGCGCGACATTGTGCCGCTGTTCTACGAGCGCGGCCACGACGGTATCCCGCGCGAGTGGGTGGCGCGCATGAAGAACTCGATGCGCACGCTGTCGCCGGTGTTCAACACCAACCGCATGGTGCTGGAGTACACGAGCAAGCTCTACCTGCCGAGCGGCCTGCGGTTCAACGCGTTGAACGCCGAGGAGCGGACCCGCGCCCGGGCGTTGGCCGACTGGAAGGCGCGCCTGCGGCGCGAGTGGCCGTCGGTGCAGGTGGCCAAGGTGGACAGCCCCGAAGGGGCCGATCTGCAGGTGGGCGACCGCAAGCACGTGCGCGCGGTGGTCAAACTCGGCCAACTCACGCCCGAGGATGTCAGCGTGCAGATCTGGCACGGCGATGTGAACGGCCAGAACGAGTTCTGCAACGGCCAGTCGCTTGACATGAAGGTGGCCGAGAACAGTGCTGACGGCTGGGTCTACACCGGCGAGATCCGCTGCAACTTGTCGGGCAAGCAGGGCTTCTCGGTCCGCATCCTGCCGCGGCATACCGACCTGCGCAATCCGCTGCTGATGGGCTTGGTGAAGTGGGCGTAGTCGGACCCGAACCGGGCCGGGGCGTTGGGTTGGCCCGGAGCAGACCAGATGACGGCTGAGCAGGCCACCGCCGTCGTCTTGTCGGTGTTGACCGCGGTGCTGTCGCTGGCACTGTCGGCGACGGCATGGTCACGCCGTCGCCAGGCCGTCAACCGGGCGCTGGCGCGCGTGATGCTGGCCGTCGCCTGGTGGGCCGCCACCACCGCCGCCGAGTGGCTGTCGTCATCGGCCGGCACGAAGGTCCTCTGGTCGAAGATCAGCTATCTGGGCATTGCCACGTCGCCGGCGCTGTGGTGGCTGTTTGCCCGCGAGTATGCGGGGCGACCGGTCTCGGCACGGTGGCACCAGGTCGCGTTGTGGGCACTGCCGGTCGTCCTGTTGGTGATGGTGCCGTTCAACGAGCGACATGGCCTGGTGTGGCCACAAGTGGTGCCGCTGCGACCCGGTCCGGACTCGCCGTTGGTCTACCACCACGGACCATTGGTCTGGGCGCTGACCGCCTACGCCTACGTGCTGCTGCTGTTCGGCGCGGTCGGCGTCATCCGGGCGGCGCTGCGCGCCGGCGGGCTCTATCACTGGCAGGTGGCTTGTCTGTGCGCCGGCGTAGCGGCGCCCTGGGTGGCCTCGGCGTTGTACATGTTCGGGCCGAACCCCGTCGAGGGCTTCGATCTGGCCCCGGTCGGCTTCTCGGTCAGCGGTGTGGCACTGTGGATCGCGACCTTGCGGTTCCGCTTCCTCGATCTGGCGCCCATCGCCCATGACGCCGTGTTCGCCCAGATGCCCGACCCGGTGCTGGTGACCGACCGCGCGGGTCTGCTGGCGGCGCTGAACCCGGCGGCCGAGGCACTGCTCGGCATCGGCCGCCACACCGTCGGACAGTCGTGGGACGAGGTGGTCGTCCAGCAGCCGGCACTCGCCCCGGTCCTCGTCGACCCGCCGCCTGAGGAAGTGACTCTGGCCGACGCGGGCGCCGCCACCACCTTCCATGTCAGCGTCACCGATCTGCACAGCCGGCGCGGACACCGCACCGGCCGGCTGATCGTGTTCCGCGACATCACGGCCCGCCGCCTGGCCGAACAGGCCCGGCTCGAGCTGGACCGGCAGGTGCAGGCCACGCGGCGCATGGAGAGCCTGGTCGTGCTGGCCGCCGGACTGGCGCATGACTACAACAACATCCTGACCGCCATCATCGGCAACGCTGAGTTGGCCGCATCGATGCTGCCGCCCGACGCGACCGCGCGGGGCCTGCTCAGCCAAGTGGTCGCCGCGGCCGACCGGGCCACCAGCCTGACCACGCAGATGCTCGCCTACGCCGGGCGCGGGCGCGGCGCCACGACCGGCCTGGACGTCGTCGCGTTGGCCCGCGAAGTGGTCGCCACACTCGGCCGGGCAACCGGCACCAAGCCGGCGGTCCATGTCGCCGCCAGCCGTGACCTGCCCCTGGTCACCGGCGACGCCTCGCAAGTGCGGTTCCTCGTGCAGGCCCTGCTGACCAACGCTATCGAGGCCCAGGACGGTCCGAGCGCGCCGGTCGAACTGCGCCTGGAAGTGGCGCGCCTGACCGAGCCGATGCCGACCAGTGCGCCCGGCGGTGCGCTCCTGGCGCCTGGCGAGTACGTCAGCATCGCCGTCGCCGATTCCGGTTGCGGCATGGACGAGGCGACCCTGGCGCAGGTGTTCGATCCGTTCTTCAGCACCAAGTTCCTCGGCCGCGGCCTGGGCCTGGCCGCCGTGCTCGGCATCGTCGGTGGCCACGATGGCGGCATCCGCATCGTCAGCCGTCTCGGCCAAGGCACGACGGTCACCGTCTGGCTCCCCGTGACGCCCTGACGCCGCGCGGCATATCCGGACCCGTGTATCCGCTGTGCTATACTGGCAGCGGAGGCGGTGTCTTGGCGAGCATGTTCGATTTGGCCACCCGTGAGATCCTGCCGCGTGTCGAGCGGCCCTCGCGCTATCTGGGTGTGGAGCACAACAGCGTCCACAAGGACCCGCAGTCGGTGCAACTGCGCTGCTGCCTGGCGTTTCCCGACAGCTACGACCTGGGGCTGGGCAACCTCGGCCTGCAGATCCTGTACCGCATCCTGAACGCCCGCCCGGACGTCTGGGCCGAGCGGGTCTGCGCGCCGCACCCCGACTTCGAGGCAGTGCTCCGCCAGCACGGCTGGCCGCTGTTCTCGCTGGAGTCGAAGACGCCGCTGCACGAGTTCGACCTGCTCGGCTTCACGCTGCAGTGGGAGCTCAACTACACGAACGTGCTGAACATGCTCGAACTCGGCGGCGTGCCGCCGCTGGCCGAGCAGCGCGGCGAGGGCGCGCCGGTGGTCATTGCCGGCGGCCCGTGCGTGTTCAACCCCGAGCCACTGGCCCTGTTCATCGACTGCTTCGTGGTGGGCGACGGCGAAGAGGTGATCGGCGAGGTGGCCGAGGCGGTGATGGCCGGTGGCGGGCGTGCCGCGGTGCTGGACCGGCTGGCCGGCATCGCCGGCTGCTACGTTCCGTCGCTCCTGGCGACCAGCACCGGGCCTAAGGGACGCGTCGTGCCGGCGCCCGACGCGCCACGCATCACGCGGCGGATCGTGCGTGACCTCGACGCGGTCCCCTACCCGACCGACTACCTGGTGCCCTATGCCGAGCAGGCCCACGACCGCGTGGCGCTCGAAGTGCTGCGCGGGTGCACGCAGGGCTGCCGCTTCTGCCAAGCCGGCCTGGTCACTCGACCGGTGCGCGAGCGCTCGCTGGACAACCTGGCGCGGCTGCAACAGGAGGCCATGCGCCGCACCGGCTACGAAGAGATCAGCCTGGTGTCGCTGTCCACCTGCGACTACAGCCGCTCCAAGAGCCTCGTGCAGCAGGCCGTGCGGCAAGCCCATCCCGACCACATCAACGTCTCGCTGCCGTCGTTGCGCCTCGACAGCTTCAGCGTCGATCTGGCCCAAGGCATGTCGAACCAGCGCAAGTCGGGCCTGACCTTCGCGCCCGAGGCCGCCACCGACCGGATGCGCGCGGTGATCAACAAGTTCATCTCGCGCGAGGACCTGCTGGCGATGACCAACTACTGCTTCCGCAGTGGCTGGGACACCATCAAGCTGTACTTCATGATCGGCCTGCCGACCGAGACCGATGACGACGTCTTGGCCATCGGCGAACTCGCGCGTGAGGTGCTGGCCGGCGGTCAGGCGGTCAACCGGCGCGCCAAGCTGAACCTCGGCGTCAGCACCTTCGTGCCGAAGCCGCAGACACCGTTTCAGTGGGCGCCGCAGACCGTGCCCGACGAGGCCCGCCGCAAGCAGCAGTTGCTGCGCTCGCGCGCCTGGCCCAAGGCGCTGAAGTTCGGCCGCGCCGACCCGTTCGACAGCCTGCTGGAAGGCGTCCTGGCCCGCGGCGACCGGCGCGTCGGCTGGCTGGTCTACTACGCGTGGCAGGCCGGCGCCCGCTTCGACGGTTGGTACGACTACCGCCTGCCGAGCGCCTGGGAGACTGCGTTCGGGCGCTGGCAGAGCGAGTTCGGGCAGGACCCGCTCGACGAGCTGTCGGAGCGCGACGTCACCGAGCCGCTGCCGTGGGACCACATCGACACGCTCGTGTCGAAGGACTGGCTGCGCGCCGACTGGGACCGGGCGCGGGCGCTGGAGTGGCAGCTCGACTGCCGCCGCGAGGGTGGACAGTGCCACCGCTGCGGCGTCATCGACGTGGAGCCGGCCGTCTGCGGTGCCATGCTGCGCCGCTCACGCGACGGCGCGCGCGCGGACCAGGACCTCGTGCTGCAGCCGCCGGTCGAGGCCGCCGAGGCCCCGGCGGTGGGCCGCGTGCGGTTCCGCTGGTCGCGTCTCGGCCTGGTGCGGCTCCTGTCGCACAAGGAGACGATGAACGTGTTCATCCGCGCCATCCGGCGCGCTCGACTGCCCATCCGCTACAGCGAAGGCTTCCACCCGCACGCGTCGCTGAGCTTCAGCACCGCGCTGCCGGTCGGCCTCGAGACCGCCGGTGACTGGTGCGACGTCCACGTCACCGAACGCATCGATCCCCTGGAGTTCGCCGACCGCCTCAAAGCCGAGTTGCCCGACGGCTTCAGCCTCGGCGCGGCCTGGTGGGTCGACGTCGGCGAGCCGGCCTTGATGACGGTCCTCGATTCGGCCGCCTACCGCGTCTGGGTGCCACGCGCGCTGGTGGCCGGTGACCTGAAGGCGCGGTTGGCCGACTACCTGGCGCAGGACGAGATCATCGCTCAACGGCGCGGCAAGTCCAAAGGCGAGGTGGTGCGGCGGCCGCTGAATATCCGGCCGATGCTCCGGGCCGCCGCGCTGGTCGCCGACGAGCCGGAGCAGGCGGTCATGGACTTCCTGCTGGTGGGCCATGACGGGCGAGTGCCGAAGATCGAAGAAGTGCTGACCACGCTGCTCGACCGGCCCGCCGAGGACATGACCGCGGTGCTGGTGCGCAAGCTGGCCAG
The DNA here is from genome assembly GCA_964531735.1 of uncultured Fimbriimonadaceae bacterium. GTDB lineage: Bacteria > Armatimonadota > UBA10988 > UBA10988 > UBA10988 > CAZHGD01. The sequence goes on along the minus strand of CAZHGD010000072.1, from coordinate 20,758 downwards.
CTACCAGCAGGTCGCGGACGAGTTGGTGGAGCCGCAGCCGCCGCTCGCGGAGCAGGTCACATGAAACGCATCGTCCTGGCGGCGCCGCGCGGGTTCTGCGCCGGCGTGGCCTATGCCATCGACATCGTCAACCGGGCCCTGGACGTGTTCGGCACGCCGCTCTATGTGCGGCACGCCATTGTGCACAACGAGTGGGTCGTGCGCAGCTTCGAAGAGCGCGGCGTGATCTTCGTCGAGAACCTGGCCGACGTGCCGTTCGACCTGCCGGTGGTGTTCAGCGCCCACGGGGTGGCCCCGTCGGTGCGCGAGGAGGCCCGCCAGCGCCGCCTCAAAATCATCGACGCCACCTGCCCGCTGGTGGCCAAGGTCCATCGCGAGGCTCAGGAATGGGCCGGGCGCAGCTACAACATCCTCTACATCGGCCACCATGGTCACGTCGAGGCCGAAGGCACGATGGGTGAAGCACCCGACCGCATGGTGCTGATCAACAGCGTCGACGAGGCGCGCACCGTGGTGGTGCCGGACGATCAGCGCCTGGTGGTGCTGACGCAGACCACGCTCAGCGTCGACGAGGTGCAGAGCATCACCACCGAGTTGTCGCAGCGCTTCCCCTCGCTGCGCACGCCGAAGAAAGAGGACATCTGCTACGCCACCACCAACCGCCAGGAGGCGGTCAAGGAGTTGGCCAAGCAGTGCAGTCTGGTGCTGGTGGTCGGCTCCTTCACCAGCTCCAACACGAACCGCTTGCGCGAGGTGGCCGAGACCTGCGGCGTGGAGGCTCATCTGGTGACCAGCCCTGATGATCTGCAGCCGGGCTGGCTCGAACGGCACGACATCGTCGGCGTCACCTCGGGGGCCTCGACACCCGAGGTCCTGGTGGACGATGTGGTTGCGGCCATGGTCAACGGCAACCCGGTGCCGGTCGACACGCTGACCACCGTCGAGGAGCGCATCCACTTCCGCCCGCCGCGCGAGTTGGTCGATTCGGCCGCCGAGGCCGACGAGTGAATCCGACACCGGGCCATCCCGCCCGGTTCGCGACACCCGATGGCGAGCGCGTGTCGTGCGGGCTCTGCCCGCACCACTGCTCGTTGGCCGCAGGCGCTGTGGGCGTCTGCGGCGTGCGGCAGAACGTGGGCGGCACGCTGGTCACCCACGCCTGGGGCCAGGTGGCGGCGGCCGGTGCCGAACCGATCGAGAAGAAGGGGCTGTACCACGTCGCGCCCGGCGCGCTGGCCTACAGCTTCGCCAGCGCAGGCTGCAACCTGCGCTGCCGCTTCTGTCAGAACTGGCTGCTGTCGCAGCAGCCGCGGACGCCGGGTCTGGCGGTGGCGACACGGCCGCAGCGCCCGGCCGACATCGTCGCGGCGGCTGAGGCCACCAACTCCCAGGTGGTGGCGGCCACCTTCACCGAGCCGACCATCTTCTTCGAGTATGCCTACGAAGTGGCCAGCCTCGCGCGCGAGGCCGGACTGCTCAACGTCTGGAAGACCAACGGCAGCACCTCGCCGGCGGCCCTCGACCAGATCGCGCCACTGCTCGCCGCGGTCAACGTCGACCTCAAGTCGTTCGGCGATGAGACCTATCAGACCGTGATGGGCGGGCGACTCGAACCGGTGCTCAACGCCCTGCGCCACTACCGCGCGGCCGGCGTGTGGGTCGAAGTGACCACGCTGGTCATCCCGACCATCAACGACACGCTCGCCGAGCTGGGCCAGGTGAGCGCGTTCATCCGCGACGAACTCGGGCCGGCCACGCCGTGGCATCTGACCCGGTTCCACCCCGACTACCATCTGCGGCACCTGCCGCCGACGCCCATCGAGACACTCCGCGACGCCCGCGACCAGGCCCTGGCGCTTGGTCTCCGGCAGGTCTACGCCGACCTGGGCCGCGGTGGCGGTGGACATGACACGCACTGCCTGCGCTGTGGCCGGCTCCTGGTGGAGCGGGTGCAATGCGCCCTCGCGCGCGACCACCGCGTGGCGGGGGCCTGCCCGGCGTGCGGCGAGTCGATGCCCGGCCGGTGAGCGGCGCTTCTGCTATGCTAAGGCCATGGCGCAGCCCATAACCCAGCCCAATCGGAGGGGCCACCGCACGCTTGGCGTGTGGGTGGTGTCGGTTGCGGGCGTGGCCGCGGTCACCGTGGCACTCGAAGCCCTTGGCAGCCACATCCACATCGCCATTGCTTCCTCGCTCTACTTGCTGCTGGTGGTCACCATCGCCCTGCAGCTCGGGCGCGGTCCGGCCGCGCTGGCCAGCGTGCTGGCCTTCCTGGCTTGCGACTGGTTCTTCGCCGAGCCACGTTACCGGCTCACCGTCAGCGATCCGGCCGAGTGGCTGGCGCTGCTGGGCTTCCTGGTGGTGGCGCAGGTGGTGGGCCAGCTCACCGCGCTCCTGCGCGAGCGCGCCGACGAGGCCCGGCAGCGCGAGCGCGAGGCCGCGGCGCTCGCTGATGCCAGTTGGGCCGTGGCCTCGCAGCCGGACCGCGAGCGCGCGCTGGCCGAGGTGCTGCGCCGGCTGCTCGAGGTCAGCGGCGCGGCGGCCGCGGCGGTGTTCGTGGAGCACGACCACGATCTGGCTCTGCTGGCACAGGCCGCACGGCTGGATTCGTCCTGGCAGTGGGACCAGGCCAGGTTGCGTGAGCCGGCCGGATACGTCCTGTCCACCGGGCGGGCCGTGGCCTGGGACGACGACCACCACCACTGGGACAAGGCGCTGGGCGAGGCCGACATCGCCTACCTGCCGCTGCTGGGTGAGAACCGGGTGGCCGGCGTGCTCAGCCTCCGTGGTGCGCGCCGTCTGGGGCCGGCCGAGCGTCGCGCCGTGGAGTCACTGGCCAACCATGCCGGCGTGGTACTCGAACGCGAGCGTCTGAGTCAGTTGGCCTGGCAAGCCGAAGCGCTGCGTGAGGCCGACCGGCTCAAGACCGCCTTGCTGTCGATGATCTCGCACGACTTCCGGAGCCCGTTGGCCTCCATCAAGGCCGGTCTCACCGGCCTGCTGCAAGAGGGCGCGCCGGTGGACGAGGCCACCTGGCACGAACTGCTGAGCGGCATGGACGCCGAGACCGACCGGCTGAACCGGTTGGTCGAGAACGTCCTGGCCCTCTCGCGCCTCGAGGCCGGGGCCTGGCATCCGCAGATGGAGGCCAGCCGCGTGGATGAGCTGGTCGGCGCGGCACTCGACAGCTTCACGCCGGCTGAGAACCAGCGTATCGAGGTGGCGCTGGCCGACGACCTGGCCGAGGTGGAGGCCGATCCGGTGCAACTGGTGCAGGTTCTGCACAACCTGGTCGAGAACGCCCTGAAGTACTCGTCTGACGGCAGCCCGGTCAGCCTGACGACCCGCCGCGATGGCGCAGTCGCCTGGATCGAGGTCGCCGACCGCGGCCCGGGACTGCCCCCGGGCGGTGAGGAGCGCATCTTCGAGCCGTTCTACCGGGCGCCGGAGCGGCAAGAGAGCGGTGTCAGCGGGCTGGGCCTGGGGCTGGCCGTCTGCCACGGGTTGGTGTCTGCCAATGGCGGCGAACTGACCGCGGCTCCGCGCGATGGCGGCGGCACGGTCTTCCGCATCCGTCTCGCCGCCGGAGATACGAGCCGATGAAGGTTCTGGTCGTGGACGACGAACCCCAGATCCGCCGCGCGCTGCGGGTCGGTCTGGAGCGGCAGGGGCACGTGGTCGTGGAGGCCGCCGACGGGCCGTCTGCGCTCGACTCGGCCGCGGAGCACTCACCCGACCTGATCGTGCTCGACCTGGCGCTGCCGGGCCTGGGCGGGCTCGACGTCTGCCGCGAGGTGCGCTCGTGGAGCAGCGTCCCGATCATCATATTGTCGGTACGCGACAGCGACCGCGACAAGATCACCGCGCTGGACCTGGGCGCCGACGACTACCTGACCAAGCCCTTCAGCCTGGACGAGCTCCTGGCCCGAATGCGGGCGGTGGCCCGGCGGGCCGATGCCGGGCGGGCCAGTGAACCGGCCACCCTCGTGTTCGACGAGCTGCGCCTCGACTTCGCGCACCGTCAGGTCACGCGCGGCGACGAAGAACTGCACCTGACCCCGATTGAGTTCGATCTGCTGCGTGAGCTCGCGCTGCACGCCGACCGGGTGCTGACGCACCGCCAGCTCCTGACGCGCGTGTGGGGCGAGGAGTACGCCGAGGACACCCACACGCTACGGGTCCACATCTCCAACCTGCGCAACAAGATCGAGCCGGACCCGGCCCGGCCGCGGCACCTCTGCACCGAGCCACGCGTGGGTTACCGATTCCGCTCCTCGCGCTGACCGCCGCGCAATCTTGACGGATTCTTGAGGTTCCGCCCGCCGTCCTTGACGCCCGCTTGACCGCCCTGGTCGTAGTGTGCCCTCGTACCCGCGGCCACACGGCGAGCGGGCGGGAGGACATGATGGACGTGCTCTACATCGGGCTGGCGATCGGCTTCTTCGCCGTGGCCGCCGGCTACGCGCGCTGGACCGAAGGGCTCTGAGAGGAGGTCCCCATGTGGCTCGACTACGGTCTGGGCAGCCTGGCCACAGTGGCGTTGGCGGCCTACCTGCTCTATGCGCTGGTCCGCCCCGAGCGGTTCTGAAAGGGGCACACGATGACCCTCGTCGGATGGCTCCAGATCACGGTCTCCGTGGGCCTGCTCGCGCTGATCACCAGGCCAGTCGGCAGTTACCTGGCCACGGTCTTCGAGGGCCGACGCACCTGGCTCGATCCCGTGCTCGGACCACTCGAACGGCTGGTCTACCGACTGGCCGGCGTGGATCCGCACCAAGAGATGCACTGGAGCAGCTATGCGGGCGCGCTGCTGGCGTTCAGCTTGACGGCCACCATGTTCAGCTACCTCGTGCTGCGCCTGCAGGGCTTGCTGCCACTCAACCCGATGGGCTTCAGCACTCCGGCCGCGCCCAGCAACGCCACTCCCTTGACGCCCGACCTGGCGTTCAACACCGCCGTGTCGTTCGCCACCAACACCAACTGGCAAGCCTACGGCGGTGAGACGACGCTGTCGTACCTGTCGCAGACGCTGGCGCTAGCCTTCCAGAACTGGGTCTCGGCGGCGGCTGGCATCGCCGTGGCTGTCGCCGTCACCCGCGGCTTCGCGCGCCACGACAGCCGCACCGTCGGCAACTTCTGGTCCGACCTGGTGCGCGCCACGCTCTACGTGCTGCTCCCGCCGTGCCTGGTGCTCGCGCTGGTGTTCGTCTCGCAGGGCGTCATCCAGAACTTCGCGCCGTATGTCCAGGTGACCACGCTGGAGGGCGGCCAGCAGACCATTGCCATGGGCCCCGTGGCCTCGCAAGAGGTCATCAAGCTGCTCGGCACCAATGGCGGCGGCTTCTACAACGCCAACAGCGCCCACCCGTTCGAGAACCCCGCCCCGCTGGTGAACCTGCTGCAGGTGCTGATGCTCCTGGCCATTCCGGCGGGCTTGCTGGGCATGTTCGGCCAGATGGTGGGCGACCGGCGGCAGGGATGGGCGCTCTGGGCGGCCTCGGCCGTGCTGTTCCTGGTGGGCGTCACCGTGGTCTACGCCTCGGAGACCCGTGGCAACCCAGCCATCATCGCTCAGGGCGTCTCGTGTGACGCTGGCACCATGGCCGATCTGGCCGGCAACCTGGAAGGCAAGGAGACGCGCTTCGGTCAGGCCCAGACGGCGCTGTTCACGACGGCCACCACGGCCGCGTCGTGCGGCGCCGTGGACGCCGCGCATGACAGCCTGACCCCACTGGCCGGCTTGGTGGCAATGGTCAACATGCAGAGCGGCGAGGTCATCTTCGGCGGGGTTGGCGCCGGCCTCTACGGCCTGCTCATCTACGCGGTACTGACCGTGTTCATCGCTGGCCTGATGGTTGGCCGCACGCCCGAGTACCTGGGCAAGAAGATCGAGGCGCGCGAGGTCAAGCTGGCGATGCTGTTCGTGCTCGTGTCTTCGGTGACCATTCTGGCCTTGACGGCCGCGCTCACCATCTGGCCGGTCGCCGCCGGCAGCGCCTGGAATCCACCCGGACCCGTCACGGCCAACCTGGCCAACCAGGGACCGCATGGGCTGTCGGAGCTGCTCTACGCCTGCACCTCGGCGGCCGCGAACAACGGCAGCGCCTTCGCGGGCCTCAACGCCAACACACCGCTGCTCAACGTGACCCTCGGCCTGGCGATGCTGATCGGGCGCTTCCTGATGATCGTGCCCGTGCTGGCGTTGGCCGGCTCGCTGGCGGCCAAGAAAGGCACCCCGCCTTCGGCCGGGACCTTCCCGACCCATTCCGCGCTGTTCGTGGTGCTGCTGATCGGCGTCATCGTGGTGGTGGCCGCGCTGACCTTCCTGCCGGTCCTCAGTCTGGGTCCCATTCTCGAGTACGGCCTGATGCTACCAGGTCGTCTGCTCTGAAACGAGGTGTCTCGTGTCGACCTCCAAGCGCCGCCGTGGGCGGCCCCTGTTCGACCCGCCGGTGGTCCGACGGGCCGTCGTGGACGCTCTCCGCAAGATGCATCCGCGCATCCTGGCCCACAACCCGGTGATCTTCGTGGTGGCCGTGGGTGCGCTGCTCACCTCGGTCCTGCTGGGCCGAGACATCCTCGGTTCGGCCGGCGGCCGCACGCTGCTCTTCGAGTCGCAGATCACGATCTGGCTGTGGTTCACCGTGCTGTTCGCCAACTTCGCCGAGGCGATGGCCGAAGGGCGCGGCAAAGCCCAGGCCGACACGCTGCGCCGCACACGCCAGGAGATGACCGCGCGCCGCGAGATCTTGAGCGGTCACGAACTCATCGCGGCCACGGCGCTTCGCAAGGGCGATGTGGTGCGGGTCGAGGCGGGCGAACTGATCCCGGGCGACGGTGAGGTGATCGAGGGCGTGGCCACCGTCAATGAGGCGGCCATCACCGGCGAATCCGCGCCGGTGATTCGCGAGAGCGGCGGCGACCGCAGCGCCGTGACGGGCGGCACCACGGTGCTCTCCGACTGGCTACGCATCCGGGTCACCGCCAACCCGGGCGAGACCTTTGTCGACCGCATGATCAGTCTGGTGGAAGGCGCCCAACGCCAGAAGACACCCAATGAGATTGCGCTCAACATCCTCCTGGCCGGCCTGACCGTGATCTTCCTGCTGGCCGTGGCCACGCTGTTGCCCTTCGCGCTGCAAGCGGTTGCCGGTGGCGGCGGCGCGGCGCCCTCGGTGGTGATCCTGGTGTCGCTGCTGGTCTGCCTGATCCCGACCACCATCGGTGGGCTGCTCAGCGCCATCGGCATCGCTGGTATCGACCGCGTCATGCAACACAACGTGCTCGCGATGAGCGGCAAGGCCGTGGAAGCCGCTGGCGATGTGAACACACTGCTGCTGGACAAGACCGGCACCATCACCCTCGGCAACCGCGAGGCCGTCGAGTTCAGCGCCGCCCCGCAGGTCTCCGCGCACGACCTGGCCGACGCCGCACAGTTGTCCTCGCTGGCCGACGAGACGCCGGAAGGGCGCTCGATCGTGGTGCTGGCCAAGCAGTACGGCCTGCGCGAGCGTCACCTGGCCCGCCACGAGGCGGAGTTCATCGCGTTCACGGCGCAGACGCGCATGAGCGGCGTCAACACCAACGGTCGCCAGGTCCGCAAGGGCGCCGCCGACGCCGTGCGGCGTTGGCTGTCCGAGCAAGGTCGCAGCTTGCCCGACGCCGTGGAGGGCGAGGTCAACCGCATCGCCCAGGCCGGCGGCACGCCGCTGGTGGTGGCCGACAACCAACGCGGTGCCTTGGGTGTGATCTACCTCAAGGACATCGTCAAGGGCGGCATGCGCGAGCGGTTCGACCACCTGCGCGCGATGGGCATCCGCACCGTGATGATCACCGGCGACAATCCGCTGACCGCGGCCGCCATCGCCAGCGAGGCCGGTGTCGACGACTTCCTGGCGGAAGCGACGCCGGAGCTCAAGATGCGGCTCATCCGCCAGGAGCAGGAGGGCGGCCGGCTCGTGGCCATGACCGGTGACGGCACCAACGACGCGCCCGCGCTGGCCGCGGCCGATGTCGGCGTGGCCATGAACACCGGGACCCAGGCCGCCAAAGAGGCGGGCAACATGGTCGACCTCGACAGCAACCCTACGAAGCTGATCGAGGTCGTGGAGATCGGCAAGCAACTGCTGATGACTCGCGGGGCGCTGACCACCTTCTCCATCGCCAACGACGTGGCCAAGTACTTTGCCATCCTGCCGGCGATGTTCGGCAGCCTGTACGCGGTCGGTGGCGACCGGGGGCCGCTCTGGACGCTGAACGTGATGCAGTTGCACTCGGCCGAATCGGCCATTCTGGCGGCGGTGATCTTCAACGCGCTGATCATCGTCGCCCTGGTGCCACTCGCCCTGCGCGGCGTGCCGTACCGCCCGATGGGCGCCGGCGCGCTGCTGCGACGCAACCTGCTCGTGTACGGGCTGGGCGGCTTGCTCGCCCCATTCCCTGGCATCTGGCTGCTCGACCGTGCCCTGGTGCTGCTGCACCTGGCGCCGGCACTCTGAGAAAGGAGGCCACCATGGCGATCCTGTTGGCGCGCGCCACCCGGATGATGCTGGTCCTCGCTGCCCTGACCGGACTGTGCTTCCCCGCGGTGGTGACCGGGCTGGCGCAACTGCTCTGGCCCGCCCAGGCCGGCGGGTCCCTCGTCGGCACCAACGGCCGTCTGGTTGGCTCGGAGCTGATTGGCCAGCCGTTCAGCCGGCCCGAGTACTTCCACCCACGGCCGTCAGCGGCCGCCTACGACGCCGCAGCGTCCGCCGCCACCAACCTGGGACCGACGTCGGCGAAGCTGGTGCTGGGCGAGCCCGGCTTCGACGGCGTGGCGCAGTTGGCGGCGGCCTACCGCCAGACCAACGAACTGCCGCCCGGCACCTTGGTCCCGGCCGACGCGGTCACTCGCTCAGCCAGCGGCCTCGACCCGCACATCTCGGTGGCCAACGCCCGCCTCCAGGCGAGCCGCGTCGCCCGCTCGCGGCGACTGCCGGAGCACACCGTGGCGGCCTTGGTCTCGCGGTGCACCGAGCCTCGCTCCTGGGGCATCCTGGGCGAACCACGCGTCAACGTCCTGCGGCTCAATTTGGCGCTCGACCGGGCTCTGGCAGAGGGCCAGCGATGACCGACGACAGCCGACCCACACCCGAGGCACTGTTGGCCAGCCTGGCCACCGCAGGGCGCGGCCGGCTGAAGGTCTTCCTCGGCGCAGCGCCGGGAGTGGGCAAGACCTACGCGATGCTGACCGCCGCGCGCGAGAAGCATGAGCAAGGCGCCGACCTGGTGGTCGCGTTGGTCGAGACTCACCGACGAGCCGAGACCGAGGCGTTGCTGACCGGCCTGCCTGTTCTGCCCCGCCGCGCCGTCGCCTACCGGGGCACGACGCTCGACGAGTTGGACCTCGACGCCGTGCTGGCGCGCCGGCCGGCACTGGTGCTGGTCGACGAGCTGGCCCACACCAACGCACCGGGTGGGCGCCACGCCAAGCGCTACCTCGACATCGAGGAGTTGCTGGCCGCTGGTATCGACGTCTGGACGACCGTCAACGTGCAGCACGTCGAGAGCCTCAACGACGCGGTGGCGCAGATCACCGGGGTCCGCGTTCGCGAGACCGTACCCGACGGCTTCTTCGAGAGTGCCGACGAGGTGGAGGTCATCGACCTGCCGCCCGCTGAGCTGCTCGAGCGTCTGAACGAGGGCAAGGTCTACGTGCCGGAGTACGCCGCCGCCGCGGTGCAGCACTTCTTCCGGCCGGGCAACTTGGCCGCTCTGCGCGAGCTGGCCCTGCGGCATGTGGCGTCGCGCGTCGGCGACAGAGTGCGCACGTACATGCGGGCGCACGCCATCCTGGGCCCGTGGCCCACCACCGAGCGCATCGTGGTCTGCGTCAGCCCCAGCCCGCACTCGCCGAGCCTGGTCCGCACCGCCGCTCGCCGGGCCCAGGCGCGCCACTGCGACTGGACCGCCGTCTACGTCAAAGGCGCTCGCCACTACCATCTGGCGGACGCCGACCGCGACCGTGTGGCCGCGACGCTGCACCTCGCCGAGGAGCTCGGCGGTCAAGCCGAGACGGTGCCCGGTGAGGACGTCGCCGCGGAACTCGTGCGCTACGCCCGCGCGGCCAACGCCACCGAGATTCTCATCGGCAAGTCGCTGGCCAGCCGCTGGCGCGAACTGCTCCAGGGCAGCATCGTGTACGACCTGATCCGCGACAGTGGCCACATCGATGTCTATGTGGTGACCGGCAGCGCGAGCGCGCCGGCGGCCACGGCCTCCGGTCGCGGCCAGAGCGCCGAGGGCGCCAACTGTCACGCCTATGCCGGCAGCAGCATGGCGGTCTTGCTGGCCGGCGGCCTGGCGGCCCTGATGGCGCGCTCGCTGGCCCTGCCCAACTTGTCGCTCCTCTTTGTGCTGCCGGTGCTCTACAGCGCATGCACCTGGGGGTTGGGACCCTCGGTCTACAGCGCCGTCGCGTGCCTGCTGGTCTACGACTTCTTCTTCGTGCCGCCCTACCACACGTTCACCATCTCGAACCCGCAGGACGTGCTGGCTGCCTTCATGTACCTCCTGGTGGCCCTGACCAGCAGCCGTCTGACGGCCCGCGTACGCGACCAGGCCGAAGCGGCTCGACGGCGTGAGGAGCAGACCTCGGCGATGTACGGCCTGGCTCGCCGGACCGCGGCGGCGGCGGCGCTGTCCGACGTGCTCGAAGCCGTGGTCACCGAGGTGGCGCGGAGCCTGAACGCACGGGTGGCCGTGCTCTTGCCGGCAGACCAGGAGCTGCGCCAGGCGGCCACCTCGGCCGCCGACATCCAGCTCGACGGCCATGACCTGGCCGCGGCCACGTGGGCCTGGCAGCACGGCCAGCCGGCCGGGTATGGGTCGCACACACTGCCGGGCATTCCGTGGTACTGCCTGCCGCTCCAGACGGGCGAGCGGTGCGTCGGCATCCTGGCGGTCCAATGGCTAGCCCCGGGACGGCCCATGTCGCCCACGCAACGCCGCCTGCTCGAAGCACTGGCCGCGCTCGCCGCGGTGGCCATCGAGCGCGTCACGCCGCCAGTCTGACGACTCCGCTCAGTCGAGCACTTCGCGGAGCTTGGCCGCCAGCGTCCGGATCGTGTACGGCTTGCTCAGGAAGTTGAGGTGCTCGTCAACCATGCCGTGGTGACCGATCACCTCAGCCGTGTAGCCCGAGGTGTAGAGCACCTTCAGCGAGCGCTGCATCTGCTGCAGCCGGATGGCCAGCGTGTGACCGTCCATGCCGGGCATGACCACGTCGGTCATCAGCAGTTGCACCTGGCCCTGGTGCTGTTCCAGCAGCAGCAGCGCTTCGCCGCCGTTGCCAGCCGGCAGGACGCGGTAGCCCAGTCGTCGGAGCGTGGCCACGGCGTAGTCACGAACACTGGCCTCGTCCTCCACCAGCAGCACGGTCTCCGTGCCGCGCGGCAGGTCGCGTCCGGTTGGCGCACGCCTCACCTCGTCGACGGCTGCCATCACCCGCGGCAGCCAGATCCGTAGCGTCGTGCCGTGGCCCACCTCGGAGTAGACATCGATCCAGCCGCCTGCCTGGGCCACCACGCCGAAGGTCGTGGCCAGGCCGAGTCCAGTGCCTCGGCCGGTCTCCTTGGTGGTGAAGAACGGCTCGAACAGGTGCGCCTTGACTTCTGCGGTCATGCCGACGCCGGTGTCGCTGACGGCCAACTGCACATACTCGCCCGGCGTTGCTCCGGCGTGCGCGGCGCAGTAGCTGCTGTCGAGCGTGGCGTTCGACGTCTCGATGACCAGCTTGCCACCGCCCAGCATGGCGTCGCGGGCGTTCACCGCGAGATTGACCAACACCTGGTCGAACTGGCCGGGATCGACCTTGACCGCGCCGACCTCGGGTTCCAGGCGGATGACCAACTCGATGTCTTCGCCGATCAGCCGCGCCAGCATGCGCTGCAGGTTGGTCACCAGTGAGTTCGGGTTGAGCACGCGCGGCTCGATCACCTGCCGGCGCGAGAACGCCAGCAACTGCTGCGTCAGCGACGCCGCGCTCTCCGCAGCGCTGTACACCTCAGACACGAGCGAGTACAGCGGGTCGGCTTCCAGCAGGTCGAGTTGCGCCAACTCCAGGTTGCCCATGATGGCCGTCAGCAGGTTGTTGAAGTCGTGGGCCACACCGCCGGCCAGTCGGCCCACCGCCTCCATCTTCATCGCCTGCTGAAGCTGCTCCTGCAGCCGGGCGTTCTCGGCGGCGGCGCGCCGCTGCTCGGTGACGTCGTGAAGCACCTCGATGGCCCCGGACCGTTGCCCGGCGCTATCGAAGAGCGGCGCCGCCACGCCCCAGATGTACGCGCCGGCGCCGCCGCGCAGCTTGGGCACGAAGGCCTCGGCCAGGATGCGCGTGCCTTCGCGGCGCAACGTCCCCGCGTAGTAACGACCCAGTTCCTCGGCGGACAGGTCGATGTGGTCGATCAGGATCTGCCGCTCCTCGCCGTAGAACGGTATGGCGATAGCGTCCTGGTGCTGGCCGACCATGTCCTCGGCCTTGACGCCGGTGATCTCCTCGATGGCCTGGTTCCACGCCACGATCGTGCCTTGCCGGTCGACCACGAACGTGGCCAAGGGCAGACACTCGATGATGTCCTGCGTGCGCTGCAGGGCGGCGCGCAACTGCTCCTCGGTGTGGCGTCGCTCGGTGACGTCGCGGATGGTGACCAACATGCTCTGGACACCGGGATCGTGCAGCAGGTTGACCGCATTGGCTTCGAAGTTGAGGTAGTGCCCGTCGCGGTGCTGGTACCGGTACTCGACACAGGCCGTCGCGCCCGCCTCGCCGGCCAGTTGGTGGAAAAGCGCCCGGAGCGCCGTCCGGTCATCGGGATGGACGCGACCGAAGCCGTCCCGTCCCTTCAGATCGTCGGGCCGGTAGCCCGCGATACGCTCGATCGCCGGGCTGACGAACTCGATGCTCCCGGATGCGTCCAGGGTGATGATGACGTCGTTGGCGCTCTGCACCAGGAAGCGGTAGCGGGCCTCGCTGTCACGGAGCGCGCGCTCGACGCGCCCGGCCTTGATGATCTTCCACATGCCGTCCATCATCAAGGTCAACTGCTTGACATCGGTCTCGTCATAGGGCGCGAGCTTGTTGCCCACCCCGGCCACCAACACGATGCGGCCACCGTCGAACAGGGGGATGTTCATGTGGCGCTTGATCGGCACGTGCCCGGACGGAAAGCCCTTCTTCAGTGGGCTGTCGGCCTCGTAGTCGTTGGTGATCACCGGACGGCGCTGGCGCACGGCCTCGCCCCAGAGGCCCGTGGTCTCGATCGGGTAGACGATCGGCTGGTCGTCGATCGCGCACTGACGCATGGCCGACTTGGACCATGAGTACATGGTCAGCACCGTCTCGTCCTCGTCCATGAAGGCCAGGTAGCCGATGCTGCTCGCCGTCACCTCGATGGCCCGCTCGAGGGCGTAGTCGGTCAGCGCGGTCTCCGACTGACCGCTCATCTGGGCCAGTTCGAGCAGGGCCGTCAGGCGGGCTTCGTCATGGCGCAGCTCCGCCTCAGCTCGCTTGCGGGCAGTGATGTCGCGCCCTTCGGGGATGAGACAGAACACCAGTCCGTCCTCATCGCGCACCGGCTTGAGCGAGAACTCGATGTGGCGCAACGCCCCGTCGGCGGCCATGTGGCTCGTTTCGAGCAGCACGTACTCGCCTTGGCCGGCGCGCTCGATGGCGTCCCGCAGTCGAGCTTGCTCCACCGGATCGTGGGTCCACCAGGGCGTTTCCCAGAACAGCCGCCCGATCACCTCGGCCGGCTCGGCTCCGATCAGCTCCAAGGCGGCAGGGTTGGCGTGCCGCAGCCGCCCGGACAGATCGATGATCGCCGCCAGGCCGCTGCCTTGCTCGTAGATGGCCCGGAACATCGCCTCGCTGCGCTCGGCGTGGTCGGGTAGCGTCTGCCACTGCCGCTCGGTCGCCAGTTCGGTGCCCGTCTGCGGCGCTTCATCGTGCACTTGGCGCGTCTCCTCGGCGAGCTGTCGGCGGGAGAATGGAACGGCGTCCCTGCTGTGCGCTTGCACCACCACCGCGCCGGTCCACGGCCTCTGGCACCATTATCGCCTGCTGGCGCCACTGGTTGGCCCGCCCGCATGAACCCAAAGTGACGGTCACGAGCGCGCTGGTGGAGGTGTGGCGCGGCTTGACACTCCCCACCCTCGCCGCTAGACTCATCGCGGGAGTCACCATGGGCCAGACCTACGCGGCAGCCGGCGTCAACATCTCTGCCCAGGACGAAGCCATCCGCCTGTTCAAAGACGCCTGCCGCGCCACCTATCGGCCCGAGGTGGTCACCGACGTCGGCAGCTTCGGCGGTATGTGGGCGCTCGACACCAGTCGCTACCGCCAGCCGCTGCTGGTCTCGAGCATGGACGGCATCGGCACCAAGGTGAAGGTCGCCGGGCTCCTCGACTGCTACGACGGGCTCGGCCTCGATCTGGTCCACCACTGCGTCAACGACATCGCCGTCATGGGCGCCGAGCCGCTGTTCTTCCTCGACTACTTCGCCACCGGCAAGCTGGCGCCAGGCGTCGCAGCCACCATCGTGACCAGTCTCGCGGGCGCCTGCCGCGGCGTCGGCTGCGCGCTGATCGGCGGCGAACTGGCCGAGATGCCGGGGCTGTACCAGCCGGGCGATTTCGACGTCGCCGGCTGCATCGTCGGCTTGGTCGAGCGCGACGAGGCCGTTGACGGTCGCCAGGTGGTGCCCGGCGACGTCATCCTCGGCCTGCCGAGCAGCGGCCTGCACACCAACGGCTACTCACTCGCCCGCAAACTGGTGGCCGATGGACAGGTGGATTGGCGCGACGAGCTGCCCGAACTGGGCACCACGGTGGGCGCGGCGCTGCTCGAGCCGCACCGCTGCTATCTGAGCGAACTGCGGGCGCTCCGCGGCGCCGGTCTGCTCAAGGCCGCGGCCCACATCACCGGCGGCGGTTTCCAGGACAACCTGCCCCGCGTGCTGCCGGATGGTGTCGGCGCGGTGCTGGAGCGCGGTCGCTGGTCGGAGCCGCCGATCTTCGGGTTGTTGGCGCGGCTCGGCCGCGTGGCCGATGACGAGATGCTGCACACCTTCAACATGGGCCTGGGGATGCTGGTGGTGGTGGCCGCCGACCGCGTCGAGCAGGCCCGTACGCTCACCGCCGCCGCGGGATTCGAGGCGGTTCCGGTGGGCCACATCGAGACGGGCGCGGGAGTCACAGTGCGCGCGGCGGGGCAGTGAGCCGCCCCAAGGAACGGTGAGTCATGGCCGAGGGCCGTATCCTGGTCGTCGAGGACAACCCTGACATCGTCGACATGCTCAAAGTGATGCTCGGCGCGGAGGGCTACACCGTTCTGACGGCGGGTGACGGAGCCTCGGGGCTGGCCACCATCCGCTCAGAACCCTTGGACCTCGTCGTCCTCGATCTCATGCTGCCCATCATGGACGGCCTGGAGGTCTGCAAGCGGGCGCGCGAGACCAGCCAGGTGCCGATCATCGTGCTGACGGCCAAGACCGGCGAGGTCGACAAGATCGTCGGCCTCAACACCGGCGCCGACGACTACGTCGAGAAGCCGTTCAGTCCGGGCGAGCTGATTGCCCGCGTGCGCGCGCAGCTTCGCCGCGCCCGCTACGGCACGCCGGGTGGCGTCGAAGGGCCGAAGCTGGTGGTGGGCGACATCTCGCTCGATCCCGGTGCGTACCAGGTGACCTTGCGCGGCAAGGTGCTCGACGTCACGCGCCTGGAGTTCGAGTTGCTCTATGCACTGGCCGAACGGCCCGGCCGCGTGCTCACGCGCGAGCAGCTTCTCGACCTCGTCTGGGGCGAGAAAGAGGTCATCCAGCCGCGCGGCATCGACGTGCACGTCAGGCGCCTGCGCCTGAAGGTGGAAGACGATCCGCGTCACCCGCGGCGCTTGCAGACCGTGCACAGCGTCGGCTACAAGCTCGTGCCCTGAGTTGCGCGCAGACCCTCGGGTGACGTCACCGCGGCCTGGCACACCTGCCCGCGGCAGAGGTAAGCGGCCGGTTGCCCGTCGCGCAGACCATGCCCGCGCAGCAGCCACGGCAGCGCCGCGTCGACTGTGTCCGCCCGGCGACGACAGACCAGCCGGTTGGGCCGGTAGTCAGCCAGCGCGGCCCGCACCAGCGCCTCGGCCGCCGGCCCGTCGCCGACCACGACCACGGTCTCGTCGGCCGACAGCAGTGCATCCAGTCCGCACAGCAGCGTCGCCCACCCCCACGGGTTACGGCGCAGCCCCTCGGCATGGGCTCGCAGCGCTCGTTCCGCGTCGGCGCGGTAGCGGTGCTCGCCGCTCAACTGGTGCAGCCGCCACAGGTTGTGCACCATCAGCGACAGCCCCGACGGCGTGGCGCCGTCGCCGGTCTCCTTCGGCCGCAGCACCAGCGCTTCGCCGGCGGCCGAGGTCATGAACCAGTCGCCGACGGCCGGATCGGTGTACTCACCGGCCACGGTCTCGGTCAGCCGTACCGCCGCATCGTACCAGCGCGGCTCACCGGTGGCGGCGAACAGCTCCAGCAGACCGGCCGCCACGGCCGCGTGGTCGTCAAGGAAGGCCCGACCGCGGGCTTCGCCGGCCGCCCAGATCCGCCGCAGGCGTCCATCGTCGACGAGGTGGTCCAGCACGAACCGCGCGGCCTCCTCGGCCGCGCGCAGGTAGGCCTCCCGGCCGAGCAACAGACCGGCCTGCGCGTAGGCCCGTATGGCCAGGCCGTTCCAGGCGGCAATGACCTGCTCGTCGCGGTGTGGGGCTTCGCGCCGGGCTCGCGCAGCCAGCAGGTCGCGCCGTGCCTGCTCCAGCGCGGCACGCATCTGCTCGGGCGGCCAGCCACGCGCCGCGGCCATGGGCTCCAGCGGCCGGGCCAGGTGCAGCACACTCGCGCCACCGTCGCTGTTGCCGGCGGCCGTGACGCCGAAGCGCTCGCAGGCAATGTCGGCCAGTGTGGCTTCGAGCACGGACCGGACCTGGTCGGCCGTCCACACGAAGTAGCGGCCCTCCTCGCCGCTGCTGTCGGCATCGGTGGCGCTGTAGAAGCCGCCTTCGGGCGCGCGCAGGGACGCCAACAGGTAGTCCAGCGTCTCGACGGCGCACTCGGCCAGGTCCGGCTGCCCGCTCGCCTGCCAGGCGGCCAGGTAGAGCGGCGGCAGCAGCACATTGTCGTACAGCATCTTCTCGAAGTGCGGCACCCGCCACGCGGCGTCGACGCTGTAGCGGTGGAATCCGAACCCGAGTTGGTCGTAGATGCCGCCGGCCCTCATCGCGCGCGCGGCCTTGACCACCTGCTGCAGCGCATCGGCCTGGCCGGTTCGGGCATGGTGGCGGCAGAACACCTCCAGCGGTCCCGGATTGGGGAACTTCGGCGCCTGGCCGAACCCGCCGCGGGCCGTATCGAACGCCTGGCGAAGCTGCGCGTAGCCGTCGTCGAGCAGTCTCTCGGTGAGTTCGCCGGGCTGGCCGTGTGGTGCCTGCTCGCAGGCCAGCGCAGCGATGATCTGCTGCGCCTGCTCGGTGACCTGTGCCCGGGCGTCGCGGTAGGCCTCGGCCAGCGCCTCCAGCACCTCGATGAAGCCCGGCCGACCATAGCGGCGGTCCGGCGCAAAGTAGGTGCCGGCGAAGAACGGCTCCTGCGACGGGGTGAGGAAGACCGTGAGCGGCCAGCCACCGGTCTGCGTGAGCAACTGGCAGACCGTCTGGTAGAGATGGTCGAGGTCGGGCCGCTCCTCACGGTCAACCTTGATACAGACGTAGTGCCGATTCATGACCGCGGCCACGGCCTCGTTCTCGAAGCTCTCGTGGGCCATGACATGGCACCAGTGGCACGCGCTGTAGCCGATGCTCAGCAGGATTGGCTTGTCCTCGCGGCGCGCCCGCTCCAGCGCCGACGGCCCCCAGGGGTACCAGTCGACCGGATTGCCGGCGTGCTGCCGCAGGTACGGACTGACTTCGCCTGCCAGGTGGTTGGTGCCGACCGCCATCAGCGCTGCTCCCTCCGAACCCACATTGTGGGGCGGTGCCGCCCGCAGCGCCACCGCCGGCAGGTTCGTTGCAAGTCTGGCATCGGGTTGGGTCGGGCACTTACCAGTCGCGCCGTTTCATCCCCAAGGAGCCGTCATGCGTCGCCGTGCGTTCACGCTGATCGAGTTGCTGGTGGTCATCGCCATCATTGCGATCCTGGCCGCCATTCTGTTCCCTGTCTTTGCCAAGGCACGAGAGAAGGCCCGCCAGAGCAGTTGCGGCTCCAACCTCAAGCAGGTTGGCGTGGCCCTGATGCAGTATGCCCAGGACTACGACGAGAAGTACATGCTCAACAACCAGAACAACGGCCTGGGCATCTACTGGACCGACCAGTTGCAGCCGTACATCAAGAACGGCCAGGTCTACGACTGCCCCAGCGGCAGCGTGCGCTGGGCGGCGCGAACGGCCAACCTGAGCTACCTGCTGAACTGCCTGTACTGGTCCGATGCGACCCGCGGCATGCTCTTCGAGCAGAGCGGCACCGGGCCGGCGACGCTCGCCTCCGTCGAGGATCCGGCCGGCACCATCTTCTGCGGTGACGGCGGGCCCGCCGGGCTGTTCCAGGTGGCGGTGGCACCCTACACGGTCAACACCACGGTCAACCCGCCGCGGCTGACCAGCGGTCAGGGCTACTACGAAGGCCGGCACAACGACGGCGCCAACTTCACCTTCCTCGACGGCCATGTCAAGTGGCTCAAGATCACCGAGGTCGGCCGCACCAACGCCGCGGGCTACTTGCCCTACTTCACCAAGAACTCAGACTGAGCCCGCCGGCCCGGCGGGCGACCGTCCGCCGGGCCACTCGCCGGCAACCGGGAGTCAACCGCCGGGCGCGATGGTACAATGGGCCCGGATGGTCGACGAGGTCATGGGCGAGCCAGCACATCACGACGTGTTTGTCATCTGCGGGCCGAGCGGCGTCGGCAAGAGCACGCTCATCCGGCGGCTGTTCGCCACCGTGCCGAACCTGCGCTTCTCGGTCTCGCGCACCACTCGCCCACCCCGCGCTGGCGAGCGCGACGGCGTCGACTACTACTTCGTCAGCGACCACGAGTTCGACCGCGCTGTGGCCGACGACGAGTTCCTCGAGTGGGCGCCGTATGCCCAGTGCCGCTATGGCACGCCGCGTAGCGAGATTGAGCGCGCGCGCGCCGCGGGCCAGGACCTGGTTCTCGACATCGATATCCAGGGCGCACGCCAAGTCCGCGAGCGCCTGCCCGGAGCGGTGTTCGTGTTCATCGCGCCGCCGCAACCCGAGGTCCTCTATGAGCGCCTGGCCAAGCGCGGCGCCAACACGCCCGAGGAGATCGCGCGCCGCCTCGACACCGCCCGCCGCGAGATGGCCGAGCGCGACTGGTTCACGCACGAGGTCATCAACGACGACCTCGCCACGGCCGTTGCCGCGTTGCAGCGCATCATCTGCGAGGAGCGCAGCCAGCACCAATGAGCACGTTCGCCGCCAAACGGCTGGTGGTCGGCGTCACCGGTGGCATTGCCGCCTACAAAGCGGCCGATCTGGTCAGCAAGCTGGCCCAGGCCGGCGCCGAGGTGCGCGTGGTCATGACGGCTCACGCCACCGAGTTCGTCGGCCCGACCACCTTCCAGGCACTGTCCGGCAACCCGGTCTACACCGCCACCTTCGCCGCGCCCGAAGCCTACGGCATGGGCCACTTGTCGCTGGCGTCGGCCGATGCCGTCGTGGTGGCACCGGCAACGGCCAATCTGCTGGGCAAGGCTGCCGCCGGGCTGGCCGACGACCTGCTGACCACCACGCTGTTGGCGGTCACCTGTCCGGTGCTGTTGGCGCCCGCTATGAACCAGGCCATGTGGCACCACCCGCTGGTCCAGCGCAACGTGGCCACCTTGCAGGACGCGGGCTATCAGTTCGTCGGCCCGTCGAGCGGCTGGCTGGCCTGCCGCCAACAGGGCGACGGGCGCATGGCCGACGTCCCGAACATCGTCGCAGCGCTCGAAGCGCTGCTCTTCGCCGAGCGTGACCTGACCGGGCGCCGCGTGCTGATCACCGCCGGCCCCACGCGCGAGCCGCTCGACGCCGTGCGGTTCGTGAGCAACCCGTCCAGCGGCCGCCAGGGCTACGCGTTGGCACGCGCGGCGGCCCTGCACGGCGCCACGGTGACCTTGGTCAGCGGGCCGACCGAGTTGCCGGCGCCGCCGGGCGTCGAGCGGGTGTCGGTCAACACGGCCGCGGAGATGGCCGCGGCGGTGCTGGCCCGCTGGCCCGAGGCCGACGTCTTCGTCGGCGCCGCGGCCGTCGCCGACTATGCGCCGGCCGACCCGGACCCACGCAAGCGCGCCAAAGCCGGCGACACCATCAGCATCGCGCTGCACCGCACGCCGGACATCATCGCCGCGGTGGCGGCGCAGCGCCGACCCGGGCAGGTGGTGGTCGGTTTCGCGGCGCAGACGCACGAAGTCATCGAGCGGGCGCAGGAGAAGCTCCAGCGCAAGGGCCTGGACCTGATGGTGGCCAACGACGTCTCGCAGCCGGGCCGCGGCTTCGGCGGCGACGACAACCAGGTCACGCTGCTCCACGCCGACGGCCGCCGCGAGGACCTGCCGTCGCTGAGCAAGCTCGACGTCGGCCACGAGGTGCTGCGGCGGGTGGCGGCGCTCCTCTGACGGCGCCGTCTACAACCCCACCTCCGCTCGCGCGATCAGCGCCTCTTGCAGCCGCTCGTCCAGACT
>CAZHGD010000071.1:0-33645 GCA_964531735.1 uncultured Fimbriimonadaceae bacterium | reverse complement strand
GCGGGCCACTGGCGCGGCGCCGCGCGCGGTGTGGGCGTCGGGCGGTCGCACCGGCGCCGGTCGCACCGTGTGCCGCACCGGCCAGGTCGCGCGCTCCTCGCTGGCGTAGAGGCCCATCTTGTCGATCGGCAGCGGCTGGAAGCCCAGCTTGAACGCCGGCGAGTCGTCCTTCAGGCGGAAGTCGCCGCGCGCTGCGTCCACGAAGTGTGGGTCCCCGTCGGTCAGGTTGTCCTGAACCGTCACGTGGGGCCGCGCCTTGCGCTCGATGTCGTCCCAGCGACCACCCGAGCGCACGTTGCGCGCGATCAGGTTGCCTTGCGGCGCCATGCAGTCGGGGTTGTCCAGCAAGGTCAGCAACTGCGGGTAGCGCGTGCGCCAGGGCTCGGCCTGGTACGGTACCGCCTTCAGTCGCTGGGTCAGCGTCTCCTTGGCGTGAGCGGCCCAGCCCAGGCCGCGCGCGTCGACGTGGACCGCGGGGCTGCAGTCGACGAAGACGTTGTTGGCGATGGTGCTGTCGCGCCCGCCACCGATGAAGGCGGCGTTCGGCACGCGCCAGAACAGGTTGCCCTCGATGCGGGCCGACGAGAACTGGTCGTCCAGGTAGACCCCCACGCAGCCGCGGTTCTCATAGCCGTAGATGTCGTGCAGATAGTTGTACCGGATGACCTGACCGCGCGCGCTCCAGTCGTAGCCGCAGTACATGGCGCCGGCATCGTTCGAGTGGTAGACCACGCTGTGGATCTCGTTGTACTCGATGGTGTTCTCGTTGCCACCAAAGCCGACGGCCATGTGCGGCGCGTCGTGGATCAGGTTGTGCGCAATGCGGTTGCCCACGCCGCTGACCGACACGCCGGGCCGGTAGACCGGCTTCCAGCGGCTGTAGTGGTGAATGTGGTTGTTTTCGGCCACGTGGCCGGAGGGCGTCAGCGTCGGGCGGTCGCCGCCCGACATCGCCACACCGCCCATGGCCAGTTGGTAGATGTCGCAACCGGCCACGCGGTGGTTCGTGCCGCCGTGCGCCGAGACTGCCCAGCCACCGCCGTTGCGGAGGGTGCAGCCGATCACCTGCACGCCCTGGCCGCCGCTGATGGTGACCAGGTCGCCGCGCGCGCCTTCCAGGGCGAAGCCGCGCAGCGTCACGCGCGTCGCGTCGCGCACGGTCACCAGGTGCGGCAAGACCGAGACGATCGCCTTGGCCCGATCGACCGGTGACGGCGGCCAGAAGTAGAGCAGGCCGCGGGCGCGGTCGAGGTACCACTCGCCCGGCTGGTCCAGCTCGCAGAGCAGGTTGTAGGCGTAGTAGGGCCGGCCGTCGCGGAACCCGAAGGCGTGGTTGGGCCCGTTGAGCTTGATGACTCGCTTGGCCGTGTCGATCGAGCCGATGCGGTAGCGCTGGTCGGCCCAGTCGAGCGCCCAGTAGCCGTGCAACATGCCGTCCGGCTCACCCACCCAGCGCTGCGGGCGGTCGCCGCTGTACTCGAAGATGCTCTCGACACAGCCCTCGCGGCCATTGCGCGTGATGTTCGGCGTCGGCCCCAGCGTCTTGACCATCTTGACCAGGCCCTCGTTGGGCCAGCGCGCGATGGTCATCGGCTGGTCGGCGAAGAACAGCTCCAGCCCGGGCTCCGAGCGCGTCCAGTCGGGATCGCTGGCCACTTGGCCGAAGTCGGTCACGCCCAGTGCTTTCAGGTCGGCCTGCAACACGTGGCCTCGGGCCGACTCGTCGAGCCGCGCCAGCACCGTCGGATCGGTCACCGGCTGCCAGCCGCGCACCACGGTCCCGCCCACCAAGCGCACTTGAGCGCCGCGCGCGGCCTGCCAGACGATGGGGCTGTCGGCCGTCCCCGAGTCCTGCGCGGTCAGCGCCAGCGGGCGCGACAGCTCATAGGTGCCCGCCTGCACCTCGACCGTGAGGCCGCCGGCCGGCCGCAGCCCGGCGGCGAGCCGCTTGCGGATCTCGCCGCGTGCGCCTTCCAGTGTGGCCAACGGGCCATCGGTGCGGTCCGGGTTGGCCCGGGCGAGCGTGCCGGACCAGGCATCGTTGCCCAGCGGCGCCACGTAGAGCTTCAGCGGCGCCGCCGACAGCACCGACAGCGCCGCCAGGCCGGCGCACAGCAGCAGAGCACGTCTCATCGCGTCACCTTCTCAGCGGCCGGCAGCACGCGCACGTCGTCGATGTCCAACTGACCGGTGGCTTGCCAGAGCCCGATCCACAGCACCAGGTACCGCGCCGTCGGCGGCACCGCGACGATCGTCGAGAGGTCAGCCCAGTCGGCCGTGTCGGTGGTCACCCCTGGGCCGATGACGCTCGCCAACGGCTCGTCGTCGATGGTCCGCGACGACACCACCAGTCGGGCGTGCCCGCATGGGTCGGCGCCGCACTTCAGCCCAGCGGTCTTCAGCCGGACCTTGATCGTCAGCGCTCGGGTGCCGGGCCGCACCCACAGGTTGGCCCGAATGGCCGGCGCCGCCAGCGGGTTGCGATTGGTCAGCCGCACCCAGTGGTTGCCCGCGCCGCCCATGAGCCGCGCCGCGGGCGACCACTCCCAGCCCACCGGCTGCCGGCCGTCGTCGGTCAGCGTTTCGAAGCTGCCCTCGACGAGTCCGCGCTGCGGGTCAAGCCGCAGCAGCGGCCCGGCGAACGGTGACGGCTTGACCACCGGCGTGACCACGATGTCGTCGAGGCCCATCACGCCGGTGCAGCCCCACAGCCCGGGCTGGAGTGCCAGCGTCGCCGCGGTGGCAGGCACGTCGACGGTCACCGTCTGGGTCACCCAGTCGGAGTCGGCGCGGAGCTGCGGCCCTTCGGGGAAGCCGGCGTCCTTGCCGTCCGCGGTGCGGAAGTTGAGGATCAGCCGTGCGTTGTGCCAGCCGGCGCTGCCGAGCTTCAGGTTGGCCACGCGCAGGCGCGCGCTGACGCGCAGCGAGCCCCACTCGGGATCGAGCTTGAGCGTCGCCATCGCCCAGGCCGAGTTCTTCGGGTCGGCGTTGGTGAACTCGAGGTAGTGGTTAGCCCCGTCGGTCCTCACGGCGCTGCCGGGCAGCAGGTTCCAGCCGCGCGGCTGGCCGCCGTCCAGCAGCTCGAAGCTACCGGCCGGGAACACGTTCGGCGCCTCGGTGGCGGCCCACACCGGGACGCAGAGCACCAGGGCCGCCAGCCAGCGATAGCACATCTCGGGCCTCCCGCTACTTCCCATTGACCATGAACCACAGCAGCCGCATGGCGGTGCCGACGCTCTTGGCGTGCTTCTTGTCCGTCATCCTGATCACCAGCTCGTGGGGCCCGGCGGCCAGGTTGTCGGCCAACATGCGGTGGACCGGGCGGTGGAACATGGTGCACCAGGGCATATCGAACAGGTCCACGGTCTTGGCCGCGCCGCCGTCGATGGTGTACTCGATGGTGCCGGCGTCGAAGCCCGCAATCAGGTACAGGCCAATGGCCGGGCCGTCGAACTTGAGCGACAGCTCGGCGCCGGGTGCGGTGGCCTCCAAGACGTCCACCGGCGGCGCGAAGTTGCAGGTCTTCTCGGTGCGCCACTGCTTGACCAGCTTGAAGCCGCCGCGGATGGTCGCCGCGTCGGCCGGCACGAAGTTGCCGCGCTCGTAGCACAGCGGGTCGAGGGGCGCCGGCAGGGCCGCCTCGGCCGGCTTCAGTGACATATCGGCCCAGGCCTGGTCGAGGAACGAGACGAACCACTTGGCGTAGAGGTCGCAGCCCAGCGCGGTCGGGTGGACGACGTCGCCGCTGAACTCCTTCCACTTGAGCGAGCCGTTCTTCACGCGCTTGGCCACCTCCCGGTAGAACCACAGGCTGGGCAGGCCATACCGCTCGGTGACCTGCTCGTGGTCCTTGACGATGCCGGGCACCTGGCCCTTGTTGTAGGCGTCGCAGTGGCCGGTGTTGGCGAAGTAGGTGACCAGGATGTCGATGGCCGGGTTGGTGCGTCGCGCCTGGCGCACGATGCCCTCCATGGCGCGGACGCCACCGCCGTTGACCGCGAACTCCAGGAAGAACAGGTCGACGGGGCCGCGGCTGAACACGTCGCGCGGCAGGCGGAAGGCGCCGAGGTTGGCGTCGGTGCCACCGACACCGGCCATGACGAAGTCGAACTGCGCTTTCGGGAACCGCTCGCGCAGGTACTTCATCACCGGTTCACGCCACTGCTGCGTGGTCACCGAGCCGCCCATGAACGCCACGCGCACCGGCCCGCCGGCGGCGAACTTGCTCGCGCTGCGCATCAGGTTGCCGCGCATGATGAAGTCGGAGAACGACTCCGCCACCGGCTGCGCGCCCGCTTCCGCGGCGGCCGTCCCGCCGGCCCCCAGCAGGGCCACCATCATCATCCAGCCACTCGCTCGCATCACGTGTCCTTTCGCCCGGCTGGGCTGATGGGCGAGTGGTTGGCCGTCGGCGGCGATGGCCCTCCGTCGGCGTCGTGGATCGTGGTGACTAAGTAGCCGCTCGGAGATCCTGTCCGGTAGGGACGGGGCCTGGTGCCCGCCCTGTCACTGCCCGGTAGGCGCTTGGTGGCCCGCAGCCGGGCGACCCTTGGGTCGCCCGGCTACGGGACAACATCACCGGCAGGCTGCTTAGTTCGCCTCGTTGCGCAGCGCGTCGAGGCGCTTGACGCGGTCGCTCAGCGGCGGGTGCGTGCGGAAGTGGTTGTCCAGCTCATGCACCGTGGCCGCGAACACGTCGTCGGGATTCGGCCGTTGGCCGCCTTGTTGGTTGCCCGGCAGCTTGTCGCGCATCCGGCGGAGCGAGGCGGTGCAGTCGTCGTGCGACCAGCCGAGCTTGCGCATGGCGCGGTAGGCCCAGCGGTCGGCCTCGAACTCCTGCTCCTGCGAGTAGCCGACGGCGATGATGGCGTGGGCCATGCGCACGAGCTGGCCGGCGAGGGCCCCAGCCACCTGCGAGGCGCGCGCGTAGTAGTTCATCTGCTTGGCGCAATGCCGCAGCTCGATGTGGGCAATCTCGTGCGCCATGACGAACTGCACCTCGGCGTCGCCGCGCATGAAGTCGAGCAGGCCGGTGTTGGCGTAGACGTACCCGCCGGGCTGCGAGAAGGCGTTGACCACCTTGTCGACGATGATCGTGTAGGTGTACTTGAGCGGCCGCTTGGCGAACGGCTCGACCTTCCGCCCGAGCCGCTCGATCAGCGCCTGGCGCGGGCCGCTGGTCTCGGTGCGGTACTGCTTGGCCACGTCGGCATGGCCGTCGGCACCGACCTGGCGCTCTTCCTCGGGACTGAGGCCGATCACCTGGTCGGCCACGTCGTCCACGGTGCGGGTGACGTCGTGGAAGATCTCAGCCGCCTTGTGGACGTCGTCGCCGCTGATGTCCTTCTTGCCGCCGCCCGGCGTTCCCGCCGGCGCCGGCAACGACTTGGCCTGCCGCCGCGCCTCGCGCTCCGCCCGCCTCAACGGGCTGCGACCGCCGGGCAGCACCGCCACGGCCACCAGCAGCACACCCACCCCCAGGACCAACAGCAGCGCAATCCACTTGCCCATGGTTGGCTCCCCGTCGTTAGCCCTTCGACGCCACCTCCACCTGCGTGGTGCCGACCGGCCAGGTTAACGTCCACTGACCGACTTGGAACACCCAGCGCTCGCCTCGCGCCGTGCCCGTCACCGGCAGCGGCGCGGCGCCCGCCGCCGACCAGCTCAGCGCGGTCACCTGTCGCCACTGCGCGGCGGTGGTGCTCAGCCGCACGCCGGGCAGCTCCGCCGTCCGGTGGCCGTGCGCGCCTTTCAGCGGCGTCGGCGCCACGGTCAGCCGGCTGTCTGGCGACAGGTTCTCCAAGCGCAGCCGGCTCGCCGGCCCGCGGGCCTCGACCACGTTCGCCGCCACCGCCACCGGCCGGGCCTCGGTGTGCAAGCGCAGCTCCAGCGCTCGTGGCGCGGCCAACTGCACCTCGTCGATGACGATCAGCGCGTTGGCCCGGCGCACATAGAGCAGCAGACGACGGTACTGCTGCAACCCCGCCGCCGGCGGGTAGGCCGCGCTACCCTCGCTGGCGATGAGGTCCACCTCGGGTCCGGCGTTGGCGGCCACGACGCGCGGGTGCAGCTTGCGCGCCAGTTGCGGCGCGCCGTTGAACCAGGCCTGGCCCTCGCCCACCTGACCGCGGCCGTCGATCAGCAGCGTGTTGTGCTGCTCGGTCCACTTGGCGTTGTAGCCGTCGTCACGCACGAGCCATTCGCCGGCGCCGAACACCATCAGGTGGTTCACGTCCGGGTGGACATGGCCGCTGCCCGGATCGGCGGCGAAGCGGTCCGTGGCCTCGTGGCCCAGCGCCGGTCCGCACTTGAACACCACCAGCGACTCGTGGCCGCTCCAGTCGCTGCGCGCGGCCACCAGGCCCAGGTCCGCGAAGTGGTGCAGCAGTGGCAGGTCACCCGGTGCCTGCGGTGCCACCTGCGGGTCGTACCACAACAGGTTCAGCCACCGTGCGCTCGGCGCGTCCACTGCGGCGGTGCCGATCTGCTCGGCCAGCCATTGCGCGTGGCCGTCGCGGTACTCGGCCGCCAGGCGGCGCAGACAGTGGTCCGGCCCGTACCAGTGGCCGCGCGGGCAGTCGGCGATATCGACGATGCAACTCCCGCGCGTCCAGGTGGCGCGCGGCGTGGCCAGGTACTGCCCATAGGCCGCGGTCTGGCGCCACCAGGGCCGATCGTAGAGGTTGACGCCCAGCAGCGCGCGCGCCAGCTCGTTGAACTTCAGCAGGTACTCGACGCCGTACTCCCAGTAGCCGACGCCCTCGTGCGAGGCGCCGTCGGGCCCGAGGGCGGCGCTGGTGGCGCGGAACCGGTCGAGCGCGAAGCCGACCCACAGCAGCGCCGGCTCGTGCTCGTCCCAGAGCGCCAGACCGGCGGCGGCCAAGCCCGTCGCGTTGACCCAGAGATGGTTCTGCAACAGCGCGTTGCGCCACCAGGCCTGGCCGCCCAGGCCCGCCTCGGCCATGGCGCCGCCGCGCCGGAGCAGCGTGGCCTTGATCAACTCGCGCGTGGCCGGCCGCAGATCGGCGAAGCACCAGTCGTAGACCAGCGCCAGGCCGAACAACTGGTGCCCGGTGGCCAGGTCCAGGCCGTCGATGTGCCCCAGCCCCCAGGTGCGGTAGCCGCAACTGGCGGTGGCCCAGGCTTCGGCGGCGTCGAGCCAACGTCGCTCGCCGGTCAGCCGCCAGCACAGGGCCAGGTACGGCATGGCGTTGCCCACCTCGCGCTGCCAGAGCTGCTCGTCACCACTGCCATCGGTCTGGCCGTCGGCCGGTGGCCCGTTGCGCAGCAAACGCTCGGCGTAGGTGCGGGTGCTGTC
Source organism: uncultured Fimbriimonadaceae bacterium (assembly GCA_964531735.1). Classification (GTDB taxonomy): domain Bacteria; phylum Armatimonadota; class UBA10988; order UBA10988; family UBA10988; genus CAZHGD01. The sequence goes on along the minus strand of CAZHGD010000071.1, from coordinate 26,327 downwards.
CCAGAGTGCGCGGTGCGTGGTCTTGGTCTGCTCGCGCAGCGCGGCGAAGCGGGCCTCGTCGGCGTAGAGCCGCGGGTGTACGCCGCGGGTGGCGGCCAGAGGCGCCGGCAGCGGCGAGAGCCGGTAGCGGTCGTACACGGTCAAGCGGTCGATGCGTTCCAGGACCACCTCGGCGACCAGCAGATCGACCTCGGTCGGCGCGCTGGTGCCCTTCTCGATAGCCACCCAGGCGCCGTTGCCGCCGGTGGGTAGGCGGAACTCGACGGTGAGTTGCTGCCAGGTGTCCAGGCGGCCGGTATCGTAGGCGTCGGTGACGGCGCGGCCGAGCTGCTTGGGGTCAGCCGACTGGAACTCGCACTTGAGGAACGGCGCCGGCGTACTCGGCCCGAGTCGTCGCACGCGGAGCCAGGCGGACAGACGGTAGAGGTTGCCGGCGGTGAGCGGGCGCGCTGGGCTGGCCGCGTAATTCCAGCCTTCGGCGCAGGGCCCGCTGACGTGCAGCGCGCCCGCACTCTCGGGCCGCGGCCCGCCGGGCTCGCGCGTCAGCTTGACGGTCGCCACGCGTGGCCGCCAGCCCGACGTGTCGCGCGCGAAAGTCCATTCGTGCCGCTCCGCCGGAGCCGCCAGCGCCATCACCATCACCAGCCACGTCAACGCCATCGGGTTCACCTGTGCGGCCCAGCTTCGCCGCGCCGGGCCGCGGACCTTGCCGGGTCGCGTGGCGACCAGCTTGAGCCCGAGCGCGCCAGCAGGTATCGTCGCGACGCTGGCGGGTCCTGTCGCCAGCGGGAGGTGATCATGCTGGCTGCCCAGACCGTCGGTGCCGCGCTGGCCCTGCTGGCCGTCTCGGCCGCCGGCGCCGCGACGTTCCGCGAACTGCCCGCCGACGTCAAGGCCAAGATCGACCTGCGCCTGGCGCGGCCCAGCAATGAGATCGCCGCTTCGCCGTTCGCCACGCTGACCTCGTTCGAGGTGCATGGCGAGAACGACGACGCCGGCGTGATCGAGACCATGCGCAAGCTGGGCGTGAAGACCGTGGTCATGCACAACATCCACGGCTCGCTGCCCGACGCCAAGGACCGCCGGCTCAACATGTGGCTGGACGCCTGCGGTCGGGCCGGCATTCAGGTGCGGTGCATTCTGGCCAGCCCCGACCCGGTGCTCTGGCGGCAGGCGCTGAGCAACTACGGCCGGCGCATCAGGCACTGGTCGTTCCTCAACGAGCCGAACCAGCCCACCAACAACGACCACACCAAGCCGGCGGTGATGCCGGAGCAGTACGTCGAGCGGCTGGCCGCGGTCAAACGGGTGCGCGACGAGGTGGCGCCCGACTGCCGGCTCTACGGGCCCGAGAGCGCGATGCTGCAACTGATGGAGGAGCAGCCGTTTCCGTGGCTGGCCCGGTGCCTGAAGGCCGGGCTGCTGGACGTGGTCGACGGCGTGTCCGTCCACCCCTACCGCCAGGGCTACAGCCCGCGGAACATCCCAGAGCATCCCAGCACCTTCGAGGGTCGGCCGGGCGTCGGCTACACGACCTACGAAGGGCAGATCGGCAAGCTGCGGCAACTGGCGCCGGGCAAGCCGATCGCGGTGACCGAGGTGGGCTGGAGCACGACGCCCGACGGCAGCATCTGCGAGCACACGCAAGCGAAGTTCGCGCTCCGCCAGCAGCTCCAGGACTTCGCCCTCGGCCTCGACTGCGCGGTCTACTTCCTCCTGCGCGAGCGCTATGTGGACCGGCCTTACCCGCTTTGGCACCTCGAGAACCACTTCGGCATCGTCCACACCGACAACACGCCGAAGCCGGCCTACATCGCGCTCCAATCGCTCTACTCGCAGCTCGATGGCGCCTGCGTGCGCTCGGCTGCGCCGGTGGCGTTCGGCGACCCGCGCGTGAAGTGGTACCTGTACGATGACCCGCGCGGACCGGTCCCGGCGCGCAAGCTCTGCTACTGGCTGCCTGTGCCCGCCGAGGACAACTTCGCGGCGGTGCGCACCACGGTCAAGGTGGGTGAGGTCAGCCTGGCCAGCGTGCCGGTGACCGACGCCCCGCAGATCCTGCGCTTCCATCAGGTCGCCGGCCGGTGGGGCTACCCGGTGCGCATCGACCTGGTCCGGCAGACCAGCACCGACGACCTGCCCTGGCAGTAAGCCGGCGCCGCGGTGTCAGTCGGCGTTGACCGGCCCCGAGGCCGATGATAGACTCCCGTCATGGCCACCTGTGAGCCGTTCCGCGCACTCCGCTACAACGCAGCGAAGGTTGCGAGCCTCGAGGCCGTGACCGCGCCGCCGTACGACGTGATCGACGCCGAGCTGCAACGCGAGCTCTGCGCCGACCCGTACAACATCGTCCACCTCGACCTCAATCCGGCCACGACCGACCTGAACGCGGCCGACAACCGCTACCGCACGGCGGCCCGGTTGCTGGGTCAGTGGCGCGATGCCGAGATCCTCCAGCGCGACTCGTCGCCGGCCTTCTACGTCTACGAGCAGGTCTACGACTGGCTTGGCGAGCAGATCACGCGGCGGTCGTTCGTGACCCGCCTGCGCCTGGTGCCACTCGGCCAGGGCGTCTACCCGCACGAGCGAACGTTCAGCGGGCCCAAGGAAGACCGGTTCAACCTGACGGTGGCCACCCGCTGCAACCTGAGCCAAGTGCTGGGGCTCTATCCCGATCCGGCCGCCGAGGTGATGGGGCAGTTCGCCGCGACCTGCCAGCGGGCGCCGGACATGTGCGTCACCGGCCGCGACGGCGTGGTGAACCGCGTCTGGCTGGAGACCGATCCCGACGTGCTCGAAGCGGTCACCGCCGGCATGGCCGAGCGCCCGCTCTACATCGCCGACGGGCACCACCGCTACGAGACCGCGCTACGCTACCAACGCTGGCTGGAAGAAGCCGAGCCGCTGCCCGACGACCATCCGGCGCGCTACACCACCATGGTCTGCGTCGGCTCGGGCGACAGCGGCTTGCGCGTGATGCCCACGCACCGCATCCTGCGCGGCCTGACCGGCTTTGAGCCCGAGGCGCTCCGCCGCGCACTGGCGCCGTGGTTCGACTGGCAACCCGCCGACGTCGACCCGCGCGACGGGGCCGCGCTGGAACGCTGGATTGACGGCGAGCCGCTGTCGGCCCTCGGCCTGCTGGTGGGTGACGAAGTCGGCGCGTTGCGGCCGCGGCGGTCCGACCTGTTGGCCGAGAAGCTGCCCGAGGCCTCGAGCACGCTACGGCTGCTCAATGTCTCGCTGCTCCACCAGTTGGTGCTGCCCGAGGTGGTCGAGCCGTCGTTCGGCTCGGCCGAGATCCAGTACGTGCACCGGGCCGGCGAAGCGGTGGAAGCCATCGCCCGCGGGGCCGAGGTGGCCTTCCTGCTGCGGGCCACGCCGCTCGACAGCGTGCTGGAAGTGGCCGGTCACGGCGAACTGATGCCGCAGAAGAGCACCTACTTCTATCCGAAGGCACTCACCGGGCTGGTCATGTACCCGTTGCGCGACTGAGCAGCCGTCCGGAGATCCTGTCCGGTAGGCGGGCCTTGTGCCCGCCCTGTCGCTAACCGGCAGTTGCTTGGTGGCCCGCCGCAAGGCGACCACACGGGTCGCCCCTACGTGACAACGTCACCGGTACGCTGCTTGGCGGCGCCACGGCGACCGCAACGGCCCCTGAGTCAGCTCACTGCAACTGCAAGGTGATCTCGACCACGCCGCTGGCGGTGCGGCTGAGGTACTTGCGGAGGCGGTCCTTGACGTCAGCCGACAGCGGTTCGCCGGTCGAGATGGAGAAGCCGACCTTGTCGTCGCGCTGGTCGACGAAGATGCCCCGGCCCGAATCGTAGCGGATGCGGCGCTTCTCCGTGGTGGTCATGTCCCAGACCACGAAGTTGGTCTCGCTGACGCGGACCACGAACAGCTCCAGGGGGCTGGCGTTGATCGCGACCACCGCGCCGTCGGTGGCCAGTTGGGGCGCCTTGACCAGCGGCAGCAGCACCTGGTTGCCCTGGCGTTCCACCTGGACCAACACGGTGCCCAGCCGAATGGCCGGTGGCCGCGAGGCGTGCCACTGCTGGATCGCCACCGTGAACACCATCAGGATGACCACGGCGACCATCGCCTGGATCCAGAAGCGATCCCTGTTCTGGCTGCCACCACTCGTTCGCGACATGAGCGACCCTCCCGCACCGGCGGGATCGTGACCGAGGCCATTATAGTCCACTCGTGCCCATGGCCAAAGGAATTCTCGGCAGGAAGCCGGCTGCCGGCCGCCAAACCGCCGCCGGAGCACCGACATGCGCGCGCTCACCGGGCTGCTCGCTCTGCCGGCTGGGGCCGCCTGTGCGGCGCCGCTACGGTTGGCCGTCGACGGCCAGGCGCGCGTGACGGTCGTGCTGCCGGCCGCCGCGCCGGCCCCACTCGCTGCTGCCGCCGCCGACCTGCGGCACTACGTGGCGCGGCGATGCCAGGTGGACCTGCCGCTCCGGACTGACGGGCAGCAGGTGCCGGGCACCGGCAGCTAGCTCGGCACTTGCACGCCGACCCCGCCGGCCGATCTGCCGCCGGCGGGCACCCGATTAATGGGGTCAGGTGCGTTTTTCGATAGGGAGTCCGCCGATGCGTGCTAACACTGACTGGTTCCGCGATGCCCGGTGGGGCGTGTTCGTGCACTTCCTGGCCGACGTGGCCAGTGCGCCGCGGGGCACTGATCTGCCGATCGACGACTGGAACCGGAGCATCGACGGCTTCGACGTGGAGCGGCTGGCCAGCCAACTGGCCGAGGTGGGCGCCGGCTACTTCTGCCTCACCCTGGGCCAGAACTCCGGCTACTACCTGTCGCCCAACGCCACCTACGACGGGTATGTCGGCCGTCAGCCGAGCCGGCTGGCGCGCCGCGATCTGATCGCCGATCTCAGCGCGGCGCTGGTGGCGCGCGGCATCCGGACCATGGTCTACCTGCCCAGCCACGCGGCGGCCTATGACCGGCAAGCGGTGGAGGGCCTGAAGTGCACGCCGCACTGGGACGCCAGTGCCTGGCAGCTCAAGCCGGGCCGGTACCTGGCCGACGAGGGCATCGACACCCGGCTGAGCGAGTTCCAGCGCCGCTGGCAGGCGGTCATCCGCGAATGGTCGTGCCGCTGGGGCGGCAACGTCAGCGGCTGGTGGTTCGACGGTTGCTACCACGCCGACCGCATGTACCGCCACACCGACGAGCCGAACTTCGCGAGCTTCGCGGCCTCGGCCAAGGCCGGCAATCCCAACAGCCTGGTGGCGTTCAACCCCGGGGTGAAGGTGCCGGTGGTGTGCGCCACGGAGTTCGAGGACTACACCGCCGGCGAGGTGGCCGACGCCTTCCCGGTGGCCTTCCGCCATCGACCGCTCGGGCGCTATGTCGATGGCGCGCAGTACCATCTGCTGACCTTCCTGGGTGAGTACTGGGGCCAGGGCGAGCCGCGCTTGCCCGATGAGCTGGTGATCGGGTACACCAAGGCGGTCAACGCGCTGGAAGGGGTCATCTCCTGGGACGTGCCGACGCACCGCGACGGCACCATTCCTGATGCGTTCCGGCGGCAGCTCGCTTTACTGCGGTAAGCGAGCGCGCAACGCCCACACCGACCGGCACCGCGCCGGGCGCGCCGGCAGCGACTCGTCAAGCCACGCCGCGAACCGCGCGGTGGCTTGGTGCGGGCGGGTGTCGGCCAGGCGCTGCGCCGCTCGCTCAGCCGTCAGGACCTCACGCCGAAGACCGCCTTGACCGCTTCGAGGTAGGCTGTGCCGGTGTGGCGTTCGGGCAGCAGGTAACCACCTTCGGTCCATTCGTTCCAGGCGTAGAGCAAGACCGCCGGGGGCCGGATCGGCGCCTGGTCGACGTGGGCGGCCGCGTCGCGCAGGAGCTGCTCGAACCGCTCGGGTGTGTTGCCCACCACCACCGGGACGTAGGGGTAATGGTGCCGTCCGTCGATCTGTGGGAACGGCCAGGGCACGTCGGCGCGGCAGCGCGGCGAGGCGTCCCAACCCATGGTCGCCACCGGCACGTAAGGCAGCGTGCCGCTGCTCATCTGCGCCCAGCGGGTGAGGTGCGCGGCCATCACGGCTTCGTAGGGCTCGGTGCCGTCGTCGCCGGCCTGTCCGGCGCTGGCGATGTTGTAGCTGCCGACGCTGGCGAAGCCGGCTTCGGTGAGGGCCGGCAGATGGGTGGGCGACCACGACATGCCGTTCCAATGGATCGGTGGCAGGCCGGCCTGGTCCAGGCGGCGGTCGATGGCCGCGAAGATCGCGCGGGTGGCGGCTGGCCCGCCCAGCTCCGCGACCATGCGGACCGGTTCGAAGATGCTCAGGTACAGCCCGCCGGCGACGCGCCAGTAGTTCGGCTGGCTGAAGTAGTGCTCGCTGCAGTAGTCGATCACGCGGTCGAGGTCACGGGGCGAGTGGCGCGATGGCAGCCAGACATTGCGCGCCGGCGTGTGCTCGGGACAGAACTGGTTGCGGCGGTCGTGGTTGGCCCACATCAGGCAGAACTTGAGCCGGTCGCGGTTCGGCGCCTGCAGGAAGCCCTGCTCCAGCGCCTCCTCCATGTTCCGCACGCCGCTGTACCAGTACCAGTCGTAGAGAAACACGTCGATGCCGTGGTCGGCCGCCAGGTCGATCTCGCGCGCCACCCAGGCCGGATCGCTCTCGTCGAATGCGCCCCACGTGCACTCGAGCGGTTGCCGGTGGCCCGGGAAGCGCGGAAGGGCGGCCGCCATGCCCTGCCATTCGGTCCAGCCCTCACCCAGCCACGACGACCCGTGATCGTAGACGTGCCAGTGAGGGTAGTAGACGACGGCGACCTCGGGTCGCGGACCAGTGCCTGACCAACTCATGCGTTCGGCTCCTAGCTATCTCGATGGGGTCCGCAGGCCGGCCGCGGACCCCACCGGCTGGTTCGTGCTGCCGGCCGGCAGACCTGCTCCCGGCCTCAGGCGCCGGGCGACAGGTCCGCGTACCGACTGCTGCCGACCAGCCCCACGAACCACTGGTCGACGGCAGCCAACTGCCGGCAGGCGGACAGCCACCGACGGCGGCGCTCGCGCGCGCCCAGCGGGCGATGGAGCAGTTCGTGGTTCTCGCGGACCAGCTCGGACCATGGACCGCCGACCGACGCGGCGAACCGGTCCGCCACGGTGGCTGGGTCGAACGGGAAGGCACCGCTGGTGATGGCCACCGCTGCGCGGGCCAGTCCGTCGACCGCCAGCGCCACCGGCAACCACTCACCGTAGCCACGGTCGGCCGCGGCGGGTGCCGGGTCGGCCAATGGCTGGCCCGGCGGCCGGTCGGGATGGCGCCGCGCCAGGTTGCCGACCGCCAGGCTCACGGCATTGCGGACCAGCTCATCGGGATCGGCCGGCAGCGCGATGCGAGGGCGGAAGTCATGGCCCATGAGCAGCAGGCTATGGTCCTTGACCGCGGCGCGGATCAGGGGCCAGCACGGCCAGCCGGGGGCCTCGGGGTCACTACCAGCCTGCAGGAACGGTGCCTCGGCGCCGACATAGAGCGGGTCGAGCTGGCACTGGGTGCCGGCCAGGAAGCCGGCGTGGACAACCACGGACCAGAGCTGTCGGAAGGCCTCGTAGGGACGCTCGCCGGCGAGGACGAAACACAAGGGCAGGAGGTGCGGCGAGGCCCACGTGCGGACCAGCAGGCAAGCGCCGAAGTGCTCGCCGAGCGACAACCGAACCAGGTTCGCCAGCCCGAACAGCAGATCGTCGGTGGCCGGGTCACCCGTCTCCTCCAGCAAGTCCACCTGGTCGACCCGGTGGTATAGGCCGGTGACGCGTTCGGGGCGCCGGCTGAGCGTAGTGGGTTGCGACAACATCGGCAGTAGCTCCTTCGACAGCAGACGGCGGGCCGTTACCAAGCGGCCACGAACCGTGTTGGGCGACACACTCAGCAGGTCCGCAATGTCGGCGGCGGACCGCTGCGCGGTGTAGTGGAGCACGGCGGTCAGACGAATGGCCGCGGGCAGACGCTGGAGGGCCGCCGTCAGGCTGACGACCGTGGTCACGTCATCGGCGTGATCACGGCCGGCTGGCCACTGGTCGGGCGCCACGGCATCCCAACCCATCGTCGGCCGCCGGCGGCGCCAGCGGCGCTGGGCCAGGCGCCCGGTGATCTGGCGCAGCCAGGCGGCATAGCGCTCTCCCTCACGGAGTTGGCCCAAGCGGCGGTGCGCCAGCAGCAGTGCGTCTTGGGCCACGTCCTGGGCGTCGTCCCAGTCACCCAGCACGGCCAGGGCCACCGCACACGCCACCGGTCGGTAGCGCTCCGCCAGTTCACTGGCGGCGGCCGCATCGCCTTGCCGGGCCGCGGCGACCAGCGCGCCATCGGCCAGGTTCGTGGTCACGTCTCAGCTCCTGCCCAAGAGAGGCCGGTAGCACCCGGTCATGATCGCTGCCCGCGAGCATTGGTCGGCTGAAGGCGGGAGGGCCGGCCCTGACTGGGCCGCCTGCGGCAGCGCCGCCGCGCGCGATCGGGTCGGGCTGTCGACCAGCGCCAGCCACCCTACCGCTGCCGACGCCAGCAGCCCGAGCCGCATCGCCACCCTCCGGTCGGCGGCGACAGTATGGCTCGCCTGAGCGCCGGCTCAGTCCGTCTTCATCCGCCCGTCCCAGCGGCCACCGGCCGACGCGGCCAGCCGGAACGAGCCGACCGCCTGGCCCGACGCGGTGTCGAACACCGCGACCTGGTTGGCGTCACGGCAGGCCACATACAGCCGTCGGCGCTTGGCGTTGACCGCCACGCCGACCGGGGTCTGCAACCGTGAGGCGGCCAGCGTGGCCTGGCGGGTCTGCCGGTCGATGGCCATCACCGTGCCGCCGCGCAAGGCCGAGGCGTAGAACCGGTTGGCCTCGGCGTCGAAGGTCACGCCTATGGCATAGGCGCCCACCATGGCCTGACCCAGGACGGCGCCGCTACGCCCATCGACGAAGCAGGCCTGGCCCGACCGGGCGCAGGCGACCACGACCGTGTGCGTGACCGGATCGACCGCCAGACCGAACGGCTCAGGGCCGACGGTGGTGTAGCTCAGGTACTTGTTCTCGGCGCCGTCGACGAACGAGATCGCCTGGGCGTCGCGAATGGCCACGTAGACCCGGTTCAGTTCGGGATCGACGCCGACGCCGGTCGGCGTGCGGCCGACCGGGAACTGCGTGAGCACCTGTTTGGCCTCGCCGTCCACCACGTAGAGGGCGTTCTCGTCCATGCACGAGACGTAGATCCGGTTGGTCGTCTCGTTGACGGCCACGCCGTGAGCGCCGCGGCCGACGCGGATCAGCTCGCGGGCTTCGTCCTTGGCGCCGTCGATCACCTGGAGCGCCGGCACCATTGCGCAGGCGACGTAGACCCGGTTGGTCTTCTCGTTGACCGCCACCTGTTCGGGCCGCGAGCCGACCTTGATGGTGGCGATGACCTTGTCCTCGTTGGTGTCGACGACCACCACGTTGTTGGTGCCGCCGGCGGCGATGTAGAGCTTGCCGGTGGCGCGGTTGAGGGCCGACCAGTGGGGCAGACGGCACTCGCTCAGGTTGCCCTGGCCGAACGCCGTCGCGCCGGCCAGCAGAAGGGACAGCAGGAGGGGAATGCGCATCTTGGTCATCCTGAACAGACGACAACGGACGCATTCGTCAGGTGGCAGCGCACACCTCCCCGCAATGGGGTCAGGTGCGATTATCCAGCGCCCGCGCCACCGCCCGCCGCGCCAGCTCCGAGCACGGCACCCATTCGACGCGGTCGCCGAACAGCTCGCGCAAGCGGCGGCCGACCTCGGCCAGCGCGCGCAGGCCGGTGCGCGTGCCGTTGGCGAACAGCGACTGCCAGTGTGTGCAGATGACGATCTCGCCGCCGCCGTGAAGCAGGTCGACCATCCGGCCCGCGCTGCCGTCGGCCGTCAGGTAGCGGTCGGCCACCTCGCTGATCTGGGCCGCATCGGTGCGTGGCGTGTCGATACACGGCCAGATGAAGTCGTCGCAGGTGGCCACCACGTGCGCGCACCAGCGCTCGGGACCGTCGAGCACACTGACCCGCGCGCGGGCATCGGCCGCCTGGCTGAAGGCCAGGAAGAACCACGTCTGCGAGCGGCCATAGACCTGTTCCTGTGCCGCCAGCACCGCGCGGCCGTAGGCATCTTCCACATCGCGCCCGAACGCCCACGGCGAGGTGACGCCGTTGGCGTCCAGCCCGGCCTGGCGCAGTTCATCCAGCGCGAAGGCGATGTAGCGCGTCAGGCTGGCTTCGTCCTGATGCTGCGACCAGGCGTGCTCGTCCTCATCCAGCGGCGTCAGCGTGTCCAGATCGAGCGCCAGGTCGTGGTTGATCATCTCGGGCGTCAGATCGAACCGCGGTGCCACCTGCTCGCGCACCAAGTCGAGCCACTCGGCCAGGTCGGCCGGCGAGACGCCGTCGAGCGCGCTGGTGATGGAGCCGAGGTTGGCCGGTCGCGGCACCACCGAGAACTTGCCGCGCAGGCCGAACTCGTCGGCCACGGCGATGAACTCGCGCAGGAAGTCGTTCGGGATGAAGGGCACCAACGGCCGCCCATCGCGCGTCAGCGCGATGGTCTCGCGGCGCTGGACGGTGCGCTGGTAGAGGTGGATGCCAGGGCAGGGGTCGTCGATAATCAGCGAGATGGGCGTCACGGACATGAGCGGCTCCGGGCGGTGATGGTACACCAGGACCGATGCCGGGTCATGCTTGCCTCCGGCTCCGGCGGCCACTACACTGTAGCACGGATGTGCTACCACAGCGGGAGCTGGTCATGGTGCGTGAGGTGAAGCTGCGGCAGGTGGGTGGGTCCATCGGAGCCACGCTGCCGAAGGACATGGCGGACCGGCTGCACCTCTCGGCGGGCGACCGCGTGTTGGCGGTCGAGACGGCCGAGGGCATTCTGCTCACTCCCTACGACCCGACGGTCGAAAGAGCGCTGGCTTTGGCTTCAGCGGCGGCGAAGCAGTACCGCAATGCGCTTCGCGAGTTGGCCAAGTAGCCATGCTTGAGCCAGTCTGGGTACCACGGCTGGTGGTCGACGCGATTCACTGGGACCAGCTCCGCGAGCACGGTGGCCTGGCTGGCCTGCGCGACGAAGGCGCCCTGTCATCGGCGCTGGCACGACCGCGCCAACGGTGGTCGTACGACCCGGGCTGCGACTTGGCTGATCTGGCAGCGGCCTATGCGTACGGTCTGTCGCGCGATCATCCATTCCGTGACGGCAACAAGCGCGTGGCCTTCCTGGCCATGGTCGTCTTCCTCGGGCTCAACGGCCACGAGTTCGAGGCGCCCGAAACGCAGGTGGCCGCGGTCATGCTGGCGGTTGCCGCGGGCGAGCTCAGCGAACCGGAGCTGGCGGACTGGGTGCGGCGGAGCCTGGGTGCGGCGCACCGGTAGGCGGCGCCACACGGCAGGCCCAGGACCCGCCACCGACCGCCAACACACGGACACCGGTCGGTGCCGGCACGCCGCTACTTCACCGGCGAGGTCTCATCGCTCCGCAGCACGGCGAGGAACGCCTCCTGCGGAATCTCGACGCTGCCGATCTGCTTCATCCGCTTCTTGCCTTCCTTCTGCTTCTCCAGCAGCTTCCGCTTACGGGTGATGTCGCCGCCGTAGCACTTGGCGGTGACGTCCTTGCGGTAAGCGCTGACGCGCGAGGAGGCGATGATGCGGGCGCCGATGCTGGCCTGAATGCGGATCTCGAACTGCTGGCGCGGCAGGATCTTGCGCAGCCGGTCGCACAGCTCGCCGCCGCGGTTCTGCGAGACGCTGCGGTGCAGGATGCAGCTCAGCGCGTCGACGCGGTCACCGTTGATGTTGATGTCCACCTTCACCAGGTCGGCCACCTGGTAGCCGCTCAGCTCGTAGTCCAGGGTGGCATAGCCGCGCGAGCGTGACTTCAGCACGTCGAAGAAGTCGTGGAGCACTTCCGCCAGCGGCAGCGTGTAGACCAGCAGCGTCCGCGTGGGCGTGATGTACTCCATGGTCACGAACTCGCCGCGGCGAGTCTGCGCCAGGTCCATGCACGGACCGACGTACTCCGGTGGCGTCATGATGCTGGCGCGGACCAGCGGCTCTTCGATCTCGTCGATGCGGGCCGGCTCGGGCAGCACCGAGGGGTTGTGGATCTCCTGGATCTCACCGCCGGTGGTCAGCACCTGGTAGATGACGCTGGCCGCCGTGCAGATCAGGTCGATGTTGAACTCGCGCTCCAAGCGCTCCTGCACGATGGACATGTGCAGCAGGCCGAGGAAGCCGCAGCGGAAGCCCATGCCCAGGGCCGCCGAGGTCTCCGGCTCGAAGCTCAGCGCGGCGTCGTTGAGCTGGAGCTTCTCCAGCGCGTCGCGCAGATCGTGATAGTCGTTGGAGTCGACCGGGTAGAGGCCGCTGAAGACCATCGGCTTGGCCGGCTGGTAACCAGGCAGCGGCTCCTCGGCCGGGCGGGCCGGGTCGGTGACGGTGTCGCCCACGCGGGTGTCGGCCACCGTGCGGATGTTGGCGATGACGTAGCCCACGTCGCCTGGGCCGAGCACCGCCGCCGGGGTGCGCTCGGGCGCGAAGTAGCCGATCTCGTCCACCTCGAAGGTCTTCGAGGTGCTCATCATGCGGATGTCGTGGCCCTTGGTCAGCGTGCCGTCCACCACGCGCACGTACGGCACGGCGCCGCGATAGGGGTCGTACTTGCTGTCGAAGATGAGGGCCTTCAGCGGCGCGTCCGGATCGCCGGTGGGCGCCGGCAGGCGCTGGACGATGGCTTCCAGCAGCAGGTCGATGTTCAGGCCCTGCCGCGCGCTGATGGCGATGGCGTCGTCCGCCGGCAAGTTGAGCACGTTCTCGATGTCTTCGCGCACACGCGGGACATCGGCCGCCGGCAGGTCGATCTTGTTGATCACCGGAATGATGGTCAGGCCCTGCTCGGTGGCCAGGTGGTAGTTGGCGATGGTCTGGGCCTCGACACCTTGCGAGGCGTCGACCACCAGCAGCGCCCCTTCGCAAGCCTGCAAGGCGCGCGAAACCTCGTAGCCGAAGTCGACGTGGCCGGGCGTGTCGATCAGGTTGAGCGTGTAGGTCCGGCCGTCGGCGGCCTTGTAGGGCAGCCGCACGGCACTGGCCTTGATGGTGATGCCGCGCTCGCGCTCCAGGTCCATGCTGTCGAGCAACTGCGCGCGCATCTCGCGAGCCGACACGGTGCCGGCCTTCTCGATCAGGCGGTCGGCCAGCGTCGACTTGCCGTGGTCGATGTGCGCGACGATACAGAAGCACCGAGTGAGAGACTGGTCGGCCATGGGCGGCGGATCTCGACAGGTCGTGAACGTGGGTACGAAGCCCTATTCTACGGTCTGACCGCCCTCCGGTCAATCGCCCACGCAACCGAATGACGCCGTGGTGCCGGCGGTGCTCCGCGGTCGGTGGCTGCCGGCGCCATCAGCCGAAGGCGAGGATGGCCTCGGCCAGGCGGCGCCGCCAGCGCGCGTAGTCGGGCCCGTGCCAGGGACCGCTCTGGTCGTAGCTGGCGCGGATCGGCACCGCCGCGCGCAGCTCCGTGAGCAGCGCCGCCGCCGCCGCGGCCGCCGCGCCGTGGGTGCCGGTCCGGCGGGCTTCAGCCAGGCGGGCCTCGAGAGTGTAGAGGTAGCGCCCGTCGTCAATGCCCTCGCGGATGCCTTCCCAGCGCTGGGTGGGCAGCGGTCCGTCGGGACCGGGATAGGCGAGGCACCAGTCGCCGTACAGCCCGTCGAAGTCGCAGAACGGGTTCGACCCGGAGGCCGGTGCCTGGTAGTGCCAGGGGATGAGGCAGGAGTAACCCAGGCGCCAGAACCCGAACCCGTAGGTCATCCGCGCCGAGTTCGGCACCCCGCGCGAGCAGGCCACGAAGTTTGGGTAGCACCAGAAGATGCGCCCGCGCCGGCGCATCGCCTCGACCCGCTCGATCTCGGGACAGAAGGTGCCGGAGCACCAGACGTCCAGCACGTCGTCCAACGGCCGGCTCTCCGGGCGCTCGAAGACCTGCGTCGCGTAGGTCTTCGCCGTCGGCACCCGCTTGATGGCCGCGAGGGTCTGGGCCAGGAAGGGCACCGCCTCGGCGGTGGCCTCATCGATGGGGTAGTAGTAGAACTCGGGCCAGCCCCGGGCCAGCCGGACCTGCTCGACCTGCTGGATCACCCGCGTCACGGCCTCGAAGTACGCGGGTGGGCCACTGGTGATGCCGACCAGGTGCTTGGGCCAGTCCTGACCGGTGCAGTCGCGGTAGATGGCGCCGGCGAAGAAGGCGTTCATCATCACGCCGGGCGCCCGGCCCCAGAGGCCGAAGCGCCGCAGGAACTCGATCCGCTGGTCGAGGTCGATGGTGGCCTGCCACTGGCCGCTGACCTTGGTGGCTCCGATGCCGCCCATCTGCACCGTGGTCATGCCGTGCTCCTGCATGTCGCGGGCTTCGGCTTCAGCGCGGCGGCGGATGGCGGCGGTGACGGCCGGACTCAGGCCGGGCCGGAGGCGGTCGAGCGGCGAGTAGTAGTAGTTGCCGAAGCTCTTGGTCGGGTCGCTCAGCAAGGTCAGCGGCAGCACTTCGAGGTTGAGCCCGACCTCGGCGGGCAAAGCGTTCTCCGCGCGGATCACCGCTCGGCCGCGGTAGACGCCCGCCGCGGCCTGCGCCGGTACTTTCACGGTCAGCCAGAACCGGTGGCAGACGCCGGCTTCCAGATCGGTCGGCGCGATGGGATCGAGCAGTTCCGGCACGATCTGGTAGGTGTCGAACACGCCATAGCTGGTCCGTACCGGCCAACAGCGGACCTGGCGCACATCGATCTGCTCCGGGCCGATGGTGCTCGGGCCGGTCAGCCCGGCCACCTCGACGGTGACTCCATCCAGCGGCCGCAGCGCCTTGACGGCGAAGGTCAGCGGTTCGGCCTCTCCGCGGGTGGCGAATGAGGCCACTTGGTCACAACGCTCGGCGGCCGTGGGCGTGCTGTCCGGGTAGATGTTCTCGGTGAACGGCCGGCTGAACACCAGGTAGCCCCGGCGTTGCTCGGCGTCCGTAGCCGGGCTGCCCGGCTCCAGCGGGCGCGGCACCAGGCGCCACCGCGCCCATAGTTCCGGCGGGCCGCGGAACACCTCCTGGTCGATCGGCCCGGCGAACTCCTTGCGGGCGCGCCGCAGGTCGTCCTTGGCGAAGACCGCCAGTGCGTTGATCACGAATCCGGTCTCGGGTGTGAAACGGATGCTCAGCCCCTGATCAGTGGCGCGAGCCGGGATGAACCGCGACTCGAAGATGTGCGCCTGGGCCAGGCCGAGGCGGGTCGGCCCGGCGCCGGCGTCGACGGTGAAGTTGGCCACCGGCGGGTCGTAGCCCGCTGGGAAGCCGGCCAGCACCCAGACGACGTACTCGCCGGCCGGCAGGTCCAGGCTCAGCTCGGCCGGTTGCTCGCCACCGACCAGATCCTGGGTCAGGTCGTTGAGGAACACCGCGGGGGGCACGTCGCGACCGGCGTAGCTGGAGTGGGTCCACTCACGCTGCGCGGGGCGGGTGAGTTCCTTCAGGCCGGCAGTGGTGCGCCAACCGCAGTCGTCCTGGGCGCTGCGCACCGTGGACTTGGTGAGGCCCGTGAAGCCCGGTCGGACGGGCGATCCGGCCGGGCCGAAGTCGTAAGCCCGCAGCGGCTTGATTCGCAAGCTGGCGACGGTCTGAGCCAACCGTCGGGCGCGGTCAGCCAGGGCTGCGGCGTCGGCGAGGGTCAACGTCGTTCGGCGGGCGTCGCGGCGCAGCGCGGCGAGTTCGGCCACCGCTCCGGCGGCCCGGCCGTCGCGGGTCCAGAGCGTCTCGAAGCCGGCAGCGGTGGCCTCGATGGCGCGCTCCAGGGCACCAGCGGCGGGGCTGAGCAGCCGGACGTTGTCGACGTAGACGGCGCAGTCGGCCTCGGGCCGGCCTTTGAAGAGTAGGAACTCGACCACTTGGGAGGTGCCGAGCTGGCGCCGCACTTGGTCGAGCGCGATGGTGACCGTCTGGGTGACGCCGGTCTGAAGCAGGTAGCTGGCGGTCCAGCCGTTCTTGCCGGCCACGCCACGGATTTCGATGGAGACGCGCGTGCCAGTGGGCGCGTCGGTGGTCAGGTCCAGGGAGACCGCGGTGAAGCCGGCCCAGTCCACCGGGTACCGCGCCGCGGCGGCGAAGGCCGTGACCCGCGGCCACTCGTCCTCGCCCTTCTGCCCGGCGTGTTTGCGGAACTGGATGCGCCCGGAGCGGCGTCCCTCGGTGACGAACCGGTCGGACGCCGTGAACGCCGTGCCCAGCGTGCGCCAGGCCGCGAGCTCGGCGTCGGTCTCGAACGTGCCCCAGGTGAGCACCGCCGGCTCGTCGGCTTGGGCCAGCCCGAGCAGCGCCCCAACCACCGCCGCGCAGACGACGTGCCTGACAGCCATCCGCGATTCTCCCGGTGACGGCCCGACTGGGGTGCCGGAGGCACCGCGACCCAGTTCGGTGGCGGCCCGAGGCCACCTCCACAGCGTCGGGTCGCGCGGCCATCAATCGGGCTGCGTCCCCGATATATGGTTGACGGTCCAACTGGGCGGCCGGTATACTGCCCGGCGGCGGAAGTGAGGAACACTTGTTGTCGGACCATTGGTGGACGAGGCTGAAGGCCGGTAGCCGGTCGCGTCGCGCGGCGTGGGTGCTGGCGGGTCTGACGACCATGCTGTGTGCCTGCGGGCGGTTGTCGGGTCAACCGGCGCCGCGCGCGGCCGACGCGGATGTGGCGACCAGTGGCGGCGACGCGCTACCGGTCGACGCGGACAAAGCCCGGACCTCGGGACCGGCGGCGGCGCTGCCACCGGCCCGCGCCGGCGCACCGGCGGCCTATCGGCTGGTGCCGGCCGCCGGCGAGTTCCGCGGCGCCTGGTTGCATTGGCAGGACTACGCCAACCCGACGGCCATCGCGCGCACCATTCAGCGCGCCCGGCGGGCGCACCTGAACGTGCTGCTGCCGCTGGCCAACTTCCCGCACCAGGCGATGTGGCAGAGCCGGCTGTTGCCGGTGAACCCGAACGTGCCGGCCGGCTTCGATCCACTCCGCGAGCTGGCGCAGGCCGGGCATGCCGCCGGCGTGCAGATCCACCCGTACCTGGTCATGCTCCACGGTGGCATCACCAAGCATCCGGCGATCCAGCCGGCGTGGTACGCGCGTGACGCCCAGGGCCACACCCTCAACGGCTGGCTGAACCCGGTGCACCCCGAGGTGCGGCAGTTCCTGGTCGGCCTGGTGCGCGAGGTGGTGGCGACCGGAGTCGACGGGATCCACTACGACTACATCCGGCACGAGTACGACAGCGACTACGACTATAGTGAATTCACGCGCGCGCGATTCAATAAAGAGCACGGGTTCGATCCGTTGCAGCTCCGTGGGCAGCCGACCGGCCGCGGCATGCGCCTGCTACAGACCACCTGGCACGCCAACGACGGCGCTGGTCTGCTCGCGCAGCAGAAGCAGTTCCTGGCCAACGCGGGCTATCGCCCGCCGGTCGTGCTGGATGGCAACCTGCCGCTGCTGCCCACCGGCAACATCGTCGTGGCCGGCAACCTGTACAGCGGCAAGGTCCGCGGCGAGGTGGTGCAGTCGCTCATCGCGTTTGTGGCCAACGGCGGTGCCGCGGTCATTCTCGACGGACCCGAAGTAACCACCCAGAGTCAGCGGCTGACCGAGGCCGTGGGCCTGTCCGGTAAGGGCTACTTCGACCAGCGGCCGGTCCGGTTCTCCGTGCTGGCCGGGCCCGACGGCGTCACCGACGGCATCGACCGGCAGTTCACGCTCTCGGCGCGCGGCAACCCGTGCCCGAAGCTGGGCGACGCCAAGCTGCTGGCTCTGTTTGACGACGGCACGCCGGCGGTGGTCTACAAGCCGTTCGGCAAGGGCCACTTCGTGGTGTTCAACTGGCACTGCTACCAGGGCGCCAGCGCGACCAGCCCGGCGGTGCTCCGCCTGTTCGGCAACCTGGTCGAGTGGCTGGGCCGCCAGCACAACATCACCAACACCACGCGGATCCAGACCAGTGGCGGCGAGCCGCCCTCGGCGGCGACCTGGGATCGCTGGCGGATCGACCAGGTCAGTGCCTTGGTGCAGGCGCTGACCGCCGCCGCGCGCGAGGTGCGGCCGCAGATCATCTGCTCGGCCGCCGGCGGCACGCAGCAGAGCGACCTGGTCCGCGTCAAGCGCGACGGGCTGACCTGGCTGCGGCGCAACGACGTGCAGTTTCTCTGCCCGATGGCCTACGCCACCGACAACGGCAAGTTCGCGCAACGACTCGAGGCCGAGCTGGCGCCGACCGAGCCGGTCGAGCTGCGGAAGTTCCTGTTCGCCGGCATCGGTGTCTACAAGGCGCCCCGCGCCACCAGGCGCTGGCTGGAGCAGATCCAGATTGCGCGTAACAAAGGCTTCAAAGGCGTCTGCCTGTTTGCCTTCGAGAGCTTGACCGACGAGCTCATCGCGGCTCTCGCCGCCGGCCCGTTCCAGAGGCCGGCGCCGCTGCCCTGGACGCAAGTGCCCGTGCGCTGACGCCGGGGCACCGGGATCGCGGTCGGCCGCAGGATTGCGCGCTGCTGCGGCGCATCGGTGAGCGCAGGACAGCGCACGAGGGAGCCCCGTATGCATGGGCCGCACGGCACGCCAATCAGCGAGCACCTGTTCCGCGTCGCCTGGTGGGACCTGGTCGGGGCCAACCAGGTCAACTGCGACGTCTTCGCCATCGATTGTGGCGGGCCGGTGGTGCTGATCGACGCCGGCCGTGGCGGACCGGCCTACTGGCTGCTGGCGGCCAACCTGGCGCACTGGGGTCTGTGGGACCGGCGGCAGGTCTGCTTGCTGACCCACCTGCACCGCGACCACGCCGGCGGCGTGGCGCAGTTGCGGGCTGATGGCGTCGCCGTCTGGGCCGGGCCCGGCGCGGCGGCCTACCAACAGAGCGAGGCCGGCCGGGCCTACTGGGAGGGACAAGTGCCCGAACTCGACCGGGTGCTGCGCGATGGCGAACGCTTCGCGCTGGGCGAAGTCGAGTTCGAAGTCATGGAGACGCCGGGACACACCAGCACCTGCGTCAGCTACCAGGCGACCATCGACGGCCGCCGCTGTGTCTTCTCAGGGGATGCCGTCATGCCGCACGGCGCCACGGGCTACACCGGCAGCTTCGACTTCAGCGCGGAGCAACTGCTGGCCAGCCTGGCGCGGTTGGCCGACTGCGAGTTCGACGCGCTGTTGACCGGCCACCAGTTGGCCGCCTCGCAGCCGGAGGGTTTCTGGCTGCAGAACGGGCGCGCGGCGGTGCAGCAGACGCTGTCGGCCGGCCGCGCGGGACAGTGGCCCCGGGCCTGAGTCCGGTGGCTGTGGTATAGAGGCTCTATAGGTCAGGTCCAGGTACGCCACCATGCCGCCCGTATTGACGCCGAGTCAGGCCGCCCATGTCGAACGGCTCTACCGCTACCTCAGTGTGCAGCGGGCCGCGCCCGACGACATCCTGCAGCGCTTCCGCGAGGTGCCACGGCACTGGTTTGTCGAGACGCTCCATCTGCACGACCGGCAGAACGGCGGTTACGACCGGCAGGTCACGCGGGTCCGGCCCGACTGCGAAGACGCTTACGTGCTCGAGAGCATCTACGTGGACCTGGCCCTGTGCATCCAGATGCAGAAAGGCATCTGCACCAGCAGCACCTCGCAGCCGTCGCTCATGGCCCAGATGATGGGCGACATCGACCTGCGGCCGGGCGCCCGCGTGCTGGAGATCGGCACGGCCACGGGCTGGAATGCCGCGCTGATGAGCGGCATCATCGGGCCCGATGGCCACTTGGTGACGGTCGAGGTCGACGCGTTGCTGGCCGAACAGGCCGCGCGGCACCTCGCCGAGGCCGGTTACGGTGAGGCCGTCCGGGTGGTTTGTGCCGACGGTTTCGACGGCGCCCCGGCCCACGCGCCCTATGACGGCATCCTGGCCACCTTCGCCTGCCCCGAGGTGCCGCGGAGCTGGCTGGGGCAATTGGCGCCAGGCGGCCGACTGGTCCTGCCGCTGGCGCTGCCCGGTGGTGCGGCGCCGCTACTGGGCTTGCGCCGCGAGGGCGACGGTTGGCGCGGGCGGTTCCTGCGTTGGTCGTGGTTCGTGGAGGCGCGCGGTCCGAGCTGGGACCACTGGCCGGCCCCGCTGGATCCGCACCAGTGGCCGCCGCTGCGCGAGCTGCTCGACCAGCCGGCGCACCGGCGACCGCTGCCGTGGGGCCGTGTGGCCGAGGACCGGCAAGCGACCGGGCACTTCCAGCTCTATCTGCTGCTGGCCGCGGCGGACGCCGTGACGACGATTCGCGACGGCACCGACGCGCCGCGCTCGGGCGGACGTCTGGCCTTGCACGACGACTCGTGGTCCGGCGTGGGGGTGCTCGGCGACCATGACGTCATCGCGCACGGCGATCCAGGGCCGGCCGACCGACTCGTGGCGCTGGCCGAGGAGTGGATCGCGCGCGGCGCCCCCCGCCTCGGCGACTGGCGGATCGAGGTCGACGGCGACTCGCCGCTGGTCTTGCGCCGTCGCCAGGCCAATCTGGCCTTCCGCTGACCGGCCGCCCGACCCCTGGCCGGGCCGCCGCCTCGCGGACTCGTCGCGACTCGCCCGCCGACTCGTCGGCGCAGCGCGACTCGGGGCCGGATCGACCCGGCCGTCTGGCCGGTCTGCGGACGCGTGCCGGCCGCCCTGTGACCGCGAGTCGCGGCGATCCCCGACGAGTCCGGGCCCGGAGGGCCGCGACTCGTCGCCCAGGACCGGCCGTGGCCGGTGCCAGACCCGGACCAGGCCGGAGGATGGCGCGGTCAGGCCGCGCCCGGGTCGCGGGTGGTGACCTCGCGGCCGCCGGACTCGCCGAGGACGACCCCGTCGCGGTAGATCACCTCGCCCCGCCGGAGCGTCAGCACCGCTGCGCCGCGGCCCGACCAGCCGTCGAACGGCGTCCAGCCGGGCTGGCTGAGCTGCGACTCGTTGCGAATCGTCCACGAAGCGCCCGGATCGACCACCACCAGGTCGGCGTCGGCGCCGACTCGCAGCTCGCCTTTGTCGCGCAGGGCGAAGATGGCCGCCGCGCGCTGCGAGGTGAGTCGGACCAGCTCACGCCAGGCGAGTCGGCCGTCAGCCACCGCGTTCAGCAGCAGCGGCAGCATGGTCTGCAGGCCGGTGATGCCCGGTGGTGGCTGCGGCGACTGCTTCTCAGGCAGCAAATGCGGCGCGTGGTCGCTGCCGATGGTGTCGATGGTGCCGTCGGCCACACCGGCCCACAGCGCCGCCTGGTCGGCGGCCGACTTGAGAGTCGGGCGCATGTCGGCCAGCGGTCCGAGTCGCGTAGCGTCGGCGTCGGTCATGAACAGGTGGTGGGGCGTCGCCTCGGCATAGACCCACTGACCGGCCGCCTTCGCGCGGCGTAGCGAGTCGACCTCGCCGGCCAACGCCACATGGGCGAGGTACAGCGGTCCGAGGCCCCAGCGGGCGTGCAGGGCGAGCAACCAGTCGAGAGTCGGGCCTTCGGCGTGGGCCACCAGCGGGTGGCCCAGCGCGAGGACTCGCTGCAGCAGCGACTCGTCGCAGAGCGGGCTGGTGATGCCGGTGGTCTCGTTCAGGTAGAGCTTGAACGACGGCACGTTGCGCACCGCGGTCAGCTCCTCGAGCGCGTCCGGCGCGACGCCGAAGTGGCAGGCGTAGTCGACGCGACTCGCGCGGGCCGCCTGGCGCACCTGCGACAGCACGGCGCGCGTGCCGCAGAACGGCGACGTGTTCGGCATGGCCAGTAGCGTGGTGACGCCACCGGCGGCCGCGGCGCGACTCTCGGAGGCCCAGGTGGCCTTGTGCGCGTGCGCGCCCGGTTCGCGGCAGTGCACGTGCGGGTCGATCAGCCCGGGCAGCACAGTGGCGCCGCCGAGGTCGAGGACGGTCCGCGCCGTCGGTGCCGGCGCCGACTCGGGCAGCAACTCGGCGATGCGCCCGGCCCGCACACCGACGCCGAGTCGCCCGGCGTAGTCGCCGGCAACCACCGTCGCCCCGCGCAGCCACAGGTCCAGCGGCTCGCTCACCGGTGCTCTCCATCAGGCAGGGCCAACGACGTATCCGGATCCAGCGGGAACATCGGCCGCCGGATATGAGTAAAGGCGTAGCTGCCGAAATCGGGCCGGTGGACGCCCGGCGTGTCGGCATCGAACCGATGCGTCGTCAGCGGGTCGAACGCGGCCCGGTAGTGGACCGTCGACTTGAGCACCAGCAGCCGGTGCTCGGCGGGCTCGAGGCCGACACTGCGCAGGATCTCCGGATCCCAGACCTGGGTGCGCTCGGAGGTGACCACCACCAGCACGCCGCCGATGGCCAGCACGGCCGTCGGTCCCAGACTGCCATGGGCGCCGCCGCCCATCTCCGCCTGGTAGGTGAACTCACCGTCGGACAGGAACCGGACCCGCGCGTCGACCTCCAGTGGCGGCCCGTGCAAGGTGTCGGTCTTGCCGCCGAGGCGGGTGTGGATCAGGGCCCCGACGCCGGCATCGTGGGCCTGCGAGGCGGTGGCCGGATCGGCGATGACGGCCACGACGGCATCGGCCACGTCGGCCTCGATCAGCGCCTCCAGCACCACAGTGCCGTCACACGGCGCGCCGCCGCCGGGGTTGTCCGACCCGTCGGCGAGCAACACCAGACCGGGCTCTGGGCGGCGGGCGCACCGGATCACGGCCTCGACGGGGGTCAACTGCACGGCGAACTCGCGCCGGCGCGCCCAGACCGCCGCGGCCAGCTCGTCGGCCAGCTCGTCGGCCAGCGCCGGCTGGTCATCGGTGACCACCACCACGGAGGCGCCGGCGTCGGGCACATCGGAGAACGGGAAGCCCATGGCGAGGGTGATGGTCAGCACTCCGGGCCGCTGCTCCAGCTCCCAGACGCGCTCGAGCAGGCCGCGCATCGGCTGGTCCAGCGTGCACTGCCGGGGCGGCATGGTCAGCAGCGGGATGGGCCGGTGTACCTGCACCGGCCGGACCTCGCCGCGCACCGTGCGTGCCAGCAGCGCCACGGCCTCCTCGCCGCGCTCGGCCATGTCGGTGTGCGGGTAGTGGTCGTAGCCGATCAGGATGTCGGCGTGCCGGGCCATGGCGGGGCTGATGTTGGCGTGCAGGTCCAGCACCGCCACGATCGGCAGCTCGGGGCCGACCACCTCGCGCAGGGCGCCGAGCAGGTGGCCCTCGGCGTCGTGGAGCTGCTCGGCGACCATGGCGCCGTGCAGGTCGAGCACGATGCCAGCGGCGTCGCGGTGCGGCTCGAGTCGCGCCAAGAGCAGGTCCAGGAGGCGCTGGTAAGCGTCCTGAGCGACCACGCCGCCCGGCGTGGCGAAGGCGCGGAGCAGCGGCTCGCAGTGCAGGCCGAGGCGGTCGGCGGCGGCGAGCACGCCGCCGGGCACGGTGCGGGTGCCCTCGAACGCGCGGCGCACGGCGGCGCCGGCCGGGAAGGCGAAGCCGGGCGGAAAGCGGCCGAAGTCGGCCACGTTGGTCGCCGTGGGGGCGTAGCAATTGGTCTCGTGACCCAGGCCGGCCAGCACGATCTTCATGGCTCGGTCATCCCGCTTGCGGCGATCCGGGCGTCGGATGTAGACTTCCGACCGTCGTCCGGACCGTCGGCAGTCTATCACGTCGAAGCGGCGACGAGGAGCGCTGATCCATGGCCATCCATCGCATCAGCCGGGTGGACGTCATCCCGGCCAGCCTGCCGGTCAAACCGAGCGACGACGCCTCGCGCGGCCATGCGCAGCAGCACGTCTTCTTGCGCCTGGAGACCGACCAGGGCGCCACCGGCTGGGGCGAGGCGCGCGCCTTGCCGTCGTGGACCGGCGAGACGCTCGAAGGCATCACCTCCGCGCTCCGCGACTACTTCACGCCGGTGCTGCTCGGCGTCAACCCGTTCGCGCGCAACGCCGTCATGGCGACCATCGACGAGTTCGTCACCGGCACCATGCCGGCGGCCAAGGCGGCGGTCGACATCGCGCTGCACGACCTGCAAGGGCACATCGTCGGCGTGCCGGTGCACGAGCTGTTCGGCGGCAAGACCCGCGACAAGGTGGCCATCAGCCACAGCCTGCGGGCCGACAGCCCGGCCGCGATGCGCGAGGCGGCCCGGCGCTGGCACGACAGCCGCTGCCTGAAGGTCAAGGTCACCGGCGAGCCCGGCCTCGATGCCGAGCGCCTGGCGGCCGTGGCCGAAGGCGCGCCGCACGTCGACATCTGGCTCGACGCCAACCAGACCTACTCGCCCACCAGCGCGCTGCTGTTCCTCGAACGCATCCGCTCGTCCAAGCGCGTGGCCTGTCTGCAGCAGCCGGTGCCCGCCGGTGACTGGCTGGGTATGGCGCGGCTGCGCGCCAACTCGGCGATTCCGCTGGCCATTGACGAAGGCTTCAGCGGCCCGCAGGACATTCCCCGGCTGGCGCAGCTCGGCGTCGCCGATCTCGTCTGCCTGAAGCTCTGCAAGGCCGGCGGACTGCGCGAACTGGCCCAGACCGCCGACCTGGCGCGCCAGCTCGGCCTGGACCTGCTCGGTAGCGGGCTGACCGAGTCCGGCATCGGCCTGGCGGCCGCGCTGCACGTCTACAGCACGCTACGCTTCCGCCTGCCCGCCCAACTCAACGGGCCGCAGTACATCAGCGAACTGTGTGTCGAGGGTCTGGAGATGGTCGGCAACGCGGCCATCAAGGTGCCGAGTGGCCCCGGCTTGGGTGTGGTGGTGGACGAAGAGAAGATCAGGCACCACCAGATCGATGCCTGAGCGGGAAGTCAGTCGGGGTGGGCAGATTTGAACTGCCGACCTCTCGGTCCCGAACCGAGCGCTCTACCAAGCTGAGCCACACCCCGTAGCGCGCTGATTGTACCCAGTCGGCGCCAACGCGTCAAGCCTCCGACGAGGTATGAACCGTCACGGCCCTGGGGGCGACGGCCCCCGCGCGGCCTGGACGCGGTGCCGGCTGGCGCCCCCGGCCGATGGCACCACCAGGGGGCCTGAGTGACGGCGCGTCGGCGAGAGCCGACCGCGACGTTGCCGCGGCGTAACAGATCGGGCGACGCGCGTCGCCGCCCGGCTACCGGAGCCGATTGCGCGGCGGGGGGGCGTCGGCTAGAATGCTGACAACGGGCGTCGGCGGATGCGGCGGCGGGTCGGGCAGGGCGAGAGGGCTGAGGCAGATGGCAGGAGCGGCAACGGTGCGGTTCACCAAACTCCACGGACTGGGCAACGACTTTGTGGTGTTGGATGCCCGCGAAGAGCCTGATCGCGACTGGCCGGAGCTGGCGCGACGGTGGTGCGACCGCCGCTTCGGCGTCGGCGGCGACGGCCTGATTCTACTGCTCGAGAGCACCGTCGGCGACTGGCGGATGCGCATCTTCAACAACGACGGCAGCGAGCCGGAGATGTGCGGCAACGGCATCCGCTGCTTCGCCAAGTTCCTGCGCGACGAGGGCCTCGAGAGCCGTGACCGGTTCACCGTCGAGACTCTGGCCGGCCCGATCTCCCCGACCATGGTCGCTCACCACGGCCGCACCGCCCAGGTCTGCGTCGACATGGGCGTGCCCCGGCTGCACCCCGATGACATCCCGTTCATCGCCGACGCCGGCGCCGAGCGGGTGGTCAGCGCGCTGCTGCAGGTGGACGACGACCCGATGAGCGTCACCTGCGTCTCGATGGGCAACCCGCATTGCGTGCTGTTCGTCGACGACCTGGCGCCGATCCGCCTGGAGTGGTGGGGTCCGATGATCGAGCGCCACGACCGCTTCCCCAAGCGCACCAACGTCGAGTTCGTGCGCGTGGACAGCCGCACCGAGCTGACCATGCGCGTCTGGGAGCGCGGCGCGGGGCGCACGCTGGCCTGCGGCACGGGTGCCTGCGCCACGCTCGTGGCCGCGGTGCTCAACGGGCACAGCGAGCGCGCCGCCACCGTCCACCTGGAAGGCGGCGATCTGGCCATCGAGTGGCGCGAGAGTGACCAGCGGGTGCTGATGACCGGACCCGCCGAGACCGCTTTCACCGGCGAACTCGCCGTCTGAGTCGCGCCAGCGTCCACGCGCCCCCCGCCCCGGCTCCGAGCCGGCGCCTTGGGTTGCCGCGAGGACGAGCCGCCGGCCGACCGGCCGGTGACTCCGGGGCGGTGGCGGCAGCGCCCCGCTGAGCGTGCCCGGGGGTGGTCATCTGCCCCCTCGCGCGAGGCGCGGCCCCGGGTCGGCCAAGGGTGCGGCGCCGGCCCGCCCGCCGCACTGCCAGCACCACGTCGAGCCGGTCACCCTCGCGCCGCCGCC
>CAZHGD010000070.1:0-33694 GCA_964531735.1 uncultured Fimbriimonadaceae bacterium | reverse complement strand
GGCTTAGCGGCCCGTCTGCCGCATCAGTTCCTCGACGGTCACGAACTGGTACCCGCCGGCCTTGAGCTGCGCGATCAGCGTGGGCAGGACGCGCAAGGTGACTTCCGGTCCGTCGTGCAGGAGCACCACGCCGCCGGGCCGCACGGTGCGGCGCAGCCGGTCCAACAACACCTTGTCGGTCGGCTGGGCATAGTCGCCCGGGTCGCTCGTCCAGAACACCGTGGTGTAGCCCAGCGCTGCGGCCACCAAGGTCACCTCGCCGTCGTACTCGCCGCCCGGCGGCCGGAAGTAACGCGGGGGCTTGCCCCCCGCGGCCGCCACGGCATCACCGCAGGCGCGGATCTCGGTGGCCATCAGCTCGGCGCCGAGCAGGCGCAGGTTGGCGTGGTGGTAGGTGTGGTTGCCCACCAGGTGACCGGCGGCGACTTCAGCCTTGACCAGCGACGGGCTGGCCATGGCCATCGAGCCGACCACGAAGAACGTCGCGGGGATCTGGTGCTTGGCCAGGAGCTGCAACAGGCGCGGCGTGGTGGCCGGGCGGGGTCCGTCGTCGAAGGTGAGCGCGACCTGCTTGCGGTGACGGTCACCGCGCGTGAAGGTGGCCTGGCGCCAGGACGGCGTGAGGCGCTTGCGGTTGAGCGCCACCATGGGCAGGAACTCGCGCTGGATCTGGGTGCGCGCCTTCTGGAACAGCGCGTCGCTGCGAGACTCGCTCTCGATGCGGGCCACCAGCGCTTGTGAAGCCGCGCCGCCTTCGAGCCGGCCGCACCCACCCAGCAGCAGCGCCAGCCCGAGCCCGACTGCCAACACCGCCCTGCGGGCCACCGGCGACTCCATGGTCAACTGCAACCCTCAGTACTCGTCTTCGCCGAGCGACGAGGCCGCCACCACGCGGACCGGCTCGCGCCACGGCGGGTCGTCCTCCACCGCCGCACAGACTGTGTCGTCGAGCTTCTTGACCTCGCGCAGTTCGCGAGGCACCGGAATCGGGTACTGGCCGGTGAGGCAGGCCCAGCAGAAGTGCTTGGCGCTCACGCCGAGGGCCTTGGCCAGCCCCTGGGTGGAGAGATAGCCCAGACTGTCGGCGCCGCAGAGGTCGCGGACCTCCTCCACCGTGTGCGTGGCGGCGACGAGCTCGTCGCGCGTGGCCATGTCGATGCCGTAGAAGCAGGGCCACTTGATCGGCGGCGAGAAGATGCGCAGGTGCACCTCGCGCGCGCCGGCGTCGCGCAGCAAGGCGACCAGTTTGCGCGTCGTCGTGCCGCGCACGATGCTGTCGTCGACCACCACCACGCGCCGGCCCGCCAGGGTCTCGGGAATCGGCGTGTACTTGAGCTTGGCGCCCATGTCGCGCTGCCGCTGGTCCGGCTGGATGAACGTGCGCTGGATGTAGCGGCTCTTGACCAGGCCCATGTCGAACGGCAGGTGCGACACGGCGGCGTAGCCGATGGCGCCGGGCGTGCCGGTGTCGGGCACCGGAATGACCACATCGGCGGCCGCCGGGTGCTCCTGCGCCAGCACCTCGCCCATGCGGCGGCGCGCTTCGTGTAGTGAGCGGCCGAAGATGTGGCTGTCGGGCCGCGCGAAGTAGATGGTCTCGAAGATGCACATCGCCGACCGTGGCGACTCGACCGCCTGGTGCCAGCGCAGGCCGTCCTCGTCGATGATGCAGACCTCGCCCGGATCGATCTCGCGGACCAGCTTGGCGCCGACGGCGTTCAGCGCGCAGGTCTCCGAGGCCACGACATAGCCGTGCCCGTTCAGCCGTCCGAGGCAGAGCGGGTGCAGGCCGTGCGGGTCGCGCGCGGCGATCAGCTCCGACTCGGTCATGACCACCAGCGAGTACGCGCCGACGATCTGGCGCATGACCGTGGCCATGGCCTCCTCAATCGGGGCGTGGTAGGCCAACTCGCGGTGCAGCAGGCGGGCGATGACCTCGCTGTCGCTGGTGGCGTTGAAGCGCATGCCTTTGCGCTCGAGCTGCTCGCGCAGCTCGCCGGAGTTGACCAGGTTGCCGTTGTGCGCCAAGGCCAGTGACAACTCATGATCGCCGATGAGGATCGGCTGGGCGTTGCGCAGAATGCTCGACCCGGTGGTGCTGTAGCGCACGTGCCCCACGGCCAGGTGGCCCTTGAGGCGCGATAGCGTGGCCTCGTCGAAGATCTGGTTGACCAGGCCCATCTGCTTGTGGATGACCACCTCTTCGCCGTCGCTGACGGCGATTCCGGCAGACTCCTGGCCCCGGTGCTGCAAGGTGAACAGGCCAAAGTAGGTCAGGCGCGCGACGTCGAGTCCCTCTCCGAAGACCCCAAACACACCACATTCATGGTGCATCTCGTCAGGGTCACGGAACAGCTCTGAGCACGACGGGCTGGACTTCATCGGTGGGCTCACTCGCGGCGGCAACGAGGATGGGACCGTGAACGAGATCATAACACTGGGTCGGCCCTTTGGCAACGCGCGATCAACCCGGGACGGAGGCGCCGGCCCATTCCGGCCAGGCGCTGGTCGGCCAAGCTGACGGAGTGGTTACACCCCCGCCGAGCGCGGCCTGTTTCGCTCCCAGAGGGGCCGGGTAAGCCCCAGTAGTGCCGATAGGACCATGACCGGGCGGCCTCCTCGACCCAGGCCGCTCCGCTCGAGATGGCCGCGGCGTCGATACGCTGAGCGACGTGGCGGCCTCACGCCGGCGGCCCTCTGCGCTGGTGCCGGCCGTCCGCCTGGAGAAGAGAGATGCCGACACGCAAGTCCGTACTCGGGGTGCTGGTGGTCGGGCTGCTCGGTCTGTGGGGTTGTGGTGGAGGCGGCAAGGTTGCCTCGACCGGCGGCAATAGCAGCGGTGGGACGACCACCGGCGTGACCACTGACTCGACCGTGACACGGTCCACCGGTGCCCTGGAAGGCCGGGTTCTCGACGCTAACGGAAATCCCGTGGCCGGGGCCCAGATCACTGTCAGCAGCGGCACCGCCGCGCGCAGCCGCCAGAGTGGCGGCTATACGACCACCACCGATCAGAACGGTTGGTACCGCTGCGGTAATCTGCCGCCGGGCCACTACAGCGTCATGGTGCAGCAGAACGGCACTACGACCACGCTGCTGGAGGCCGACGTGCAGCCGAACCTGGTCACCACCAACGACCAGGTGACGACGACGCCGGCCGCCTCCGGGCCGGCGGCCACCACCGGTCGGATCGTCGGCGCGGTGCGCTCGAGCAACGGCTCGGCCGTCAGCCCGGCGCACGTCAGCGTGGTGGAGGCGACGGTCGGGGCCGACGTCGACAGCCGCGGCTACTACAAGCTCGGCGATCTGCCGGCCGGCGACTACCACCTGAAGTGCACCGCGGCTGGCTACCAGGAGGCCACCACCGATCTGGTGCATCTCGAGGCCGGCGTCATCAAGGTGGTCATCTTCGTGATGAAACCGGTGGCCGCCAGCGCCGGCAAGATCCACGGCACCGTGAAGGACTCGGCCGCGGCGGCGCTGGCCAACGCGACCGTGCGCGCCAAGTCCGGGGCCGCGGTGGTCTATGCCAAGACCGACAGCGCGGGCGCCTACGTCTTGGCGGGCCTGGCCCCAGGCAGCTACGAGCTGAAGTGTGGCCTGGCCGACTACGGTCTGGGCGAGGCGACCGTGACCGTCGCCGCCGGACAGGATGTCGAGCAGAACTTCGTGCTTGAGAAGGTCACGGCCACGCTGGGCAGCATCACCGGCCAGGTGAAGTCCACCGACGGCAAGGTGATCGTCGGCGCCCTGGTGGGCACCAATGCCGGTGGCAAGCCGACCTCGGCCAAGTCGAACAGCGACGGCAAGTACCAGATCAACGATGTGCCGGCCGGCACCTACAAGGTCTACTGCGGTGCTGACGGCTACCAGCCGACCTCGGTCGAGAACGTGGTGGTGGTGGCCAGTCAAGCCACCACGCAGGACTTCACTCTGACCGCCGTCAGCACCCCGGTGACCGGTGTCATCGAGGGTGCGGTCAAGGATGCCGACGGCAAGCCCATCGCGGGCGCCAAAGTCGCGGCGGCCGTCGCGACGAGCTCTCGTGGCGGGCGGCCAAACACCGCCGGCAGCGCGGTGACGGGCAGCGAAGGGCGCTACCGGATCCCGGATCTGGCCGCCGGCACGTACACGCTGACGTGCAGCAAGGACGGCTACCAGACGGCAACCGGTGACGCCACGGTGGAGGCGGGCAAGGCGGTCACCCGTGACTTCGTGCTCACCTCGACGCAAGCGGCCACCGGCACGCTCGTGGGCCGGGTCACCGGGTCCGACGGCAAGCCCGTGGCCGGTGCGCGCATCGGTGTGGGCCAGCAGAGCGGCAGCTACACCAAGTATGGCTCCACGGACGACAGCGGGGCCTACCGGCTGACTGGTCTGCCCGCGGGCACCTACAACGTGGTCGCGGCGAAGGATGGCTACCAGAGCTCGACGGCCACCGGTGTGGTGATCACCGCGGGCCAGACCACCAACCAGGACTTCGTCCTGCAGGTGGTGGTCGCGACGGGTACCGCGGTTATCACCGGCGTGGTGCAGACGGCCGACGGCACACCGCTGGCGGGCGCCACGGTGTCACCGCGGACGGCGACCATCACTCCGGTCTACGTGAACACCGATGCCAACGGGAGGTTCACGGTCGCGAACCTGGTGGCCGCGACCTATGTCGTCTTCGCCGGGAAGACCGGCTACGAATACGTGAAGGTGGAGAACGTCGTGGTGGCCAACGGCGCCACGGTCACTCTGACCATCACGCTGAAGGCCGCCACGCCCACCACCGGCAAGATCGCCGGCACGGTGAAGACCAAGGACGGCGCCGCGATGTCGGGCGCGGTGGTCTACGCGCTGCAAGGCGCTACCACGGTGGCCAGCACCACGACGGACAGCAGCGGGCACTACCAACTGACCACGCCGCCCGGCACCTACCTGGTGGGCGCTGGGGCGCTGGCCTACACGGCGCCGGGCGCCTACAACGTGGTCGTCACGGCCGGAGCCACCACCACGGTGGACTTCACCATGGTGAAGGGCAACGGCGGCGCGGGCACCATCAAGGTCACGGTGCAGGCGTCCGACGGCGCGCTCGTCGCCGGCGCCAGCGTCGCGTGCGTGCTTGCGGGCACGGTCTCCGTCTACGGTGTCACCGATGCCGCCGGTCAGGTGACCATCGAGGGACTGCTGGCGGGCACCTACAAGGTCTACGCCGGCAAGAAGCCGACCTACGCGCCGGCCACGGTGGAGAACGTGGTCTTGGGCGACGGGGCGACGCTGGCCCTGACGGTGACGATGCAGTACGCGAAGTAGCCACGGCGAGTGCCGGGTGCCGGGCCACGGCAGCCGCCGTGGCCCGGCACCCGCCTGACTCCTTACCGTTGGACGGTGACCACCAACGCCCGCGTCGGCGTCACGGTCGCCGCGGCGGCCAGCGTGATCTCCACTCCGTCGTCGCTGCCGACAGCGGTCGCCGCCACCGGCGTGCGGCCGAGTTGCGCCCGGACGTTCGGGCCGCTGGCCGCGCCGTCCAGCACCAGGTCGAGTTGTCGCACCGACAGCGTGCCGTACAGCACCTCCACGGTCACCGTCCAGTGCCGGCCCTGGCGCTGTTGCTTGACCAGACCCCAGCCGGTGCCCACCGAGAAAAACACCGCGAAGTCGCGCTCGCTGAGCTTGGGATCGAGTTCCAGCCGGCCGTCGGCGCCATGCCAGCGGAAGCCCGACAGCGCCAGCAGCAGGCTGTAGCTGGCCATCGACCGAGCATAGTGGTGGCCACACTCAATCTCGTCCCAAGGGTTCCGCCGTTCGCCGGTGTAGCGGTCGCGCACGCCCTTGACGATAGCCAGGCCCTCCTCGATGAGCCCCTCATAGATGAGGTGCGCGGCGACCTGGTACTCGATCCCGCTCCAGGCCTCGTCGCCGTAGACGGTCGGATCACCCGGGCGGTTGCCGCGCGGCCACGAGCAGAGCAGCAGACCGGCCTCCTGGCCGACCGCGTAGATGCGCATCGGGTTCGGATGGTCGGTCAGGTCGGCCTTGAAGTTGTGCGTGTAGATGGCGCGCAGGGCGGCCTGCACGTGCTCGCCGTCGAACAGCTTGCCCAGCCCGAGCATCTCGGCGTACCACTGGCCCAGCAACTGGTCGGACAGACAGCCCTCGCCGACCTGCCACTTGGGCCAGTCGGTGAACCGCGTGTCGTAGCCGTGCTGTCCGATGGAGCGCTGCTGCCAGGGCTCGGGCCAGGCTTGCCAGGCGGTGGGATTCACCCGTTGTTCGTAGTAGTCGCCGTTGAACAGGTGCTGGTCGTGCCAGGCCGAGCCGCGGTCGAACAGGCGCCGGTACTCGTCGGCCGCGGCGCTGTCGCCGACCACCCGGGCCATCTCCTCGCCGGCGCGCAGCGCGCCCAGGTAGAGGCTGCCCATCATCGTGTTCGGGCCGTAGTACTCGATGTCGTAGGTGTTGTGCTGCATGCCTTCCATGACGCCGTCGCGGTCGGCATCCCAGTACTTCCAGGCGAACTCCAGCGCCGCCTTGGCCTGGGGCCAGATGCCTTGCAGCCACGCGGTGTCGCCGCTGATCAGCCACTCGCGGTAGGTCTGCATGACGGTGCCCATCTGACCGTCGGCGCAGGGATGGAAGTTCGGCGTGGCGCGCGTGCCCAGCGGCAGCGGCATGCGGAAGGTGACGTAGCCGTCGTCCAGCAGGCTGTTGGCCCAGTCGGCCTCGCGCATCGAGCGCTGCAGCGCGGGGAACAGGTACGGCAGCGCCTGGGCGTAGTTCCAGACATGGGTGCAACTGCCCTCGCAGCAGCCGCCCGCGTTGGAGCAGCCCTCAAACGCGTAGAACGTGCCGTTGGTGGTGCGCAGGCAGGTGGGCGACTTGAGGATGCTGATCTGCGAACTGACCGCGTCGAGCACCACTGCCGGCAACGTGGAGGCGTAGAGCGTGTCGCGGAACAGTTTGGTCTCGCGCCGCAACCGCGGCAGGTGGGCGGCCACGTAATCGGCCACCTGCCAGGCGTCCTCGAACTGCGTGGCATACCAGTTCAGCCACGACGGCGTGCAGTCGCAGCCATCCTTCTCCTGGCGCTGCCAATGGCTGATGCGCGGGAAGTGCCAGGTGAGCACCAGCGGCACCTCGACGGTGGCGCCCGGCGCGACCGAGACCGTGACCGCCAGCGTGCCGGTGTCGCTGTTGGGCGTGACGCCATCGGCGAACACCGGCGGGAACTGGTCGGCCAGCGCGGTCTGGTGCCAGTAGTGGTCGAGCCAGGCGAACCACGGCTGGTTCACCCACCGCGGCAGCACCTGGACCTGCCCGACTGGGCAACCGAGCGCCATGGTGCCGAGCTGCGGGTCGTCACCGGCCGGCTGCTCGGTGCCCAGCCAGAGGCCGCTCAGGCCCTCGCTGCGGCGCTCCTCGTTGCGGCGGGCGATCTGCTGCGGGTCGCCGATGACGTTGGTCAGGTTGCCGAAGACGGTCGCCTCCACCGTCTCACGGGTGCGGTTCTTCAACCGGTAGATGAGGATGGCCACCGGCAGGCTGGAGTCGTGGTCGTTCAGCGGGATGAACGGGTTGAAGGCTTCCAGTTCGACGCGCAGCGGCACCTTCGGATCGGAGAGCTGGACGGTGGCGATGGGGAAGCGGCCCGCGAAGCTGACCTCGCGGAAGTGCGGCAGTCCTTCGCCCTGGCTGTGGCTCAGGCTGTGCCCGTCACCGGCCAAGCGTCCGCCCACCGGGCCCTGCAAGACCTTGGTGATGCTGCCGCCGCTCCAGCGGCACTTCAGCATCGTGAACGACTGCGGCAGGTTGAAGCCCTTGGCCGGCCGGTTGCGAATCTCCCAGTCGCGCAACTGGCCCCAGCCGCCAAGCGAGACCATCCCCGTGCCGATGCCGCCGAGCGGGAAGGCGACCTCGTCGAGCAGGCGGCCGGTCAGTGGCGCGGCCGGGGTGGTGCCGAAGAGTGAATCACGTGAGAACGGCTGACGTTGCGACCGGTTGGCCATGCCAAGGCTCCTGCGCCGCGCCGTTCGCCGACCGCTTGGCGGTTCCTGCCTTGGCCTACGGCGCCGTCGCGCCCGGTCCGCCGAGTTCGCCGTCGCGGTGGCCGCTCACCTGGTTGTGGCGCCAGGTCGGCCGGGCCGCCTGCGGGCCGACCCAGACGGCGAGCGTCTGGCGGTGCGCGCCGGTATCGCGAACCGTGTTGCCCTCGAAGACCAAGTCCTTCGTCGCACCGTCGATATGGAACCCCGAGCCGCCGCCCGTGGCGGGTCCATTGTCCTCGATGGTGTTGCCGCGGAAGGTGTT
Organism: uncultured Fimbriimonadaceae bacterium; assembly: GCA_964531735.1. Lineage (GTDB taxonomy): Bacteria > Armatimonadota > UBA10988 > UBA10988 > UBA10988 > CAZHGD01. Next base: position 25,399 of record CAZHGD010000070.1, on the reverse strand, counting down.
GCGGTGGGCCGCCAGGTGGTCCGGCTCGGGCCGGAAGTAGACGCCGTGCGCGCCGTTGCGGCGAATGAGGTTCCCCTCGAACAGGTTGTCGGTGTCTTTGTGGCCGATGCTGAGGCCGTGCCGGCCGTTGTCCTCCAAGCGGTTGCCGGAGAAGACGCCGTGGCGGACACGCCAGCAGACGAACATGCCGTCGCCGCCGTTGTGGTGACTGTGGCAGCGGCTCACCCGCGGACGCTGCGAGCCGGAGCCCGGGTGCAGGCCGAGATCGCTGCAACCGTTGACCTCGCAGTCCTCGACCATCACGTCGGGGCTGTTCTGGAAGCTGATGCCATCGCCGTGCACATCGCGCACGCGGCAGCCGCGGATGGCCACCTGGCGGCAGCGCAGTGTGTGGATGCCGCCACCGACGCAGCCGTTGATGGCCGGGTTCTGCGCGCGGTTGCCGTCGATGATCAGGTTCTCGATGACGACGTTCTCGACCTCGCGCGCCTCGATGGGCGCGAAGGTGTGGCTGGCCCAGGCCTGGCGTGCAACCAGCATGTCGCCGCCGTGGATGCGCGTGTCGAGCAGCAGGTCATGGCCTTTGACGGCCACCACCGTGGCAACGGTGACCAGGAACCCGCCGGTGGCGTTGTCGCCGATGCACAAGCCCATGCCGGGTCGCCAGCGCTCCGGCGCGGCGACGCTGACCTGCGCCTCGCCGTAGTCGCCGTCGGTGGTCAGCGGCACCTGGAAGCCGGCGTCCTTGCGCAGCACGACACCGTCGCCGCCGCCGCGCAGCGTGACGTGTGAGCGCAAGTGTACGCTGTCGGCCAGTTCGTAGGTGCCGGGCAGCAAGGTCACCGTGCCGCCACCGAGGCGAGCGACGTAGTCGATGGCGGCCTGGATCACGCGATTGTCCGTGCCGCGCAGGTCACCGGCCGTCTGACCGACGGTGAGTGTCACGGCGCCATTGGCCGGATCGGGGAAGACACCGAGACCGAGACCGAGGACCAACGCCGGAAAACAGAGCATCGAGCGGCTCCAATGCGGCGCGGTTCGGGCGCGGGCGAACAGTTCCTTCAGGGGCCGCCGCGCGATCAGGCGATGGGCACTCACACCTCTGCCGCCCGACGGCACCGGTCAGGCAGTGCTGACGTGGCAGCTCTCATTGCCTCGGGCCACCCCGCCGAGCACGGCCACGAACAGAGCCAGCTTCATCGCTGTGAACCAGGAGATGGTGCCGGCCACCAGGCCCTGCTGGACCGCGCCCGGGCACAGATCGGGCACCGTCCAGGCCCACAGCGTCTTGATCAGCAGCAGAGCCACGACAAACAGAACACAGACCACGGCCACCCCGGCACCTACCAGGGCGGCGATCTTCTTGGCGTCCATGGTCCTACCTCGTGCCTTCCGCGCACCTCGGCAGGGACCAACATCCGGTGGGTTCAGGACCCATCGCTGCCATCGGCCCAGTGCCGTCATGCGCTCCACCCGCGACGCCCCGGCCACCGCCTCCTTTGTACTCGGCGCTACCGGTGATGGGCAAGGGCTGTCTTCGCCGGCCCGCACAGGCCGTCCGCTGGTGCGGCGGAAAGACGCCGAGGCCGGAGGCAACCGCGCCGAGCCGGAGCAGGGGGCCACCTCCAGACGGTCAGCGGGTCAGTTCGGCCCGCACCGTGTCATACAGCCAGCCCGCGATGAGCGCGTGCCCCTCGGGATTGGGATGCACGCCGTCGGTGAGCGTGTCCAGGGCGCCGGGCGTGTCGAAGAAGGGCTGGTAGATGTCGACAAAGGGCACACCGGTCTCGCCCGCCAGGCTCGCACAGGCGCCCACAAAGCGGACGAGTTCGGCGTTCATGTCGCCGGTCGCGTAGATGCCGGTGTCAGCCAGCGCATGCCGGCGGGTCAGCGGGTTGGAGCTGCACAGCACGACGCGGCTGCCGGCGGCCCGCAGCCCGCCGATGAACTCGGTCAGGTTGTACACGTAGCGGTCGAGCAGCACCCGTGGCTCGGTGCGCGGCAGTCCCTCACCGTCGGCCATGGCCGAGTCGTTCAGCCCGAACATCAGCAGCGTCAGGTCGGGCCGATGCGCCAGCACGGTCGGCTCGAACAGGTCGCGGCCCTGCTCGGTGGTGAGCCCACCGACGCCCGAGTTGATCACCCGCGCGGGCACCTGGTCCGCGTTGAGCCGCTGCTCCAGCAGCGCGCTGTAGGTCTGTTCCGGCAGCACCCCTTCGCGCACGCCGAGGGTCACCGAATCACCGAACGCCACCACCACTGCCTGCCCGTCTACAGCCACCGCTCGTACTCCTGCCGCGCGCAGTTCGGCCTCGGCCAGCCGGCCCCTCCGTGCCGTTGGCGGGAGGAAGGCGCGTGGCGGGCACGAACGGCCGCGCAGACAGGAGCCGCGCGTTGTCTGCTACCCGCCTGATGTTCACCGCCCCTGGTCGGGTGGAACTACTGCCTTACGATCCGGGCCGGCCCGGTCGTGGCGAGGTCCTCTACCGGACGCTGGTGTCGCTGATCAGCTCGGGCACCGAAGTGGCCAAGTACAGCGGCACGCAGCAGGTCACCTATCCCTCGGGCGACCCGTACGCCGCCATCGGCGAGGTGATCGAGGTGGGCGAGGGCGTCACCGACGTGGCGCCCGGCGACCGCATCTACACGTATGGCCTCCACGCCAGCGTGGCCAAGACCAGTGTGCTCTACGTCAAGGTGCCCGGCAGCCTGGCGCCCGAGACGGCCGTGTTCTGCCGCATGGCCTCCATCGCCATCACCGCCGTGCGGGTCTCCGACGTGACACTGGGTGACCCGGTCGCGGTGATCGGTCTCGGTCTGGTGGGCAATCTGTGTGCGCAGCTCTTCCGTTTGGCCGGCGCCGAGGTGATCGGCCTCGATCTCAGCGCCCGGCGCCGCGAACTCGCGCGCGCGTGCGGCCTGGCGCAGGTGGTCGAGCCCGGCGAGGATGGCGGCGTGGCGGCGGTGAAGGAGCTGACCGGCGGCGAAGGCGCGCGCTGCACCGTGGAGGCCGTGGGGGTGCCGCGGGTCGCCCTAACCGCCTGCGACATGACGGCCAAGCTCGGTGAGGTGATCTGGCTCGGGTCGCCGCGTGGCGAGTACGAAGCCAACGTCACCGACCTGCTCAACCGGGTGCACCTCTGGGGGCACGGCTGCCTGACCTTCAAAGGGGCGCACGAGTGGCGCTATCCAGTGCAGCCGGCACCTGGCGTGCGGCACTCGATGTGGGGCAACTGCCACTACCTCATCGGGCAGATCGCCGCGGGCCGACTGGTGGTCGATCCGCTGCGCACGCACGTGCTCAGCCCGCACGAGGCCGTGGACGCCTATGAAGGGCTTAAGAGCCGCAAGGACGACTACGTCGGCGTGGTGTTCGACTGGTCGCGGCTGTAGGCCGCACCGGCGCACGACACTGCCGGCCGGCTCGCCGCCTCGCGGTAGCACCGGCGGCCGGTGCGGGCGCCGGTGGCCGTGGGCAGCACCAGGTGCCGCACCGGCGCTCTGGTGGAGGATCGCGCACCGGCGGTGCCGTAATGCTCCGCCGCCGCCGTGGCGCCGAAGGAGCCGTGCCGATGATGCGCAGTCTCGCCGTGTTGTTTGCCGCCGCGAGTGCGTTCGCCGCACCGCAGGTGTTCTGGGCCAGTGACCCCATCCGACCCGGCGAGACCGTGCTGGTGCGCGGCGCCGGGTTTGGCGAGAGGCCCAGCGTGGCCGTCGCCCGCCTGGCCGACGGCGCGGCCGGCGCGCCGGCCAAACTGGCGTGGCCCGAGGGCGCCAAGGCGGCCAAGGTGGTGCAGCCGTCGGACGTGTCGCTGAAGTTCGCGGTGCCCGGCGACCTGGCCAACGGCGTGTTGGCCTACCGGGTCACCGCTCGCGGCGAATCGGTCAGCGGGCTGCTCAACCAGCCGGCACTGTGGTGGGCCCAAGGCGACCGCGGCCCGGCGGCCACGCCCGGCGGCTGGCTGCGCCTGTTCGGCAAGAACCTCGCCTGGGGCGCGGGCACGACGGTCACCGTGGCGTTCGACGGCCGGCAGCGCGACACGCTCCGGGCCGAGGGCGACGCCTACGGTGTGAAGCTGGCCGTGCCCGGTGACCTGCCGCCTGGCGACCACCAGCTCCGTCTGCACAGCGGTCTCGGCGGCGCCGCCGCCTGGAGCGAGCCGCTCCGCGTCCAGATTGTGGCGCCCGACCCCTGGCCGGCGACCATCTTCAACGTGAAGGACTACGGCGCCGACGGCACCGGGCTGCGCGACGACACCGCGGCCATCCGCGCGGCGTTGGCGCAGGCCAAAGCGGCCGGTGGCGGGGTGGTCTACTTCCCACGTGGCCGCTATCAGGCCACCGACACACTGTACATTCCGCCGCGCACCGTGTTGCGGGGCGAGAACGAGGCGTTGGCCTGCGTTTTCTGGCCCGACGTCGAGAAGCCTCCGAGCGCCTGGATCGTCGGCACGTACCAGTTCGGCATCGAGCAGCTCAGCTTCTACTGCTCCAACTACGATCGGTTCCTCACCGCCAACACCAGCGGCCCGAACGCGGGCGACGTGTTCCTGCGCCACGTGCGCGTGCGGGCCAACGTCTACCGCGGCCACATCACGCCTGAAGAGGTGGACAAGCGCTGGCGACAGGGGCTGAAGGTGGGCTTCGGCGGCGGCTACTGGCTCCTGGTGCTCGGTGGCCGGAACATCGCCATCAGTGACTGCGACCTGTACTCGTCGAGTTGCACCTACAGCCTGACCGAGCCACGTGGCGCGCGGATCGAGCGCAACATCCTGGGCTCGGGCCGCTGGGGCGGCGGTGGCGTGTTCGGCGGCGACGGCGTGATCATCGAGGGCAACCGCTTCGTGGGCTGCGACCTGCAGTCCTGGGGAGCGGCCGGCGGCCTCGGCTTTGGCAACCTCGAGCACGTGCTCCTGGCGCGCAACACCTTCGCCCTGCAGCACGGCGGTGACCGCGAGCCGATCACCTCCGACGCCTCGGGCGAGGTCTACAGCGGGCCCCTCGCCGGCGCCGACGCCGACGGCATCACGCTCCCGAAGCCGCCGAAGGACACCGGCTCCCGCTGGCTCGGCGCGGCGGTGTATGTGCTCAGTGGCAAGGGCGAGGGGCAATGGCGCAAGCTGGCCGGGTTCGACGGCGCCCGGCTGAAGGTCGACCGGCCGTGGGACGTGGTGCCCGATGCCACGTCGGTGGTGGCGGTCACCTGGCTGCTGCGGCAGTGGCTGCTGCTCGACAATGAGTTCACCGACACCGGCATGGCCATCCAGCTCTACGGCAACGCGCTCGAGCACATCTGCGCGGGCAACCGCTCCACGCGGACCGCCGGATTCCACAACTTCGGCATGAATTACGCCGGCGCCGAGCCGAGTTGGTACGTGCAGTGGTTCGACAACGAGATCCTGGAAGGCAACCTCTACAGCGCCGACCACGACAACCACCGCCTGACCGGCGACGCGCACCTGGGCACCTACGGGCTGATCGGACCGAACTGGAAGGTGCCCATCGTGCTCGGCACCATCATGCGGCGCAACCGGTTGCACAACAACGCCAGCATCGTGCTGGGCACCGAGTTGCCGAACGGGAAGGTGACGCCCGGCACGCGCACCGATCCGCTCGTTTGCGACAGCGTCGTCGAGAACAACCTGGTCGAGCACAGCGACGTCGGCATCTACTTGTTCCAGACGACTCGCGGGACCTGCCTGGTGGGCAACCGCTTCGAAGACGTCAAACTGCCGCTGTGGGACGAAGTGCGCGTCCTGGAGGGCGAGGCCGCGCGGCGGCAGAAGATCCTGAGCAGCCGCGGGCCCATCGCCGACTGGAAGTGGTCGCAGGCGGTGGTCGACGCCACCGGACTGGTGCGCCGTGTGCCCGACGCTGCGGGCAACGGCTTCGATGCCGAGGGCAGCGGGGTGCGCGTCGCCGACGACGGGCGCGGCGGCAAGGCCGGCGTCTTCGACGGCAAAGCCTACCTGCGCGTCGACGAGCCGGCCTACTTCAACCTGCAGAGCCTTACGCTGGGCCTGTGGGTGAAGCCCGAGCGCGTCGCCGGGCGCAATGCGCTCATCGGCAAGCGCTACACGGGCACGGCGGCGCCCTATGTGCTCACCTTCTGGGACGGCGCCGTACACTTCGAGGGGAACGCCGAGGACGGCAAGTGGAGCTTCAACTTCCGAACCTCAGGCGTGCTCAAGGCGGCCGAATGGGCCCATGTGGCCGCGGTGGTCGAGGAAGGCAAGGGCGTGACGGTCTTCCTCAACGGGCGGCCCGTCGGCACGCTCGACAATCCGCTGAAGCACACCTTCAACGGCGAGCCGCTGATGATCGGCCGCGAGGCGTGGGGCGGCATCCAGATGCAACAGGACCCGCCGGCGTTCTTCAAGGGCCTCATGGGCGAGGTGAAGGTGTGGGCGCGGCCGCTGAGCGCCGCCGAGGTGCAGGCCGAGGCCACGCGGTAAGCGCGCTCGGGCGGGGTCGCTCGGCGACCTGGCCTACACCTGGGTTGCCGGCGGCGTGGCGCGCACCACAGTGACAGTGGTGTCGTCGAACTGCGCCCGGCCCGCGGCGTAGTCGGCCGTGGCGGACATCAGTGCCGCCACCGTCTCGGCCGCGCTCAGATCGAGCCGGCTGGACAGCACCCGCGTCACGGCGTCGAGGCCAAGCTCCTGGCCGGCCGGGTTGAGCGCGTCGGTGATGCCGTCGGTGTAGAGCAACAGACGGTCGCCCGCCTGCAACGTCAGTTCGTCCTCGCCCAGATCGACATCGGGTACCACGCCGAGGGCCATGCCACGGAGCGTTACCGGCGTGAGGCTGCCATCGGCATGCGACCACAACGGCGGCGGGTGGCCCGCGTTGCTGTAGCGGAACTGACCGGTGCGCAGGTCGAGAATCCCGTAGAACACCGTCACGAACAGGTCGGAGTTGGACAGCTCGAGCAGGCGGGTGTTCAGGTCGGCCAGCACCTTGGCCGGCGACAGTTCGCGCGGTGCCACGGTGTGCAGCAGGCTGTGGCACATGACCATGAACATGGCCGCGCCGAGGCCCTTGTCGGCCACATCGGCGATGGCCACGCCGAGGTGGTTGTCGTCGACGGGCACGAAGCCGTAGAAGTCGCCACCGACCTCGCGGGCCGGGTCATTGTCGCCGGCGACCTCGAAGCCCGGCAACTCCGGGAAGCTCTGCGGCAGCAGGCTGCGCTGCACCGTGGCCGCGATGTCCAACTCGCGCTGTAGGCGGTCCTGCTCCGCCTGGCGCTCCAGGAACACCGCTCGTTCCAACGCCGCCGACGCCGTGGCTGCCAGCGACAGCAACAGCGGCAGGTCATTGGCCGCGAACGGGTGGTCGATGTGGTTGACCAGTTCGATGGCGCCGAACGGCCGGCCCTTCTCGTCGGTGAGCGGCGCGCAGAGCAGCGCCATGGTGCGTTTGCCGGTCTCCTCGTCGACGCTGCGCGAGTAGCGCTGGTCGTCGGCGGCGTTATCCACGCGCGCGGCTTCGCCGTGGGTGACCACCCAGCCGAGCACGCCCTGGTCGCGCGGCAGGCGCAGACCGGTCAGTCGTTCGGCGGTGGCCGGGTCGCGCGAGGAGACACAGCGGAACACCAGCGTGTCATCGGTCTCATCGAGCAGCGCGATGGTGGCGCCGTCACAACGGAACAGGTCGACCGCCTCGTTGGTGATGCGCCGCAGCACTTCGGAGACGCCGTGTTCGGCGAACAGCGCCTGACTGATGCGCAGCAGCGCGTTCCGTTCCTCGCTGCGGCGGCGGTCGTCGCGAGCGCGGTTGTTGGTCTGGAGGACCAACGAGGCCATGGCCACCGACGACAGCAAGGTGATCAGCCCGATCAGCACGATCCAGCGGGCGATGCGATTGAAGAACCGCTCGACCATGTGCCGTCGCGCGATGCCCGCCATCACGGCCAGCTTGCGGTCGCCGAGCGCCAGGCCCTGGACACCCACCAGATAGCGTTCCGGCCGCCCGCTTTCGGTGCCGACCAGCCGCCAGGCATCGCGCTCGCGACCGCTCGACATGCGGGTCACCGCATGGCGCAGGGCCTCGGTCTCGGTGCGGTACAGGTCGAACAGGCGCAGGCCTTCGCGCAGGCCGGTCAGTGACGCCAGGACCACCAGGTTCGCCGGGTCGACCAGGATGATGTCGTTGGGCGTGCGCTTGTCCTGCGATGGCGGGCGCAGCAGCCAGCGCAGGTCGAGCACGACGCCGGTGGCCACGCCGGCGTCGGCGGTGGTCTCCTCGAGTTCCTGCATCACCAGGAGCCGCGGCGAGCCGTCGTCGGCCCGGAACAACTCGGCGGCGGTGCGGTGTGAACGTACGACGCGCGCCAGCGTGGCCGAGACCGTGGCCACCGGCGGGCGCTGTCGGGCGCCGCCCAACTGGACCAACTGACCGCCGGCATCGCTGACGAAGAACGTCGCCTGGCGCTGGTCGAGCATCGCCTGCACGAGGTCCGTCTCGTGGGCCAGAGCCTCGCTCTCGCCGAGGCGCGCCGGCGCCTCCGGGTCGACCAGCCGGTGCCCAAGCACGTGCAGGCACAGACCGGCGGTGTCGAACTTGCTCTGCAAGTGGCGGGCCGTGTAGAGGCTGATCAGGTACTGCTCTTCGGCGAACTCGTCAGCGAGCCGCTCGCGAGCCATGCTGAAGCCGGAGTACGATAGCGCGCCGGCCAACAGCAGGATCATCACAAAGGTGCTGATGGCGGCTCGCAGACTATGCGACACGCTTACTCACCCATCCTTCAGCAACCGCAGACCCACTGCCGCATCGGGCCAAGCCGGGTCGGTGGTGCCGATCACCACCAGCGTGTAGCTGCTCCCCAGTGTCAGTGACAGCGCAGCGGCCTTGAGCACAGTGTCCTCACCCGGTCGGTGCAGGGCGATCTGGCGCGGGTTGGCGCCGTCCGGCAACGACACGTAGGCGGAGTATAGCAGTTCGCCGACCCGATCCACCAGCGGGGTGGTCCCGCCCAACTTAACGGTGACCTCACGCAGGCCCAGCGCCGCGTGTACGACGCGGACCCGCGCGGCCGGAGCGTCGCCGGCGTCGTCGGTCAGGAACCAGACCGAGACCTGGCCCGGCTTGCCGATGATCAGCGCGGTGTGAGGCGTGCCGGCCTGCAGATCGAGCTCGGCCGCGGCCAGCGGTCGGCCGCCGGCAGTGAGTTGCAGGCGACGGCGACCGGGCTCGACCGGCACGTAGTCGGTCACCTCGCCATAGGCCAGTCCGCGCAGCAGCAGGCGCCCGTCGAGTTGCCCGTCGAGCGCCGGTCCGCCCGGTGCGACATGCAGCACCCGCAGGCGCGTGACCGGTGGCGGGGCCGGCTGCGGCAGCAGCTCGCCGGGCCGTGGGTCATACGCTTCGGGCGCCGGCCAAGCTTGTTGGTCGGCCAGCACGCGCACGGCTGCGGGGCCTTGTCCGCCCATCCGGCCGATCAGCCAGAAGGTCATCGTGTGGCCACGGCTGACCGTGGTCTCCTCGGTCTGCGTCAGCGGCGCATCCCGGCCGGCGGCCTCGAAGACATACCGCGCCGCCAGTGGTCCGACCGGCACCGGACGCATCGCCTGGCCAAACCCGAGTCTGGCCAGCACCGGGTCGCCGACTGGCCGCACGGCCACGGCCGGGCCGTCGGCGACCAGGTTCACGGCGCGCAGGTGCCCGCGCGGGTCGGCCTCGGGCCGCCGGTCCAGCAGGCGCAGGAAGGCCGGCGCCTTGGCCGTGCCGACGATGGCGATGGTGTAGTCGGCACCGGCGTCGAGCGTGGCGTCACGGTCGTCGAGCACCTGCGGCGACTTGGCAGCCTGCAGCTTGAAGTTGTGGACCCCGGCGCGAAGCGTCTGGTACGGCGTCAACTGGCCGTAGATCGGTGCCGGCTCGACCTTCTGGCCGTTCACATAGACCTGCGCCTCGCCCAGTTCGGGACAGGCGTGCAGCAGACGATAGCGCGCCGACCGCGCCGCGGTCGGGCCCATCGGCTTGACGGGCTCGGCCGGCTCCGCCGGTTTGGCGGGCTTGGTCGGCTCAACCGGCTTGGGCGGCGCGGTGGGCGCGGCTGGCTCGGCCCAGGCCAGGCCCGCGAGCGCCAGCAGGCCGGCCAGCCAACGGACCGCGCTCATCGGGGCGCCGCCGACAGGTGCGCCGGGTACTCGGTGCACAGCAGGTGCCGCGGCGGCTCATCCTCCACAATGGCCGGGAACCGCCCGACGGGGTCGAGGAAGCGGTTGTCGGTGGCGTCGTCGTTGACCGCCGACACCTCGCCGACCAGGACGGTGCCGGCACCTGGCTCGCCCCAGAACGCGTGGTACAGCCGCGGCGGCAAGGTGATGCTGCACCCGGGTTCGAGGACCACGCGCTCACCGCCGGCCAGACGGTGGTGGAGGCCGTCGAGCGACACTTCGACCATCGTGTCGGCCAGCCGGTCATCGGCGGCGGCGTTCCACAGCTCGATCACCAGGCGACCGCCACCGCGGTTGATGATGTCTTCCGTCTTGTGGTGATGGAAGTGCATCGGCGTGACCTGGCCCTCGCGTACGATCATGATCTTCTCGGCGTAGGGCTTCACGGTGACCGGATGGTCGAGCCGACCGTTGCGGATGGTGAACAGCAGCAGGCCCAGGCGCGCGAAGTCGCCGCGCCCGAAGTCGGTGATGTCCCAGCCCAGTTGGTGCCGGGCGACTTCGGCCGCCTCGTTGCCGGCCGCTGCCCAGTCGGCCGGCGACCACGCCGCCCAGACCGGCAGGCGGAACGAGTAGCGCTCGAAGAAGTCCCAAGCCTCGCCCATCAGGGCGTTGATCTCCGACCGTTTCATCGCGTCTCTCCGGGTAGGCGGCCTCAGTCGACCAAGGGCAGCGCGAGCACCGCGGCGGTGGTCAGCACGTCCGCAAAGCGGTCGGCCAGCTCCGCCAACGCGACCTGGTGGACCAGCTCATGCGTCAGGACGCCACCGCTCGGTGACGGCAGGTCGCGCGTGGCGCAGGCATCGGCCACGACGATGACCGCATAGCCGAGCGGCAGCGCGTCGCGGGCGGTGGTCTCCACGCACATGTGCGTCATCAGCCCGGCCAACACCAGCGTCGTGACGCCGTGCGCCTGCAGCCACTCGTGCAGCTCGGTGCGCTGGAAACTGCTCGGCAGCGTCTTGGGTACGAGGCGTTCACCGGGGCGTGGCGCCATGGCCGGGTGGAACTCGCCGCCGGCGCAGCCCGCGGCGAACAGCGGTGAGGTGGCCGGTGCCATCTGCTGCACATGGGCGACGGGCCACCCGTTGGCCACCGCCCAGTCACGCAGACGCACGGCATTGGCGATCACCGCGTCGCCATCGGGGATGAGCAGCTTGCCTGGCGTGAAGTAGTCCATCTGCAGGTCGATGAACACCACCGCCGTGCCGGTCGTTGGCAGGCTGGCCGGCGGCGTCAAGCCGGCCCACTGTCGCAAAGTCCGCGCCTCCATGCACGTCGCTCCTTCCACGCGGCGCTAGCCCGGGCTGAAGTCGTAGATCGGTCGGTGCAGGAACAGGCTGAGCACGCTCCAGAAGGCCCCGACCACATACTCGCCCAACAGGACACCGTAACACATCGGCAGCACTCGGCGGTAGAGGCCATAGCCGCCGTAGCGGAGCACCAGCGACTTCAGCGCCCAGGCGATCAGGATGCACATCCAGTAGTAGTCCACGCCGAAGGCCATGCTCAGCGCATAGCCGGCCGGATGGAACGGCCACTTCAGGAACTGCAGTCGCATGGCCATCAGCAGGCCCGTGAAGCCCATGCCGCCGGCGATGAAGAGCAAGCGCGGCACGTTCATGGTCCGCTCGAACCGCGAGGCGCCGGCGATCCAGCCGGCCGCCTGCTGGATCTGCCCGTGGTTGTGGCTGACCATGCCGTTGAAGCTGCTGGAGTTCGCGTAGGACAGTTGGACGCCGATGATGTACACGGTGATGCCACCCACATACAGGCCGAGCAGCATAATCCAGCCCAGGCCGTGCGCGCTGACCCCGGCGCGCTCGGCCATCTTGAAGCCCTCCATCATCGGCGGCATGATCTGCGTGCGGTAGCCGCGGCCGGTGAACCAGTAGTACAGCGGGTACATGATCAGGTTGCGCGGCCCGAGCGCGTCGGCGCCCTGCAGCGAGATCAGGAACCGCATGGAGTTGATGCCGACCAGTTCGTGCGCCGGGGGACCGAGCTCGGCGCGCATCCGCGTGATGGTGAACGCGATCACCGCGTAGAAGACGAAGAAGCCGACGATCACCCCGGGCGACATGCCGGCCTGACGCGAGAACCAGAACAGGAACGCCGACCCGAGCGCCAGCCCGACGGTAGCCGTCCGGTAGCTGACCGGCTCGTCACGATCGTCCAGACGCTGGCCGAAGCCGATCACCGTGCGTACGACGCTCGCCAGGTGAGCCCGGCCCAGCCAGAGCGTGTAGGCGCACAGCATGAACAGCGCGCCGGTAGCCTGCTCAATGGGGTAGGGCAACTCGCGCATGTCCGACAGGTTGACCACGGCCGCGCCGACCAGTTGCAGCTTCTGGAACAGGTAGAAGAACCAGATGGAGAACGACAGGTCGAGCGGCAGGAAGAACCCGAGCGCGATCAGGAACGGATAGTACGGAATGGGCACGGAGCCCATGCGGTTCCAGGGGAAGCTGGTGAACAACGTGTCCAGGCGGTGCTGCTCGTGCCGGACATCGAGATAGGGCAGCGCCGGGATGAACCCGCGGCTGAGCCCATTGACCACGTCCAGAGCGGCGACTGCCAGGAACCCGCCGAGGAAGTAGGGGTTGGTGAAGAAGGAGCCCTGGCCGCCGCCTTCGGTCAGCGCCAACGGCAACTGGATGATGGGGTAGGACAGCTTCTCGTTCTCGGTCCACTGCCGCCGCACGAACACGTTGAGGCAGATCAGCACCAGGCCGAGCGCGGCGATGAACAGCGTCCACCAGAAGATGGGGATGACCCAGAAGCGCCAGTGGCCTTGCCAGAAGAGCGACGAATGCCCTTCGAAGAACGGCTTGATGACGGCCTCGCGACTGACCGTCAGCCACTTCGGCAGGTAGGGTTGCAGCAGCACCGCGTACTTGTTGGATTCGTTGGCGAAGTACCAGGGCATGGCCAGCGAGGGCAACTGGAGTTGCAGCGAGTCATGCCCGGCGAGGGCGGTGGCCATGTAGAGCAGGATGTAGATGACGAGGAACTCGCCCTGGTGCAGTGCCCACCGCGGCGCGACCCGTTTGACCAGCAGATTGAGCCAGACCAGCACCAGAATGGTGAAGATGACGTTCCAGAACAGGCTCAGCGCCGAAGGATGGCCGCTGTGCCAGATGCCCTCCACTTGGAGACACCAGTAGACGTTCGGTGGGATGAGGAGCAGGCCGAGGAGTACGGCGCGGAAGGTGATGGCGTGCTGTCGGGGCGGGTGTGTGGTGTCGGTCCCTGTGGGATCGAGGGTCATGGCGCAGCGTTCCTCCGGCCGGCCTGCGGCGGTGTGGTGTGGTGTCCGCATTCTACATCGGCCGCCGCCGCCCGCCTACGCGAAAAAATGTTTGCAGAGCGCTTGCGCGGGTGCAGTGGCTCGCGTATAATCGGCGGCGCGCCGTCGGGCACGCAGAACGCGACCGGGCACCCCAGATGGTGGTGGCCCGACCGGCGACGGGCAGGGAGCGCCAGATGAGCACGGAGCAACGGGACGGCAAGCGCAAGCAGGCCCTGGACGTGGCGCTGGGGCAGATCGCCAAGCAGTTCGGCGATGGCGCGGTGATGCGGTTGGGTGAGAAGCCCAACATGCGGGTATCGGTGATCCCGACCGGGTCCTTGGCGTTGGACATTGCGCTCGGGGTGGGCGGCATACCGCGCGGGCGCATCATCGAGCTGTTCGGCGCGGAGTCGTCGGGCAAGACGACCCTGGCGCTCCACATGATTGGTGAAGCGCAGAAGGGCGGCGGGGTCGGCGCCATCATCGATGCTGAGCACGCCCTCGACCCGGTCTACGCTGGCAAGCTGGGGCTGAACATCGACGAGCTGCTGGTCTCGCAGCCGGAGAACGGCGAGCAGGCGCTCGAGATTGCCGATGTCCTGGTGCGCAGCGGCGCGGTCGACATAGTGGTCATCGACTCGGTGGCGGCGCTGACGCCGAAGGCCGAGATCGAGGGCGAAATGGGCGACCAGTTCGTCGGCCTGCAGGCGCGCATGATGTCGCAGGCCATGCGCAAACTGGCCGGCTCGCTCAACCGCTCCAACACGGTGGCGGTGTTCATTAACCAGATTCGCGAGAAGATCGGCGTCATGTTCGGCTCGCCGGAGACCACGCCCGGCGGCCGCGCGCTGAAGTTCTACAGCAGCGTCCGCATCAAGACGCGCAAGGTGAACAACCTCAAGGAAGGCACCGAGGTGATCGGCGGCGAGCACATCGCGCAGGTGGTCAAGAACAAGGTGGCGCCGCCGTTCCGTGAGGCGCCGTTCGAGATCATCTACGGCCATGGCATCTCGCGCGCCGGCGAGCTGCTGGCGCTCGGCGTCGTCCTCGACATCGTCAAGAAGAGCGGCTCCTGGTTCAACTACGGCGAAGAGCGTCTGGGTCAGGGCCGTGAGAAGGCCCGCGAGTTCCTGGACCAGCATCCGGACCTGGCCATCGAGATCGAGAACCGTATCCGCGCCGCGCACGAGATACCGCTGATCGAGGTGCCGACGGCGGCGCCGACGGCCGCTGAGGCCACAGAGCAGCCGGCATGACCTCGCTGCTGGTCAGTGCCCTGTTCCCGGAGTGCGATCCCGTCGAGTTGGCGGCGCTGGCGCTGGAACTCGGCTTCGACGGGATCGACCTGACGGTGCGCGGCCTGCCGCGTGACGAGGACCACCGCGCCATCGAGGTGCTCCGGGCCGAGGGCGCGCCCGTGGGCCTGATCACCACCGACACCTGTGTGCCCGAGCGGCTGAGTGCCTGGGCCGGCGTGGCCAAGGGCAGCGGGTGTCGGCAGTTGCGGACGGCGCCCTGGACGGTGGACGAAGGGCCCGCGGAGGCGCCGTTCGCCGAGCTGGTGGCCGTGGCGCAACGCCACGAGGTGGCCGTCCTGGTGCCCAACCACGCCGGTTCGCGGTTCGGCGAGGTGCCCGAGCTGGCGCGCGAACTGGCCGGCACCGACCCGCGCTGGGTGGCCGCGATGCTGGCGCCGGACCAGGTGCCGCGCTGGCGCGATGGCGAGCACGGGCACTGGCTGTGGCGGATGCCGCTGCCGCCGGTCGGTGGTGTGGCGTTGGCCAACTACCGCTGGGTGTCGCAGGTCGGCGCTGGCAATGTCCACCTCTGGTCCACCCGGCCGGCGCTGGCCGGTCAGGGCCTGACGCCGTGGAGCGCCTGGCTGCAGCGGCTGTTCGAGGCTGGCTTCGACGGTCTGTTCAGCTTCGGTGACGGCGCGCTGGCCGCCTCGCCGGGTGACCGGTTGCACATCGCGCGTGACGACCTGCGGTTCGTGCGGCGAGTCTGGCGCACGCTCGCCGGTCGCGGCGGCCGCCCGGTCGGCTCAGGCCGCTCCGTTGAGCCAGACGGCGGTGACTTCATCGAGCCGTTTGACGATGAGATCGGCTAGCGAGAAGTCGCGCATCGCGGTCAGTTCGGTCGGGATGGCCACCGTGCGCATGCCGGCGGCGTGCCCGCCGGCGATGCCGTGGTGCGAATCCTCGAACACCACACAGCGCTCCGGGGCCACACCGAGCTGTTCGGCGGCGGCCAGGTAGACATCCGGCGCGGGCTTGCCGCGCGGCACGTCGCGGCCCGAGACGATCACCTGGAACCGGTCCAGCAGACCGGCTTGGCGCAGATGCTGCTCGATGGTCGGCTTGCGGGTGGACGAGGCGATGGCTTTGGGGTAGCGCGCGCCGGCCCCGTCCAGGAAGTCCAGCACGCCCGGCATGAGGGCCAGTTCCTCCTCGACCAGCCGCGCGAACTCGGTCCGCATCTGCGAGAAGGCCTCCTCTTCAGTCAGCGGACACGGGTACAGCGCCTGGAAGTCGTCGTAGGTGACCTGCCGCCCGACCCAGTCGGCGTAGGTCTCCAGGACCACGACATGGCCGAACGGTGCCACGACCTTCTGGAACGCCTTGACGTACAGCGTCTCGGTGTCCAGCAACAGACCGTCCATATCGAAGATCAGCGCTTCAGCCGGTAGCATCACGTCTCTTGCCTCACATCGTGCAACCGATGACCCAGGGGTTGTACTCGTCGGCACCCAGGCCCTGAGCCTCACTCCGGCTCGCCTCGCCGCTGGCCAGGCGCAGGAGGCGCTCGAAGATGGCCTGGCCGACTTCGGCCACGGTCTGCTGACCGTCGAAGATGGTGCCGGCGTTGATGTCCATGTCCGCGCGCATACGCTCGTACATCGAGGTGTTGGTGGCGATCTTCAGCACTGGCGCCGGCTTGAACCCGAAGCAGCTCCCGCGGCCGGTCGTGAAAGCCACCAGGTTGCAGCCGCCCGCCACTTGACCGGTGGTGGCCACCGGGTCATAGCCGGGTGTGTCCATGTGGACCAGGCCGCTGCTCGGCGCGACCGTCGCGCCGTACTCGTAGACCGCCTGCAGCGGCGTGGTGCCCGCTTTGGCCACGGCCCCGAGGCTCTTCTCGAAGATGGTGGTCAGGCCGCCGTCTTTGTTGCCCGGGGCAGGGTTGTTGTCGATGCTGAAGCCGTTGGTGGCGGTGTAGTGCTTCCACCACGCGATGCGCTCCATGAGCTTGTCGGCCACGGCCGGGCTGACCGCGCGGCGGGTCAGCAGGTGTTCGGCGCCGTAGACTTCCGGCGTCTCACCGAGCACCGCGGTGCCGCCGTGGCGGACCAGTTCATCGACGCAGGCGCCCACCGCCGGGTTGGCGGTGATGCCGCTCAGCGCGTCGCTGCCGCCGCACTCCAGGGCCAGCGTCAAGCGGCTGGCCGGCTGCGTGGTCCGGCGGCAGGCGGCCGCCGCCGGGATCAGCGCCTCGATGGCGCGGACGCCTTGGTCGATGGCCGCTTGCGTCCCGCCCACCTCCTGCATGACGATGGTCGGTGGTCGGTCATACGGGCCGACATCGAGCCGCAGGAGCCCGCCGGTCTCGATGAACTCGGCCATCTGGTTGCCCTCGCAGCCGAGGCCGACCACGATGTAGGCGGCCACGTTCGGGTGCTTGGCGAAGCCGGCCAGCGTCCGCTGGAACAACTCGGTCTCCCAGCCGGGCTTGCCGCCGCAGCCGCCCTTGGTGGTCAGCGCCAGCACGCCGTCGAGGTTGGGCTGCTGCCGCGCCACGTCGTCGAAGCGGCGCGCGATGGCGTGGGCCACGCCGGACGAGCAGTTGACCGTGGCGACGACGGCCAGGTAGTTCCGCGTGCCGACGCGCCCGTCGGCGCGCAGGTAGCCCTCGAAGGTGGCCTGCTGCTCCACCGGCAGGACCGCCACCGGGCGCACGGCGCTGCCGACGGCCAGGTCATGGGCCACCTCGCCCGAGCCGAAGCCCAGGTTGTGCAGGTGGACGTAGTCACCGGGCCGGATGTCCTGCGTGGCATAGCCGATGACCTGGTCATACTTGCGGACCGGCTGGCCGGTGGCCACGGGGCTGAGCGCCAGCTTGTGGCCGGCCGGCACGTCCTGGCCGACGGTGACTGCGGTGGTCAGCCAGGTCAGCCGCGTGCCGGCCAGCAGGTCACGGCGCGCCACGGCCACGTCGTCATGCGGGTGCAGCAGGACGGCCAACTCGGACAACTCGACGGACTTCATGGTGACTTCCCAACAGATGATGACCCCCAACGCTACAACGAATCCGGCCCAAGGCAAGCGCCAATCTGCCCTGGGCCGGTCGACGTGGTGTGGCTACTCCAGCTTGAGCACGGCCCAGAGGCCCAGACGATCGACGGCGACCACGGTGCTGTCACCGGCGCGGCTCACGTTCAGCGCGCGCGACGGCTCGCCCGGTGCGTGGAGCATGGCGCGGGTGAAGGCTCGCCCGTAGGTCGCGTTGGCCACCTGCAAGGTGAAGCCGGTCCGCGCCTTGACCTCGTCCTTGGCGCCAACGTAGCCACGGTTGAGCAGATGCACGACGGCCGGGGCCGCAGCCGCGCCGCGCTTCACGCGCGCCACGGCCACCACGCCAGCGGCGCCCTTCACCTCGAGCGGCGCGCCGCAGAGGGCGCGCAACCGGTCGGCGGCTTGCTTCTCCGCTGCGGCGTCAGG
This sequence comes from uncultured Fimbriimonadaceae bacterium, assembly GCA_964531735.1. Lineage (GTDB taxonomy): Bacteria > Armatimonadota > UBA10988 > UBA10988 > UBA10988 > CAZHGD01. The sequence goes on along the minus strand of CAZHGD010000070.1, from coordinate 7,205 downwards.
CTTCTCGGGCCAGGTGACCACGCGGTCGCCCACCGCGGCGAGGGCCGCTTGCTGCTCGCCCTCCAGGAAGGTCGGTTCGGGTACCACGATGGCGCGGTAGTGCTGCAACGTGTCGGCGCTGAGCCGGTTGGGGAGCCAGTGGTCGCCGGCCAGGGCCAGGCCGAACGGCACGTTGAGGCGAGTGAGCAGGCCGCAAGCACCGATCGCGGTGCGCTTCCAGCGCCGGAAGGCCGGGTTGCTGTACAGCACCGCGGCCGTCTCGACGGAGTCGTAGCCGTCGAACAGATCGGCGTGCTCGCGGACGAAGCGATAGAGGTGCGCGTAGTCGCTCGGCTGGCTCTGGTACCAGTGGGTGCCCTTCTCCTTGGTGTAGGCCCACTGGTAGTGCGGCGCCATCAGGCTGTGACCGAACGCATAGCCTTGGGCGATCCAGGTGCGCACCAGGCCGGGCCGCTTCTGCGCCATCACGAAGGCCCAGTCCCAGCCGTCGGCGGTGCAGGCCGAGCCCTTGCCGAGCGCGTCGGTCATCTTGTAGACGAACACCGGCTCATCCGGCACCTGCTCGCGGTCGGCATGGTGGCCCACTTCGCCGCAGAAGTAGTCGATCACCGGCGCGATGACCAGGCTGCCCGCGCTGGACGCGCTGGAGTTGACGCTCAGCAGCAGCGGCCCACCGCGCAAGCCCTCGGCGTAACGCCGGATCGACGCCACGAAGTCGCGGCTGGCGCGGACCTGGAAGGTCTCGTACAGCCCGTTGAGCGGCAGCGTCCAGCGCTTCTGCCGCACCGTGTCGGCGGTGACGCCGCGGCTCTTCAGGAACTGCGCATAGTCGAAGCCGTCCAGGCTGCCGATGCCGGCGGCCTGCAACTCGGCCGGCGTGGCGTTCTGCTTGAGCCAGGCGGTGAACGCCACCAGGCAGTACGGGCAGAAACAGCCACCGGGACACCCGGAGGTGCCGCCGTAGTCGTCGATGTGCAGGCCGTCCGCATGGCCGACGACGGCGCGCTTGGTCTGGTCGCGCAGGTAGGCCTGATAGCCCGGTGCGTTGGTGCAGAACCAGTACGCGGGATGGACCTGGCCCGAGCGCTTCTCCTGGTGCTTGTGGTCCCACAGCCACGGCACGTTGATCGGCCGGCCGTCGAGGTCGCGCGTGATGGAGTCCGCGAACCTGGCGTCGAACTCGATCATGCCGGCGAAGGCCGTCCGGAACGCCAGCCCCGGGCAGTAGCGCAGCTTCAGCTGGTGCGCCGGCTCGATCCGCTGCTTGACGAAGTCGGCCACGGCTTCCGGGGTGTCCTGGCGCGCCTGGCCGCCCCAACTCACCATGGTGGCGCCATAGGCCTGGTAGATGCCCGGCTCCTTGGCGCCCATGAACACGACCTCGGAGCGTCGGAGGCCGGCGGGCGGTTCGGCTCCGGCGGCCAGACCAACCGCACCCAGCAGCAAGAGGTGGACGGCTTGCACGGCAGACTCCACGGCCTCAGGCGGCCCGGCGGGACGGTACCACAAACCGGTGCCGCGCGGCAACTCGTCAGCGCGGCCGGAACGCCGGGACGGCCGGGGTGGGCGCCAGCAAGCCCGTCAGTTCGGCGGCCCAGTTGCTCGCGTGGACGCGGTCGGCCAGTTCCGCGGCAGCCGCCGCGCCAAGCTGCGCCGGGAAGCACGACCTCAGCGGCACCAGATGCTCGACCAACTGCGAGCGGTCGAGCGCCTCGCCGGCGGGCGTCGCCACCACGTCGGCCGGGCGAGCGCCGGTGACCGTGGCCAGGTAGTGCCGGTCCGGGTTCAGCCGGACCCACTGGGCCTTGGCCTGGCGCCAACCGTCATAGGTGGCGAACACGTGCGGGTGATCCGCGGCGGCCTGGACGTGGTCCTCGGTGCTGCCCAGGACCATGGTCAGCAACTCGGGCCGGTTGACCACGGCTTCGAGGAACCGGCCGGCGGCGTTGCGCCGGCGCCAGAACTCGGTCGCCTCGTCGGACGGCAACAGATGGTCGGGCCACGGTGCCGGCAGCAGGCGGCGGCGCTCGGCCTCGGCCAGCAACACCATGGGGTAGGCGAACCGCACACGGTCGGCCTCGGCAGGCGCGGCCAACGCGCTGGGCACGACGTCGGCGGCGGAGGCCCGGCCGTTGCGGTCGAGGTCGAGGTAGAGCCCGCCGGCGGGCCCGTCCTGCCCGCCGAACAGCCGCACCGGCAGGCGGGCCTCCCAGGCCAGCGTCGACAGGTCCAGGCGCCCGGTGGTCGCGTCATAGGCCCGGTTCGGGCCGCTGCGCCGGTCGCCCAGCAACGCCGTCGGCGCACCGTCGCCCACCGGGCTCTCCCAAGTGGCCACCCAGGCCACGCCGCGCGTGTCGTCGTCGTGCTCGGCCAGCGCCAGCACCGCGCTGTTGCCGCCGTTGCTCCAGCCCAGCAGACCCACCTGCCGCGACAGCGGCACCAGCGGCTGCGCCAGTCCGGCCAAGGTCTGCCGATCGGTGGTCACCGCGTCGCCGCCGGCGAACGCGATCACGCGGGCCAGCGAGGCCGTCGCCAAGGGGCCACGCGTGTCGGCACCGACGAATCGGAACCGCAGCTCGATGAACCCGAGGGCCGCCAGCGGGGCCTGCAGGTCGTCGAGTCGCCCTGGTCCCCAGCCGCCAGGGACGTGGATGACGATCGGGGCCTCGTGGCCATAGCGGGCTTGAGCCGGCACCGCGATCCGCACCGCCACCGCTTCGCCGCCCCGCGGACCCATCGGCACGCGGACGTCGATCTCGCGCACCGGCGCCGCGGCCAGCACGGGCACCAGGCCGCCGAGCAGGACCAAGCCGAGCAGGTGCCTCACTGAGCGTTGATCTCCCAGTTGAAGCGCAGGTACTCGATCTGGTAGTCGCCGGTCCCGAGCCAGGCGCGGTCGGCATCGGCAGTGACGTACTGCTTGACAAAGCCGGCGGCGCCGCCGACGCGCTCGAAGTCGGTGCGGTACCAGTCGAAGACCTTCGACAGCGCCAGCTTCCGCCCGGCCCGGTCCAGCCGGTTGCGCTGGGCGTCGTTGACCCAGCGCCGCGCCTGGTCGTCCAGTTGCGCGTCCAGCCGGGCCGACAGGTAGGCCTCCTCGCGCAGCCGCGGCGCACTCCGCGCGCCGTTCACCAGTGCGGCGTGGACGCGCGGGTCGCCCATCGGCCGCAGGATCTCGTTCTCGATCTGGTCGAGCGTCAGTTCACGACCGGCCAGGCGGTACTTGAGGCGGTCGAGGAAGCCCGGCACCTTGACCACCTGCGTCACCGGCCAGTGGTCGATCACGCCCTTCAGCACGCAGGCATTGAAGGCGTTCAGGTAGAACGCCTTGCGTCGCGCGTCGGTGTCGAGGTCGGCGGGCGTGGCGTTCTGCAGCGCCTGGAGATAGGCGCTGAAGTCGGTGTCGCCGCGCAGGCGGCCGTAGGCCACGCGGCCATCGGCAACGTGGCGGGCGAGGACCCGGCTGAAGACGCCATGGTCGACCTCGGCCGCCACCGGGAGCACCGGTGCCAGCGCCAGCACCAGGATGATCAGCCGTCTGCACATGGTCTGCTCCTCTGCCGTCTGGTGAACCTCGACGTCGGGTACTCGACGCGGTTCCATTGTCCTGCGGCAGAGGCGTTACCGCACCTTAACCGCACCACCTGGGCTAGTGCTCGTCGAAGGTCAGCAGCAGGCCGGAGCCGCAGTTCCAGTTGGCCACCAGATTGTAGCAGCCCACCCAGATGGCGTTGGCCAACCAGGTCAACAGACAGAGCCAGGCGAAGATGTGCAGCGTCAGGCCCAGCGAGCCGAGCCGGATGAGCGCCAGGCCCAGCCAGAGGATGAGGTAGGGTAGCCAGAACAGGCCGCTGACCAAGGCGCCGGTGAGCGCGGTCGCCGCCAGCTCGAATCGCCGCACCTGGACGCCGGCCGGGATCAGCGCGACCTCGAACAGCACCCCGCCGGTGAAGTTGGCGACCAGGTTGTAGATGCCCGCCAGCAGCAGGCTGTAGGCGAAGTAGAGCAGCGGCAACAACAGCACGCCGAGCACCGGCGCGCTTTCGGCGAACGGCGCCGCGGCGCGCAGGCTGTTGGCCAGTGAGCCGCTGACCAGCGCCGAGAAGACGATGTTGACGAACATGACCACCACGTTCACCGCCGTCATGTGCATGGCGAAGGTGACGCCGTTGATGCGACGGAACGCGTACCACGAACCGTCGATGTTCGTCATGATGCGGATGCCGCCACACCATTGCGCCGCCAGGTTGTGGACCGACACGGCGATGGCGACGCCGATGGCGACCGCGATCGGCACCACGATCCACTGCACCAGGCCGACCAGCAGGCCGCGCCCGAGGCTGCCGCTCACCGACCCGCCGAACAGGAACATGACCATGCCCAGCGGCAGGTTGAGCAGGCAGAACGGCAGCAGGATCAGTTCCAGCGCCGAGGCGACCGAGCAGTGGCGCAGACGCAGCCAGACATCGCGGTCGCGCTCGATGCGCGCGGTGATCTCCTCGGCCGTCGACTGCGTGACGACCGGCAACGGCCCGCCGCGTTCCCAAGGCGTGGCCGGCGCGGTGCTGACCGGTTCGTCATCGTCGGCCCCGGCCAACTCGGCCAGGTCGCCAGGGGGGTGCTCGGCGACGCGCGTCGGCGTGGTGGCCTCGTCCTCCAGGTCCCAGAGCTCCTCGCCGCCGTCGGCCTCGCCGGCCGGTGCGTGCGGCTGGCCCACCGTCACCCGCTGCGACTGCACGCGCTCCAAGGCGCGGTGGGCCGCCCGCGAGTCCGGCTGTAGCTCCACGGCGCGCGCCAACTCCGTCTCGGCCAGGTCGAGCTGCCGGGTACACTCGTACACGCCGCCCAGCAGGTAGTGGGTCTCGGCCCGTTCCGGATCGAGCAGGCGGGCCTCTCGCAGCCAATGCTCGGCCTCGTCCCAGTGTTTCATGCGGGCGTGGGCCTGGCCCAGCCGCAAGGCCGGCTCCACCTCGTTGGGCCGGTCATCGCAGCACGCCGACAGCAAGGCCACCGCCTCCCCCAGGCGATTGCCGGCCAGCGCCGCCGTCGCCTCGCGCATGCGTTCTTCGAAGTCCATAACGGTCTCCACCGCCACGCCCCACCGCCGCCCACCAACGGCTACAATGCGTCGCGAGCTCGAGGCGACGACATGACCACCCGTCCCTATGACCCCGACTCCGACTTTGCGTTGGTGTCCGACTTCCTGACCCGGTTGTACCAGCCGGGCAACCGCGATGGCAACTGGTTCCAGCCGGTGTGGGAGTACGCGCGGACCCACGCCTGGCTCGACCAGAGCGCGTCCGACCGGATCGGCCTGTGGCTGGACGATGGCCGGCTGGTCGCTCTGTGTACCTACGAGTTGGGGCTGGGTGAGGCGTTCTTCGCTCTGGCTCCGGGCTACGAGAGGCTCAAGCCGGAGCTGCTGGCCCATGCCGAGGACAACCTGTGGGCGACGCGGCCTGACGGCAGCCGGCGGCTCGATGTGTTCATCAACGACTTCGATCCCGAGTTCGAGGGCCTGGCCGCCGCGGCCGGGTTCGGCCTGGCCGGGCAAGATGACCGCCCGATGTCGATGCGGGCCATCACGCACCCGTTCGGGCCGATCCCGCTGGCCGAGGGCTTCCGCCTGAAGAGCCTGGCCGACGACAACGATCTGCGCCAGGTCCACCGGGTGCTGCACCGCGGCTTCAACCACCCGGGCGAGCCACCCGAGGACCATCTGGCCGGGCGCCGCCTGATGCAGTCTGGCCCCCACTACCGGCTCGACCTGACCATCGTGGTCGCAGCGCCGACGGGTGAGTTCGTCTCCTTCGCCGGCCTGTGGTTCGACGCGGTCAATCGCTTCGCCTACGTCGAGCCGGTGGCCACCGATCCCGACTACCGCCGCCGTGGCCTCGGCCGCGCAGCCGTACTGGAGGGCATCCGCCGCTGCGGCGAGCTGGGTGCGGGCGTGGCCTATGTGGGCACCACCAAGCCGTTCTACCAGTCGATGGGCTTCCGCCTGGTGCACACGCAGCGGTGCTGGCGGAAGGAGTGGTGAGCGCGCGGCCCGCCGCGGCAGGACGGCGTGGCCAGGCGGCGAACGAACTCGCCGTGGTCGTGCAGGAGACGGCTCGATGCGCTTGGTGCCTGTCGTTCTGTCGGTGCTGCTGGCGGTGTCCGGCCTCTGGGCTGGTGACCTGCCGCCGCTGCACCGGGCGGCCTACACCGGAGACGTGGCCACCGTGCGGCAACTGCTGAGCCGCGGTGCCAACGTCAACTCCAGGGACAACGAGTTCGGGGCCACCGCGCTGCACCTGGCCGCACAGGCCGGCCAGGTCGAGGTGGCCAAGCTGCTGCTCGACAAGGGCGCCAACTTGGCCGTGGCGACGAAGCGCGGCTTCACGTCGCTCGACCTGGCGATCAGCCTGACGCAGTGGGAGATGGTGCAGCTCCTGGTGGCCCGGGGTGCGCCGTGCCCGCCACTGCACAAGGCGGCTTTCACCAACCAGGTGGACCAGGCCAAGAGCCTGCTGGAGAAGGGCGCCGACCTCAAGGAGGTGTTCGGCCAGACTGGGCTGACGCCGCTGCACGCCGCCGCGTTTGCCGGCACGGCTGAGGTGGTCCAGCTCCTGCTGGCCAAGGGCGCCGACCCGATGGCCAGGATGGGGGCGGGATTCACTCCGCTCCATCTGACTGCCCGGTTCGGCTACGTCGAGGTGGTGCAACTGCTGCTCGCGGGCGGCGCCGCAGTCGATGCACGCACGGACAGCGAGCTGACGGCCCTCCACCAGGCTGCCCGCTACGGTGGTGCCGAGGTGGCCAAGGTGCTGCTCGACAAGGGCGCCCAGGTGAACGGCGCCGACAAGACCGGTAGCACACCGCTCCATCACGCCGTCACTCGGGGCCAGATCGAGGCCGTGAGGCTGCTGGTTGACCGGGGCGCCGACGTCAACGCCAAGAACCAGGATGGCGCCACGCCGCTGATCGTCCTGGCCCGCTATAGCGGCGACGTCGAGTGTGCCAAGCTCCTGCTGGAGCACGCCGCCGACGCCAATGTCCGACTGCCCAGCGGTGCCACGGCCATGCGCGTGGCGGCCATGTACCGCCGCACGGCGCTGGTTGAGCTGCTCAGAGCCCGTGGCGCCGCGCGGTAGCGGAGCTCGGATCCCCCGCAATAACCCGGGACGCCACCCCTATTTCGCGCGCGAAATAGGGGTGGCGTC
>CAZHGD010000069.1:0-33815 GCA_964531735.1 uncultured Fimbriimonadaceae bacterium | reverse complement strand
GCCCCGAGTAGGCGCGTAGCGCCGTATCGAGGGGCGATCGCCGGACCAGCACCGGCTGGCGGCCCTTCGATACGCGGCTCCGCCGCTACTCAGGGCAAGCTGGAGCTTGGTCCACAACCACGTTGGTGCGGCACTAGCGGACCTTGACCACTTTGCCCGTGCGGGCGGATTCGTAGATGGCGTCCATCAGCTCGCTCTGGATGATGCCGTTGACCGGGCTGGTCTGCGGCTCCGCGCGGCCGAGGATGGCGTCGATGAAGTTGTCCATCGGCGAATCGGCCTGGCCCTCGATCAGCGGGTACTTGAGCTGGCCCTGGCCGCGCTTGCAAACGCGAATCCAGCCGCCGCCCCAACCATCGATGTCCACGCGGCCGTCGGCGAAGCAGAGGAACAGCCCGGCGCCGGCGTCGGAGCAGTTGCCCGAGATGGCGATGGTGGCCAGCGTGCCGTCGACGAACTTGATGTTGACGGTACCGTTGATGTCGACCGGCGTGTCCATGTTGTCGACAAACGCCTGCACCTCGGCCACGTCCTGTTCGACCAGCCAGACCAGGCTGTTGAACAGGTGCGCGCCGCTGTCGTACATCTGCCCGCCACCGGACAGCGCCGGTTCCTGCCGCCAGCGACCCTTGGTGCCGCGCCGCCAGTCCTGCGACAGCCAGCCGGAGACCACTTCCAGCTTGCCCAGCTCACCGCTGCGCATCAGCTTGCGCAGGTACTTGAACTCGGGCGAGCAGGGCGTGTTGTAGCCGACCACGAAGACCTTGCCGGTCTCCTTGACCTTGGCGGCCAGCTTGTGGGCCTGCTTGGAGTCGGTCACCATCGGCTTTTCCATCAGCACATGGCAACCGGCTTCCAGCGCCTGCATCCCGTGCTCGAAGTGCAGCGTGTGCGGCGTGACGATGGTCACCGCATCGGGCTTGGCGGTGGCATACATCTCGGCCGGGTCGGTGTAGAACGCCGGCTGCGGCTCGACACCGCGCAGGTGGTTGTCACAGAACGCCTTGACGATGTCGGCGGACACATCGCACAGAGCGACGACCTGAGCATCGGGGTTGGCAGCGAAGCGCCGGGCATGGCCACCGGCCATCCCGCCACAACCCAGAATAGCGACACGAACCTTCGACATGGAGCTGCTTCCTTACTGTCTGGCTTGGACCAGTGTCGAACCGGTCGCGCGCATGATACGCCTTGGAGGCGGGGATGGGTAGAGGGCGAGGTGGTGTGGGCAAGGGCGGGGTCAGAGTCGTAGTCGCGGCGCCAAGTCATGCCCCGCCAGCCCTGAGGAGGGCGCAGAGCGCCCGTCTCGAAGGGCGGCGAGGCACCGATCCGGTTCGGCGCCGCCCTTCGAGACGCTCGCTGCGCTCGCTCCTCAGGACTGGCGGGTAGAGCGCAGCGACCTTGACTCCGCCCTGGTGGTATGGGCCGGTGGAGGGGACCCGGCCGGAGCGGTTCGGCCGGTGTCGCACCGGCGACATCGGTCGGGCGGGCTCGCCGAGCCGGCCGTGGGGCAGGTCGGATGGCGCGGTCGGCGACCGCGCCCGACCTCCGGCCGCCGGCACCACCGGAGCCTGCCCGACGCGCGCCGAACATCGGCCGAGGCGCCCCGGCAACGTTCGACCACGAGGCGGCCACTTTGGAGTGCGGCGCTCGGCGCCGCTTTGGCCTGGGCGTCGGGCGGCCTCCAGCTTGGCGCGCGCCAGGCTGGCGACTCGCCGAATGGTAGACGCGCCGCCCGCGTCGAACAGGTCGAGCGGCGGCGCGCCTGGTGGGGCCCACCGAGGGGCCTATTCGACGCCGGGCTGGTTGTCCTGCGCGCCCGGCTACACGGCGTGCAAATGCCTATGGACCGTAGTGTGCCGCAACGGTGGGTCAGATGGCGACGGCATCGCCGTCAAGGACTCAACCGCCATCGACTGCGGGCACAGTTCGAACATGACGTCTACCGGCAGGTCGATCTCGGCAGCGAACTGGGAAGGGCGCCTGCCCTTCTCGGCCATCTTGCCGAATATCACCTCATGGAGCCGGGAGTGCTCTCTTGGCAGTGGGTCTGGCTCATGTGTGCGGTACCCACGGCGGCCCAGCTCCTGACAGAACTGGACGTACTGCCACTCGCGCCACAGGCCCAGGTCCAGCACGCGCCGACCGAGGGCGGCAACCGACACACCCCATCGTGGCTTGAGCCTCAGGAAGTCCGTGACAGTAGGCCGGCGGGGGCATTCTGCCAGGAACTGGCCTCTGGGTAGCAGCAAGGCCGAGGCGAACCTGTTGGCCTCAATCTCCTGCTGCTGAGTGCCGAGCCTCTCCTCATGCCGATGGAGAACCAAGTGACCAAGTTCATGGGCCGCGTCAAATCGACCGCGCTCACCGGCGTCCTTGCGCAGATTGAGCAACACCAGTGGGAGCCCGGCGTGCCAGATCGAGAAGGCATCAACGTGCTCGGACGAGCCATTCCAGCAGTACACCTCGACGCCAGCGGCCTCGAGCAGGTGGACCACATTGGCAATGGGTCGGTCTCCCATCCGCCACGACGCCCTGACCTCGGAGGCGGCGGCCTCGGGCTCCACGTCTGACAGGTCAGGCAGACTGACCTCCGGCAGTACAAAGCGCGACCGGAGCGCTGGCGAGAGGATCGATCCAGCGATCGACCCGCAGGCCAGCCCTGCGTCGCGCTCGCCTGCAGTCAGCGCACGGCGCGCCCGGAAAGACGCGTTCTCTGGCTTCAGCAGCGCAACCGGCTCCGCAAAGAAGAACCCGAGTGGGAACCCCAGAGCCAGAGCAATCGCCGTCGCTTGGTGCGTCTGTGGGGCGCGAGTATCGGCCTCGAAATGGGTCACCATAGGTGCTGACAGACCGATATGGTCGGCCAGCGCCCTCTTGGTCATCCCCCGACGCTGCCGAGCAACCGTCAGCCGGCTGGCGCAGAAGACGTCCATCATTGCCTCCGGGGGCGCCTCATCCCCTCGCCCCGGTACGGGATTATAGCGCTTCGTCGCGCTCCAGTGCAACCGGGTCGGCGGCATACGAGTCTGGTTCGCCGTCGCTGTCCCGCGCCTCCACCACGTCGGTCGAGTAGGAATGGAGCAACTCATACCGGTCGGGATCGAACAGCAGTCGTCGCCTGTCGCGTGAGATGCCGTGGGCCACAAAGGCATGCACGTCGAAGCTGACGGAGAAGTCGATCAGCTTCTTCAGTTCGAGGCCAACGAACACGGTCACCGCAGCCCGGGTTCCGGCCGGCATCTCTCTGAAGGCAAGCTGTCGGGATTGCTCGTTCTGCTCTGGTTCATCCGGGAAGAGGCGCCAGTCCGATCCGGACCCCAGGAGGTGCCAATTGTTGCGCGCCATCGCCTCGATGGTCCGCTGCCCGCGCGCGGTCACACCAATGCTTCCGTCGCGTTTGTGTTGAACGAGTAGCGGAAGGACACGCACATCATGGGCGAAATCACAGTCGTATGCCTCCACCTGCGTCGGGTCCGACCCGCGCAGCCAACGGTATCCGCACAAGGCACCCAGCCGGTCGGCAACAGCCTGCGGGTAGAAGAGCGCCAGAAGCTCCGGTCTGACCCGAGGCGGGGTGCAACTGAGCGGCTGGTCAGCAAGCCGCTCGACCGCCGCCCGTGCGGCGTCGGCCAGCAGGTCGGCTGCGGGTTGCCCGCAGATCACATCGAGCTCTGTGATAGCAGGTTCGGGATGGGGTCTCAACATAGGAACCTCCGGTCCGGCACCACGACTCTATCACAGGATCGCGGAAAGTGGTCAAGATATTAAACGCCGCAGATCCAATGCGAGCTACGCGTCCTCATCCAGCCCGCCAAACTCCTCCCGCTCGCGCCCGGCCTTCGCCGCCCAGGTACCGGACTCGTCGCCCGCTGCGCCGTCAGCGTCCTCGTCGCCCGCGTGCGCCTCGTCCCACATCTCGGCCAGGCCGCCGACCAGGTCGGCGCAGCCCTCGTCGAACCCGCTGGAGCCGACCAGCTCGCGTAGCGCCGTCAGCGAGGACCAGCTTGGCCCTGGTCCGCCCGGCCTGGGTTCAGACCCCTTCTACGCCCGGCTGCGCCGTGCTGCAAAACGCTTCAGTACCCGTCCGGGCTGCCACCTCCGACCGCGCTGCTACTGCCGCCGCCTGGGCGTGACCGCCGCGGTCACGCCGGCGGCGCCTCCGGCAGCGCCCCGGTGAGTGCCGCGTCATTTCGACCGGCGCGGTGGGTGTCCTTCGCGACGCCCGCCCTCAGCCCTCGCCGCCCTCGCCCCCCAGCCCAAACAGCCGCTCCAGCTCCTCCCGGTCGACCACCTCGGTCTCCAGCAGGCGCTCGACCAGCCGGTCCAGTTCCTCGCGGTGATCGGTCAGAATGGCCTGGGCGCGTTGGTGCGCTTCGTCCACCAGGCGGCGGACCTCGGCGTCTACCTGTTGGGCCGTGGCTTCGCTGACGCGGTGGCCCAGGTTGAAGGCCAGGCCGAACGGGTCGGCGGCGTGGGCGCCGGCGTCGTAGTTGACCGGGCCGAGCGTCTCGCTCATGCCCAGTTCGACCACCATCGCGCGGGCGACCGCGGTCACCTGGCGGATGTCCGCCGCGGCGCCGGTGCTGATCTCGCCGAGGACCAGTTCCTCGGCGGAACGGCCGCCCAGCAACATGGTCAACTGCGCGTCCAGATGGGCGCGGGTGACCAGCCGGCGGTCGTCGGCGGGCAGGAGCTGCGTGTAGCCGCCGGCGAAGCCGCGGGGGATGATGCTGACCTTGTGGACCGGGTCGGCATCGGGGCAGAAGGTGGCCACCACGGCGTGGCCGGCTTCGTGGTAGGCGGTGACCCGCTTCTCCTCGTCGGTCATGACCTGCGAGCGGCGCTCCAGGCCCACCGAGACGCGATCGATAGCCTCGTCGAAGTCCTCGAAGGTGACGCTCTCGCGTTCGCGGCGCGCGGCCAGCAGCGCGGCCTCGTTGACCACGTTGGCCAGATCGGCGCCGACGAACCCGGGCGTGCGGCCGGCCACGCGGTGCAGGTCCACCTCGGGATCCAGCTTGATGTGGGCCACGTGGACCTGCAGGATGGCCTCGCGTCCGCGCACATCGGGCGGCGGAATCAGCACCTGGCGGTCGAAGCGGCCGGGCCGCATCAGCGCCGGGTCGAGAATCTCCGGGCGGTTGGTGGCCGCCATGACGATCACGTTCGACGAGGAGTCGAACCCGTCCATCTCGACCAGCAACTGGTTCAGCGTCTGCTCGCGCTCGTCGTGGCCGCCGCCCATCAGCGATTGACCGCGGGCCTTGCCCAGCGCGTCCAGCTCGTCGATGAACACGATGCACGGCGAATGCTGCTGCGCCTGCTGGAACAAGTCACGCACGCGCGAGGCGCCGACACCGACGAACAGCTCGACGAAGTCGCTGCCGCTCATCGAGAAGAACGGCACCTTGGCCTCGCCCGCCACCGCCTTGGCCAGCAGCGTCTTGCCGGTGCCCGGCGCGCCGACCAGCAACACGCCCTTCGGAATGCGGCCACCCAGCCGCCGGAACTTCTCCGGCGTGCGCAGGTACTCGACGATCTCCTGCAGCTCCTGCTTCGGCTCGTCGATGCCGGCCACGTCTTCGAAGGTGACCTTGGTGTCGCGTTCGATGTAGGGTTGCGCCTTGGAGCGCCCGAAGGCCATGGCGCGCTCGGCCGGATTGGCGCGGCGCATCAGGTACATGAGCACCAGCGACATGGCCAGGAAGAAGCCGAACAGGTAGAGCGCGCCGACGAGCTGGCTGGTCTGCTGGGCCTCGAACTTGACGTTGGCCTTGCGTAGCGCCTCGAACAGGCCCTGCTCGAGTTCGCCGCTCGGCCGGTTGACCGCGAACTTGGGCACCGGCTGGCCGGGCTTGCGCGGCGCGTCCTTCATCACGCCGACGAGGCGCCGGTCGAAGATGGTCACCTCGGCGACCCGGCCCTGCTCGACCAGTTCGAGAAAGCGGCTGTACTCCAGATTGCTCGGCTGGGCGCCGCCGCCGGTGGAGTTGGTGTAGATGATGACGCCGGCCATACCCATCAGCAGCAGCGGCCAGATGCCCACGCCGCGCCAGGGCGAGACGTTCTGAGGGCCATTGGTGCGCGGCGGCTGGCTCGGCGGCTGTGACACGACGTCTGCTCCCGCAATCGGTCTGGATGCCCAATTGTAACTGCATTCGCGCCGCCGGCAGTGGTCGGCGTGTCAGGATCCGGTCACACCCGACCGCCGGTCACCGGCGCGTACCGCGATAGTGCTCCGCCAGCGCCCGGATGATTACCCGCCCGCTGGCCAGGTTGTCGGCCTGATTGTCGATGGCACCGGCGCCTTCGCACAGGATCGCCGTGACCCCGAACTGCCGGTGTGGCCCGCCGGTCCAGCTCACCGGGCCGATGGGCGACTGGTCCACGCGAGCGGCCAACGGCTTGATCAGGTGCCGGCTGTCCAGGCCGACCATGGTGTCGCGCCATTGCTCCCAAGGGCCGACTCGCGTGCCGAGCTCCGGCCCGGGCGAGACGATCGGCTCGACGATGCCGCCCCAGGTGTGCATGCCCCAGACGGTGGTCACCGGCGCCTCGGAGGCCATCAGCGCTTCGAGGTCGCGCTGGCACAGCCAGGCCTCGTGCGCCTGGCTGGGATCGGCGCCCGCCGCGCGATACGAGCGGTTCATGTCGACGCCCTGCCCGTTGACCCGGTACCAGCCGTGCGACGGTGCGTCCGGGCTCATGAACAGGATCACGTGGACGATACTGCGGCGGCGGAAGTCGGCGGCCTCGTCACTCAGCAGCCAGTCCATGATGCCGGCCAGGCGCCATTGCGAGTTGTGCTCGCCGGGGTGCTGGTTGGCGAAGTAGTGCACCCAACGCGCCGACCGCGGCACGTCGCTCGCCGCGTCGGTCACCTCGACGCGCTGAATCGCCCGGCCTTCGAGCGAGCGGCCCACTTCGTGGACGGTGACCAGCGGGCTTTGCGACCAGCGCGCGATGAGCGCCTGGCTGTCCTCATAGGACATGGGCACCTGGTGGCCCACCACCACGCGGTCGTGCTGAAAGGTCGGGAACTGCATGGTGTCCTTGGTGGGCGAGCGGCGATAGCCCTGCGCCCAGTGCACCGGGTGCCAGGTGACGCCGTCGTAGGAGTACGAACCGTGGTACTCGTTGAGCGCCATGTCGGGTCCGCCGCCGAACTCGACGTCGAGCCGCGGCGCGTTGCCCGCGGCGTGGCGGAGAATGGTGAACTGGAGCTTGTTGTTCCACTCGGGGTGCGCGGGCGCGGCGCCGAGCACCACGCGGAAATGGTTGGTGCCGAGCTGGCTGATGGTGGTGCCCTGCGAGCCGAGCGGTCCGCTGAACGAGAAGTCCTCGGGCTCCAGCGCCGCGGGCGCGGCCAGGGCCAGAGGGGCCAGGAAGGCGGACGGGAAGAGCATCGCTGTCTCCGGCGCGGCGCTAGACGGACAACCGCATCAGCTCGATGGCATTCCTGGAGCCGATCTGCTCGATCGTCTCGTCATTCGCGCCGCCCTGGCGCAGGAAGCCGACGAACGACTCGACGCACGGCGGGAACGGGTTGGCGTCTTCGGCCACGTCGAACATGGTGCCGTAGTTCTGGAACGGCGGGCCGATGCGCGTGGTCCAGTCGGTGCCGGCCAGGATGCGGTCGGCCGGCACTTCGGCGAGCGTGCGCGGCACCGCCGGCGCCTGGAAGTCGCGAATCTCCACCCAGAAGTTGCGTGGGTAGCTGGTGAACACGCCGGCCAAGGTGTCGAGGAACATGTTGGCCCACGAGACGAACTCCGGCCGCGGGCCGCAGCCGATGGCGTGAGCGAGGATCCACTTGGCTTCGGGCACCCGGTCGTTGGCGCGCAGCAGATCGCGCAGGTGATCCATGCCGTCGGTGGAACCGGTGTGCTGCTTGTGCCAGTAGGTGCCCAGGTGGACCTGCACCGGCACGTCCCAGCGCACGGCCCGGCGGACCAGCGCCTCGGTGTCGTCGCTGTCCATCCAGTAGTCGTGCGAGTACTGGAGCATTTCGCCGAGCATGACGAAGCCCCACTCGCCGAAGGCGCGATCCATCAGGTCGAGCGCGGCGTCGCGGAAGTTCGCGTTGACCATGCAGGCGCCGAACACGCGGCCGGGCAGCCGCCGGGTCACCTCATAGACCATCTGGTTGGCGGCCACCATCTGCTCGGGGCTCTGCTTCACCCAGCCCAGGTACGGGCCGTCGCAGCTCACCACGAACCGCAGGTCGGCATCGCAGCGGTCGAGCAGCTCCGCCAGGTCGTCGGCCAGCCGCTCGCGCCGCGTGCCGTTGTGGCCCAGGTCGCTGATGTGGATGTGGGTGTCAATCCAAAGACGCTTCATCGCTCTACCCTCACACGCAACGGGCCAGCCAGCCGAGATACGCCTCGGGCAGCCAGCGTTCGGGGTCCGCTTCGGCCCAGAGAAGCCAGTCGTCCACCAGCCGGCGGGCGCGTACGCACCGCACCGTCGCCGAACCGCAGCGGCTGCGCTGCACGCCGCCCGCAGCGGCCAGCTCCGCCTCGTAGAGCTCGCGGTCGGGCACGCGGAACGACGGCCACACGCCGGGCTTCTGCCAGCCCTGGACTTCATCGGCCAGGGCCGCCCGGCGCTCCGGCTGCGCCGGCGCCAGCGCGCGCTCGACCAGCAGCGACTCGACGAAGTGGACCATGGTGCAGACCCGGAGGCTGACGCCGACGAAGACGTAGGCCGCGTCGCCGTCGTACAGCCGCTGCCAGGGCGAGGCCACCGCGAAGGCGCGCTCGCCGAACGGGCCCGGCCGCGGCCCCGACGCCCCGTGGTCGGCGCACAGCGCCGTGGCGCCGGCGCCGATGGCCGCCACCGAGTGCGTGGCATGGTCGCTGCGCACGGCCTCGGGCCGCCGGCGCAGCGTCTCGGTCAGCCGGCCGACATACGACGGCGTGGTCGCCGGATCCCAGCGGTCGAAGACCAGCTCCTGCTCGCCGGGCGCCCAGTTGCAGAGCGTCGGCACGGCCACCGTGCCCGCCGGGCCGACCGCGTCCAGGAAGCCGTCGATGACCGTGTCCGGTCCGCCGACCACCGTGCCCAGGCTGCTCAGTGAGCTGTGGAAGATCACCGTGTCGGCCGGTCCCACGCCCACCGCGGCCAGCGCGCCGGCAACCTCGTCACGGGTCACCAGCACGTTCGGGTCGCCCTTCTCCGGCTCCATCCAACACCTCCTGCGTCAGGCCACCAGCACCGCCGGCTTGACGGTCCAGGCACCGAGCCGAGCCTGGGTCAGCAAGTTCGGTGCGGCGAAGCCCGGCGGCATCATCACGCTACGCCAGCCGGCCTCGGCCGCGTCGGCGTCGACGTGGTCCTCGAACCGGCGTACCACCGGCCGCACCAGCACCTCGTCCGGCAGCGCGCCGCCGGCCAGCCGCGCCTGCAGCACGCGCGCCGCCGCGGCCAGCACATCGGCCGGCGCCAGCGGCCCGCCCGCCGCCGGCACCGCACCGGGCACCTGGCCGTGCTGCTCCAATGCCCGCCGCACGGCCACCAGCGCCGCGGCGAACTCGGCCCAGGACAGTGTCGCCTCGCGACTGTCGGGCGGCGCGTGCTCCGGACCGTACACCGGCTGCCAGCGCACCGGTTCGGGCTGGCGCTCAGCCGGCCGCCAGGTGGTCAACGCGTCGGCCAGCAAGGCCAGCGCCTCGGCGGCCGAGACGACGCGGTCGCCCAACCGGACGAACGACACCTCGTCGGTCAGTGCCGCGGCCAGCTCACCCAACTCCTCGGGGCTGAAGCAGTGGCCGACCGCCTGGTCCGGGTAGAGCTGGAGCAGCTCACCGGCACAGGTCGGCCGGACTCCCGGCTTGGACAAGGCCCACTCGACATAGTCGGCGAAGTGCTGGTAACCAGCCTCGGTCAACTCGCGCGACTTCAGGTTGGTGGAGAACCACTCCTCCAGCACCAGCGTGCAGGGGTGGTTGAGAATGCTGATCAGCCCGCCGGTGGACGACAGTTGGTCCAACGACTGTTGGAACGCCGACTGGTGCCCGGCCAGCTCACCGGGCCGGCCCAGCTCGAAGTTGAGCCCCTTGAGGTGGTTCTCGGCGGCGCCGTTCAGGCGTCGGCCGTACATGTGCGAGGTGCACAGCAGGCCCTGGTACCAGAACGGCTGGCAATCCACGCCGACGTAGCCGAAGCCGCTGACGTACGTGGGAATGCCCCAGTCGCGCAGCGGCCCGAAGACCTGCGGTGCCCAGTTGGGTCCGGGCTGGCCGTAGGTGGTGATCGGCTGGCCGGCAAACACGCGGCGGACGTCGTCCAGCCCGGGGCCTTCGCGGCGCGCGAACTCGGCCGCGCCGGCGACCGGGTCGAGGTCGGCGAGGTACTCGGCGATCTGCGGGCGCCAGCCGTGCAGGTTGGAGTGGTAGCCGATGTCGTGTGCCCGCAGCGCGTCGGTCACGTCGTAGCGCAGCCGCTGCTCGAACAGGCGCGCCTTCTGGCCGACCACCTTGAACGTGCCGCGGGCGCCATGTTGCTCCAGGATGCGCGCCAGCCGCTTGTTGGCGTCATCGCTCTGCGGCACCGTGCAGTCTTCGACATCGAACCAGAAGAGCACGTGGACGTTCGGCATCAGGCGCACCTCCGGGCTGGTGGTACCGGCGGTCAGACCCCCAACCGCACCACCTCGAACCGCTCCACATCCACCAGACCCCGCGGCGTCAGCCGCAGGCTGGGGATGACGCTCAGGCTGATGAACGACAGGGTCATGAACGGGTCGGGCAAGGTGGTGCCAAGCAATCGCGCCGCCTGCTCCAGGTGGCGTGACAAGCCGGCCACTTCGGCCGCCGGGCGGTCGGACATGAGGCCGGCCAGCGGCAGCGGGAGCGTGGCCAGGACGGCATCGTCGGTCGCCACGGCCAGGCCGCCGCCGGCGTGGACCACGGCCTCGGCGGCGCGGTGCATGGCCGCGGGCGTGACGCCCACCACGGTCAGGTTGTGCGAGTCATGGCCGACGCTCGAGGCCAGCGCGCCGCGGTGCAGGCCGAAGCCGCGCACCAGGCCCAGGCCGACCTGGCCGCTGGCGCGATGTCGCTCCACACAGGCCGCCAGCAGCACGTCGCGAGCGGTGTCACCGACGATGGTGCCGTCGGCGGTCTGCGGCGTCACGGTCTCCGCCCGGGTCAGCAACAGGTCGGGCTGCACGACAATCAGCCGCGCGGTGCCGCCGGTCCAGTCGATCTGGAACGAGCGCGGGCTGAGCGGCGCCACGGCCATGGTGTGCCGCAGCGCCGTGTCGTCGGTGTGCGCCGGTGTGAACAACGCCTGGCCGTCGGCCGCGACCCGCACGCCGGCTTTCCAGGTCTCGCGGACCTGGAACCCGGTCAGGTCGTCCAGCACGATCAGGTCGGCGCGGCGGCCGGGCGCGACGGCGCCCACCTCCTGGTCGAGGCGGAACCGCTCGGCGGTGTTCAGCGTGGCCATCTGCACCGCGATGAGCGGATCGACGCCCGCCGCGATGGCCGCCCGCACGATGCGATCGACATGGCCATCACCGATCAGGTCGGCCGACTGGATGTCGTCACAGCAGAAGCAGAAGCGCCGGCTGTTGGCCGGCGTCACGGCGCCGAGCAGGCTCTTCAGGTTGCGCGTCGCCGAGCCTTCGCGAACGAACAGGTAGCAGCCCGCCGCCACGCGCGCCAGGGCCTCGGCGGCCGACGTGCATTCGTGGTCGGACTCCGGTCCGGCGAGGTGGTAGGCCATCAAGGTGTGGCCGCTCACGCCGGGCGCATGGCCGTCGATCGGCCGGTGGCCGGCGGCACGGAGCTTGGCCAGGATCTCGGGATCGCCAGCCACCGTGCCGGGGAAGTTCATCAGCTCGGCCAGCCCGAGGACACCCGGCCGCTCCAGCAACTCGGCCACGGCGTCACTGTCGAGCACCGCGCCGGGATCGTCATGCGGCGAGGCGGGCACGCAACTGGGCACGTTGACATGGACATCGAGCGGCACGCTCTCGGCCGCGGCAAGCAGCCAATCGACGCCCGCCGTGCCACAGACGTTGGCCACCTCGTGCGGGTCGACCACCACGCCGGTGGTGCCGTGCGGCATCACCGCCCGCGCGAACTCGCCGACACCGAGCATGGAGCTCTCGATGTGGACATGGGCGTCGAGCAGGCCGGGCGCCAGCCAGGCGCCGTCCAGATCGACCACCTCATCGGCCTCGTAGTCGCCCCAGCCGATCACGCGGCCACCGGCCACGGCCACGTCCGCCGGGTGGATCTCGCCACTGAGCACGTTGACCAACCGCGCGTTGCGGAAGACCACGTCCGCCGGCCGCTCACCGCGCGCCACGGCCAGAAGCTCTGCCTTGTGCATCGTGCCTAGTCCTCCAGCGGCTCCAACGAGCCCCAGCGGGTACCGACCTCGACCTTGACCTGGAGCGGGACGTCGAGCTCGGCCGCCTGCTCCATACAGCGTCGCATCAGCCGCGCCACCGCTGGCACTTCGCCCGGCGGCACTTCCACCAGCAGCTCGTCATGCACCTGCAGCACGAGTCGGGCCTGCGCACCGACGCGGCTCAACTGCTCGTCGAGACGCAGCATGGCGACCTTGATGATGTCCGACGCGGCGCCCTGGATGGGCATGTTGATCGCCGCGCGCTCGGCGGCCTGGCGCAGGTTCGGGTTGCGGCTCGACAGATCGGCCAGGCGGCGCCGGCGGCCCATCAGCGTCTGCACGAAGCCCTGTTCACGAGCGCGCGCGATGGTGTCGTCGGCGTACTGCTTGACCAGCGGGAAGCGGGCGAAGTAAGCGTCGATCAGCTCCTGGGCCTGCCCGCGCGGAATCTGGAGCTGCTGGCTGAGGCCGTGCGCCTGGATGCCGTAGGCGACGCCGAAGTTGAGCACCTTGGCCATGCGGCGCTGGTCGGCGGCCACGTCGTCGGCGGCCACGCCGAAGATCTCCTGGGCCGCGAGGGTGTGGATATCCTCGCCGCGGCGGAACGCGCCAATCATCTGCGGGTCGCCGCTGACATGGGCCAGCACGCGCAACTCGATCTGCGAGTAGTCGGCGGCCAGCAGACGCCAACCTTCCGGCGCGCCGAACAGGTTGCGGAAGCGCTCGCCCCAGCCGC
This sequence comes from uncultured Fimbriimonadaceae bacterium, assembly GCA_964531735.1. GTDB lineage: Bacteria > Armatimonadota > UBA10988 > UBA10988 > UBA10988 > CAZHGD01. The sequence goes on along the minus strand of CAZHGD010000069.1, from coordinate 20,713 downwards.
CGCGCACCGGGATGTTCTGCAGGTTCGGCTGCGAGCTGCTCAGCCGGCCGGTGGCCGTGCCGGTCTGGTTCAGCCGCGTGTGGATGCGGCCGGTGACCGGATCCGACAGGCTCAGCAGCGCTTCCGTGTAGGTCGACTTGAGCTTGGCCAGCTCGCGGTACTCCAGCACCAACGACACCACCGGGTGTTCGTCGCGCAGCTCGCGCAGCGTGGTGGCGTCGGTGGACCAGCCGGTCTTGGTCTTGCGGCCGTGGGCCAGGCCGAGCTGCTCGAACAGCACTTCGCCAAGCTGCTTCGGCGAGTCGATGTTGAACCCGACGCCCGCCGCCTGATGGACGCCCTGGCGCTTCTCGGCCACCGACGCGGCCAGCTCGTCGTCGAGGGCGCGCACCGCCGGGCGGTCGACCACCACGCCGCGCGCCATCATCCGGGCCAGCAGCGGCGCGGTGGGCAGCTCCAACTCGCGGTAGAGGTCGAGCAGCTTCTCCTCGGCCAGGTCCTCGCGCAAGCGCGGCTCCAGCCGCCGGGTCAGGTCGGCCTGCAGGCAGCAGGCAAAGGCGCCCGGATCGGCATGGTCGTCCGGCGGCTCGGGCACAGAGCCGCCGAAGTAGCGGCTGGCGAGGGTGGTCAGCGTGTGCGTGGCCTGCTCGGGATCGAGCAGCCAGGCGGCCAGGTGGCTGTCGCCCCGCAGGCCCGACAGCGCCGGATGGTCGGCGCCCAGGGCCTGGTAGAGCCGCTGCACGTCATGGGCCACCCAGCCCACGCGGCCGGCGGTCAACGGCGCCAGCACCTGCTCCAGCCGGCCGCGATCCAGCTCGGTGGGCTCGTCGACGTCGAACAGCGCCAGTTGCCGGCCGGCGCTGCGCGCCAACGGCACGTACCAGGCGCGTCCCGGCGCGGCGCTGATGGCCAGGCCGGCCACATCGTCCCGCCAGGCGAGCCCGACGGCGCCGCACTCGGCCACTTCGGCGGCCACGCGCGCGGCGGTGGCGTCGTCGGTCACCGTCACATAGCTGACGCCGGGCGCCGGCGCCGTGGACCGGACCGACAGTCGCCGCAGCAACTGGCCGAACTCCAAGCGCACGAACAGCTTCTGCACGGCCTCGTCGTCCACCGGCTGGCGGCGCAAGCTGTCGAGCGCCAGATCCACCGGGACCTCCCGGCAGACGGTGGCCAGTTCGCGGCTGAGGCGGGCGATGTCCGCCGATTCGAGCAGCATCTCGCGGCGCTTGCCCTTGAGCTGATCGGCGGCGGCCAAGACCGCGTCCAGATCGCCGAACTGCTGCAACAGCTCGGTGGCCGTCTTCGGCCCGATGCCGCGCACGCCGGGGATGTTGTCGGAGCTGTCGCCGACCAGGCCCTTCCAGTCGGGGAGCCGCGACGGCGGCACGCCGAACCGCTCCTGCACGGCGGCCGGCGTGAAATGGTGGACGTCGCTGACGCCGCGGCCTTGTGTCGCCAGGATGGTCACGTGGTCGTCGGCCACCTGGCACAGGTCGCGGTCAGCGGTGATCAGCGCCACCTCCCAGCCTTCGGCCGCGGCGCGGCAGGCCAGCGTGGCGAGGATGTCGTCGGCCTCGAAGCCGGGGCGCTTGAGCACCGGCCAGCGGAAGGCGTCGATGACCTCATCGATGATGGGGAACTGGGCGATCAGCGCCTCTTCCAGCGGCTCGCGGTGCGCCTTGTACTCGGGGTAGCGCTCATGGCGGAAGGTGGGCTCGGGCGTGTCGCGGGCCAGCGCGAGGGCATCGGGGCGCTCGTCCTCCAGCACGCGCAGGACCATGTTGACGAACCCGAACACGGCGTTGGTCGGCGTGTGGTCGCGCGTGGTCAGCGGCCCGACCGCATGGTAGGCCTGATGGATCAGGCTGTTGGCGTCGATCAGCAGCAGCTTCGGTCGGCCGGTGCTCAAGGCAGCACCGCCTGCGGCATGACGGCCGTGGGCGCCAGGAGCAGCGGGGCCAGCGACCAGGCCGGCAACCCGAGCGCCGCGCCCGGATGCGCCGGCGCCCGCGCCTGCAGGAGCTGGTCGAGCAGTGAGCTGCCGGTGTAGTACTTCAGGTTCGGCGTTTTGCTGACCGGCAGCTTGGCCATCTCCTGGGCCAGCCGCACCGCGTCCCAGAAGGTGCCCAGATCATCTACCAGGCCGATCTTCTTGGCCTGTTCGCCGGTCATCACCCGCCCGTCGGCGTAGGGCCGCAGCTGTTCGGGCTTGAGATTCGGGCGACCGCGGGCCACGTCGGCGACGAACTGCTCGTAGATGCTGTTGACCACGTTCTGGAGCAGTTGCCGCTCTTCGGGCGTCAGCGACCGGTTGGGGGAGCCCATGTCCTTGAACTTGCCGCTCTTGATGGTCACCGGCTCGACTCGCACCCATTCGAACAGGCCCTTCAGGTTGTAGGTGCCCATGATGACGCCGATGCTGCCGGTGGTGGTGGCGCGGTTGGCCATGATGCGGTCGCAGCCGGCGGCCACGTAGTAACCGCCCGAAGCGGCGACGTCGGCCATGGAGGCCAGGAACGGCTTGCGCGTCTCACGCCGCGCGGCCATCACCGCTTCGTAGATCTCCTGCGAGGCCGCGGCGGAGCCGCCGGGCGAGTTGATGCGGATGATCACCGCCTTGACCGACTTGTCGCGGGCGGCACTGCGGATGTGACTGATGACCTGGCCGGCACCGGGCGTGACCCCGAACAGCGACGATTCGCCCGACGAAGCGATGACGCCGGTGACGCTGATCACCGCGATGCGGTCGTTGCTCAGGCTTTTGGTCACGCCACGCGACCCGGGCGCCAACGACACCAGGGCCACCAGCGCGCAGATCATCACGAAGCCCATCAGGCAGATGCCAAGGAAGATGCCCCAGACCGATCGGGTCCGGCGCGCCTCGGCAGGTATGTTGGCCATCCCTATCCTCCCGCCTCCGCCGGGGCATTCGCGCCGGCGGGCAGCATGTCCTCTATAGTACGCCACGGCCGGCCGGCGTCACGCGAGCGCGAAACCACCGGGCTCGAGCCGCCCTCGAAAGGCCGTAGATCCGCCGCACGCAAGGGAACCGCACATGAGCACCGGTCGCGCCATCGTCCTCACGCTCCTGCTGATCGGCGCGGCCAGCCTGGCCGCGGGGGAGACGGCACCCAGCCACGATCTGCGTCCCCGCTACCGGCCCGGCATGGTCCTGGACATCCGCGAGCACCTGCGGGCCGAGACGCGGTTCGTCGGTGCGGTGGCCGAGCGGCTGCCGGAGGACGCCCGCGGGCCCTTCGCCATGCGCCGTCAGTCGCACGTGCGCGTGACCGTCACCGAGGCTAACGGGACGCAGGTCACCGCGGCGCGAGTCACCTTGGTGGCCGCCGAGACGCTCGACCAGGAGCCGGGACAACCCGTTCAGCCGGTGGTCAGTCCGTTCGTCGGCCGCACCGTCCTGGCGCGGTACCCGGAAGGCCAGCCGCCGGTGCTGGCCGATGCCGATGGTCACGAACTCGACCAGGCCGAAGCGCGCAAGTGGTTCGACAGCCCCTTCGAACTGCCGCTCTCCGCGAAGTGGGACCTGTCGTCAGCCCGGCTGGGCACCGAGTGGTTCGCCCCGTCGGCTGAGCTGGGCGGGCTGCTCGGCCTGTCCAGCAAAGGCAGCGGCCAGCTCCGGGCGCGGTTCGCCGAGGTCGTCCAGACCGGCCCGCAACCGCTGGCGCGCCTACAGTTGGTCATCCTGGTGAACGACCAGGCCGACGACAAGGAGCCCGACTCGCGGCTCACCGTCGATCTCAAAGGCAACTACCTCTTCAACCTGGAGACGCGCTTGCCGCTCAGTTGCGAGGCCAAAGGCATCATGCGCGGCAAGTGGCTGCACAAGGAAGAGGGCCAGCCGCCGGCGTTGTTCCAGATGGTCGGGCCGATGGAGGTCCGCTCGACCTACACGCTGGTCCACGCCGGCGAGTAGGCGACGGGCCAGTCTGCCTTGCCGCCGACACGGCGATCGGCTAGATTGCCGGCGGAGCAGCACTGATGCCCTGGCAGGTGGACATACCGCGCGCCGTGCAACTGGTGATCGACGACGTTGGTTGGCGCGAGGGTTGGCGACTGGACGTTCAGGGCGGTCCGTACCGCGCCGGCATCGACCGGTTGCTCCAGCCGGCCGACTACGCGGCCATCGCCGACCTCGGCGCGGCGTTGTCGCTCCGGCCCACGGCGGCGATGGTGCTCTGCGAGTGGGACCGCGACAACGTCTGCGCTCGCCAGCCGACCTGCACCGCCGCCGGCGCCGCCTGGGACAATCGGTCGCGCGCCGGGACCTGGAGCGACGAGGCCGCGGCCGTGTTTGCCCAGCGTGCCGCGCACCTCGAACTGGCGTTGCACGGCGTCGGCCACGAGCACTGGGACGACGGGCGGATGACCCGGGCCGAGTACTACTCGCCGGTGGCCGGCAAGTGGCGCTGGGCCGACCTGCAGGGACACCTGGAGGTGTTCCGGGCGCTGCTCGACCAGCACCATCTGGGCCCGGCGGCCGGCCATCGCTTCCCGCTGCACTTCATCCCGTGTGCCTTTGCCTACCTGCTGGACGAGGCCGATCCGCAGGACACCGGCGCCCTCGTCGCCGGCGCCGGCGCCCGCTACTGCTCCACGCCGTTCGGCTGCCTGACTCGGCGGAGCGACCTCGCGGCGGCGACCGGCGGCGTCAACCACGGCGTGTTGATCATCGATCGCGGGGGCAACGGGGTGCCGTGGTACGCCATTGACGCGGTGCCCGAGCAAGTGATGGGTGAGGTGCGCGACGATACCGGCCTGCTGGACGAGGCCGCGGCGGCCGCGCCGACTCTGGGCGCCGAGGAGATCGAGCTGCTGCTGGCGCGCCGCGTGGTGGCCACGGCGGCCGACTTGCAGCCGCTGATCGATGCGCACGTGCCCGTGGCTGTGGCCATGGCGCGGCTCTACGCGGGGCGCGGCCTGAGCGCGGCGGACCTGTTGGCGGCGGCCCGCGACGGCCTGGCGCGCGCCGTGGCGCGTTACGACGCGAATGCGGGCATCGCCTTCGCGACCTGCGCCGAGCTGGCGGTGCAGACGGTCATCGAGCACGCGCTGGCCACCTGCGACCAGCCGGCACCGCACGCGGCCCCGGTGGCGCCGGGCAGCATCTGCGGCATCCATTGGCCCAACCTGTTGTCGACGGACCCGGCGGCCAACGGCGTCGCCGTGGGCCACTGGTGCGACTACTTGCGGCAGGTGTCGGCGCAGCCGGGGCAGTTGCTGGCGGCGAACACTCGCGAGGCGTTTGCGCAATGGGCCTGGCACACCTTCGGACGGGTCACCGGCACCGAGGACGGCTTTGCGCTCGACCTGTCGGCGGTGCCGACTGAGGTCCGGGCGCTGGTGGCCGAGCTGCCGGTCATCGTCGAAGTGGGCGGCTACCAGCGGCTCGGCGCCGTGGGCCGTGGTGACTTGCGGCCGGTGTGGTACCGGCGGCAGGGCGGGCGCTCGTTCGTGGCGGTCCGGCCGGCGCATCCGGCGGGCGGCAGCGTCGCGTTCGAGTCCACCGGGCCGCTGCAACCGGTGGTGCTGCGCGAGGGCACGGCCAACGTGCTCGATCTGCGGCCCAGCGACACCGGTCTGCTGCTCGATGTGGAGGTCTTCGGCGAGCAGGTGCTCCAGTTGGCGCCCGGCTTCGCGCCCGGCGCGGTGACGGTGACCGCCGGGCGGCTGGAGCTGACCGGGCGGCAGGACAACCCGGCGCTCGGCGTGGTCAACCTGCGCCTGCGCGGGCACGATCTGCAGGGCGAGGTGGGCCAGGTGGCGATCCGCCGCGCCGATTCGGCTGCGGTTGACACAAACGCTGGCACCGGGCTATACTGACCGCCTGTTACCAGATTTGAGGAGTGACCACTAATGGGTCGTTTCAGCGGGCGCCGGAAGAAGGGCCCGACCGTCCAGGATCCCGATAACGAGCTCGAGTACAAGAACCACGCCCTGCTGTGGAAGTTCCTCTCCGAGCGCGGGAAGATCATGCCGCGACGGCAGACCGGTCTGAGCGCGCGGCATCAGCGGCTGCTGACCGTCGCCATCAAGCGCGCCCGCGACATCGCGCTGCTCCCCTACGCTCGCGAAGACTAGAGGAGCGCCTGCCCAAGCGGCGAACGGCGGTCAGCGCGGGCTGACGGCAGTCGCGCTGGTGAAGTGCAGGCATGGTGGCTCCGAACCCCGTCGCGGCGAGTCTACCGCAGGTCCAGCGAGGCGACAGCGCTCGTTGGTTCTTGGCGGGCAGTCTCGACTACTGCGCCCGGCGGGCGGAGGATCTTCCAGCGCTGGCCCCCCGAGCGCTGGAGTGGTACTTCCGGCTGGCCCTCGTGCCACTGGCCGTTCCGTTCGGCGTCGTCCTCGACCTGGGCTATCTCCTGCTCGAGGGCGAGAGCTTTCGCTTCCGCTCCACCCTCGACGCCCCACGCGGCGATGCCCAGGTCCAGGCCGTCCGTGACGACTACGAGACGTTGGTCCTGGCCCGGCGCCTGCGCGAGTCCCGCTTCCAGCGCGTACACCGTCTGGTGCGCGACAGCCACGACGACGACCTGGCGCTGACGCGGGCGCTCGAACTGCTGCTGACGCCGGTCGCGGCCGGCCTGTCCCAGCCGTTCGTGGTCACCGACCCACCCGTGCCGCCCGTCGACTTCGACGGCGACCTGGCCGCGGCGAGGGTCGCTTTCGAAGCCGCGGTTCAGGCCCCGGGCGCGCTTCTCCGGGCGCTGCGCGAGATCACCACCCAGGCCAACGAGCTCGACCTCGACCGCCGTCTCGAGGATGAGGACCTGTTCGAGATTGAGTACGCGCGCTACTTCCCGCGGCAGTCGTTACGGCTGGCGGCCCGGCGCATCAAGGAAGTGGCGCGGCGACTCGGCCCCAGCCGCCGCGCCGGCCTGCGCGCCATGCGCGACCGCGCCTTGGCCGATACCGCCCTCGAGAGTGTCGGCACCTACCCCACCGGCGGCATCGCCGAGCTGACCACCGCCGGCCCGGTGGAGAACCTGGTGCCGAGCGAGCTGGTCTACCTCGAGCCGGACGAGCCGGTCGATCCGTTCCTGGTGCGCTTCGCCGAGAACGAGGTGCTGCGCTACCTGCGGGACAGCGCCGTCCACCGCATGTTGCGACGGACGGTGGTGTTCGCCGTCGAGGACTGCGACGAATTCCTCGGCCCGGTGTCGGGCGACCTGGCCGGGACCAAGGTCATCCGCTGCCTGATGGGGTTGGCGCTGGCGCTGGCCGGTGACCTGCAACGCGTCTTCCGCCGGGACGACATCGCCTTCCGGTTTGAGCTGCTGACCGCGCCGGGGAGCGCCGAGTCGGCCGAGCACCGCGAGATGCTGGAGGTGCTCCACCTGCTGTTCCGGGCCAAGGAGCAACAGGGCCGCGTGGTGGTCACCGCTTCGGACCGTGGTCCGCTGGAGGCGGTGGAGGCGCTGCCGCGCGAAGCCCACCGTAGCCGCTGTGCCGTCGTCTTCGCGCGGCCGCGCTCGCTGGTCGAGCTATCGCGCGCCCGCCCGCCCGCCGGCACACGGGTCCTGCCGGTGCCGGTCTACACCGTCGAGCCGCCTGGCGAGGGTCAACGCTACGCGCTGAACCTGACCGGCCAGATCCTGCCGGCACTACGCGAGGCGCGCGAGCGCCTGCTCGAAGGGATGCTGGGCTGATGGCCTATGCCTGGTTCGCTGGCTCCGCCCATCTGCACGCCGCGTTGCGGAGTGTCCGTGACGACGACTTCTGGCGTCGGCCGGCCGAGCTCTATCAGCTTGGCGAGGGCGAGCAGGCCGCGTGGCTGCTGGCCACCGAACGCCTGCCCGACGGGCTGCCGGCCGCGGCGGTCGAGGGACTCGACACCGAGTCGCCGCGCGTCGAGGGGCAACCGGTGACCATCACCGCTCACCGCGCGGCGCCGCAGCTCTTCCAGGTCCTGCCGCTCGCGCCACGCTCGCCGGCGCGGCCGGCCGTGACCTGCCTGCGCGTGCACAGCCACGAGCGCTTCGTCGAGGTGGCCGCGGCCAACCTGATGCTCGGCAACCATCGCCTGCGCTACCTGGCCGTGGGCGGCGGGGCCTACCTGCTGTTCGTGGAGGGGCTCAGCGAGTTCCTGCGCGCGAAGTGGTCCGGCACGACGGAGCCGGAGTTCTTCTACCTGTCCGAACACAGTGACGCGCTGATTCTGCCCTGGGGCTGGACTTGGCCGCCAGCGTCGCAAGTACGGTTGCCGCAGGACAGTGACCATGACCGCTGGCTGGTCGAGCCGGATGGTACCTGGCGACTGTTCCGCGGCGAACTGCGCGAGGTGGAGCACCTGGTCACCGTCGCGGGCGGCTCGTTCGAGCCGGAGGTGATCGGGCCGGGCGAGCCGCCGACGGTCGAGGTCCAGCTCCGCCTGGAAGACAGCGAGCTGCCGGCCGAGGCGCGTCTGTGGCGCGTCGAGGCGGCCGACCTGGCCATCCTGCTGCGGCTACTGCAGGAAGCCGGCGAGGCCGAGCTGGCCGGCCTGCAGTTGGCGGCGCTGACCGGCGGGGACGGACCGTTCTACCTGGTGCTGGCCCGCTTGGGCGGCACCGCGCCGCCGGCGCTGCTGGGTGGTCGGGCTTACGCGGCCCGACACGCCACCGAGAGCCTGTTCATCCCGGTGGGCTGTCGGCTGGCGCCGTCGCTGTCGCGCGAGACGCTGACGCGGGCGCTCGACCTGGACGACCGGACGGTGACCATACTCGACCGGCTGCCGTCAGCCCGGGTGCGCGTGACCCGCGTGGCGCGCAGCGTGTTCCGGCCGGTGCTGGACCTGGTCGACCACCTGGCGGCCGAGGCGGCCGACGACGTGCAGCAGTTGCTCGACCAGGTGGTCTTCGACTTCGACCTGACCGCCGACGACGCCGACGGCGCCGCCGCCTTGCCGCAGCCGCCGGCGCCGGGCGGCTGTCTGTCGGCGCTGCTCGGCCGCTGGGGCCGGCGACCGCTGTCGTAGGGGCCGGTTCGGGCCGCGACCCGACGGTGAAGCCCCGGCTGTGGTCGAGACCGCCGGGGCTTCAGGTCACCGCGAAGATCGGCGCGGGTTCAGTCGCCGGCGGTGCGGGTCCAGTAGCCCCACGGAATGCCGGTGCGCTTCATCCACTTGGCGTGCCCGTCCATGAAGCCGAAGTTGGCGCCTTCGTTGTGCCGGTCGGCGAAGTTCGGGCAGGTCGTGCCTTGTGACGGGTAGACGTTATACGGCCCCAGGTTGACGCAGGTGGAGTCGCCCGTCCAGATGGTGGTGGCCGATTCGGCGATGGCGGAGTCGGACTGCGACATGGCGCCTTGCCAGTTGGGCATCGCGGTGCCGCCCTGGCCACCGGCGCCGCAGTTGGCCCCGTAGTGGACCGGCCGCCTGGACTGGTTGGGACTCGAGCAGTTGGTACACTGCCGCCAAGCGTCGCCGGTCTGGCTCGGACAGGCGAAGATCTGGTCGTTCTTGGTGTACGGCGCCACAATCACGCCCCACCAGTAGGTGTACCCGCTCGAGGCGTTGCTCATTGGCAGGAAGCGCTCGTCGTAGTCCTGCGTGTACATGCGAGCCGCCAGCGAGAGCTGCTTGACGTTGCTGTTGCAGCTCGACTGCCGGGCCTTCTCGCGGGCCTTGGCGAACACCGGGAAGAGGATCGCCGCCAGGATGGCGATGATCGCAATCACGACCAACAACTCGATCAGCGTGAACGCGCGTCGGTGCATGGCATCTCTCCCTCCACGCCCGGACCTGCGCGTCACCCGATGATCTAGATATACCTCCTTTGCCGAGGTTCCTTCCGCGTCCGAACACATTCGCCCGCGCCGCTACCTCATGGGCGCCGCAGCACGCGCGCCGGGTCGCTGCTCAGATAGGTCGACACGCCGCCGGCCAGGTAGACCCGCAGATCGTTGGTCAGGTCGTCGCCCGACACGGCCCAGACGCGGTCCTGCTGGTCGGGCGACACGGTGATCTTGAGCTCGGTGAGCGAGCCGAGGTCGCCGGCCAGTCGCCCGGCCACTTGGCCGTCGGGTCGGTAGACCGCGAGCTTGCCGCCGCGGCCGGCCGCTTGACCCTCGGCCTTGGCGAACAAGGAGAAGCTGGTGGCACCGGCCGGCACGTGGAAGTAGCAGCGGCCGAACTGCCCATTGACCACCAACGGCAGCTCGCGGCTGGCGCGGAACGACCACCGCTGCCCGCTGGTCACCTCCACGAAGTGGCTGTTGTTGCCCGACTCCGCGACCAGCAGGTAGACGCCGTCGACCGCCGGAGTGAAGCGCACTTCGGCGCTCTCGCGGACCTTCAGGTGGCCGTCGGCGACCGGCTTGCCATCGGGCGCGACCACCACCCACTGCGTGCCCGGCCGGTAGTTGGCCAACTGCGCGTTGGTGACCTTGGCCACCACCGGCTCGCCGGCCCGGGCCAGGAGGTAGACCGGATTGCGGTAACGCAGGCGCGGGCGGGTGACCGGCCCCAGCGCCAGCGCCGAGGCATCAGCCGCGGCGACCAGCGGCTCGGTCTTCAGGTCACCGGTGGTCAGCACCGGCAACGGCGGGTCGAATGGCCGCACCTGGAGGGCCGAGACATGCGTGCCGCCCGAGGCGACCAGCTTGTCGAGCTCGGCGTTGGCCGTGCGCATCGCGGCCCAGTACCGCTCCAGCGGCTCGCGGAGCTGATAGCCCGCATGGCGGCTGACATCGTCGACCAGGCTCTCGAAGGTGTAGACCCAGTAGCCGGCCGAGTGCGCCGCGCAGGCGTAGTACTGCTCAGCCAGGTGCTCGGAGGGGAACTGCTGCTGCCACAGGCCCGGCACGAACAGCACCTGCGCGCCCCAGCCGGCGAAGGTCCGCTGTTGCTGGTTGACGTACTCGGTGTAGCCGGGGCTGTAGGTGGTTTCGGAGAAGCCGAGCACCGGCATCGTCGGCGTGCCCAGGCCCTCGGCCAGGCCGCGCATGAACGGCAGCGGGTAGTCGAGCAACAGTACGCCGAGGATGAACCGCGGGTTCCGGGCGTGTACCTCGCGCTCGATCTGCGCTGAGAAGCCGCGGACGCGGTCGATGAAGTGCTGCTCGAACCGGTCGGCCAACTGCTGCGCCTTGAGCCACTCCACACGCTGCGCAGCAGGCACCGGCGGCGTCGGCGCGGGCTGCCCCACCGCGGCCAGGAACTCGCGGAAGCAATCGTCGCAGTAGCAGAGACTGGTGAACACGGTGTGGTCGGCGCCGTACATCTCCGGATCGATGATGGCGCCGTCGTAACCGAGCTCGGCGGCGCGTTCGGCCAGGGCCACCGCGCGGCCGCGGATGTACTTGGTCCAGAACGGCTCATCGAGCGGACAGGGCGTGCGCTCCATGCGTTGGCCGGTGGGCCCCACCTCGCGGCGGTCCGAGAGCAGCTTCTCGGTCTCGCCGCCGCGGAAGTTGTAGACCGGCAGGAGGTGCAGGCCGGCCCGGCGTCCGGCGTCGCACCAGGCACGCAGCAGCTTCCAGTTGGCCTCGGTCGGCGGCGCCTGCAGCCCGCCGAATTTGGGCATCAGCAGGTTCATGCCGGCGGCCCGGCCCAGTTCGACCGCCTGCTGCGACGAGTGCGCGCCGAGGTAGCCACCGCGGATCTTCTGCTTCAGGATCCAGTCGTAGCACGCATCGGGGCCCGCTGCGGCCAACGCTGGCCAGCCCAACGCAACGAGCCCAACCCACACGGTCCATCGCGGCATGGCGCCATCTCCCTGGTTCGCTTGTCCGGTGCTGCCTGCGCGGTTGCCCGGCCGGCCGGCGACTCCTCCCGCGCCGCGGCGCCGCGGAAGGTGAGCGCGCCGGTGCGGGCGAATGCGCTGCCGGCGTGAAGGAGTGGCGGCCATGATGGGTAGGGTGCTGGCGCTGGTCCTGCTGGGCAGTCTGCCGGGTGCCGGCGAGGCGCCGTGGACCGTGTTCTACGATCGCGAAGCGGGTTTTGTGACCCAGCCCACCGGCGCCTGGATCGGGCCGGGCACCAGCTCGCACAGCACGCCCGAGGGGCTGCGCATCACCGACGCGAGCTCGCAGGCCAACAGCGGGCGCCTCTACGAGCTGGCCTGGCAGCTCGATCCGACACTCGGCGCGGCGGTCGAGGTCCGGTTGCAGGCCCACGCCGCCAGTGAGCCCTGGGGCAGTTGCGTCAACGTGGCCGATGGGCTCCACGAGGAAGACATCAGCTTCTTCCCCGATCAGGTGGTGCTGTCCTACGCCAAGCTCCGCGCGCCCTTCCGCGCCGGCGACGGCCTGCACACCTACCGCATCGAGCTGAAGGCGCCGGACATCCGCGTCTGGGCCGATGACCGCTTGCTGCTGGACGGCACCGGGCGGTTCACGCACGGCGTCATTGCGCCGCGCCGCAACCGGCTCGCGTTCGGCGCCAGCGCCTCGACCGCCACCTCCGACACCACCTGGCAGCAAGTGCGGTTCCGCGGCGGGCGGCTCGCCACCGCGGAGACGCCGCTGCCGCAGGTGCCCGGACTGCTGGTGACCCGCGGTGAGACGGTCATGATCCGGGACGGCGTGCGCTTCACCAACCTGTTCCGCTTTGCCAACGGGCTGCTGCAGGTGGGTGACCGGCGCTCCAGCGACGGCGGGCGCACCTGGCAACCGGGCTCCGGACCGTGGGTCGGCGCCTGCCAACTGCCCGACGGCGAGGTCATCGCACTCGACTACCGGACGCATGCCGCGGGCCAGACGGGCTGGTTCGTCAGCGATCTGGCGCGCTGGGATGCTGACGGGCGGGCGCTGCCGAAGCAGCAGGCGCGGCTGCACGTGCCCGACCTGGTGCCGTTCAAGGACGATGACGGCAGTGTGCGCGACGGGCCCTGGTGCGACCACGCCATCGTGCTCCTGCGCGACGGCAGCCTGCTGGCGGCCAACTGCGGCTGCTTTGCGCAGGACCGGACGCCGGTGACCAGCTACCCGAAGGAGTTCGGCGCGTTCAAGTACCGCGGGTTCGTAACGCGCTCGACCGACCGCGGCCGCACCTGGGAGTACCTGGCCACCGTCACCGCCGACCCGACGCTCGGCAGCGAGGGCTGCAACGAGATGGACCTGGTCCGCGCGCCGAACGGCGACCTGCTGTGCGTCTACCGCACCGGCGGCAGCGCCACGCAGCCCAGCCCGCTATACCAGTGCCGCTCGCGCGACGAAGGGCGCACCTGGGGCCCGCCGCAGCGCGTGGCCGACCGGGGCGTCTGGCCGAACAGCACGGTGACTGGCGATGGCATCATCGTCTGCACCTATGGCCGGCCGGGCAACTGGCTCTGCTACAGCGTCGACTCCGGCGCCACCTGGGTGGGTCACCACTGCTTCTGGTCCGGGCCGACCACGGCCTACAACAGCGTGGAGGAGGTGGCGCCGGGCCGGGTGCTGGTCATGTACGACCGCCAGTGGTTCGACCGCGGCGGTACCGAGGCCAGCGGCGTGGTCGGCACCTTCTTCGCGGTCAAGCGGCGCTGAGGCCGACGGCTACGGCTTGCCCCAGGTCGGCTCGTTCTTGAAGTACCAGTCGGCCAGGTGCGGGTAGAGCACCTTGCCCTGCCGGCTGCGGTTACCGCGGTAGACCACGTGCCCTTGCTTGACCGCGTCGGCCCAGAGCGCCAGCGGGTAGTAGCGCATGGCCATGCCGTCGGGCTCCTGCGGGATCACCGGGCCGGGCGAGTAGTCGGGGAAGTCGAGCGTGTTGTCCTCGAAGCGGAGGTCGTGGTAGGCCGCGCGCAGGATCTGCACGTTGATGCCCAGCGGGCAGGCGCGCGGCACCTTGACGTGAGCGAAGGCGCGCCCGCTGATGGTGTTCTCGCGGATGTGGATGCGCTGCATGCGCAGCACCGCCGGGAAGTCGCCGCCGAACAGCGAGATGCCGGTGGTGCCCCAGGGCGCGTTACGGTGCGCGCCGGTCTCGACCCGGTTGTGCGCGAACAGCACGCCGTCGTGCCGCGGGCACTGGATCGGCTTGCCGTGCTCGCTGGCCATGTTCAGCGCCAGGCCGACGGTCACCCGCTGCAGGTCGTTGTCGACGATGGTCGTCTCGCGGTTCCACCAGCTCATCGTGAACACGGCTGCGCCTTCGAAGTCGCGGACGGTGTTGCCGCGCACGGTCAGGCCGACGCAGTCGCTGTAGGTGATGCCGTTCAGCGGGCTCTTCTGCGTCGGCGGATCGTAGACCTCGTCGTGAATGACGCAGTTCTCGATCAGACCGCCGTAGGAGGGCCACCAGTTGCGCTCGTTCTCGCCGCCGTCCGCGGGGTCCCAGTCTGGGTCCTTGCCACGCGGCCGGATCCAGCCCGAGTTCTCGAAGTTGTTGGCGCCGCCGAGGCAGAGGTGCGTGATCTCGGCGACGTTGCCCTTCAGCTTGCCGTTGTGGCCGCAGCCGGTCAGGTCGAGGTCGCGGTAGGTGGCCGCGCGCCGACACGCCTGCGCGTCCTTGTAGACCAACGTCTGATGGACCACGAAGCACTCGCGTGAGCTGTTCGTCTCCGGATGGCAACCGGTGCCGTAGCCGCGCAGGTTGAGGCGCTCCACCAGCGCGCCGCCGCCACGCAGGCCGATGGCGTGGATGGTCGTGAAGCCGTCCTGCCCATCGAAGTTGCAGTCGATGGTCAGGTCGCTGATCACCACGTGGTCGGCGCTCTCGTGGAAGGCGCGGTTGTAGAACACGATGAAGTAGTTGTTGCCCGGGCCACCGCCCACCGGGTTGGTGCCGTCGAGCAGCTTGACCTTGGTCCGCTCGCGCCCGGCGCCGACGATGCGGTAGTACGGCCCGAGGTCGATGGCGTTGAAGGTGTGGGCCGGGTTGTACGGCGCCGGTTTGCCGCGCACGCCATAGGCCTTGGCCAGCAGCTTGACCCGGCCATAGGCGGCCAGGCACTTGTTGATGGCCGCGTGGTCGTCATGCGGGTTGGCGCCGTCGCCGTCGCCGTAGGCGCCGAACCACTCGGCCAGCGCCTCGTCTTCCAGGCTCACCTGGCGGATAAGGCGACCGGGCAACGTGGCCGGCTGCACCACGGCACCGCCGTCGGCGGGCCGTTGGCTGGCCGGGTCGTAGCGGAAGGTGCCGCCGCCACCATCGCCCGGCTGGTGATGGCCCTTGACCAGCAGCGGCTGGTCGGCGGCCAGGCCACCAGCCGCGGCCAGTTGCGCCACGGTGTCGAAGGTGCGCGGCTCGGCCGACGCGAGGCCGGCGGCCAGCAGAAGGCACGGCCACAGACGGCAGCCAGTCGGGCTCATGTTCGTGACTCCCCACACGTCCACCGGCGCTGGTATGGTGACCGACGGCGGTGGCGGCGTCAAGCGGGAGGTCGGGGCATCGGCGCGGCCAAACCAGGGGTGGCCGTGGAGCCCTGGCGATGACTCACCTGGCGCTTGCGCTCGGCACTGTCCTGGCCGCCGTGGCCGCTGCACCGGCGGCGGTAGAGACGGTCATGACGCCCACCAAGCTGACCCTGAGTATCCCTGAGCAGCATCCCTACTTGACGCTGACGCCGGCCGAGGTGGCCATTGCGCGGCAGCGGGCGCAGCAGTCGCTGTGGGCCAAGCGGGCTTTGCAGCAGGTGGTCGACGAGGCCAACGGCCTGTGCGCCAAGCCCTTCGGCGCGCTGCCGCAAAAGGGCGACACGTCGCACTGGGGTGTGGCCGGCAACCTGTTCAAGGTGGCCTTGGCACACGGGTTCACCAGCGAGCGCCGGTACGCCGACTGGGTGCGTGACGGTCTGGTGGCTTACGCTGCGGCCTATCCCGGCTGGCCGCTGACCAACTTGCGCTGCAAGGCCTTCACACAGTCGCCGCTGTACGAGGCGATGTGGCTCTGCGACCTCGTCCGCGCCTACGATCTGTGCGCCGACAGCGGCGCTTTCACCGCGGCGCAACGGCAGCAGGTGGAGACCGACCTGCTGCGCGCCGCGGTGGTCTGCTTCAAGGTGGACGACTTCGCGAAGGACCCGCGCATCAAGGACCTGCACTACCGGTGCTACAACTTCCAGGCCTGGCACCTGGCGGCGATGGGCCTGGTGGCGCTGGCGGTGCGCGATACGGCGCTGCTCGACTACACCGTCAACAGCCCGTATGGCCTGAAGCACCTCATCGCCCACGACATCCGCGATGACGGCCTGTTCTGGGAGCGGTCGCCCGGCTACCACCAGTTCGTGATCACGGCCCTGACGCCCTACCTGGAGGCCTGCCGGCGCTGCGGGCTCGACCTGTGGTCGCTGCAGGTGGCCAATCAGCGCCACGACGAGGACGGTCACTACAGCACCGACCGGAGCGACGAGCCGAAGTCGCTACGCCTGATGTACGAAGCGCCGTTCTACCTGATGTTCCCCGATTCCAGCTACCCCGCACTGGGCGACAGCGACCGCGGCCCGCGGCGCGGCAACTGGCTCGACCTGGTGGCCTGGAACCGCTACCGCGACCCGAAGCTGGCCTGGCTGTTGCAGCGCGACGTGCCGGTCGGCGGCGAGGCGGTCACCCGCGGGCGCGTGGGCTTCCTGCACTACTACCGGCACAGCTACCGCTACCAGGACCTGCGGGTCAATGGCCAGCCAGTCAAATGGGACCGCATCGACGGCGGCTACCGGGTGACCGGCGACGAGGTGACCATTGACGACGGGGGCGTCAGCAACGCGGACCGCTGGCTGCTCAACGACACCGATCTGGGCGACGTGACCTTCGAGTGGACGATGACGCGTCTGGCCAACCGCGGCGGCGAGGAACGGTCGTGGCTGGTCTATCGCACCGAGGCGCGCGACCCGAACAACCGCATGAGCTTCATGCTGACCGGCCATTGTCCCGCGGTGGGCCAGGTGTACCGATTCCGGCTGGAGGTCCGCGGCGAGACGGCGCGCCTGCTGCGCGACGGCCAACTGGTCAGCGACCGGCCGACGCCCTACACCCGCACGCCGACCTGGCAGTGGCTGCTCTACGACGCGCCGCAGGCCGCCGACGTCCCGGCCAGCCTGCCGTTGGCCCAGGGCGTGTTCGCCAACAGTGGCTGGAACAGCCACGGCAGCAGCCTGCTGCCGGCCACCGGGGTGGCCATGCTGCGGCAGGCCGACGGCGACTTCACCCAGCGGCCCGACAGCACCGCGGTGGCGCTGAGCTACGGCGCCTACGGCGGCGGGCACGGACACCCCGACAAGCTCAGTCTGGTGGTCTACGCGCTCGGCCGGCAGTGGCTGCCGCACTTCGGCAGCATGCCGTACGAGACGAGTTGGAAGACCGAGTGGACCGCGCAGACCATCAGCCACAACACGGTGGTCATCGACGGTCAGTCGCAGCGACCGGGCAAGACCACCTCGCAGTGGCCCACCGACAGCGCCGCCGAGCGGGTCGTCGGCGTCATGGAGCAGTTCGAGGCCGAGGAGAAACGGGCCACCGCCTACTGCGCCACAGCCTATCCCGGCCTGGTGCTGCGGCGCCGCGTGCAGGTGGTGGACGACCTGGTGGTGGACGACTTCGCCGTGGTGCCGCGCACCAAGGAGCGCGACCAGCCGGCGCGCCAGGCCGACTACGTGCTGCACATCGACGGCCGGCTGACCGGCGTGGCGCCGGCCCTGGCGCCGCGGTCGGGCGCGCTGGGCACGGCGTTCGGCTACCAGCACGTGCAAGTGCAGCAAGCCGGACCGCTGAGCCAGGTGACCAGCCTCACGTTCAGCGCGGGCAAGCAGGCGCTACGCCTGTGGGTGGTGCCGACCGACGAGTCCGCGGCCGAGGTGATGGTGGCCGACGGGCTGACCAACTCGCCCCAAGGGCGGCTGCCGATGCTCATCGTCAGAAAGAAAGCGGTGGCCCACCGGTTTGTGACCGTGATCGAGCCGGTCTCACCGGACAACCCGATTCGGGCGGTCCGCTGGGAACGGCCGGCCGGTCAACCGCCGGTTATCACCGTGGAGCGCGCGCAAGGGCGCCGGCAGGTGTCACTGGGCTGAGACCGGCCGGGCCGCGTACGGTCCGATCCCGGAGGACGTTGTGGATTCTGACGAGCTGTACCGCTCCATCGCGCCGCGGTACCCCGAACTGACCGGCCAGGTGGCGCTGATCACCGGCTCCAGCAAAGGCATTGGCAAGGGCATTGCCATGCGCCTCGCCCGCGAGGGCATGAAGGTGGTCATCAACGCGCGCAACGCCGAGCAGGTGGCGGCGACCACCGCCGAACTGCGCGGGTACGGGGCCGAAGCACTGGCCGTGCCGGCCGATGTCGGCACGCGCGAGGGCTGCGAGCGCCTGATCGCGCAGACGCTGACCGAGTACGGTCGGCTCGACCTGCTGGTCAACAACGCGGCGAACATGGTCCGCCGGCCAGTGGGCGAGGTGGCCGACGACCTGTGGGACGCCGCGGTGGCCGCCAACCTGACCGGGCCGTGGACGCTCGCCCGGCGGGCCGTGGAGCCGATGCGCGCTCAAGGCGGCGGCGTGATCGTCCAGATCAGCACCGTCGGCGGCTTGCGCGCCCACTGGCCCGGCCTGCCGTACGATGCCACCAAGGCCGCGCTGGACGCCATGACGCGCAGTCTGGGCATCGAGCTGGCCGAGGTGGGCATCCGCGTCAACGGCCTGGCGCCGGGCGCCACGCGCCAGGAGCAGCGGCCCATCGACCGGCGCCCGAGCACCAACGACTACGCCCGCCGGATCCCGATCCGCCGCGCCGCGGTGCCGCTGGAGATGGCCGCCGTGGTGGCCTTCCTGGCGTCTGACGAAGCCAGCTACATCGTGGGCCAGACCATCTACGTGGACGGTGGTCTGACCGCGCAACTCGCGCCGTCCGTCTGCCCGGTCTAGCCGGGCCGGAAGGAGCTGCTCTCGTGTCGAAGATCACCATCCAGGACGTCCAGGTCATCACCACGCAGCCGGCCGGCTCCCGGCTGGTGGTGGTCAAGGTCATCACCTCCGAGCCGGGCCTCTACGGGCTCGGTTGCGCCACGTTCACCCAGCGCTGGCGCGCGGTGGTGGCGGCCATCGAGCACCACGTCAAGCCGTTCGTCATCGGCCGTGACGCCACCGCCGGCGAAGAGCTGTTCCGGATGCAGATGGTCAACAGCTACTGGCGCAACGGCCCGGTGCTGAACAACGCCATCTCGGGCATCGACCAGGCGCTGTGGGACATCAAGGGCAAACTGGCCGGCCTGCCGGTCTACCAGTTGCTCGGCGGCAAGTGCCGCGCGGCCGCCGCGTGCTACAGCCATGCCGGCGGACGCGACCCGCAGGAGGTGGAGAACAGCGTCCGCGCGCTGATGGCCGAGGGCTACCGCTACATCCGCATCCAGATGGGCGGCTACGGTGGCGAGGCCGGCCGGTTGGCCAAGCCGGACGGCGCACCCGACGGCGCCTACTACGACCCGCGCGAGTATTGCCGCAACATGCTCCGCATGATGGAGCACGTGCGCAGCACCGTCGGGCCCGAGGTGGAGCTGCTGCACGACATCCACGAGCGACTGGCGCCGATTGACGCGGTGAAGTTCGCCAAGGACTGCGAGCCGTTCAACCTGTTCTTCCTGGAGGACGCGCTGGCGCCCGAAGACATCGAGTGGTTCCGTCGCATCCGCCAGCAGTGCGCCACGCCGCTGGCCATGGGCGAGCTGTTCGTGCATCCGCTGGAGTGGAACATCCTGACCAACGAGCGGCTGATCGACTTCCTGCGCATGCACATCAGCGACATGGGCGGCCTGACCCCCGCTCGCGACGCGGCGCTTCACGGCCTGGCGCACGGCTTGCGCACGGCCTGGCACGGTCCGGGTGATGTGTCGCCGGTGGGTCACGCGGCCAACTTGCACCTCGATCTCTGGGCGCCGAACTTCGGCATCCAGGAGTGGTGCCGGCTGCCGCAGGTCTGCTACGACATCTTCCCCGGCACGCCGGAAGTGCGCGGCGGCTACATGTACCCGAACGACCAGCCGGGCCTGGGCATCGAGGTCAACGAGGAGCTGGCGGCGAAGTACCCCTGCACCGATGAGATCATCGGCTGGACGCAGACCCGCCTGCCCGACGGGAGCCCGGCGCGGCCGTAGAACGATCAACCGAAGTCGTTGCCATCCACTTGACAGCGGGGTAGCGGCGGGGGTTCACGGTCGGTAGTCGTCTTGGCGGGGCATGATCTCGATGACCAGGACGGTGCGTGACTGGTCGTCCACGCGGTACAGGATGCGCCAGTCGCCGACGCGGATGCGGAGGCAGCCGGGACGGCTCTTGACGGGTAGGCAACCGCGGGGGCACGGCTCAGCTGCCAGCGCTCGCATGGCGGCTGCCAGGCGCCCCTGGACCGGTCGGGGCAGGCGAGCCAGGGAACGATCCACGGCGGCGGTTCGGAGGATCTGGTACGGCTCCTCGCTCACAGCCCCAGCTCTGCCAGCAGCTCCTCGAGCGGACGTGGCTCCTGGCCGCTCGCGGCCAGCTCGGCCAAGGCGCCGTCGATGGCCTTGGCGTCGGCCAGTTCCTCATCAGCATCCGACTGCTCCAGTCGGGCCAGGTCGGCGGCACCGATGATGGCGAGCCGCTTGCCGCCGCGACGCAAGATCACCCGCCGTCCGCTGGCGGCCTCGGCGAGCGCGTGCTCCAGGTTTTGCGCGGGGGTGTTGCGGGTCAATCCATGCTCCGAGCGCCGGCTCCGGCACAGCTATTGTCGTGCTGACGACCAAGCGGAGTCAAGTGCTGCCGTGCGGAGGGTGTGCTTCCGGGCGAGTGGGCCGTGCGGTTCGCCGCTCACCACCTCCTGGCC
>CAZHGD010000068.1:0-34591 GCA_964531735.1 uncultured Fimbriimonadaceae bacterium | reverse complement strand
CCAGGAGGTGGTGAGCGGCGAACCGCACGGCCCACTCGCCTGGAAGCACACCCGGCGTCGGTAGCCCCTTGCTGCGGCGCCTCCCGGATGCGATACTAGCTCTGCGAGGGCGAGCAATGCTGTTGAAGATGGAGGCCTACCACGACGGTGAGTACTGGTGTGCTCGGGCCATCGGTGAAGAGATCTTCACACAGGGCGAGACGATGGACGAGTTGGTGGCCAACATCAAAGAGGCCGTCGCGCTGCATTTCGACGACCAGCCTGAGCTGCCCGAGGTCCTCCTGCTGTCAGAAGTGAAGGTCGGGCGTGCCGAGGCTGCCTGAGGTCAGCGGGCGCCGACTGGCCGCACTGCTCGAGAAGCTGGGCTATGAGCTCATGCGGACGCGCGGCTCGCACCGGCAGTACGCTCTGGTCACAGAGTGCGGGCGCCACGTTGTGACGGTACCGATGCACCACCGTACCGCCAAAGGCACGCTGTCGGACGTGCTCAAACGAGTGGCGCTCTGGACCGGCCGGACAGTCGAGGACCTGACTGATCAGCTGTAGTTAGCCGCCTCGATGCGCCGCAGCCGGCTTGGCAACGGTTGTTCAGGCGCCCTGCCCTACCCGACACTGACCATCACCTTCACCGCCCCGTCGCTCCCGGCGGTCTGGAGCGCCTCCTCGAAGCGCTCCAGCGGCAGACGGTGCGAGATGAGGGCCATCGCGTTCAGACGGCCGGCCGCCAACAGCTCGATCGCGCGGCTGTGGGTGAACGGATTGATGTAGCTGCCAGCGATGGTCAGCTCGTTGAGGAACACGTCATAGGGCCGGATGGCCACCGACGCGTCTTTCGGATTGACGCCGAACAGCAGCACGCGCCCGCCGCGGCGGACCAGCGTCAGCGCCTGCGCGACCGTCTCGGGCCGGCCGGCGCACTCGATGACCACGTCGGCGCCGATCTCGGTCAGCGCCATGACCTCGGCTGGCAGGTCGCAGGCCAGCGGGTCGAAGGTGGCATGGGCACCGAGTTGCGAGGCGCGCTCGCGCTTCGCCGCCGACGGCTCGGAGACCACCACGCGGGCGGCACCGGCGAGGCGCACCAACTGCGCCATCATCAGGCCGATCGGGCCGGCGCCGAGCACCACCACCGTCTCGCCGGCCTGCACCTCGGCGCGGTCGAGGCCGTGCAGGCAGCAGGCCAGCGGCTCCACCAGCGCGGCATGGAACGGATGCAGGTGATCCGGCCAGCGATGGAGTTGGCTCGCCGGCACCAGGCAGTACTCGGCAAAGCCGCCCGGGCGCGTGACGCCCACCGCGCCCAGGTTCTGGCACAAGTGGACCAGCCCGCGACGGCAGTAGGCGCAGACGCCACACACGATGTTGGGATCGACGACGACCCGGTCGCCTGGCGCGACGTGGTGCACCTCGTCGCCCACCTCAGCCACGGTGCCGCAGAACTCGTGACCGGGCACCAGTGGGTACTCGCCGCGGAACCCGCCGCAGAAGAGGTGCACATCGGTGCCGCAGACGCCGCACGCGGCGACCTTCACCACCACTTCGCCGGGCCCGGCGTGCGGCTCGGGCAGATCCGTCACGCAGACCACGCCCGGTTGCTCGATGACAGCGGCTCGCATGGCGTCCTCCTCCGGCTCAGCGGGCCGCCTGCTCGGCGCCGCGCAGCAGGCGGATGATGGCGTCGTAGTCGGCCGGCTCGGCGCCTTGCCGGACCTCCTCGGCGCGGTGCGCCACCGCCAACTGCAACGGCGTCTGGCCGCGCTCGTTGCGCACCTTCAGGCTGGCCCCGCGCTCGACGAGCAGCTTCACCATGGCGGGCTCCAAACGCCAGATGGCCAGGTGGAGCGCGGTCCAGCCACTGGCGGCCCGGGTATCGCGCTTCGCGCCCCGGTCGAGCAGCAGGCGGACCGACTCGATCTGGCCGCCCTCCACCGCTTCGTGCAACGGCGTGCGGCCCAGGCGGTTCTGCGCGTTCAGGTTGGCGCCGCGCTCGATCAGCAGCTTCGCCACCGCCAGCAGCGGCACCGGATCGTGGTCGCCCGGATTGCCCACGGCCCAGTGCAGCGGCGTGCCGCCGTCCTCGTCCACGGCGTTCACCTTGGCGCCGGCGTCCAGCAAGGTCCGCGCCATCTCGGGCCGGTTGGCGAAGTGCAGCGGCCGCTGCAACAGGTCGTCTCGCGTGTCGGGATCGGCACCCAGCGACAGCAGGAAGCGCAGCACGTCGGGACGGTTCTTCTGCACCGCGTCGAACAGCGGCGTCTGACCGCCGCCATCCCGTATCCGGAAGTCAGCGCCTTTGGCGACCAGCAACTCGGCCATCTCGGCCGTGGCCGCTGCGTGCAGCGGTGTGTCACCGTGTTCGCTCAGCGCGTTGGCCCTGGCGCCGCGCTCCATCAGCAGTCTGGCGGCGGCCAACTGGCCGGCGGCCGCGGCGACATGGAGTGCGGTCAGGCCCTCCTTGTTGGGCGCATCGATGGCCACATCACGGTCGAGCAGCCGGGTCACGGCGGCGCAGTCGCCGCGCGCCGCGGCGTCGTGCAACTCACCAGCCGCTGCGGCCGCCAGCCAACCAACCAGCAGTGCCCACACCAACGCCGCCCGTCTGACGGGAGCCATACGCGCACCTCCTGGGCTCCACCGAGCCGGACTGCATGATACCAGATGCCCGCGCGGCCGGTCGGGTCTGGTGCGGCACCAGACCCGCCACCAGGCCGGCTTGACTTGGCCGCCAAGACATGAGCCACTGGCAGCAGGAGCCGGCCCGCCGCTCACCAAGTAGCACCGCGCCGCTTCTGACGGGCCGCCGGGCTGGGCGCGGCAACTGGGGTGCAGATATGGACGTGTTCGTGGCCCGACAGCCGGTGCTTGGCGCCAACCGCAAGGTGGCGGCCTACGAACTGCTGTACCGGTCGACCGAAGCCGTCGATCTGAGCGAGGATGCCGACTTGGCGACCTCCCGCCTGCTGGTCAACGCCTGCCTGACGCTCGGGATTGGCACGCTGACCAACGGCCTCCCCGCCTATGTCGGGTTCACGCGCGAAGGGCTGTTGTCCGAGTACCCCACCTTGGTGCCGCCGGACCGGCTGGTCGTGCAGATCCTCGAAGGCGTCGAGCCCGATAGCGAGGTGGTCGCGGCGTGCGGCTGGCTGAAGCAACTGGGCTACCAACTCGCCCTCGACGGCGTCGCCAACCTGAGCGACAGCTTCGAGGAGTTCTGCCGGTTGGTCGACATCATCAAGGTCGACTTCCTGCGCGCCGACCAGTCGGTGCGGCGTGACGCGGCCCTGATCGGGCGGCGGTATGGCGCCCTCTTGCTGGCCGAGGAGGTGGATCACGCCGACGACCTGGCCGAGGCGGAAGAGCTCGGTTACCTGCTCTACCAGGGCTACTTCTTCCAGCAGCCGAGCGTCGTCGCCGGGCGGCAGCTCGACGCGTCGCAGCGCAGCCACGCGCTGCTGCTCCGCGAGGTCAATGCCCGCGTGCTGAACCGCGACCAGATCGAGCGCACCATCAAGAACGACTTCTCGATCTCGTACCAGTTGCTCAAGTACCTGAATTCGGCCGCGTTCGCCTGGCGGCGGCCCATCACCGACGTCCACCAGGCGCTCGTCGCCCTGGGTGAACGCGACCTGCGCAAGTGGTTGTCGGTGCTGTGCCTGAACGGCGTGGCCGGCGCCAAGCCGCCGGAGGTGGTCGTGCAGTCGGTGGTGCGAGCGCTCTTCTGTGAAGCCGCAGCCGAGCTGGTGGGGCTCCGGAGCCAGAGCAACGAGCTGTTCATGACGGGCCTGTTCTCGCTGCTCGACGCCATCCTGGACCAACCGCTCCACGTCTGCCTGCAGGACGTACCGGTCTCCTCGGAGACACGCGACGCGCTGTTCTTCGATAGCGGGCCGTATGCGCCGGTGCTCTCGTTGGCGAAGGCGGCCGAACGCGGTGACTGGAACCAGTTGCGCGCCCACGCCGAGCGGCTGGGCGTCCAGCCGTTCCAGTTGGCCGAACCCTACGTCACGGCGGTCCGCCTCGGCGACGAACTGATGCGGGTCGAGTAGGCACCGGGCCGTACGATCCTCCCGGGTGAAGCAACATGGGGCGCTGCAGACCGCCACGCGAGCCGAGCGCCGCGCCGGCCGTCACGGCCAGGGCCGTGATGCTCGGCGCCTTGCTGCTGCCGGCCAACGCCCTTTGGCTGGTCCACATGGAAATGGGGCGCGGCGGCGGGCCCTACCCCACGACGTTCAGTCTGTTCGCCAACGTCGTCCTGGAGATGGTGGTCCTGGTCGTGGTCAACGCGGCGCTCCGACCGACGCGATGGCCGCGGGCGCTCTCCGGCGGCGAGTTGCTGACCATCTACGTGATGCTCTGCATCGGCTCGGCGGTGTGCAGCGTCGACTTCCTCGACGTGCTGCTGCCGATGATGGCGCACCCCGTGCGCTTCGCCAGCGAGACCAACCACTGGCGCGACCATATCGTGCCTCACCTGGCCCCCGGCTTCGCTGTACGCGATGCGGTGGCGCTGCGCGGCTACTACGAAGGCCACAGCACGCTCTACGAGGCCCGACACCTGCGCGCCTGGGCCGGACCGGTCTGCCTGTGGAGCGTCTTCATCGTGACCATGCTCGGCACCACGCTGTGCCTGGCTGCCATCGTGCGCCGGCGCTGGGTGGAACATGAGCGGCTGGCCTTCCCGGTGCTGGCCGTGCCCTTGGCGCTGTGTCACGAACGCGCCGACCTCTGGCGCCAGCCGCTGTTCTGGCCAGGTTTCGCCGTCGCCGCCGGGCTGTGCCTGGTCAACGGCATCGCCTTCCTGGTGCCGGCCGTGCCGGCGGTGACGGTGAAGATGCGCGACATCGGGCCGACCTTCGTGACGCACCCGTGGCGCGCGGTCGGCTGGACACCGGTCTCGGCCTACCCCTTCGCGGTTGGCCTCGGCTTCCTGCTGCCGGTCGACCTGCTGTTCTCGTGCTGGTTCTTCTTCCTGTGGTTCAAGGTCGAACGGGTCGCGGGTGCGGCGATGGGCTACACCGGCGCCGTGCCGCGGTTCCCCTATGCCGAGGAACAGTGTACCGGCGCCTACCTGGCCGTGGCGGTCGCCGCGCTCTGGACGGGCCGACGTTACCTTGGTGAGGTGGCGCGCCGCGTAGTTCGCCGCCCGGCCAGCGAGACCGACGCCGAACTGCTGAGCTACCGCGCGGCAGTCGTCGGTCTGGTGCTGGGCCTGGTCGTGCTCTCGGGCTTCTACTGCCGCGCTGGTCTGCCGGCCCGCTACGCCGGCGGGGCGATGGGCTGCTACCTGCTGATCGCGCTGGCCTGTGCGCGCATGAGGGCCGAACTGGGTCCGCCGGCCCATGACCTGCACAACGCCGGGCCCGAGCGCCTGCTCACCACGGTCCTCGGTCCGCGCGCCTTCCGGCCTCAGGAGTTGGTCGCGCTGACCTACTGCTACTGGTTCAACCGCGCCTATCGCAGCGTGCCCATGGCCCACCAACTGGAAAGCCTCAAGCTCGCGGAGCGACAAGGGGCCTCGCCGCGCACGATGCTGCTCCCGCTGTTGGTCGCCACCATCGTCGGAACCGCCGCGGGCTTCTGGGCGCATCTCGATCTGGGCTACCGCTGGGGGCTGTCCAGCAAGATGGCCGGGCACATGCAGTGGTTCGGCGTCGAGGCGTTCAGCCGGCTCGACGGTTGGCTGAACAACCCGCCGCGCGCCGACGGCTCGGCCTGCTGGGCCATTCTGGTTGGCGCGGTGCAGGCCGTGGCGCTGCAAGCGGTCCGACTCCGCTGGGCGCGATGGCCTTTCCATCCGCTTGGCCTGGCGGTGGCCGGAAGCTGGTCCACCGCCACCATCTGGCTGCCGCTCCTGCTCAGTTGGGTCGCCAAGGTGAGCGTGCTGCGCTATGGCGGCATCCGGGCCTATCGCCGCGCGCTGCCGTTCTTCATCGGTCTCGTCCTCGGCGACTACCTGGTCGGTTGCGCCTGGCCGCTCTACGGCTGGTTGGCAGGCATACCCACCTACAGCTTCCAGCAGTAGACGCACCGCACCGCCGCTTGCGGTCTGGCCTGACCAGGCGGCGTCCGCCGTGCCGCAGTTCTCGGCACTGCTGGGTCGGCATTACTGTGGGAGCGCCGCAGACCACCGAGGGCCGGGAGTCTGGGCCACGTCGTCAACGACCAGCAGGACCTGGCCCTAAGCCGCGCCGCAGCTACGCATCTGCCCACCATCGGCTGCTGATGGCCTATAATGCGGTCATGCTGGGCGGCCGCTCCTGCCTTCGCGGGGGTGCTGTGCCCAGGCAGCGCTGCAGATGAGGAGACGAGGCCCGATGGGCGTCGCCAGTCTACTGAACACCAGCACTCTGGACTATCTCAGCCTGATCGGGAACGGCAAGGTGTTCCGGGTGCCGCCCTACCAGCGCGACTACTCGTGGTCTGAGGAACAATGGGAGTACCTGTGGGCCGACATCGTCGAGATGCGGAGCAACCCGCAGGCACGTCACTACATGGGGGCCATGGTCGTCGAGGGCAGTTCAGAGCGCGAGTTCTGGGTGATCGACGGACAACAGCGTATGGCCACTCTGAGCGTCCTGGCGCTGGCAGTGATCGACAAGTTGCAGCGCCTTGCCGATCAGGGCGTGTCGCCCGAGCAGAACCGCGAGCGCGCACTCGAACTGCGCCATCGGTACATCGGCGAGAAGGACCCCGCCACGCTGCTAGAGGTCAGCAAGTTACTGCTCAACGACACCGACAATGCCTTCTACCAGGACTACCTCGTCCAGTTGCGCACACCGCTCAACCCTCGGGGCTTGCCGCGCTCGAACCGGCTCCTCTGGGACTGCTACCTGTACTTCGGGCGCGAGCTAGACCGGATTGAGGAGTTCAGCACAGCAGGTGACGCAGTAGCCAGGCTGCTCTCAGAGGTAGTTGCCCGCCAACTGCTGTTCATTCTGATCGTGGTAGACGACCAACTCAGCGCCTACACCGTGTTCGAGACGCTCAACGCGAGGGGTCTCGAACTGAGCGCAACAGACCTGCTGAAGAACTACCTGTTCTCGCGAGTGCGCGTGGCGACGGACTTGGCATCACTCCAGAGACGATGGCAATCGCTCGTGGCGACGGTCAGGCAGGAGAGGTTCCCGGAGTTCCTTCGGTACCATCTGCTGTGTGAGCACCCGAAGATCCGGAGCCAACGCCTCCTCAGGCTGATACGAGACAAGGTCACCACGCCAACTGAGGTGTTTGCACTGGTCGAGGCGCTGGAAAGGCGTGCGGAGCTCTTCGCCGCACTCTCTGACCCGAGCCACGGCTACTGGATCGACTTGCCGGCAGCCAAAGAGCACATCAACGCGCTACTGCTGTTCCGCGTGCGACAGGCCACACCACTCCTGTTCGCTGCTTGGGAGCAGTTCACACAGTCGGACTTCGCGCGCGTTCTCGATCTCGTCAGCCTGGTCTCATTCCGGTACACCGTGGTCAGCGGCCTCAACCCGAATGCGCTTGAGCCGATCTACCACGTCGCCGCCAAGCAAGTGCTCGACGGTACCGCCAGGACACCTGCGGCTGTCTTCGGGGCCCTCAAGCCCATCTACGTTGACGACGGCAAGTTCGAACAGGACTTCGCCAGTCTCGTGACCGAGACGAGTGGGCAGCGCAGGAGACTGGCGAAGTACATCCTCGCCAAGCTTGAGACGGACGTCGCGGGCAGACGATGCGATCCGGAGACAGATCCAGCGACTATTGAGCACATTCTGCCAGAGAACCCGGCGGAGGCATGGGCTGAGCACTTCACGGTCGAGCAGCAAGAGGCTTTGGTCTTCCGGGTTGGCAACTTGGCGCTGCTCAGCGCCAGCGCCAATCGCCGCGTCGGCAATGCTCCGTACGTAGCGAAGGCCCTCGAGTATGCCCAGAGCGAGTACCACCTGACACGCCAGGTGCCCGACTTGGCCCCAGAGGAATGGACACCCGACCGGATCCACGCCCGACAGCAGCGAATGGCCAGGCGAGCGGCACACATCTGGCGATCACCGTTCGCTGTGGCAGACTGAGCCGGCGACCGCGCACCGCACCGCCGCTTGCGCTATACTCTGGCCAGCCCTATGCTCGCTCTGCTCCTGGCTGTGATGGTGGCCGCACCGGCCTTCCACTGGGAGTCGCTGCCGCTCGACGGTGGCGGCCCGGTGCGCTGTCTGGCCGTCTCGCCCCATGAGCAGGGCCTGCTGCTCGCCGGCGCCGAAGCCGGCGGCCTGCACCTCAGTGGCGATGGCGGGCACTCGTGGCAGCCCATGCCGTCCTGCGGACGCATCGAGGCCGACCGCCAGGTCGTCGCCGTCGTCTTCCATCCGACCGATCCGGCCCGCGCCTATGCCGCCACCGCCGGCGGGCTGCTGGCGACCGCCGACAGCGGCCGGACCTGGGTCGTGCGTAGCCGCGCCGTCCGCTTCGGCGCCACTGGGCCGCACCGCCAGCATGGCGAGGTACTGGCCATCGACCCGGTGCGGCCGGGCCGGCTCTGGGCCGCCACCGTCGACGACGGCGTGCAGCTCTCCGAGGACGGCGGCGCCAATTGGCGCTCGCTCGGCCTGGCCGGCTATGGCTTGCAGGCCCTCGTGCTGACTGCCGACAACCACTGCCTGGTGGCCGCCGAAGCCCGCGACACGCGGGCCGGCGGCATCTTCGTGTCGCTGGGCGCCGGTGCCTGGACGCCCGTCTACCGCGGCGACGTGTGGGCTCTGGCCGCGACCGGCAAGGGACGGACACTGCTCGCAGCCAGTCCGAGCGCCGGGCTGTTGCGCGGTGAGGACCTCGGCCGCACCTGGACGAATGTCAGCCCGCCCGGCTTCGTGCAGCGCCTGCAGGCCAGCTTGGTTGCCGGTTCAGCCTCGCACCCGGACATCGCGGTGGCCGGTGGCCTGGCACGACCCGAACAGCGCTATCAGCCCGCCTTCTTCCTGACCCTCGATGGGGGACGCACTTGGCGGCCCTTGACCGGTGACCCGCCGGACAACGTCACGGTCAACGAAGGTTGGCTCCCCGCTGCCCAACTGGGTTGGGAAGCCCGGTGCGCCGTCTTCGATCCCAGTTCGCCACGCCGCTTGTATCTGGCCGACGGGCTCAACGTCTGGGGCTCACACGACGGCGCCGGCAGTTGGTTCTCGGGCCACGCCGGGCTGCGCACCGCCGTGGTGCGGCACCTCTGCTGCGATCCGGCCAACCGCTCGATCGCCTGGTTCGGCGCCGACGATATCGGCGTCTTCCGGGCTGGTGCCGCGCCCTTGGCGGTCACCCCGTGCGGCGGCAACCTGTTCGCGGTCGGCACCGTCGCCGGACTGGCCGCGGTGGCCACGGCGCGCGGCACAGTCGCCCTGATGGCTCGTGGCAAGGGGCTGTGGCAGCAACGCGGACTCGGCACCTGGATCGCCGCGCCCGGAGCCGCGCCGGCACCGCTTGGCCCCCTGGCGGTGCTGCCGGACGGCGTCATCGTGGCCGAGTCGGCGGCCGGCCTGCAGGCCAGTGCCGATCTGGGCGCCTCGTGGTCGCGCTGGGTCCGCCCGCCCCATGTCGGTGGCCTCACCGCGCGGCTGGGACTGCCGGCGGCCCTCGACACCCGCGGCAACCACCTGGCCGCGGTCGACCCGACGCGTGGGCTGTTCATGACGACCAATGCCGGGCTGACCTGGCAGCCGCTCCAGCCACCGGACATGCTCCGGCCGCCGTGCCGCTTCACTGCGGTCGCCGCACGACCAGGCCCCTCGCCAACCCTCTTTCTGGCCACCTCGCAGGGGCTCTGGCAGACCACGGACAGCGGCGCCTTCTGGCAGCGTCTGCTGCCCCAGCCCGTGCTGGCGATGGCGGTCGATCCGGCCTCCGGCCGACTGCTCGTGGCCGTGGTCCACACCGGTGAGGAGGCGGGACGCGTGACCATCCTGGGCGCCCTGCCGGGCGCCGACCTCGAACCAATCGACGCCGACTGGCCGGTGGGCCGCACCATCACGCAGATTGTGCCCGGCGCGGGTGGTCGCTTCTGGGTCGCCACGGCGGGCAGCGGCGTGCTGGTGGGCACGCCGTCGTCTGCGCCAGACCGCCCATAGAACGGCATTCTGCGGTTGACCAACGCGGCTGTCGCCGGTACAATCAGGCGGTCAAACCGGCCCGAACCCCGACAAACATGGGAGCTTAACCTCGATGGGCGTTTTCCACACCTACGCATCCGAATCGGTCACCGAAGGGCATCCCGACAAGGTCTGTGACCAGATCTCCGATGCCATTCTCGACGCCATCATGGCCAACAACAGCGGTCCGGCCCTGAGCCGCGCGCGTGTGGCCTGCGAGACCGCGGTCAAGACCAAGGACGTCGTCCTGCTCGGCGAGATCACCAGCATCTTCCAGCCGGACTACGCCGCCATCGCGCGGCAGACGATCCGCGAGATCGGCTACGACAGCGAGGACAACGGCATTGACCCGGACACCTGCCGGGTGACCAACCTGATTGAGCCGCAGTCGCCCGACATCGCGCAGGGCACGACCGAAGAGAAGCTCGGCGCCGGCGACCAGGGCATGATGTTCGGCTACGCCGCCAACGAAACGCCCAGCCTGATGCCGCTGCCGATCCACCTGGCGCACGAGTTGTGCCGCCGCCTGTCGGTGGTCCGCAAGGACGGCACGCTGCCCCACCTGCGCCCTGACGGCAAGTCGCAGGTGACCGTGGTCTACGACGGCATCAAGCCCGTCAAGGTGACCCGCGTCGTGGTGGCCACGCAGCACACGGAAGACACCACCGACCAGATCCCGGCCGACGTGCTCGAGCATGTCGTCAAGCCGGTCCTCGGCAACTGGCTGACCAGCGACGTGACCGTGCTGGTCAACGGCACCGGCAAGTTCGTGGTCGGCGGTCCGAAAGGCGACGCGGGCCTGACCGGCCGCAAGATCATCGTCGACACCTACGGCGGCATCGGCCGCCATGGCGGCGGCGCCTTCTCGGGCAAGGATCCGACAAAGGTCGACCGCAGCGCGGCGTACTACGCACGCTACATCGCCAAGAACGTCGTTGCCGCCGGCCTGGCCGAGCGCTGTGAGTTCCACCTCGCCTACTGCATCGGCGTCGCCGAGCCGCAGGCGATCGGCGTGGACACGTTCGGCACCGGCAAGGTTGACGACGCGAAGCTGGCCGAAGCCATCGGCAAGGTCTTCGACTGCCGCCCGGCGAACATCATCTCCGAGCTGAACCTGCGCCAGCCGATCTACCGCAACACCGCGGCCTACGGCCACTTCGGCCGCACGGACATCGAGCTGCCGTGGGAGCAGACGACCCGCGTTGACGATCTGCGCCGCGCCGTGGGTCTGTGAGCCGGTTCGTTCACGCTTGAGACACGGCCGGGGCGCATCGCGCGCCCCGGCCGTTTGCTTGGTTGGAGACGCTCCCATGGCCGACAAAGCCCACTGCCCCGCCGCCATCACGGCCGGTGCGCCGCCGCTCGCATCGCTGCACGCCTGGTTCCGCTGCGCGCAGGCTGGTTGTGAAGGCGAGCGCTACCCGCTCAATGAGGTCGTCTATCGCTGCCGGCGCTGCGGTGGCCTGCTCGAGGTCGAGCATGATCTGGCGCCGCTCCGCACCACGCCGCCGGAGACCTGGAAGGCCCTGTTCGAGCGCCGCTTCATGGGCACCGGCTGGCCGTATGGCAGCGGCGTCTGGGGCAAACGCGAGTGGGTCAATCCGCACGTCGCCGACGCCAACGTGGTCAGCTTCTTCGAGGGCGGCACCAACCTGTTCTGGGCCGACCGCTTCGGTCGCGAGCTGGGCGTCGACGACCTGTGGATCAAGCAGTGCGGTAACACGCATACGGGCAGCTTCAAGGACCTGGGCATGACCGTGCTGGTCTCGCAGGTCAAGCAGATGCTGGCCGACGGCCAGCCGCTGCGCGCCGTGGCCTGCGCCTCCACCGGTGACACCTCGGCCGCGCTGGCGGCCTACTGCGCCTGGGCCGGCATTCCGGCCGTCGTGTTCCTGCCGCGCGGCAAGGTCAGCATCGCTCAGCTCATCCAGCCGGTGGCCAACGGCGCCAAGGTGCTTGCCCTCGATACCGATTTCGACGGCTGCATGAAGATCGTCCAAGAGGTCACCGCCGACGGCTCGATCTACCTGGCCAACTCGATGAATCCGTTGCGGATCGAGGGCCAGAAGACCATCAGCATCGAGCTGTGCCAGCAGTTCGACTGGCAGGTGCCCGACTGGATCGTCATTCCGGGCGGCAATCTGGGCAACGTCAGCGCGCTCGGCCGGGGCTTCCAGCAGATGCTGGACCTGGGCCTGATCGACCGCTTGCCACGCCTCTGCTGCGCCCAGGCGCAGCGGGCCAACCCGCTCTACCAGTCGTACCTGACCGGCTTCCGCGAGTACCAGCCGATGGAGGCCCAGGCGACGGCCGCCACGGCGATCCGCATCGGCAACCCGGTCAGCATCGACCGCGCCATCCGCACGCTGAAGGCGTTCAACGGCGTGGTCGAGCAGGCCAGCGAGGCCGAGATGGCCAACGCGGCGGCCTGGTCGGATCGCGCCGGCACCTTCAACGATCCGCACACCGGCGTGGCACTGGCCGCCCTCGTGAAGCTGGTCCGGCGTGGTGAGATACAGAAGAGCGAGCGCGTGGTGGTCATCTCCACTGCTCACGGGCTCAAGTTCCCCGAGTGGAAGGTCAAGTACCACGAGCAGACGCTGGAGGAGGTGGTGAGCGAACACGCCAATCCGCCCATCGAGCTGCCGAACGACGCCGACGCCGTGCGGCGGAAGCTGGACGAGATCCTGTAGCGTGGTGGACCGGACAGGGAGGGCTGCGATGCGACGCTCAACGCGAACGGTCGTGCTGTGGATCAGTCTGCTGGCAGTCGGCAGCGCGAGCGCGCAGTCGGCTGCCGACTACCGCTGGCAAGCCGAGGCGGCCGTTGCGCGCGGCGCTTACGCCGAGGCGGCCGGCTACTATCGGCAGGAGGCGGCGGTCTACCGCGAGACGGGCGACGTCAACGCCGCCATCATCGAGGAGACCAAGGCCGAACGCTACACCACCCGGCTCATTCCCACCGTCGACCGCGCACCGGACGCCACCGTCCTGCGCCGGGCGTACACCGGCGCCAAACACGAGCCGGTCTACGGTTGCTACGTGGGCGCGTGGCTCGGCGCTGATGAGCGACTCGGCGGCCGCGGGGTGTCGCCCGAGGCGGCGTTTGCCGAACTGGTCGGCAAGAAGATGGCGGTCCTGTACACCTACGGCACCTACCGTGGCGGCTTCGGCGCCGGCTGGGCCGGCAGCCTCTGGCGGCACGAGATCGCCGGCAAGCTGGCCTGCGAACCGAGTGGACTGGCCGAGATCCAGGACGACGAACACCTGCGCCGCGCGGCCGAAGCGGCCCGCCAGGCCAATGCGCCGATGTTCCTGCGGTTCGCCTGCGAGATGAACGGCAGCTGGGTGCGCTGGGGCGGCAATCCAGAGGAGTACAAACGCAAGTGGCGCCTGGTTCACGACCGGCTGGCCCAGATCGCGCCGAACGTGGCGATGATCTGGTGCCCGGCGTACATTCCGCAGCACAACATCGACGCGTTCTACCCGGGTGACGAGTACGTCGACTGGGTCGGCGTGAACGCCTACTCGGTCTACTACCACGACAACGACCGCAGCCGACCGGCCTGGTTCGAATCGGTGGTGGACTACGTCGACTACGTCTACCGCCGCTATGCCGCCCGCAAACCGATGGCCATCGGCGAGTACGGTGTGACCAACTTCGACGCGGTGGACCGCGTCGACCGGAGCGAGTTCACCGCCGCCAAGCTCGCGCAGACCTATGCCGGACTGCCACGAGCCTACCCGCGCGTGAAGATGATCAACTACTTCGACTGCAACAACATGCTGCACGCGCGCGCCGGCCGCAAGCTGAACAACTACTCGCTGACCGAGAAGCCGCAGGTCACCGCGGCCTTCCGGCGGGCCATCGCGCCGAGCTACTACCTGTCCCGCGTGACCAACGGCGCGCAGGATCCGCTGCCAATTCACTTGGCCCGTCTGCAGGACGGCGCCGAACTGAGCGGCGTGGTCCGTCTGAGCGCCTGGGTCAAGACCTACGAGCTGACGCCGACCGTGACCTGGCTGCTCGACGGCCAGCGGCTGGCCACCATCAAGGAGCCAGGCGAGTACCGCTGTGAGCTGGACACGCGGACCGTGCCCGCCGGGCGCCACACGCTGACGCTGGTGGCCCAGGACAGCCAGGGACGCGAGGCCGGTCGCGCCAACGTAGCCGTGGTGACCAAGCCTTAGCGCAACGGCGCCAGCGGCTGCTCCCACTCGTCGAAGATGGCCCAGGCATTGTCGAACGGGTCGAAGGTGCCCCATTCGAACTGCGCCATCACGCCGCCCCGGCCGTGGTCCATCGCCGCACGGACCCGGCGGACCGCGGCGCGGCACTCCTCGGCCGTGCCAAACGGCAGCAGATGCTGCCGGTCGATCTCACCCCAGAACGTGATCCGGCCGGCGTAACGACGGCCCAGGTTCTCGATGTCCATGCAGAACAACTGCGTGTTGAGCGCCTGGACGCCGATCTCGATCAGGTCGGGGATGATCGCGGCGGTGTGCCCATCGGAGTGGAAGAAGACCCACTTGCCGGCGGCGCGGAGGATGTCGCAGTAGTCCTGGTAGAGCGGCTTGAACAGCGCACGCCACATGTCTGGTGAGATGAGCAGCGCGTTCTGCGTGCCCCAGTCGTCCATGAAGGACACCGCGTCCACGTCGGTCGCCGCCCAGAGCTGCATCTCGCGGCAGAAGAAGTCGTGAAGCATCGCCAGCGTCTGCTCGACCTCCTTCACGCCATAGGCCAGGTCGTAGAACAGGTTCTGCGAGCCGCGTAGAAACTGCAGGCGCTCGAAGGGACGGGTCTCGGTGCCCACCTTGACGAACCGGTCCGTCTCAGCGCAACTCCGGTTCACGTCGCTGAGATCGGCCCCATCGAGCAGTTCGAACGGCGGCCGATAGCTCGCCAGCGCCGACCAGTCGGCCAACGGCGGATGCACCGCCTCGCCGACGCTGCCGAACTCCAGGATGCGCCAGCCGCAGCCCCAGGCGTCGGAATACTCACCCACCTCGTAGCTGGAGCCCTGCGCGCGCGGCGCCGGGCCATAGCTGAAGCGCGGCCCGGTGACGTCCATCGCGAACCGCTCGAGCAGACGCTTGAACTCGTCGGCGCGGCGGATGTAGACGCCCGGCCGCGCCCAGACCTCGCGCGGCGCGCGGTCGACCGGCTGGTGCTGCAGAGTGCGGGTAACACGCTCGCGTGATGTCATGGCTCAGGCCTGCTCGGACCCATGCCAGTCAAGGCCCAGTTGCCGGACCACCGCCCGCAGTGTGCCGGTCTTCAGATCCTTGCTGCCCCGATCGGGCAGTACTGAGCCCAGTTGCAGCCAAGGACTGCGCTCCTTGCGGTGCGAGCCGGCCGAGGGGGCAGGTTCCTCGATACATCCCAGCCGCGCCAGCTTCGCGGCCACCTCGCGGTATCTCACGCCGCCGGCACCAGCAGCTCAAACCAGATCGCCTGCCGGTCGGCCTCCTGCCTAAGGTTGGCCGGCAGGGCACGCCCCATGTCCTGGTATAGTTCCAGCGTCGCCGCCAGGGCGTCCTGCGCGTTGGCGTACACCTCCTCGATGGTGTCGCCTTCCGTCACCATCTCGGGCAGCAACGGACTGGTCACCGTGTAGCCGCCCTCTGGCTGCGGCGACAGCACCAGCGGTACCTTGCAGACTAGGCTCATCGCTCAGTCCTTGGCGTCAGTTGAGGCCAAGCGCACTGTACCATCTTCCACCACGGCCCTCGTCGCCGCCTCGGGCATGACGGTCAGCCGCGCGGTCCGACCGCCGATGGTGGCCTCCAGCACGGCCTTCGACACGTCACCGGTCACCGTCACCTGCGGAACGCGACCGTCCAGGTGCAGCGCCCAGCCGACCACCGCCGTCTTGCCGCGCACTCGGCGCAGCACCAACGGCACGCGGTCGGCCGTGTTGGCGCCCACTCCGGTGCCCGCCCAGGTCTCTCCGGCGGCCGAGGCCACCGCGAGCCCAACGCTGACCCGGTCGCTCGCCTTCACCAGCGGCAGCGCGCCCGCCGGGCGCACCATGCCGGCCAGGTGCTGGTAGCCCGGCTTCGCCGGCACGGTCACCGCGTCGCCGGTCGGCGCGGCCGACCATTGGCCGGCGTTGTGCCAGACCAGGTCGAACGTGCGCTCGGTCGTCGCGCTAACCAGATCGAGCACCAACACCAGATCCTCACCGCACAGGGCCACCGCGCGCCGGTAGGTCACGCCGGGATAGATCGGGCCGGCCTCGGCCACGGCGGTGGACAGCGAGCCCTGCGTCGCGAAGGCCAGGCACTTGCCGGTGGCTTCGCGTTGGCTCTCCTCGTCCACGGTCAACGTGTTGTGCGCCAACGTGGTGCGGAACCACTCGCGCTGGATCGGCACGCCGTAGGCGGCCGTGCCGGGATCGACACCGATGATGGTGCCGCGGCGGTAGAGCACGGCATTGAGCTTGTCCGGGTGTCCGTGTCCGCCACCGTGTGGCCCGTACTTGAGGCACAGCCAGGTGGCGTCGGGGCCGCTGCCGTGCTCCAGCACGGCGTAGCCCACCGCCGCGAAGTTCCGGCTGCCGCGCGCCGCGGCCGGCGCCTCGGGCAGCGTGTCCACGCCGCCGCAGAACGCCTCGAGCGACTGCCTCCGGCCGCCCTGCAGCACGGTCGCGTAACGCGGGTCGCGATAGCGAGCCAGGGCCAGCTCGTACATGCTGTTGCCCCGGACGCCGACGGTGCCGGAATCGTTGAACGCCGGCAGGCGCAGGTCGGGCATGCTCAGATCGAGCGGGGCGTCGAACAGCCGGCGGAAGCCACGCCCCTGGCTCTCATAGGCGTAGAGGCCAAGACCACAGCGCTGCCCGGCTTCGGCCAACGGCCAGACCGCCATCATGGTGTAGAAATGGTAACCCCAGGCGCCCTCCCACCACTGACCGTTGTCGCTCACGCCCTCGGCCATCTGCCGCTGGAACCCGTGCGGTGAAGTGACCGCGTCGGTTACCAGGTCGGCATCGTTCAGCAGCAGGCCCACCAGGCCGACGGCGGAGTTCTTCCAGCACTGGATGTTGTGGATGCCCATCTGGTGCTGTCGGATCACCTCGGCCGCCGGGCGGAACAGGCCCACCTCGGCCTGCCGTCGCTCGGCGTCCGTGAGCGTGTCCCAGATCATGTCGGCGCCCTGGGCCATGCCGATCAGCCAGGTCGACTCATCGAGCGTCTGTGGCCCGACGCGCCCCCCACCGACCCGCGGCTTGCCGTTGATGTCGTGGAGCGCGTACTGGGTGTAGCGCTCGGCGTAGGCCAGCAGGATCGCCTTGGCCTTGGCCGCGTACTTGGCCTCGCCGGTCATCTGGTACACCAGCGCCAGGCTGCGCAGCGAGCCGGCATAGCCGCTGTGAATGCGGTCGAGCACCACGTCGTCGTACGGCCACCCGGTGTAGACGATCTGGCACACCGGGCACTCATGCTGCGTCGGCGACACCGTCTTCAGACGAGCGCCGTCCTTCTTGCAGGCATACCAGTGCCACCACTGGCCCCCGCGGTCGGGCAGTTGCACCGGGTGCGTCAGGGCGTCGTCGGCGCGTTTGCGCTCGGTGTCGAGGAACGTCTGCGCCCACGGCAGGCGCGCCGCTCGGCCCTTGAGGGCCGGCAGCTCGTCGCGCGCAATCAGCAGTCGCGGATGCGGCGGCAGCGCCAGCGGCTTGGTGACGTTGGCCGTCAGCTCGCGCATGGTCGGCTCCTGCCCCTCGACCATCACCTGCACGGCGACCGTGGCGCGCACCAAGGGGTCGGTGACGCGCAGCCACGCCGGGTCCGGCCGCGCCACGACCTCGGTGGTGGACTGGCCGGCAGCGGGCACGGCCACGCGCGTCGTCCCCGCGTTGGTGCGGACCACCAGCGGCAGCGGCTGGTTCGCCAGGTTGCGCAGTTGCAGACCTACCCGCAGCTCCTGGTCGACCAGACGCGCCAGGTTCAACCGAGCGTCGAACAGGCGCGGCACCAGCATCACCTGATCGAGTTCCAGGCACAGCTCCGAGCCGGCCGTCGCTTCGGTGCGCCAGTTGAGGTAGCGCGCGTTGGGCTCGGGCCGGTCGCCCCACTTCATCCACTCGCTGCCCAGATCCACCATCGCGCGCCGCCAGACGCCGTCGGCATCCTGGTGTCCGGTGATCCGCCAGACCGCCTGGTAGCCGCCGGAGAACTCCGCGTCGACCAGCTTCAGGTACAGACTGCTCGCCCCACGCCCGGTGAACCGGTACCAGAAAGCAAGCTCCCAGCCCGGGCCGAAGCGCACGCCCGGTCGAGCGCCTAGCTGCAGCACGGTACCGGACGGTCCGCGCCGGTCTGGAACCCGGTACTGAATGGCCTGCTGGCCGACCTTGCCCGGCCTGACCAGGCTGGCCTGAGTCCAGGCCCCAGTGCCCTGACAGTCGTGCAAGAGCACCGGTTGTGGCACCGCTTGCCCCCAAGCGGCCGCGGCCACGAGCAGCAGCAGTGCAGCATATCTCGGCATCGAGCGTGCTCCGTGAGTGGCCGCCGGTCGCCATGGTCAGCGGCGGCGCCGCCGAGTCGTTCGCCGCGCGCGGCGGCGAACCTGCGTCGAGTGGCCCCAAACGGGCCGGGGCGGCCGTTGCCGGCCGCCCCGAGGCGCAAACTTGGTCGCGCCGATGGCGCGACCGGTGGAGGACTATCAGCCAACTTCTGATCAGAAGTTGTACTGCATAGACAGCTGACACCGCAGGTTGTTGCCGGTCGCCGCGCCCTTGTACGAGGTCTTGAAGTAGATGACTTCCATCCCGGCTTGGAAGTCGCGGGTGATGTCGTACATGCCGTTGCCGTAGACGGTCGTGTTCCGCACGCGGTCGCCGTTGTTGAGGTCATCGTCGCGCGGGTCGTCCAGGCTGTAGCCGGCGTTGAAGCGCAGCCGCCGGTACGGGTTCATGGCCAGGTTGATCCAGCCGCCGCTGGCCCGGATCGAGCGGAAGCCGAGCGTGGGATTGACGCCCTGGCCGATGCCGCCGGTGTAGGTCTGGAGGTTGGCGCCCATCCAGGCCTCGCCGGTGAGCGTGATCCAGCGGTTGAACGGCACAGTGGCATCGAGGTGGGCAATCCACTTGTCGGTGCTCTTGCCCTTGTCGCCGGCCACCGCATGCCAGCGCTCCAGGCCCCACATGCCGGACACGCCGACGCTGATCGGCCGCCGGTTGATGCCGGGGAAGGTGACGCCCAGGCGGCCCTGCATGTCGGGCGTGCCACTGCCCGCGCCGTTGTCGATCGGCGGCGCCGCGATGGCCGGCACGTTCAGGCCGCCGATGTTGCGCGCCGCGGCCACTTGGGCCTCCAGCCGCGTGGTGTTGGACAGCTTGAAGCCCTTGGTCAAGCGCAACTGCGCCCGGCGGTAGCCGAGGTTGCCGTAGTTGGCGCCGACGGTGAAGTCGAAGGTCGGAATGAACAGCGGCGAGACCACGTCCCAGGTCTGGCCGGCCAGGATGCTGAAGTCGGCCTTCGGGAACTCCAAGGTGGCGTAGGCGTGCCGCATCATGAAGGCGGCCTTGCGCTCGTCGGTGCCGAGTCCGTAGAAGTCCACTTCGAACTTCGCGGTCGTGCGCGCGCCACCGAAGGCCGGCCCGGCGATGTTCACCCCCAGGCGCGACTGGCGCGCGTGGACGGCGATCTGCGCTTCGCTGCCGTTGGCGCCGCGCGGACTGGCCCAACTGTAGACGTTGCCGTCAGGGCTGCCCTTATGGCTGTCGCGAGCCAGGTCCAGCCGGACATAGCCGTAGAAGTCGACATCGTACTTCGAGCGGATCGGCACCTTGCCGCCGGGCGCGGGCGCCGGCGCGACGGTCCCGCCGGCCGGTGCGGCCGGAGCCTTGCCGAGCAGTTGTTTGACCTCGGCCATCGCCGATTCCAACGCCTGCACACGCGACCGCAGCGCAGCGTTCTCCTTCTCCAGACGCTCCATCCGCTCCGCCGGTGTCTCGGCCCAGGCCGGCAGACTGCACACCAGGAGCATGATCGCGGCAACCCAGCCCGGCGACCCCTTCGTTCTGACCATGAGGCGGTTCCTTTGCTGCCCGCGGCCGAGGAAGACCTGGCCTGCCGAGCGACTCTGCGGACCATCGGCCCATGCTCCGGGCGTACAACGACATGGCCAGGCCGCCCGGCGGGTGACGCTCGGGTGACCTGGCCTGACTGCCGTAGATTCCGGCGGTTCGCGGTGGGTACTGCCGGTCTAGAACGAGTACTGCAACGAGACCTGACAACGCAGGTTGTTGCCCGCCGCGCGGCCCTTGTAGTCGGTCCGGAAGTGCATCAGCTCCAGTCCGACGGTGACATCGCGCACGGCCTCCCACTGAGCATTGCCCCACACCGCACGGTTCCGCGTGCGGTCGCCGGCGTTCAGATCCTCGTCTCGCGGGTCGTCCAGGCCGTAGCCAAGGTTGAACCGCGTCCGCTTCAGCGGGGTGAGCGCCAGGTTGGCCCAGCCGCCCGTGGCCCGAATGGCCCGGAAGCCCAGGTTCGTGTTCACGCCCTGGTTGATGCCGCCCATGTAGGTGTGCAGGTTGGCGCCCATCCAGATCTCGCCGCTGATGGTCGCCCACCGGTTGAGCGGCACTGTCGCGTCCAGATTCATCAGCCACTTGTCGGCCCGTGTGCCCCGGTCACCGGCGGCCGCGTGCCACTGCTCCTCGCCCCACATGCCCGAGACGCCCACATCGGTGGCGCGACCGCCCAGGCCCGCCAAACGCACGCCCACGCGCCCCTGCACATCGGGGATGCCGGCGTCGCCACCGGTGTCGGACGCCGGCGCGAAGGTCGTCTGCGGGGTCGACCGGCCGATGTTGCGCGCCACGCCGAACTGCGTTTCGAGCCGCGTGCCACGCCCGACGGCGAAGCCCTTGGTGACCC
The DNA here is from genome assembly GCA_964531735.1 of uncultured Fimbriimonadaceae bacterium. Lineage (GTDB taxonomy): Bacteria > Armatimonadota > UBA10988 > UBA10988 > UBA10988 > CAZHGD01. The sequence goes on along the minus strand of CAZHGD010000068.1, from coordinate 13,595 downwards.
GCAACTGCGGCCGGCGGTAGCCGACGTTGCCGTGGTAGTTGCCGACCGCGAAGTTCTGCGTCGGCACGTTCAGCGGCGAGACGATATCGTAGGTCTGACCGGCCAGCAGGCCCAGGTCGAGCTTCGGCCAGACCATCTCGAAGTAGCCGTGCCGCATGCGGAAGGCGTTCTTGTTCTCCGGCGAGTCGCCATAGAAGTCCACTTCGATGCGGGCGCCGGCCTTGGCGCCGGCCACGTCCGGCGTCTTGACGTTCATCGTCAGGCGCGACTGCCGTGCCGTCACGCTCAAGGTGTCGTCGCTGCCGCTCGCACCGCGCGCCTCGGCGTAGTAGTAGAGGTTGCCGTTCTGGCCGCGCTGCGTGTCATAGGCAGCGTCCAGCTTGACGTAGCCGGAGAAGTCCACCTCGAACTTGGACCGGACCGCCGGCCGCGGATCCGGCTTGGTGGCCGCCGCCGACGGCGCGCCCGCCGGTGCGCCGGGCCGCTGGCCCAGCATCTGCTTGATATCGCTCAGCGCGGTTTCCAGCGCCTGCACCCGCACGCGCAGGGCCGCGTTCTCCTGCTCCACCCGCGCCAGCCGCTCGGTCGGCGTCTCGCCCGCGGCTCCGGCCAACGCGGCGAACACGGTCAACCAGACCAGACACCACTGCGGTGCCCTCATGTGTGTATGTCCTAACTGCCCGACACCGGTCGCGTAGACGGCCGACCAGGCCACACGTGTACAACCCGGACGCCTGGCCGCGACGCAACCGTAGCCCCACCCGATACTTCGTTGCCGCGCCCGGTATGGCGGCCGTACCGTACTGCCAACGCCTGCGACCGCAGTCAGGATTCCCACGGCGCGGATCTTCGCTGGGCGCCTCGGCGGCGAGCCCGGTCTTGGCAATACCGGGTTCACCGGTATACTTCCCGTACACACCCTCCCGCCGACCTGCCCACGAACGAGCCAAGATGCCCGAACTCCGCACCGACATCCGCAACATCGCCATCATCGCCCACGTCGACCACGGCAAGACCACCCTCGTCGATGGCATGCTGAAGCAGACCAACGTCTTCCGCGCTCACCAGGAGGTGGCCGAGCGCGTGCTCGACTCCAACGACCTGGAGCGCGAACGTGGCATCACCATCCTGGCGAAGAACACCGGCATTCTGTACGGCAACACGACCATCAACATCGTCGACACGCCCGGCCATGCCGACTTCGGCGGCGAGGTCGAGCGCGTCATGAACATGGTCGACGGCGTGCTGCTGCTGGTCGACGCCGTCGAAGGACCGATGCCGCAGACCCGCTTCGTGCTTCGACAGGCGCTGGAGAAGGGCCACAAGGCCATCGTCGTGGTCAACAAGGTCGACCGCCCGGCCGCGCGCACCGACTACGTGGTCAACGCCACCTTCGACCTGTTTGTCGACCTGGGCGCCACCGATGAGCAGGCGGAGTTCCCGGTCATCTACACCATCGCGCTGGACGGCCGGGCCGGCCGTGCGCCCGACGCACTGGAAGACCACCTGGCGCCGCTGTTCGACACCATCATCGACCACTTGCCGGCGCCGCAGGTGGAGGCCGACGCGCCCGCGCGCATGTTGGTCACCACGCTGGCCTACGACAACTACATCGGCAAGATCGGCATCGGCCGGCTCTGGAGCGGCACGCTGCGCGGCGGGCAGCCGGTCACGCGCATCGACACCGAAGGCAACGCCTCGCCCGGCAAGGTCAACCAGGTGTTCACCTTCCGCGACCTGCGGCGCGTGGAGCAGGAAGCGGTCAGCGCGGGCGACATCGTGGCCATCTGCGGCCTGCCCGACATCAGCATCGGCGATACCGTCGCCGACCCGGCCGATCCGCGACCGCTGCCGCCCATCCGCGTCGAGGAACCGACGGTCCGCATGACCTTCGCGGTGAACGACAGCCCCTATGCCGGCCGTGAAGGGCAGTACGTCACCAGCCGCCAACTCCGCGAGCGCCTGCACCGCGAACTGGAGAGCAACGTCGCCCTACGGGTCGAAGACACCGAGACCCCGGACCAGTTCTACGTCAGCGGCCGCGGTGAGTTGCACCTGGCCATCCTGATTGAGACCATGCGGCGCGAAGGCTACGAGTTCGCGGTCAGCAAGCCCGAGGTGATCTACAAGCAGAGCCCGACCGGCGCCCGCCTGGAGCCGGTGGAGCACGCCTTCATCGAGGTGGCCGGCGACTACCACGGCGCCGTCAGCGAGATGATGGGCCAGCGGCGCGGCATCATGCTCGACATGCGCCATGGCGAGGACGGCACGGTCTACTCCGAGTACCAGGTGCCCACGCGCGGCATGCTGGGCTTCCGGCAACCGTTCCTCATGGCGACGCGCGGCACCGGCGTGGCCCACACGCTGTTCAAGGGCTACGAGCCGTTCTGCGGCCCGATCCAGCACCGCGACCGCGGCTCGCTGGTGGCCTTGGAGACCGGCACCGTCACCAGCTACGCGCTGACCAGCGTGCAGGAACGCGGCGTGCTGTTCGTGACGCCCGAAGACCGCGTCTACGGCGGGCAGGTGGTCGGGCAGTACTACCGCGACGAGGACCTGGTGGTCAACGTCTGCAAGGCGAAGCACCTGACCAACCACCGCAAGTCGTTCTCCGAGATCACCATTGGCCTGACGCCGGCGCGCATCTTCTCGCTGGACGAGGCCATCGAGTATCTCGCGCTCGACGAGCTGCTCGAAGTGACGCCGCACTCGCTGCGCATCCGCAAGCGCATTCTGGACCACGAGAAGCGCAAGCAGGCCGCGCGCCGCGCCGTGGACGCCTGACGGCAGGAGCCACCGAGCCACCGGCGAAGCCGCCACCAGCGGAGCTTGCCATGGTGGTCGGCTGTCTGCCGTTGGTCACGATGCTCGCCAGCAGTGCCCTGGCCCCGAGTCGGTCGGGCGTCCAGACCGACTGGTTCCACAAGGCCGGCTACGGCGTCTTCGTACACTACCTCGATGGTCTGCAGAACAACCGCGAGCAGCTCCACAGCCTCGGCCGTCAGACCACCTGGGACGAGTGCGTGCGCGAGTTCGACACCGAACGCTTCGCCCAGACCATGGCCGAGGCGGGCGCGGGCTACGTCGTGTTCACCATCATGCAGATCAGCCGCCACCTGATCGCGCCGAACGCCACCTTCGACCGCATCAGTGGCTACCGGCCCGGCGAAGCCTGCGCCACCCGCGACCTGATCGCCGACCTGCACCACTCGCTCAGCGCCCGCGGCATCCCGCTGATGCTCTACTACACCGGCGACGGCCCGCGCGGCGACGCCAAGGCCGGACCGGCTTTCGGTTGGCGCGACCCGGTGACGGTCGACTTCGTCACCAAGTGGGCCGCCGTGGCCGCCGAGTACGGTGAGCGCTACGGCGACAAGGTGGCCGGCTACTGGGTCGACGGCTGCTACTCCTGGATCGGCTACGACGACACCAAGCTGGGCCTCCTGGCCCAGGGCCTGCGCGCGGGCAACCCGAACCGCATCCTCGCCTTCAACCCCGGCGTCGACCCGCAGGTGCGCGCCTACAGCACCCACGAAGACTACACCTGCGGCGAACAGAACAAGTTCCAGGACATGCCCGTCGAGCGCTTCCTCAAGGGCGAGCAGTGGCACATCCTGTCATACCTGGGCACCGGCTGGGGGCAGCCCGGCACGCAGTATGCCAAGCGGGACCTGGCCGAGTACGTGTTCGATGTCCACCAGCGCGGCGGCGTGGTGTCCATCGACGTGCTGCTCTACCGCGACGGCAGCCTGGACCGCTCACAGGTCGAGTTGCTCAAGGCCGTGCGCCACGAACTGGCGACCGGCCGAACGCGCCCGGCGGTACCGTCCGGCAACCTGGCTTACCGCAAACAGGCCCGGCTGCTCAGCCTCGACGGTACGCACGAACTGGAGGTCAACAGCGGCGTCTGCTTCGCCAAGCTGGGCGTCGACGGCCGTATGAACACCCACGCGCTCGCCGGCGGCGAATGGCCCTGGACCTTCGAGGTGGACCTGGTCGACACGGTGCCCGTCCGCCGCATGAAGGTCACCTTCGGCCAGGGCTACGCCACGCGGTTCGAGTTCCGCGTGTCGCTGGACCGGCAGAGATGGCAGACGGTGGCCACGCGGGACAACCACGATGGCCAGCCGTTCGAGGCCACCTTCGAGCCGGTCAACGCGCGCTACGTACGGATCTGCGCCATCAAGCCGGACGGACCGAATCAGAAGGGGACGCAGATGTCGGTGGCCGAGTTGGAGGTCTACCGCTAGGCGGACGGGCCGCCTCACCGCACCAACCGCGGCTCCAGCCAGACCGCCCAGTTGTGGTCGGTCCGAAACCAGGGGACGCGATACTGGTTTCCGCGTCCGCAGGTCACCATCGACGCGGGTGCCAACCAGCGCCGAGCCACGGTGGCCGGCCGCAGGGCGCCGAAAACTAGTATCATGTCACCTGGTTTTGACGAGCCACAGGCGAGCCGTGTCCTCCGCCCACTTGCTGGGTGAGATAGAGCGCCAGTCCCATCAGCGCGATACCGGCGGCCAGCGCCAGCAGGTCGTAGGCCGTCTGGTACTCGAGCTTCAGGGCCTGCTGGAAGAACTTGACGATGAGTTTGAGCAGCACCACGTTGGCCAAGCGGTGCTTGAGATCGTCAAGGCTGTGGATCAGCAGCAGGCGCCCGGCCAGGTCCGAGCCCTCGGCGGCATCGATTTTGTCGATGAACAGCTCATAGAGGCCGAGAGCGAACACCAGCATGATGACGGCCAGCAGGTACGTGTCGAGCACCTTGATGGCGTCGGATGTGAGGCTGGCGCGCAGTCGGTCGCGGGCCTCCGGACCGATGGTCTGTCCGGCATAGGCGCTGACTTTGCCGAGCAGATGGGCCACATCGACGGTGGCCACCCAGAGGACTACCACGGCCACGATCAGGCTGGCCACCACCGCGAGCAGCACCAACAGTCTGCTCTGCCACAGCGCACGCTCGAACCTGGCCTGAGCGGTTCCCATGGAGGCACTGTACGACGCGGCCGCCACTCGGGCAAGGACGCGTCGCTGATTCCCCGCCGAAACACGGGGACGCGATACTAGTTTCCGCATCCGCGCGTCACGCCCGACGGCGGAAACACGGGGACGCGATACTAGTTTCCGCATCCACGCGTCACGCCCGACGCGTGCTGAAGCCAACGCCAAGCCGCCGTCTGAGCCCCCGGGTTCCGGTAACTCGTATCACGTCCCCTGGTTTGCCCGTCCCCTGGTTTGCCGCATCACGTCCCCTGGTCTGCCCGACGGGTCTTCACTGTTCACCGGACCGTTCCCACAGTACCCATACAGGTTCATCTTCCCGTTGTACCAGTCGGGTCCCGCGTCACAGACCGCGCCAGTTCCGGGTCGTACCAGCGCCAAGTGAGCAGGTGCAACTCGGTGTCCGAATCCCAGTAGTAGCCGTACTGCCCGCGGTAGCCGTAGGCCGTGCCAGCGCCCGCGTTCCGCCGGTTGCCCCAGGCGTCGTAGAGCGGCCGGTCCACCACCTGCCCTTGCGCGTCGAGCTGCATCGCCACCGTACATCCCGCAGACCAGGTTGGCGCCGTCGTACAGGTACCAGGTCACCTGGTCGGGCAGCACCTTGGCCGCGCGCAACCCGTCGGCCCGGTAGCGGTGCTCCGCCGGCCCGATGCCCGACAGCAGCCGCTGCTCGTCGCGTTCGTTGTACCAGAACGGGCCGACGCGAATGCGGTACGGGCTCGCAGAGACTCGCGAACATGATGCTGATGGCGGCGTCCGCCGTCGTCATGGATACGTGCTGGAGCAGGTGTCGGGCTGCCGTCACGGACCTCTGGGCGCAAGAAACTCGTATCATGTCCCCTTGTTTCGTCATGTCCCCTTGTTTCGTCACTCCCCCCACACCCGCTCCACGCGCACCACGCCCGGCGCGGCGCCGTGTTCGGGATCGAGCCGCAGGCCGGTGATGCGCTGGCCGCGCCACTGGGGGTGGTCGGCCACCTTGATGCGCACGTCGTGCAACTGCCCGTCCGGCTGGACCTTGAAATGGAGGCAGCGCTCCTCCGACCAGGTCTTGGCACGCTCAGTGATGAAGTAGAGTTGGCCGAACGTGCCGCAGGTCAGGCTCATCCGCACCACCACCTCCTTGACTGTGTCAGGCGCCAGATCGAGCACCGGCCCGCACAGGTACGGGTCCTCGCCGGTGATCTCGGCCTCCAGCGCGCCGTTGCGCAGCGCGATGCGGCCGAAGCAGCTCTGCGGGCTCCAGCCGTGCAGCGAGGTGGCGAAGCGGAAGTCCAGCCGCGTCACCGGCCTGGCGCCGGGCGGCTCGTGGCGCCGTGCGACGCCGTCGATGGTCAGTTCGCCGGTGGCCGGGTCGAGGCGCGTGACCGACTGGCCGCGGCGGATGGTCGGCCGGGTCTCGCCGTTGACCTCGGCGCCGCGCGGGTCGAGGTAGGTCAGGCCGGCATCGCGGTCCAGCAGGTAATCCACGCGGTGCCGGGTACCTGGCTGGTAGGCCGACCAGGCGAGGACGCGGCCGTCGGCGGTCCAGGCCACCCAGCCCGACTTCGGCAGGACCACGTTCTGCGAGCCGGCCGCCACGGTGAACTCCTCGGGCAAGCGGTTGACGACCACCTGCAGGCCGTTGGCGTACTCGACGCGAATGCGCCGCAAGCACGGCGGGTTGGCGCCCGGCGCCCAGGGATCGGGCAGCGGGTTGACGCCGGCGGCGACGATCTCCGGCAGCGACCGCCAGCCGCCCTCGTGCCAGTAGCGCACGGCCCGCACCGGTTGCAGCGCCCACCAGCGTTGCAGCGTGCCGATCAGCACGCATTCGGTGGCCACGTAGTCCCAGCGCATGCCGGGGTAGTAGAACAGGTAGCCGCCATTGCCGTAGAGCACCTCGGCCGCGCGGTAGTCGTCCCAGAACTCTGGCGCCGACAGGCACGGGCTCTGGCCGCTGCTGAACAGCTTGAACGGCGGCATCTCGAAGTAGCGGTACATCAGGCCCAGGCCGTGTACGCAGGTCAGGTGGTGAATGCGCCGCAGCTTGAACTCCGGTGTGAAGGCGCGGTGGTAGCCGTCGAAGATGCCGAAGTCGCCGGTGTCCATGAACTCGCCGAGCTGCGTCTCGTCGATCAGCGTCTCGGTGCCCAGCGGGCCCCGGTGAGCATCCTTGAGGTAGCGCAGGAACTCGCGCTGCTGTTGCTGGCTGTGCCGCATGGCCACCGAGCCGGCCGCGTCGGTGTAGGCCCAAGGCGCGCCGCCGCTGCCGTACTGGTCGCTGAAGTTGGCGTTGGTGTCGAACAGGCGGGCGATCTCGGTCTCCTGGCGGCGACCCAGCGGCAGCCAGTCCGCCGGCCGCGTGAACCACGCCGGCTTGCCGTCGGCACCCGTCGCCGGGCGGGCCCGGCCGGCCTTGACGCTCGGGGCGGCGTTACGCAGCAACAGGTAGTTGGTGCGCAGGCCGAACCGGCCCAGCCGGCGACCGGCGGCCGACAGGCGGCGCAGTTCGTCGACACTGCCAATGCCCGGGTTCGGCGGGTAGTCGGGCATGACGATGCTGTCGGGCAGTAGCGCGTCGAAACCACCGGCCTGCCAGTTCTGCAGGATGGTGTAGAACCGCTGCCGGCCGCCGGTCAGCGCCGCCAGATGCGCCAGGAAGTACTCCGTGTCCACCGCGCTGCCGCCCCAGACATCGACGAAGACCGACTGCGCCAGTTCGGCGGCATACTCGCTCGGCCGCTGCGTCGGCGGCGGGATCGTCGGCCACAGGTCGCGCGAGACGCGCAGCGTCAGCGTCTCGTCAACCGGGTCGCGCACGCCGGCGGCGTTCGGCGAGTAGGTGACGTCGAGCGCCGCGGCGAAGTCGCCCTCGCCGCGGGTGCGCTGATCCGGCGCGGACCAGGTCGTGCCGTTGCTGGCCGCCATGTCCCAGGTCGCCGCGGCATAGAGCGGCGGCTCAGCGGCCAGGGCGGCCACCATCGGCCAGAACTGCTGGCCGTAGGGCTCCGCATGGCGCGTGTAGCCGAAGCGGTGCCAGCGCGGCCAGCCGACACAGCGCCCGGCGCTGACCCGCGCGCACCGGCGCGAGGGCGACTGCACGATCACGGTGAGGGCGCCGGCGGTGACGCCCAGGCTCAGCGTGAAGGTCTCGGCCTCACTGCCGCAGGTGGCTCGATAGGTGCAGACTAGCCGGCCGTCACGCTCGTCGGCCGCGAGCAGAGTCACGCGGACCTCGGCATCGGGGCGCTCCTGCCCGCCCCACAGGAACCGCGGCCCGAGGCCGCTCAGCGCTTGCCAGGTGCGACCGGCGCAGGTCGCCGACAGCGTCCGCGCGCCGGCCTCGAAGCGATAGGCCACCTCGCCGGTCGACCACTCGCCCACCGCGGCCTGGCACCAGCCGACCGACAGCAGCAGACCGACCAACCACACCGGCTCTCGCCCCATCGTGGTGCTCCGCGAGGCTATTCCGCGCGCGACGGATCACGCCTTCTGCGCGCGCACATCCACCGGAGGAACCCGAGCCCCACCACCGAACGGGGCCGGCGTCCGCTCGCGGCGGGCCGGAGCCAGCATGGACCCGAAGTGGCACATCGCGTTCTGCAACGTCACCTACACCACCTACGCGGGCGTCAGCTACCGCGACTACTACGGCTCGCCGGCGGTGATGTACGAGGCGCAGTTGGCGGCCAAGGCCTTCGCCGAGCAGCGCTGGGGCGTCGGCCGGTTCATCCATCCGGCGCCCGATTCGCCGCCGTGCGTGTTCGCCTCGTTCCTCGGCGTGCCGGTGATCGACACCGCCGCCGACGAGATACCCTATCTGGACACGTCGCGCCCTCTCCTCAGCCAGGTGGCCGACGCGCCTGGTCTGCGCTGGGGCGATCCGCGCGCGGCCGGCTGGATGGGCCGGCGGTACGAAGCCTGGCAGTACTACCGCGAGCGCGGTTACCAAGGCGCGTGCGGCGGCTACGACGGCGGCATCGCCACGGTGGCCTGCGAGATCACCAACGGCGCGGCGCTCGGCTGGCTGCTCGAGGACCCGACCAATGGCGCGGCGTTGCTCGACTTCGTGGCCGACGCGCAGGAGGCCATGGCGCGGTTCAGCGCGGCCACCGTGGGCGCCGAGTACCACGGGTTCGGCTACACCGGCGATGACTACGCCGGCCTGCTCTCGCCGGCGATGTTCCGCGAGTTCATCGTGCCGCGCTATCAGCGACTGTACGCCGGCCAGCGCACGCGGTTCATGCACAGTGAGCTGTTGCGCGTCGAGCACCTGCGCATCTGCCGCGACGAGGTGGGCATCACCGAGTTCCACGGCGCCGGCTGCAAGCTGCTGACCAACGCGGAGATGTACGAGGTCATGGGGGAGCGCTTCTGGACGCAGCTCACGCCGCAGGAGATGGCCGAACTGACGCCGGCGCAGATCGACGAGCGCCTGCGCGAACTGGCGCACTGTGGCTGCTCGTATGTGCAGCTCTACCCCGGACGCGATACGCCCGCGGCGAACCTGGACGCGGCCATTGCCGCGGTCCAGCGCGAATGCCCCGGCGGCCCGCACTGGTAAGCGCGCCGGCCCGGCGCGAGACGCCGTGGCCGCGATCCCCAACCCGAAAGGCACGCCATGACAGGCACCACCGATCCGCAGCGCACGGCCGCGGCCTGGCTCCACTCGTTCATCACACCCGAGGCCCAGTCGGCGCCGCCGTTCTCGCTACGGATCGACGGCCAGCCGCCGGCGCTCGACGATCCGGGCTGGCAGCAGACCGGCGAGCCCGGCGATCCGGTCGCGGGCGCTACCACGCATCGCGTCACCTGGCGCCACGCGGCGCTGGGCCTGTGCCTCCGCGCGGAGGTGCGCAGCTACCAGCGGTTCCCAGCCATCGAGTGGGTGCTGCACCTGAGCAACGAGGGCGCTGCCGATTCGCCCCTGCTGGAAGAGGTGCTACCGCTCGACGCGACCTGGGCGCTGGCAGCGCACGAGCCGTGCAGCGTGCGCTACTCACGCGGCGCCCTGTGCTCGGCGATGGACTTCGAGCCGCTCGAACGCGGCTTGCGGCCCAAGGGCGAACTGACGCTGCAACCCGGCGGCGGGCGCTCCTCCAGCGAGGTGCTGCCGTTCTGGAACGTCGTGCTCGGCGACCACGGCGTGATGCTGGCGGTCGGCTGGACCGGCGAATGGCAGACGCGCTTCGGCCGCGACGCCGACGGCTCGTTGCGGCTGCGCGCCGGCATGGCTCACACGCGGTTCCGGCTGCAGCCCGGCGAGAGCGTCCGGACGCCGCGGATACTGCTGCTCGCCTGGGCCGGCGAGCCGATCAGCGGCCACAATGGGCTGCGTCGGCTCATCCTGGCCCACCACCGCCCGCGACCGGGCGGCCAGCCGCTGGTGGCTCCGCTGTGCAACGGCAACTGGGGCGGCACACCGGCGGCCGTCCACCTGGACAACCTGCGGCAGATCGAGCGGCACGCGCTGCCGTTCGAGTACTACTGGATCGACGCCGAGTGGTTCGGCCAGGCCGGACACTGGATGGCGAACGCCGGCTGGTGGGACCCGCGACCCGATCTGTACCCAGCGGGGCTGCAACCCATCGGTGACGCCGCCGCGCGGCATGGCCGCCGACTGCTGCTCTGGTTCGAGCCGGAGCGCGTGGCGCCGGGCACGCCGTGGGCCAACCAGTTGGCTCCGTGGCTCTTGTCGGTGCCACCCGAGCGCGCGGTCACCTGGGCCGACTACGGCGACCACCTCAGCACCGAGGAGTGGTGCGCCATGGAGAGCGCGCGCAACCAGCTCGGCGCCGGCGATCGCCTGCTCGACCTGGGTCATCCGGAGGCGCGCCGCTTCCTCACCGACTACCTCTCCGAGCGCATCGCCACCTGGGGCATCGGGTGCCTGCGCTGGGACTCGAACATCGCGCAGCACGCCTACTGGCAGGCGGCCGACGAGCCCGAGCGTGAGGGCCTCACCGAGATCCGCTACGTGGAGGGCCAGTACGCGCTGTGGGACGAACTGCTGGCGCGCCATCCGGAGCTGATCATCGACAACTGCGCCAGCGGCGGACGGCGCATCGACCTGGAGAGCATCAGCCGGGCCACGCCGCTGTGGCGCACCGACTATGCCGTGGGGCACCGCGATGCCACCGTCGCCCAGTGCCACACGCTCGGCCTGTCGATGTACGTGCCGATCAACGGCATCGGCGCTGGCTACCTGCGCGACTGCGACGACTACATCCTGCGCAGCAACATGTCGGCGTCGCTGGTGATGGGCCTGCACGGCCAGGGCGACGCCGCGCAGCCGGCGATACCCGAGGACTACCCGTTCGAGCACGCCCGCCGCCTGCTGACGCAGTACCTGACGGTGCGCCGGTACTACTACGGCGAGTTCTACCCGCTGACGGCCTACACCCGCGCCGACGACGCCTGGTGCGCCTACCAACTGCACCTGCCCGAGAGCGACGAAGGGCTGCTGGTCGTGCTGAAGCGCCCGCGCAGCCCGTTCGAGCAGGCCACCTTCCAACTCCAGGCCCTGGCGCCGATGGGCGAGTACGAGTTCCACGACTGGGACGCCGGACGGCGGTGGACCGCCGGCGCACCGGTGTCCTCGCGCGTGACCGTCAACCTCACGCGGCAACCGGATTCGGCGCTGATCAGCTACCAGCGGCGACGCTGATCACGCGGTGCCGCAGCCGCGTCAGCCTTGCGGGTTCCACAGCGGGCTGCTGTAGTAGTACAGCAACTCGGTGCGGGCCCATTTGGCATGACCGTCCACGAAGCTCAGGTTCGAGCCGTCGTTGTGGCGCGCCAGGACCAACGACAGATTGGAGATGCCGCCGGCCGCGTACTTGGCGTAGTCGACCGCCGCCGGGTCGCCGCCGTTCTCGATGAGCAGCGCCGTCTCGGCCGGCTTGGTGAAGATGGCCAGGGGCTGGCCGCTCATGTAGTACATCTGGCCGTAGGAGCCATAGTCGGGCGGCTCACCAACGCCCGCATGTGACGGGCACTTGTGGATCTGGTAGTTCTTGCAGTACGGCAGTGTCTTGAACCGCCAACTCGTGTTCCACGGACCGTCGTGGTGGTACGGGAACCGCTCGTCGTAGTCCTGGCTGTACTGCATCTCGGCCAGGGCCAACTGCTTGGTGTTGGCCTGGCAACTGCTCTGCCGCGCCTTCTCGCGCGCTTTGGCGAAGACAGGGAACAGAATGGCCGCCAGGATCGCGATGATGGCGATGACGACCAGCAGCTCGATCAGTGTGAATCCATGCCGGCGCACGCTCGTCTCCCGGCCCCAGAACACCAGGGTCGCCGGGCGGATCGTGGTGGTACGGCTGCCCGGCACCACTGCGTTCGCCACGTCAGCGGCATTCCTTCGCCGCCCGACACAAAGCAGCCACCGCTGGCGCGGTGGCTGCTGTCAGGCCAGACGGTCTTGGTCAGCCGCGGCCTCGGCGCCGGCCGAGCCGCGACCTCGACCTCAGAGATCGTCCTTGCCGCTGATCTCGTTCTCCAACTTGTCGGCGGTCTGAGCGCACACGCCGCAGGCGACCTTGACCAAGGCATCGTCGCCCTCGACGGGCAGCTTGACCGCGTAGTTGAGCACGAACTGCGAGCGGTCCTTATTGACCATCAACTGCCAGGACCCGAGCGTGCGCTTCTGGGAATCCTCCAGCACCTTCTGGAGCAACTCACCACTCGGCGGCTCCTTGCCGACGTAGGCCGGTGACCAGATCTCGCGGATCTCCACACCCGAAACCTTGTTGGTCGCCGAGTTGATGAAGACCACCTGCGTCCGGTTGTCGCCCGCCTGAAAGACGAGTTTGTAGTCGCCGTCCTTGTCCACCTGGTACTTCAGCCCCAGGGCCTGCAGTTGCTTCTCCACCCGCGGGTCGGCCTGCCCCTCGGCCCGGACGCCCAGCGCCACCGCCAGCATCACCAACAGCGTCAAGACCACGTTCCGCTTCATCGTCCCGTCCTTTCAGGTTGGCTGGTTCACCGGCACCCGCCACGCGTGCCTGCCGTCAGGTCGGACGCGGCTGCCGTAGCGACGGTTCCGTGAAGTTATTGTAACGACTGCCAGCCGGCGCTGTCCGCAGCTTGGGCGGGGCGGCCCGGAACGGTCACCGGTCAGGCCGCGACGGCATGCCCATCAGCGCACGTCCGTAGCGCGACCGGCGGACGCCCAGTTCGTAGCCGCCCAAGGTAACGACGACCGTACCGAGCAGCAGGGCCAGCGCTTGGAGCGGCAGCGGCCAGGCTCGGCGGACCACCCAGTGGGCCAGCACCGAGATGACCGGCACGTGCAACACGTAGACCGACATCGCCGCTTCGCCGAGATACGCGCCGAGCCGCGGCGGCCACCAAGCCCGTCGACTCGCGGCGCCGTACAGCGCGCCACTCAGGCCCCAGGCGCCGCAAGCCACCGCCACTCGGCCGAGGTGGCCTTCGCCGGCAGCCAGGCTCAGGGCGTAGCCGACCAGGCCGAGGGCTGCCAGGCCACCGCACTGCCCGATCACGGCTCGCTCCAACGCCGGCCAGGTGGCCATCAGCACACCGATCCCATAGCAGGTGGCGAAATAGCAGAAGTTGGGCAGGTCGCGGTAGAGATTCGGGTAGTAAGG
>CAZHGD010000067.1:0-36301 GCA_964531735.1 uncultured Fimbriimonadaceae bacterium | reverse complement strand
GCCGGCGCGCGCCGGATGCCGCAGCGCACCTGGGCCGCCAGGATGTCGGCCTCGGCGGCGCCCACCACGATCAGCGGGCGGCCGGCCAGCGCCAGGGCGTCGAGCAAGCCGGGGCGGTCGAGATCGGCGACCGCGACCAGCAACCGTTCCTCGACCCAGCGCACCGGAACCGCCTGCCACTCCAGCAGCAGGTCGGCGCGCACCGCCTTGACGGCCGCGGGGTCGATGGTCTCGGTGCTCAGGTCAATCGTGTCGGCCATGCGCCACCCCGCGGACTACGGCTGGCGCCGTCATTCCCCGCGCCGGCACGGCCACCTTCCGCGCCCCGGCGACCTCAGGCGTCGTCCGGGCCCTCGCGGCGCATCAGCAGACTGGTCAGGTCCTCGACGCGGTCGATGAACAGCACCCCGTCCAGATGGTCAAGCTCGTGCTGCAGCAGCACGGCCTCGAAACCGTTCACCTCGAGATGCAATGCAGTGCCGGTCAGGTCGAGGGCCGTCACGGCGATGCGTTTGGCGCGCTTCACGGTGGCCGTGTACTGCGGCAGACTCAGGCAGCCCTCGCGGAAGCGCCGCGAGCCGCTGCACGCGGTGATGACCGGGTTGATCAGGGTCAGTGGGCCGAGGCAGTCGTCGGCGTACTTCGGGTTCCGCGAGGCGTCGATGTAGACCACGCGGCGCAGGTCGCCGATCTGCGGCGCCGCGATGCCGGTGCCCACCACGCTGTTCAGCGTGTCCCGCAAGTCGGCGGCAAGCTGGCGGACCCCATCATCGATCGCGGTCACGGCCGTGCAGACCTGCTTGAGGCGCGGGTCGGGGTAGACGACGATGGGACGACACGGCATGACTAGAGCGTCTCTTCCTCGAGGCGCCGCAAGGTGATGTCGACCTCGACTTCCGTGCGGAGGCGCGCCAACTGCTCACTCAGCGCCTCGAGCGATAGCGACAGTGGAGCACAGAGCTCCATCGTCATCACATAGATCGGTCGCTCGCTGGAGCCGGCGACGCGGGTGGCCACGTTCTCGACGTTGCAGCCGCCTCGCGCCAGCTCGCGCGAGACGCGGTAGACAATGCCCGGCTGGTCGGCCCCGTACACCGACAGCAGGTACCGGTCGCCGCTGGGCGCCGGCTCCGGCGGCGCCTGGCCCAGGTCGCGCACGTCGACCGCCACGCCGAGCGCCTCGGCCACCGCCGCCAACCGTTCGGCGAGCACCTCGAAGCCGGGCGGGTCGGGCAACGAAGCGATCAGGATCATCGCGAAGGAATCGCGCAGACGCGTCGCGCTGCTGTCCTCCAGATTGCAGCCGTGGTCGAACAGCACGCCGGTGATGCCGGCGACAATGCCGGGCCGATCATGGCCCAGCACAGTGATCGCGGCCCAGTGACCCATGCGATTGTCTCCTCGGCTCACCATAGCCCATAAACGCGACATCCCCTCCACCGAGTTCGGTGCAGGGGATGTCGCGAGGCCCTCGGGCGTTGGCGCGAGGGTCTGTGGATCGGTGCTATGGCGCTTTGGTGGTGATCTCCCACATGGTGTAGCTGCCGCTGACCAGGGCGCCGCCGCCCACCGAGCCGCCGGTGAACGTGGCGTTGGAGCGCATCCACTTCACGTGGCCATCCACGAAGTTGAAGTTGGCCCCGTCGTTGTGCCGCTCATGCGGGGGCTGCCAGGTGTAGATCGTGGTCTCGTACGGCGCGTGGAAGATCCAATCGGTTCCGACGCCGGTCGCGATGGAGTTCTGGGTGTACTTGTTGGTCGGCACGGTGTCACCCGTGTAGATCACCTCGGCCACCGAAGTGATCGTCGCCATGGCCACCGCCGAGCCCCAGTTGGACACTCGCCAGTTGGACGCGTAGCCGATCACCGTGTTGTACGACGGGCAGTAGAAGACCTGGGTGTTCTTGATGTACGGCGCGATGTTGTCGCGCCAGAAGAAGCCGCCGCCCCACGTCAGCGGGTAGCGCTCGTCGTAGTCCTGGGCGTACTGGGTCACGGCCAGCCCGAGCTGCTTGAGGTTGCTCTGACAGCTCGACTGCCGCGCCTTTTCGCGCGCCTTGGCAAACACGGGGAACAGGATCGCCGCCAGAATGGCGATGATGGCGATCACGACCAGCAGTTCGATCAGGGTGAATCCCGACCGCTCGTCATTGCGGTAGTGCATCTCTGACTCCTGACAGGGCCACGCGCCCCAGGGAGACGCGCGGGCCTGGCCGCCACGCCTCGGCGTCGTCAGGACGCCACAAGCAAGCCTTCGCGGGACGGCGAGGGGCTTGGACGACCTCACGCGGAAAGGGGCGCGGCCTGCCTGTCGGTAGTAGACGTCGCCGCGGGCCGCAAGTTCAGCCGCTCGACCGGCGGGCCGGAGCAGGTCTGGCGGCCAAGGTCGCCAACATCTGGCGGCATGGGCAGTGCACAGGTTCTGACGGTCACATTGATGGCGCTCGGGACGGCCGCCGCCGCGCCCGAACCGCGGTACGACGTCGTCGTGGTCGGCGGCACGCCGGCCGGTCTGGCCGCCGCCATGGCCGTGGCGCGCCGCGGCCACACCGCCGTGGTGCTGGAGCGGACCGACCACATCGGCGGGCTGATCGCCAACGGGCTCGGCGCCACCGACATCGCGACGCGCGGCTGCGCCGGCGGCCTGTTCCGCTCGTTCGTCAACCGCGTGCGACAGCACTACGTGACCACCTACGGCGCCGACTCGGCCCAGGTGCGCGACTGTAGCGACGGCTACCACTTCGAGCCGAGTGTCGCCGAGCGCGTCCTGGAGGCGATGCTGGCCGAGCAGCCACAGGTGACGGTGCGGCGTCGCCGGCAGTTCGATGCCGTTCACGATGCGGTCCGTACCGACGGCCGACGCCTCACCGCCATTCGCGTCATCGCCCGCGACGGCGGCGCGGCCGAGTGGTACCACGGGCAGGTGTTCATCGACGCCACCTACGAGGGCGATCTCGCCGCCGCTGCCGGGGCGCCGTTCACCGTCCGGCGCGAGGGCCGCCAGGAACACGGCGAAGCCCTGGCGGGCCGCGTGTACAAGCGCTGGGGTTCGGCGCCACACGAACTGGGCGAAGGTTCCACCGGCGAGGGCGATGACACCATCCAGGCGTACAACTACCGGCTGTGCCTGACCACCCGCGCCGATAACCGCGTCGCCATCGCCCAACCGCGAGACTACCGCCGCGAGGACTACGCCTCACTGGCCGATGACCTGCGCCTGGGCCGCTGGACCGGCCTGCACGGGACGCCACCGTCGGGCCTCGCGCGCCTCACCAACCAGGTGACGCTGCCCTGTGGCAAGACCGACAGCAACAACCAGCACTTCGCCTTCGTGTCCACCGACCTGCCCGAGGAGAACTGGCCCTGGCCGACGGCAGACTGGGCCTGGCGCGACCGCTTCGCCCAGCGGCTCCGGGACTATACGCTGGGCCTGCTCTGGTTCGCCCAGCACGATCCATCCTTGCCCGAGGTGTTCCGGCGCGACTGCCTGCGCTGGGGCCTGGCCGCCGACGAGTACCGCGACAACGGTCACTTCCCCCGGCAGGTCTACGTCCGCGAAGGCCGGCGCATCCTGGGCGACTATGTGTTCTGCGCGCGTGACGCGCTGCCCGCGGCGCCCGGCCGGCGGCCGCCGCTCCATGCCGACAGCGTCACTGCCAGCCACTACGCCATCGACTCGCACGCCCACCGCAAGCGCGAGCCGGACCGGGTGCACCTCGACGGCTTCCTCAGCCAGCCGACCGCGCCCTACACGGTGCCCTACCGCATCATGCTGCCGCGCGGCGTCGAGGGCCTGCTGACGCCGGTGGCCGTCTCGGCCTCGCATCTCGGCTTCGGCACGCTACGCATGGAGCCGTGCTGGACGGCGCTCGGCGAAGCGGCCGGAACCGCCGCGGCCATTAGCCTCGAGACCGGCCGCCCGCCGCGGCAGATCGACATCGCCGCGCTCCAGCGGGCGCTGCTCGACCAAGGCGCGGTGCTGCTGTACTACCGCGATGTGCGCCCCGGTGACCCGCACTGGGCCGCCCTGCAAGCCCTCGGGCTGCGCGGCGCGGTGCCCGATTGGTCGGCCCGCCTGTCCGAGCCGGTGTCGGCTGCTGAAGCCGAGCGGTTGGGCGTTGCGCCCGGCACGCCGCGGGGCGCGGCGCTGGACCGGGCAGCGCGCCAAACCGCCAAGGGCCCGGGCGGCGAGTAGTCGCCACCCGGGCCCCGGCGCACCATCAGCCGCTCAGGTCAGTCGGCCTCGATGGTGAACTGGTACTTGACCGTCGTGGCACCCACCGGGTGCGTCTCGATCAGCGACGTGCGCTTGGTCCACTTGACGTGGCCGTCGTAGTAGCCCACGTTCAGGCCGTCGTTGTGGCGCTCCATGGTCGTCCAGCCATTCAGGAGAGTATTGGCCAGGTCCCACTGCGCGGCGGCTTCGTAGGAGCCGCCGTAGTCCAGGAAGATGACCGTGCCCGAGATGTCCTTGATCAGCGCGTCGGCCTTGCCCATCGGATGGTTGGCGGCCGGCCCGCCGCTGGCACCGACCGCGCCGCCGTAGTAGTTCGTGTTGCTGGCGTAGGCGAGCGTCGTCCAGTCGTAGTTGAAGAAGCCCAGCGCGTTGGCGGTGCCGACCCGCGCCAGCTTATAGGTCGACGACGGGCAGTTGTACAACTGGTCGTTCTTGATGTAGGCGGTGATCGCATCGGGCCAACTGTAGTAGGCCGTACCGGTCACGCCGTACCAGGTGCTCACCATCGTCTCGTCGTAGTCCGAGCGGTACTGCGTCACCGCGAGTCCGAGCTGCTTCAGGTTGCTCGAGCAGCTCGACGTGCGCGACTTCTCGCGCGCCTTGGCGAACACGGGGAACAGGATCGCGGCCAGGATCGCGATGATTGCGATCACGACCAGCAGCTCGATCAGAGTGAATGCGTGGCGCTTCAACGCCCTCTCCTTGTGGGCCGCCGGCCAAGCAGGAGCGAGCGCACGCAGCACACAGCGCGTGGACGCACCGCCCAACTCACCCGCGGCCGACCTCTCTTGTAGCGGTTCGGCCGCGGTGAGTCAACAGGACCCGGCGAATCCGACCGGCGGCCCGCGCTATGGCGTGGCCGGGTTGCCGAACATGCGCGTGCAGCGCGTCTGGTCCATCGGTCCGGTGGGCGTGGGCAGGTACTTCACATGGCCATCGGTGAAGGCCAGATTGGTCCCGTCGTTGTGGCGCTTGAACGCCTGGATCTGGGCGGCGGTGTCGTCACCACGACCCCAGCGACCCTGGCAACTGGTGGCGCGGTTGGTGCCACAGTAGCCGCGCGTACCCAGGCTGTCACCAGCCAGGACGTGCTCCGCTGGATACAGGATGTTGGCCATCGCCTGGCCGGTGCAGCCGCCATTCGACTGCAACAGGGCGCGCGACGTGGCGTACGAGTTCTCCAGGTAGCTCGACGACGGGCAGATCCACATCTGGCGGTTCTTGCTGTACGGCATCAGGTTGCCGTTGTAGCGGACATCCGTCGTGGCCACCGCATTGGGCCGCCAGTTCGGACGCTGGTTCTGAAGCGTGTTGCTGGTCGGCGTGCAGCACCAGGTGTACTTCTCGTCGTAGTCCTGCGCGTACTGGGCGAAGGTCAGCCCGATCTGCTTCAGGTTGCTCTGGCAACTCGCTTGCCGAGCCTTCTCGCGGGCCTTGGCAAAGACCGGAAACAGAATTGCAGCCAGGATCGCAATGATCGCGATGACGACCAGCAGCTCAATGAGAGTGAATGCGCGTTTCATCGCCGCCTCCAATGGTCCAGGTTGGCGCCAGCCAGCCAACGGACCCCGAGGCGACCAGGTACACCCAAACGTACGCGCCAGTTCCCTGTCCGTTCCGATTGTGAAC
Organism: uncultured Fimbriimonadaceae bacterium; assembly: GCA_964531735.1. GTDB lineage: Bacteria > Armatimonadota > UBA10988 > UBA10988 > UBA10988 > CAZHGD01. The sequence continues at coordinate 30,435 of CAZHGD010000067.1, read as the reverse complement.
GATCTCGGCCAACGACGTCAATAGCCTGAAATCGCCTCGAGCCACGCCGCCACCTCGCTCATGGCGTGACCGGCGTCACCGAGCGGTGGCGTGAACAGCCAGTGCTCGCTGCCCTCGGCATCGTGGTTCACCAGCAGGTGATCGAAGCCGTCGGTGCAGTTCATCTCGGCCCAGGCGTGTTCGGCGCGCACACGGAGGTCGGCGAGTTCGGCCGCGTCGAGCCGCTTGCCTTGCCGCAGCGAGCGGTGGACCTGTTTGGTCAGCATGATGTCGGTCAGCGCCGCCGCGGGCGAGACCCCGGCCGCCGCCGCCACCGCCGCCACTTCGGCCGTGGTGGCCGGCTGCAACAGGACCGCCACCACCGGGTGGCCCGCAACCACCGGCAACCGGCGGAACGGCGCCACCTGGCGCGGGTTCAGCTCGAGGACCACGCGCCGGTGCCGGTCGAGCAGTGCGGCCAGATCGGCCAGGTCGATCGCCCGCCGCTGTCCGCGCATCTCGTAGACGTAGAACCGCGCCGGGTCGAGAGCGCCAATCTCGGCCGCAGTGCGGAACCAGAAGTCGCCGCCGTCGCGCTCGCCCGGCCGCGGCGGTCGCGAGGTGTAGACCACCGGCTGCGCAAAGGGCAGGTCGGGTCGGCAGCGGGCCAGCGCGGCCAGCAGCGGACCCTTGCCCACGCAGGATGGTCCGGAGAGAATCAGCAGACCAGCGCTCATGGCGACCTGTTCGCGCGCTACCGGCGGCCTCCTGCCGTCGCGTGGGGAGGACGCCGACCGGTGGCCGGCGAACCTGCGCGCAGGGGTACCCCACACAGGAGGTGGCCGACATGGCTTGGACGGCTCGCTTCGAGGACGCTCTGGTCTACGCCACGCAGCTCCATGCCAAGCACCGCCGCAAGGGCTCCGGCATGCCGTACGTCGGCCACCTGCTGGGCGTCGCGGCCATCGCTATCGATCACGGCGCCGACGAGGACCAGGCTATTGCGGCGCTGCTGCACGATGCCGTGGAAGACTGCGGCGGCGCGGCGACGCTGGCCGAGATCCGCGAGCGCTTCGGCGCTGAAGTCGCCGAGATCGTCACCGGCTGCTCCGACACCGACCAGACACCGAAGCCGCCCTGGCTGGAGCGTAAACAGCGCTATGTGGCCCACCTCGGCGAGGCGTCACCGGCGGTACTGCTGATCAGCAGCTCCGACAAGCTGCACAACGCACAGTGCCTGTTGCGTGACTACCAGCGCCACGGCGACGCCATCTGGAGCCGCTTCCGCGGTGGCAAGGCCGGCACGCTGTGGTACTACCGCGCCGTCACCGACGCCTACCGCGCCGCCGGCGGAACGCCGGTGCTCGACGAACTCGAGCGCGTGGTGACCGCGCTGGAGCAGGCCGTCACGGCCGCGGACGCCTGAGGGCGAGTTGACAGCTCGTACCTGCGGCGGCACACTGACCGGCACCATGAGCGATACCCATCGGTTCGACACCCAGGCCGTCCACGCCGGCGAACACCGTGACGCCCAGGCTGGCCTGACCACACCCATCCAGCGCAGTGCGCCGTTCATCTACGAGACCATCGAGGAGCTGGACGCGCACGCCGCCGGGACGGTGACCCGCTACGAGTACGCCCGCACCAGCAACCCGACGACGCGCGTGGCCGAACTGAAGCTGGCGGCGCTCGAGGGCGCCGACGACGCCATCGTCACCTCGTCGGGCATGGCCGCGGTCACCTGCGCCTACCTGGCCCTGCTGCGCGCGGGCGACCACGTGCTGGTCGGTGACGACGGCTACAAACGCTCGCTCACCTTCGCGCGCGACGTGTTGCCGCGCTACGGCATCACCGGCGAGTGGATCAGCGCCGCGCAGTCACTAACCGCCGCGACCGCCGCCATCCGCAACAACACCCGTCTGGTGCTGGTCGAAGCGCCGTCCAACCCGCACACCTACCTGCCCGATATCCCCGCGCTGGCCAAGCTCTGCCACGAGGCCGGGGCCCTGTTGGCCGTCGACGCCACGCTCAGCTCGCCGGTCAACCTGCAGCCGCTGGCCCTGGGCGCCGATCTGGTCATCCACAGCGCGACCAAGTACCTGGCCGGCCACAACGATCTGCTGGCAGGGGTCATCGCCGGCAGCGCCGAGCTGATCGCCCGCATCCGCGACCTGCATGTCAACCTCGGCAGCACGCTCGACGCTGAGGGCGCCTATCTGCTCATCCGCAGTTTGAAGACGCTGCCGCTCCGCGTCGCCCGCCAGAACGCCACGGCGCAAGCGATGGCGGCGTGGCTCGACGCCCGGCCCGAGGTCCGCCGGGTGTACCACCCGAGCCGCTCGAGCCATCCGCAGCACGCGCTGGCCGCGCGCGACCTGCGCGGTTGCGGCGGCACGATGGCCTTCGAGCTCGACACCGACCTGCCCGGCGTCAGCCGGTTCATCGCCGCGCTGCGGCTGGTCAGCCACGGCACCAGCCTGGGTGGCGTGGAGAGCCTCTGCCTACACATGTGGAGCATGATGCACCGCGGCCTGGCCGAGGCGGACCGCCACCGCATGGGCATCGAGCCGACCATGGTGCGGCTGTCGGTGGGGCTGGAGGACGAAGCCGACCTGATTGGCGATGTGGAGCAGGCGCTGGCGGCGATGCGGGGGTAGCCAGTCAGCTCGCCCGCAGGTCGCTCTCCAGGGCGCCGAAGCCGAATGGAAAATCGCGTCGCAGCAAGTCAAGCCTGGCCGCCAGACGGCCGGCCTCCTCACAGGCGATGCGCGTTTGCGTCTGCAAGTCAGGCGCCTCCGTCCCGTAGACTTCGCGCTTGAGGCGCAGCCGGAGATGCCGGTGCCGGAGCTGCCAGTGCTCCTGCACGAACGCCGCCTCGGAAGCGTGCGGATGGCGTCCGCAGAGCAGCCAGCCCTCGATCGTCGGTACAGCCAGGCCCACGGCGACCCGAAGCGTCGCTCGGCCCGCGGCCGGCCTGAGGCCGGCCAGGGCGGCATCCGCCGACGCCCGCATCTGGCTGAGCCGGTCATGCTGCCACCCGCCACCCGCCGCGGTGCGCTCGGGCATGCTGTCGCTGTCGACCACGACGACGAGCAGTTCCACGCCGGTCTGGTAGTGGAGGTGCTTGATGGTGGCTGGCAGTTGCCCGAGCGCTGCTCGCCAGCCGCCTTCACGGGCCTTCAGGCCGGGCGCCCAGTCGATCGGCCCAGACCCGAGGATGGCCTCGACGAGCACCTGGTAGGCGGCTTCGTCCGCACGCGATTCGGACAGGACGGTGGCCCTCATACGCCGGCCGGAACTCCACCGATCAGCCCCCCGTAGTAGGCCTCGCCGAGCGAGCTGCCGTCCAGCATGTCCTCGATGTCGGGCTGGTCCGAGAGCCTTACGAACGAGGCCCCGTCGGGTGTGCGCTCGGCGACCACCACTTGCTCGGGGTGGTCACGGAACAGGTCCAGGAAATAGGGCGAGTGCGTGGTCGCCACCACCTGGCAGGGCTCACGGTCGTCACCATAGGCGGCCGGATCAGCCAACCGGCGTAACGCGTCTGCGACCCGCCGCATCAAGCGCGGGTGTAGACCGCGATCTGGTTCCTCAATGCCGATCAGGCTGGGCGGCGTCGGCAGGTGAACTAGCGTCAGCAGCGCCAGGGCGACCATCGTGCCGTCGCTGAGCGAGGTCGCTGAGATGGTATAGCCTTCACGCGTGCGTAGACAGAGCGCGCGGTGCCCGGCGCGCGGCGTCTCGAAGAGGACGCGGTCAAACTCGGGCAGCCACAGCGCCAGCTCGGCGTTCAGTGCCTCGAACCGCTCGGGGGCGCTGTCGCGCAGGTGGTCAAGCACAGCAGCCAGCCGGCTGCCGTCGGCGCCCAGAAGCGGCCTAGGCTCCAACTCCACTGGTTCGGCCAGGGCTCGTGCATCCAGCGAGTACACCTCGATACGGTCACAGAAGGCTTCAGCAACCGGGTCAGGGTATGCTTCGCCTCGGGCTCCCCACCTCTCGCCATCGACACAGCGCATCACCCACGCTGGGTCTTTGGCCCGCGCGAGGATCCGGATGATCGGTTCGGGGCTCCGGTCAGCATCGACGGCGCGGAACGCCGCGCCGCAATAGGCCGACGGCTGCCGTAGCGCGGCCAGAGCACGAAGCACGGTGCTCTTGCCACTCCCGTTCGGCCCGACCAGCAGCGTCAGCGGCCCCAGCGGCACGGTGGCTTGCCGCAGTAGCCTGAAGTTGGTCAGCTCCAGTGAGGTGATCATCGACCGTCCTTGGCCCGTCGCGCTCAGCGGGCGGCCACATACGCTTGTATGTTAGGCTGCCACCACGCCGGCGTCAAACCACGGGCGCGGGGACCCGCGGAGGAACCTGACCACCGGCCGCCAACCCAGCCCCCATTGCGCGGGAGTCCCTGCCATGTCGCCCCGTTTGTGCCTGTTCGCCATCGTCGGCGCCACGCTGACCGCACCGGTCGGCGCCGCGCCGCTCGCCGACCCGGCCACGCCGCTGTTCACCCTCGGCACGCCCGTCGCCGATCCGGCACCGCCGGCGGTGCTGCCGCCCGACTGGACCGGCGCCGCGCCGTTGACCGGCTTCCGCACGCTGCAGAGCGGACAGCTCCAGGCCGCGCAGCCGACCGCTCTGGTGCTGCGCACGCCGACGCGACTGCTGGTGCAGGTCCGCGTGCCGCTGCCGGGCGGCCGCAAGCCGTTGGCCGAGCGCCGGGCCCACGACGGCGAGGTCTGGTCCGACGACTCCGTCGAGCTGTTCTGTGACCCGCGCCACTCGCAGGCCGACTACTACCAGTTCGTCGGCAACGCCGCCGGCGCCACCTCCGAGAGCCACGGGCGCGACGGGGCCTGGAACGCCGCCTGGGACTACCAGGCTCGCGAAGTGGTCGGTGGCTGGGAAGCGACCTTCGCGATTCCGTTCGCCGCGCTGGGCGTCGCCGCGCCGGCCGACGGCGCGCTGTGGGGGCTCAACGTCTGCGTCAACCTGCGTGGCGTCGGCAACCTGACCTGGGCGCCGCTGCGGCACGGCTACCATGAGCCGGCCCTGTTCGGCCACCTGCGCTTCTCCTCGCAGGTCACCTGCGGCCTGGCGGCCGCTGACGGCCTGGTGACGGGCAGTGGCGCCGTGAAGGTGGTCGCGCGTGGGCCGAACCTGACCGCGCGCTGGCAACAGGAGCGCGATGGGCGCGCGGAGCCCGAGGTCAAGCTGGCCATCGGGCCGAGCGGCGAAGCCACGGCGCCGGTGGCGGTCCCGCGCGAAGGTCGCTTTGTCGCCAACGGACGCTACCGGTTCACCGTGAGCGTGACCACCGCGGACGGCACGCCGACGTTGCGGTACACCGCCGAGCGCGACGTCAAGCCGCCGCTGGCGCTGCGGCTGCGCGCCTTCGTGACCGACGGCATCCTGCGCGCCGAGGCGCCGGTCGAGCCGGCTGGTCTCGACCGCGCGAAGCTGTCGGTCGGCTTCGAACTGCGCGCGCGCGACGGGCAGATCATCCGCCGCGAGGTGCCGGTGGGCACGGAATCAGTGGTCGGCACGGAGTTCAAGAAGGCCGAACTGCCCGCCGGCGCCGTGACCGTCAAGGCCCACCTGATGGAGGGCACGCAGATCGTGCTGTCGCAGGAGAAGACCGTCGACCGCCCGCTGGACCCGCCGTGGCTGGGTGACCGTACCGGTGTGACCGACCGTGTGCCCGCGCCGTGGACGCCGGTAGCCATCGAGCGCCTGGCCGACGGCGGCACCGCGTTCGGTTGCTGGGGTCGGCGCTACCAACTCGGGCGGACGCCGTTCGCCGAACGCGTCACTGCCCTCGGCGCCGAGGTGCTCGCGGCACCGATCCAGCTCCGCGCGACGCGGGGCGGCCAAGTGGTCGACTGGACCGGCGGCACACCGACGGTCACCGGGCAGGCGGCCCAGGCCAGTTGGTCCGGCAAGCTGCACAGCGACGCGGCGACCATGACCGCCACCAGTCGGGTCGAGTTCGACGGCCTGATTCGCACCGACCTGCTGCTCACCCCCGGCGCGGCGGCGCCGGACGGCCTCGAACTGGAGATCCCGATCAAGGCCGAACACGCGCGCTACCTGTACAACTTCCCGGGCAGTTGGGGCAACATGCGCAACTCGCGCGCACTGCCGGCCGACGGCTGGCGCGCGCCGTTCACGCCGTTCGTCTGGCTCGGCGATGACGACCGCGGCTTCGCGTGGTTCTGCGAATCCGACCAGCACTGGTCACCGGCTGATGCGAAGCAGGCGGTGGTCATCGAGCGGACCGGCGACCGCGTCACGCTGCGTCTGCACCTCTGGCAAGGCAAGCCGCTGGACCAGCCGGTGCGGTACACCTTCGGTTTCCAGGCCACGCCGGTGAAGCAGCCGGAGAAGGACGTCTGGGACTACCGCTTCCACCATGGCGGGCACTACGGTCTGGCCACGGCGCCGGCCTGGTCCGGCGGCGGACGCATCGACTATCCGGCGGCCGGCCGGCTGCGCGCCGACCGGGGCACCTTCGAGTGCTGGGCGCAACTGCTGTTCGACAGCGATCCCAGCCTGCCCGAGGCCGAGAAGCGCAAGCAGAGCAACCGCAGCCTGCTGACGATTGGTCTGCCGGACAACAGCAACGCCGGCATCTACTGGAACGAGCTGCACCAGGGCCCGGTGGTGTGGGTCCGCGAGCGCGGCGAGGTGACCTTCTACGCCGGCGCCTCCATCGCGGCCAAACGCGGCGAATGGCATCACCTGGCCTTCACCTGGGGCGACGCCATCCGCTGCTACGTGGACGGCAAGCTGGTCTTCACCAAGGCCCACCAGGGCCTGACCGGGCTGCCGCTGGACCAGGGCACCATCACGCTGGGCAACCAGAACGCGCCGTTCGTGTTGGACGAAGTGCGCCTGCTGGACGAAGCCCGGGCGCCGGTGGCGCCGTTCGGACCCTACACGGCCGATGAGCACACGCTGTTGCTGGAGCACTTCGACCAGCCGCTGCGCAAGGGGCTGACGCCAGCCGAGAAGGGCGGACCGGGCAAGGCCGCGGGCGTGGTCGTGGCGCCGGGCAAGTTCGGCTCCGGGCTGGCGCTGGGCGAACCCACGGCCAAGCCGCGCACGCAACTGGACCTGCTGGCCGAGGCCGGCGTGCGCACCATGTGCTTCCACGAGCACTGGACGCCGTGGCAGTCGCACCCCTACCCGGACAAGAAGGACGAGGCCGCACTGAAGTCGGTCATCGACGCGGCGCACGGCAAGCGCATGCAGTTCCTGCTCTACATGAGCCGGCAACTGGCCGACATTGCCCCCGAGTATGAGCTGTACAGCGAAGACGTGCTCACGCTGCCGCGCGGCTTCAGCTACACGCGCGAGCCGAAGCAACAGGACTGGGGCGTCTGCTGGCGCAGCCATTGGCGCGAGTTCTGCCTCAAGCACCTGGCCGAGACCATGGACCGGTTCGGCAACGACGGCTGGTACCTGGACGGGCCCGAGTGGCCCTGTCCCTGCAACAACCGCCACCACGGCTGCGGCTACCAGCGGCCGGACGGCAGCATCGGGACCACCTACGACATCTTCGCCACCCGCGAGTTCATGCGCCGCCTGTACGTGCTGACGCGCCAGCGCCAGCCGACGGGCCAACTCAACATCCACAACTCGACGGTGATGGTCATCCCGACCCTCGGCTGGGGCACCAGCGCCTGGAACGGCGAGCAGGTCAGCGGCATCGAGCGCGGGCCGAAGTTCCTCGACGTGGTGCCGCTCGACTCCTTCCGCACCGAGCTGACCGGCCGCCAATGGGGCGTGCCGTCGGAGTTCCTCTGCTACGAGAAGCCGTGGACCACGCACGAGGCACTGTCGTTCTGCCTGCTCCACGACGTGCTGGTGCGCCCCAACGGCTACGGGGCCCAGTTGCAGGAGATGTCGGCGCTCTGGCGGCTGTCCGACACGTTCGGGCGCAAACAGGCCCGGTTCCTGCCCTACTGGAACAACGCCGACGTCGTCCAGCCCGAGCACGCGGCGGTGAAGGTCAGCATCCACAGCCGCGGTGCCCAAGGCGCGCTGGTGATCGTCTCGAACCTGTCCGACGAGCCACGCACGGCGGCCGTGCGGCTCAACCTGGCCAAACTGGGCCTGGCCAAGACCGTCCAGGCCACCGACGCCCTGCGCGGTGGCGCGGTGGCACTGAAGGATGGCCGGTGCGAGGTGCCGCTGGACGGGTTCGACTATGCGATCGTGTGGGTGAAGTAGGCGCCAGCGGCTGGAGGTGGTGTACGCCCGAGCGCTACACCACCTCCAGCTTCGCATACTCCACGGCCATCTTCTTGACCCCGTGCTCCGGGAAGGCGACCTGCACCTCGGCCGACGGACCACCGGTGCAGGACACCACGATGCCCTCGCCGAACACGCCGTGTCGCACGCGCTGACCCGCTTTGTACGGTGCCGGCGCGGCAGCCGTCGGCACCGCCGGCGTGCCTTGTACCAGGCGGCGCCCGCCTGAAGCGGCCACCTTCTGGCGTGACAGGATGCTGGTCATGCTGTCCAGGTTGCGCGCCGGCTCGCGCTGAACCATGCTCGGCGTCGCCGTGGGCATGGTCGGGCGGCCGGTGCTGACCAGCAGCTCGGGCGGGATCTCCTTGACGAAGCGCGACGGCGGATTGGCCACCGTCTGGCCATACAACATGCGCCGCGTGGTGTGCGTCAGGAACAGCCGCTCGCGCGCGCGGGTCATGCCCACGTAGCACAGCCGCCGCTCCTCCTCGATGCCCTCGCGCGATTCGCGCGAGCGGAAGTGCGGGATGATGTTCTCTTCCAGACCGATCAGGAAGACCACCGGGAACTCGAGGCCCTTCGCGCTGTGGAGCGTCATCAGCACCACGCTGTCGTCGCCTTCGGCGAGGTTGTCGGTGTCGGCCACCAACGCCACGCGCTCGAGGAACTCCGCCAGGCCCTCGCGACCGGGGGTGGTGAACTCGGCGGCCACCGACAGCATTTCGCGCAGGTTCTCCAGCCGCGAGCTGGCCTCCACCGACTTCTCGGCCAGCAGCGCCGCCTCGTAGCCGGTGTCCTTCATCACCGCGGTGAGCAACCCAGCCACGTCCAGCTCCTCAGCCTTGCCGCGCAGCCGCTCCATGGTCTCGACAAACGCCTTGACCTTGCTGCGCGGCCCGCTGCCGAGCAACTCGCTGTCGTGGCCCGCGTGCTGCAGCGCCTCGAAGAGCGACCGGTTCTCGGCCCTGGCGTGCTCGGTCACCGTGGCCATGGTTTTGTCGCCAATGCCGCGCGTGGGCACGTTGACGATGCGCAACAGGCTGACGTCGTCGGTCGGGTTGCACAGCGCGCGCAGGTAGGCGATGAGGTCCTTCACCTCCTTGCGCTCGTAGAACCGTACGCCGCCGATCAGCCGGTAGCGGATCTGGCGCGAGCTGAAGACCTGCTCGAACACCCGCGACATGGCGTTGGTGCGGTACAGCACCACATGCTCGCCGAGCTTGCGGCCCTCGCGCAGGCCGGCCTGGATCTGGTCGGCCACGAACCAGGCTTCTTCCTGCTCGTTCGAGGTGACGTGCAGCGTCACCGCGTCGCCGGCCGGGTTCTCGGTGTGGAGGCGCTTGTCGCGGCGCTCGGAGTTGTTGGCGATCAGCGCGTTCGAGACGTCGAGCACGGCCTGCGTGCTGCGGTAGTTGCGCTCCAGCTTGACCACCTTCGCGTCGGGGAAGTCCTTGTCGAAGCGCAGGATGATCTCGACCTTGGCGCCACGCCAGCCGTAGATGCTCTGGTCGTCATCGCCCACCACGCACAGATTGCGCCGCCGCTCGCTGAGCAGCTTGACCAGCTCGTACTGCGCCAGGTTGATGTCCTGGTACTCGTCCACCAGCACATGGTGGAAGCGCTCGTTGAGCTGCCCGCGCAGGTCGTCGCTGCGGCGCAGCAAGCGGACCGCCTCCATGATCAGGTCGTCGAAGTCAAGCGCGTTGTTGACCCGCAAGCGCTCCTGATAGCGCTCGTAGGCCGCCAGGGCAATGCGGTCCGGCGGCGCAATCAGCCCGCCGCCGAAGCGCTGCGCCGCCTGCACCGGATCGAGCAGGTCGTTCTTCCAGTCGCTCATGCGGTAGACGATGTGCTTGATCGGGTTCTTCTCGACATCGACCGCCAGGTCTTCGAGGATTCGTTTGAGCAGCGCCGCGCGGTCGTCCTCGTCGAAGATGGCGAAGTTGCGGTCGCGGCCGATGCGCTCGGCGTGCTCGCGGAGCAGGCGCGCGCAGAGGCTGTGGAAAGTGCCCACCCACATGGCCTCGATGCGCCGGCCGGGCAGCAGCTCGCGCAGGCGCTCCTTCAGCTCGCCGGCCGCCTTGTTGGTGAAGGTCACCGCCAGTATCTGCTGCGGCGACACGCCGCGCTCGCAGATCAGGTGGGCGATACGACAGGTCAGAGTCCGGGTCTTGCCCGAACCCGCCCCGGCAATGATCAGCAAGGGCCCGTCCCCATGCGAGGCGGCGGACCGCTGCTCGGGGTTCAGGCGTTCGAGAACCGACGACATCGGCTGCCTTTCGAGTGCTTAGCGCGTGCTGGTCCGGCCCTTGGCGGCCGTGATGAACTCCCGGAACAACGGGTGCGCCAGGGTCGGTCGCGAGCGGAACTCCGGATGGAACTGGGTGGCCAGGAAGAACGGGTGCTCCGGCAGTTCGATGATCTCCACCAACTGACCGTTCGGCGACAGCCCGCTGAACCGCAGGCCCTTCTCGCCCAGCCGGCTGCGGTAGTCGTTGTTGACCTCGTAGCGGTGGCGGTGCCGCTCGTAGATCACGTCGGTGTCGTAGGCCTGACGCGCGCGGCTCTCGCGCTGCAGGTAGCACTCGTACGCGCCCAGGCGCATGGTGCCGCCCAACTGCTCCACGCGGCGCTGCTCCTCCAACTTGGAGATGACCGGGTGCGGCGTCTCCTTGTTGAACTCGGTGCTGTGGGCGCCGCGCAGGCCGCAGACGTTGCGCGAGAACTCGATCACCGCGCATTGCAGGCCCAGGCAGAGGCCCAGGAACGGCGTCCCCGATTCGCGCGCGTAGCGAATGGCCTCGATCTTCGACTCGATGCCGCGGTCGCCGAAGCCGCCCGGCACCAGCACGCCGTCGAACCCGGCCAGCGCCTCGGCCATGCCCTCCGGCTCAATCTCGCCGGCGTTGACCCAGTTCAAATCGAGGCTGACGTTGTTGGCGATGGCCGCGTGCTTCAGCGCCTCGACCACGCTCAGATAGGTGTCGACGCCGGTCTCGACGTACTTGCCGACCATGGCGATGCGGACCGGCCGCTCGACCGAGCGGCAGCGCTCGACCAGCGTCTGCCAGCCGGTCAGGTCGGGTTCGCGGTCCTCCAGGCCCAGCCGCTGGCAGACGATCTGCGCGAAGCCCTGGGCCTCCAGCGCCAACGGGATGTCGTAGATCTCGTCCACATCGACGGCGGCCAAGACGGCTTCCGGCGTGATGTCGCAGAACAGCGAGATCTTGGCGCGCTGCTCGTCGTTCAGGTCGTGCTTGGTGCGGCAGACCAGAATGTCCGGGTGGATGCCGACATTACGCAACTCGCGCACCGAGTGCTGCGTCGGCTTGGTCTTCACCTCGCGCTGCGGGCCGATCTGCGGCACCAGCGTGACATGGATGCTGACCGAGCCCTGCGGGCCGACCTCGCGGCGGAACTGGCGAATCGCCTCGAGGAACGGCAGGCCCTCGATGTCACCGACGGTGCCGCCGACCTCGACGATGGCCACGTCGGCTTCGGCCCGCTCGGCGTTGGCGCGGATCAGCCGCTTGATCTCGTCGGTGATGTGCGGGATGACCTGCACCGTGCCGCCCAGGTACTTGCCGTCACGCTCGGCGGCGATGACGTTGTGGTAGACCTGCCCGGTGGTGATGTTGCTGTCGCGGCCCAGCTCCAGGTCGATGAACCGCTCGTAGTGACCGAGATCGAGGTCGGTCTCGGCGCCGTCCTGGGTCACGTACACCTCGCCGTGCTGGTACGGGTTCATGGTCCCGGCATCGACGTTGATGTAGGGATCCATCTTGAGCACGCTCAACCGGAAGCCACGCGCCTTGAGCAGTCGCCCCAGACTCGCCGCCGAGATGCCCTTGCCGATGCTCGAAACCACCCCGCCTGTGATGAACACGTACTTGGTCATCTAGATCGCTCCTGGTCGTCGCGCAGACTCGCTGCCAACCGCCGGACCGTCGCCAACAGCCCGGTCACAAAGGCGGTGGGGGCGCCTTGGACAGCGCCCCCACCACCGACACCGTCCGGCTATCGCCGGTTCGACCACCTGTCCGAAGGACTTCAGACCTTCGGCAGGTGCGCCATCGCTTCCTCGATCTCGTGCTCGGGATGATCGTAGTCCTCGATCTCGCCGGCCAGGTACTTCTCGTACGAGAACGTATCGAAGTAGCCGTGACCGGAGAGGTTGAAGACGATCACCCGCGACTCGCCGGCCTCGCGGGCGGCCAGCGCTTCGTTGATGGCGCCGCGCACCGCGTGGGCGGACTCGGGCGCTGGCAGAATGCCCTCGGTGCGCGTGAACTGGAGCGCCGCCTCGAACACTTCGCTCTGGCCGAACGCCACGGCTTCGGCCAGCCCCTGCTCCACCGCCGCGCTGACCAGCGGCGCCATGGCATGGTAGCGGAGCCCGCCGGCGTGCACGGGCGGCGGCACATACTGCGCGCCGAGGGTGTACATCATCAGCAACGGCGTCAGACCGGCCAAGTCGCCGAAGTCGTACGCGTAGCGGCCCTTGGTGATGGTCGGGCAGGCCGACGGCTCGCAGGCCACCAGCCGCAGCGACGGCTTGCGCTGGCGCTTGAACGGGATGAACGGGAAGGCGAAGCCGCCGAAGTTGCTGCCGCCACCGACGCAACCGATCAGCACGTCGGGTTCGACGCCGGCCATCTCGAGCTGCTTCATGACTTCCTGGCCGACCACCGTCTGGTGCAGGATGACGTGATCGAGCACGGAGCCGAGCGAGTAGCTCGCGCCGGGGTCCTTCGCGGCGGCTTCCACCGCCTCGGAGATGGCGATGCCGAGGCTGCCCGGCGAGTCCGGATGGGCCTTGAGTACCGCGCGGCCGGCCTCGGTCTCATCGCTCGGGCTCGGCCGCACCGACGCGCCGAAGGAGTTCATCAGCACGCGACGGCCCGGCTTCTGATGGTACGAGACCTTCACCATCCAGACGTCGCATTCCATGCCGAAGAAGCTGCACGCCATGGCCAGTGAACTGCCCCACTGCCCGGCGCCGGTCTCGGTGGTCAGCCGCATGCGGCCCTGCTGCTTGTTGTAGAAGGCCTGCGCGACCGCCGTGTTCGGCTTGTGCGAGCCGGCGGCGCTGACGCCTTCGTACTTGTAGAAGATCTTGGCCGGCGTATCGAGCGCGCGCTCCAAGTTCAGCGCGCGGACCAGTGGCGTCGGACGCCACATGCGGTAGATGTCGATCAGCTCGCCCGGGATGTCGACCGTCGGCGCCAGGGTCACTTCCTGCTCGATCAGCGCCATGGGGAAGATCGGCGCCAAGTCGTCAGGACCAATCGGCTGGCCGGTGCCAGGATGCAGCGGCGGCGCCGGAAGGCGGTCGAGGTGAGGCTTGACGTTGAACCAGGTGGTGGGTATTTCGTGCTCAGGCAACACGAATTTCCGGGTCTGCGACATGACCGGGCATCTCCTCTTCTATGCGGGCGCGGCTGATGAGGTCGGAACCGCCGGGGTGGCCGGATCCGCGGCGTCCGTCTCGACGGGCGTGGCCGCCACCATCGGTACCGGTTCGGCGTCCGCCGGCCGGTCGGTGCGGACGCGGTCGGCCAGCGCCAACACCTCGTCGATTCGCACGTCGATAGCGACCACCTTCTCACACTCGGCCAGCAGATCCGCGTTGCGCACCAGGTTCTTCTTGTACAGCAGGAAGACCATCTTGCCGAGGTTTTCGAACACCTCGCGGCGCTGCCATTCGGCCGTCCGGGCCGCTCGCTCGTAGGAGACAAGACGCCAGCGTCGCGCGACCTGGCCACCCACGGTGGCCAAGCACCACCCGACGGCGCCGCCGACGGTGCTGAGGCAACCCCACAGGAAACGAAGCAGCCGAACCAATCGTTCAGCCAAGACGGACTCCGGTCCGCCACGATAGGCCAGGCGGTCGCCCCTTTCTATCACGTTCGCCCAGCACTGACAAGCCATTGGGTGCGGGCAATCCGCCATGCTGGGACGGGCGGCACCGGTTGACCGCCGCGGCGGCAATCGCTACCTTACGCCTCGGAGCCGCACCACATGGCACACAACGACCGCATCGCGACCCGCCTGGCCACCGAGATTCTGGTGGTCGGCAACGGCTGGAGCGCGGTGGCCGCCGCCTTGGCCGCCCGCGCCACCGGGCACCAGGTCCTCCTGGCCGCCGCCACCGCCTGCCTGCCCGACGAGCTGACCGTCGCCCTGCACGGCGACTTCGCCACGCACGACGACCCGCAGTTCGCCGAGATCGTCCAGCGTCAGCAGGCGCTCGGCGGCGTCCGCGGCGGCTGGCTCGACGCGCCGATTGGCGAGCTGGTGGTCGACCGCCTGCTCGCCGAGCGCGGCATCGAGGTGCTGCTCTACGCCGTGCCGCTGCGCCTGGTCGAGCACGGCAGCGACGCGGCCGGCGTGCTCTTCGGCGGCAAGGACGGCTGCTATGTGATCGCCGCCGGCGCCGTGGTCGACGCCACCGGCGATGGCGTGCTCTTCCGTGAGTCCGGCGTCGCTTTCACCGCGCCGAACGAGATCCGCGCCTCGCGCTGTCTCTACCTGCAGTACGCCAGCGAGGACCTGACCAGCTTGCACCGCGAGGTCGACGGCTGCCAACTGACCGCGCGACCCACCTGGCCCGGCGAGATGTGCGTCACCGCTACCGGGCGAGCGGCCTTTGACGGCGAGTTGGTCCCCGCCGAACTGCATCACCAGGCCCGCCTCGCCGTCTGGCCCATCGCGGCCGAGCTCACCGCGCACGTGCCCGGTCTGGCCGGCGCCGTGGTCTCGCACACCAGCCACCGGCTGCTACCGCACAACGGGCGCCGGTTGAGGACCGCCGACGCGGCGCACCCGCGGCTGGGCAACTGCTTCGGCGCCGGCGCCTGGGTCACCGGCGAAGGCTGGATCGATCCCGATGACCTGTGCCACAGCGGCACGTCTGCCGGGCGGGCCGCGGCCGGCACGGTGCGTCCGCTATACACGGCCGAGGCCCAGTTGCCCGCGGCGATGGACGTCGACTGCGACGTCCTGGTGGCCGGCGGTGGCACCGGTGGCCCGTTGGCGGCGCTCGGCGCCGCGCGCCAGGGCGCCCGCACCGTGCTGCTGGAAGCGGGCTGGGCGCTTGGCGGCATCGGCACCAACGGCGGCATCCACATCTACTACCACGGCGTCCGCGGCGGGCTGCAGGACGAGCTGGACGAGCAGGTGACCGAGGTCACCGGCCGCATGGTGCGCGGCGCCGGCGTACCGGCCGACGCCGGTGTCGGCCGCGTGGTCGGCTTCAGTCCCGAGGCCAAGAAGATCGTCTTGGAGCGGCAGTGCCTCGACGCCGGCGTGACGGTGCGCTACGGCGAGACGGTGGTCGACGTGGTGATGGACGGCACGCGGCTGACCGGCATCCTCGCCGTGGCGCCGGGCCGCCTGACACGGTATCGTGCGGCGGCGACGGTGGACGCCACCGGCGACGGCGATGTCGCCGCGCGCGCCGGCGCGCAGTTCATCCTTGGGCGCGAGCACGACGGTCTCAGCCACGCGTACAGCCTGAGCTGCGGCCTGTTCAGCGGCAACAAAGTCGGCTCGAGCAACTTCGACGCGGGGTACGTGGACGCCACCGACGTGGTCGACCTGACGCGCGCTCGGCGTCACGCGCTACAGCTCTACTGGCGCGCCGAAGGCTTCACCGCCGCCAACCGCATGCTCTACATCGCGCCGCTGCTCGGCCTGCGGCAGAGCCGACACGTCATTGCCGACCAGATCGTCAGCCTGGCTGACCAGAGCACCGGTCGCAGCTTCGCCCACGATGTCGCCTATGGCCAGTGCCACTACGACAACCACGCCTACGACTACGGCAGCGAGAGCGACGAGGGCATGATGTGGTGCTGGGTGCTCGGGCACTGGCACCGCCTCATGCGGCACGGCGTGCCCTATGGTGCGCTCCTGCCGACCGGCGTGGACGGCCTGGTCATGGGTTGCCGCGCGCTGGGCGTGAGCCATGACGCGCACATGCTGTTCCGCATGCAGCGCGACATGCAACGCGTCGGCGAGGCCGCCGGCACCGCCGCCGGCCTGGCCGCGCGCGGCGGTGTCACGCCGCGCCAACTCGACGTGGCCCGCCTGCGCGCGGTGCTGCGCGAGACCGGGGCGGTGAAGGACGACTGGCAGAGCGAGGTGCCGCGCGGCACGCCCGAAGAACTGGTCGCGGCGCTGACCGGCGAGGATCCGACCATGGCTGCCTGGCAGCTCTACCTCCACGGTGAGGCCGCCGTGCCGGCGCTCCGGCAGGGGTTGGCCACCGGGTCGGAGGACACCCGCTGGTGGTGCGCGACGGCCCTGGCCATGCTCGGCCAGGCCGACGGCGCCGACCTGCTGCTGGCCGCCCTGGAGCAGCGCGACGGGCGGCTGCCGCTGACCGCGAAGACGCGACTGGGCGGCACCGATCAGGTCATCCGCGGCGCACCGCGCTGGGTGGCGGCGATCCCGCTGCTGGGCCGCATCGGTGCCCACGAGGCGGTGCCCGCGTTGCTGGCGGTGGTGGCCGATGCGGCCACCGAGCCGGACACGCTGGTCGCGGCCGTGCGGGCGCTCGGACGCATCGGCGACCGCACCGCGGTGGCGCCGCTTCGCGAGCTGCTGGGCCGCAGTGACCTGCACGGCGAAGCAGCGTTCCAGGACTCGATGGGCGGGCAGGGCCAAGTGCCGCGAGACACGCGCTGGCAGCTCCGGCTCGCGGCGGCCGAAGCGCTCAACGCTCTCGGCGCACCGGTGCCGGAGGTGGTTGAGCCGTATCTCAACGACGAGCGCGCCAACGTGCGGAGCCTGGCGCAGCGCTTGCTCGACGAGACGGTGGGCGAGCGCGCCGCGGGGCACGTTGAGCGTACGGACCAAGTGCGCGCGAAGCGGTGACCACCGCCAACCGCGCGGGAGCGGACCGACCGGTCCGCTCCCGCCTTCGCAAGCTCCGTCAGCGCACCGGCTGCCCTACCCCGTCGGCGGCACGAAATGCCAGTCCGGCGGCAGACCGTAGGTCCAGTTGCCAGGCTTCTTGCCATAGGTCACATTCGGCGGCGTCGTGCCGTAGTAGACCTGGGGCACCTGATAGCCCGTCACCGGGATCTGTTGCGTGCCACCGTTGCCGATCTGCACGCCCGGCAGCATGACCGTCGCCGGGCCGATGCGCACAGTGGTCGGGCCGATGACCGTGCCCGCCTGGTTGGTCCCGATGGTCGTCCCGTTGATGGTGCCGTAGCGGTTGTTCTGCGGCAGGTACGGGCTCCACTGGTTCTGCAGGCTTTGGGGCGTGGTGCCATAGGGCACCGTGATGGCCTGGGGCCGCTGCTGCGGCGAGTAGACCGTCCCATTCGGCGCGATGATGACGCCCGACGGCAGAATGGTCGTGCCGTTCGGCAGCATGATGGTGCCGTTCCGGCTCACCCGCGCGCCCGGCGGCAGGTTGCGATAGGGGTCGGTGGTCGTCACCGTGCCGGCGCCAGGAGCCATGATCGGCACCTCGCCCGGCTGGTGCACGCGCCCCTGGAAGTCCACGTAGCCGGCGCCGAGCATCCTGGCCAGCTCTTCGGCCGACCGGTACTTGAGCGGAATGGTCTCGCGCTTCGTGCCCGTGGGCTTGCCGGGCGCCGCGGCCACCGGCGGCGTCTCGCCCGCCGCGCCAACCAGCGGCGCCGCGGGAGCCGTCGGGCCCGCGTCGGGCAGCGGCGTGGTCGGCGTCGTGCCGGGCAGCAGCGCACCCGCACCAGCGGCGGGCGTCGCCGCCGCGGTCGCTGCACCCGGAACCTTCGTGTCGGCCGCCTTCGTCTCGCCCGGCCGGCGCAGCACGAAGACACCCTCCACCAACTGCACCTCGCAGCCGAGCGCCACGCCGATGACGCGCAGCACGCGGTCCAGGCGCTCGTTGACGAACTTCGCCGTCAGGGTGCCTTGCACGCCAGGGGTCACGATGAAGTCGATCTTGGTCTGCTCGCCCAATTGCCGCATGGCCTCGCGGACCTCGACCTTGGTGAACTCAATGCTCACCTTCGGCACCTCAGCCTCGCGGACCGCCTCGGCCGGTGCCGCCGCCAGCGGCCAAGCCACCAGCGTGCTGAAAAACAGACCAACGCCTCGCCACAATCGCATCGTACTCTCCAAGCGGGCGTGCAGGGAGCGCCAGAGACTCCAGACGCCGGCACACGTCTGGGAGTCAACCTGTCCTATGCCCATAATACGCCCGAGCCAACCACTTTGTTCGCGCTCGCGAAGCCGGGCCGCCCGGCGTTGACATCGGCGCGCCAACGCGGCTACCATCGCGCCGCCTGGAGCCACCGGCATGATGGACCGCGATGTCCTCCCCGCCCGCTACCCGAAGCAGATGGAGGACCACTTCAACCGCCTGTCCGACGAGCTGCAACTCGCCCGCGGGTTCGCCGCCGACGCCGACACCTGGCAGCACCGCCGCCCACAGGTCCGGGCCGCGCTGCTCGAGGCCCTCGGTGGCCTGCCCGAACGCACACCGCTCAACGCGCGGACGCTCGGCACCGTCGAGCGTGACGGCTACACCATCGAGAAGGTCATCTTCGAGAGCCGGCCCGACTTCCACGTCACCGGCGCGCTCTACCGGCCGCACACCGACCAGCCGCTGCCGGCCATCTTCTGCCCGCACGGTCACTACGCCGTGGGGCGTTACGACCCGGGCATCCAGACCCGCCTGGCCAACTACGCGCGGCGGGGCTACGTCGGGCTGATCATCGACAAGGTCGGCTACATGGACCGCCGCGCGCAGAACCACTCCACCCGCGCGCCGCTGCTGTATGGCCAAAGCACCCAAGGCATTCAGCTCTGGGACAACATGCGGGCCATCGACTACCTGCTGGCGCGACCGGAGGTGCTGCCCGACCGGCTGGGCATCACCGGGTGCAGCGGCGGCGGCAACCAGACCATGTACCTCGCCGCCCTCGACGAGCGCGTCACTGCCGCGGCGCCGGTCTGCAGCGTCGAACTCGGCGAGTGCTACCTGCACAAGCTGTACTGCACCTGTGAGTTGGTGCCCGGCCTGCGCCGGTTCGCCGATCTGGTCGACGTCTGCGGGCTGGTCGCCCCGCGGGCGCTGCTGCTGGTGCACGGCATCCGCGACAGCGGCTTCTGGATCGACAGCGCACGCAAGGCCCTGGCCCGCATCCGGCTCATCTACCAGGCGCTCGGTCGGCCCGACCTGATCGACCAGTTCACCAGCTTCGACGAGCACGGCTACAACCAGGAGATGCGCGAAGCGGTCTACGCCTGGTTCGACCGCCACCTGAAGGGTCTGCCACCGCCTTACGCCGGTGAAGTGGCCGTGCCCGTCGAGACCGACGAGACCATCTGCTGCCTGCCGGACGGTCTGCCCGCCGGCGCGCAGACCATGACCGACGTCTACCGCGCCAACACGGCGAACCTGCCACCTCGACCAGCCGTGGCCACGGCCACGGCGTGGCGCGCCGAGGCCGTGCGGTTGCGCCAGGCGCTCGCCGACCTGTTCAGCGGCTGGCCCGCCGTCACGCCGCTGCGGCTCCACCCGGTGGCGACCGTCGAGGCCGCGGTCGGCGGGGTGCCCGCGCACGCCGAGTCGCTGTACTACTACAGCGAACCCGACGTGATCGTGCCGGCGGTGCTCTACCGACCGGCCGCCGGCGGCACGGGTGAGGTGACCATCCGCTTTGGTGTCGACGGCCGGTGCACGGTGCCCGAAGCCGCCATCGCCACCGATCTGCGCGCGGGACGTGGCACCTTCGCCCTCGACCTGCGCGGCACCGGCGAGACCCGCGCGGGTGAGCCCGGCCGCAGCGACTGGCAGGCCTATCTCGCCAGCGTCACGCTGGGGCGGCACTTTGCCGCCATGCGGGCCTGGGACGTGCGGCGCGCGGTCGACCTGCTCACGGCCCGACCGGAGGTCACCCGAGTCGGCGTGGCCGCCCACGGCAGCCTGCTCGACGGCCTCGTGGCGCTGCTCGCCGCAGCCACCGATCCCCGGTTGGCCTGGTTCGCCGCCGACCAGTTACTCGCCTCGTACAAAGAGCAGGACGACTTTGGCGAGTTGGCCGAGGCCGGGCAGTCGGCCATCATCCCACGCTTACTGACCGTCGCCGACATCGACGATCTGCTCGCGCTGGTCGCCCCGCGGGCCATCGCGGTGGCGCAGTGGGTGGATGGCCAGGGACAGGCGCTGCCGCCGGCGGCGGCGCGGACCGCCCGCTGCCAGCAGGTCTACGCGCTGCTCGATGCCACCGCCCAACTGCAATGGCCGGCATGACGCCGCTCTGGGGCCGCTCGTACCGCGTCCGCCTGCGCGGTCAGCGCCACGGTGACCCGGTCAGCGGCGTGGTGCATTACCGCCGCGGTGGTGACCCGAGCAGCCCGCTGAAGGTGCTCTGGGTCCACGGCGTCGGGCTGACCTGGGTCACCTGGCGCCGCGTCTTGCCGGCCCTCGACGAGCGAGCCGACTGCGTCGCCATCGACATGCTCGGCTTCGGTGACAGCCGGGCCGATGCCGGTTCGCGCCTCGACGTCGGCGGCCAGACGACGCTGATCGAGCCGCTGCTCGATCACCTCGGCTGGTCGCGCGTCGTCATGGTGGGCCACTCGATGGGCGGTGGCGTGGCGCTCGGCACCGCGATGACCTGGCCGCGGCGCGTGCGCGCGCTGGCCTTGGTCGGCAGCATCGGCACGCCGCAGGCGGTGCCGCCGCTGTTCTGGCCGTGCTACCTGCCCGGCGCCCACGTCGCCTTGTGTGGCTGGTTCACCGGCCTGTACCGACTCGGCCGCGTCGAGCGCATGGCCCGGCGCTACGGCTACGATATCCGCTCCGCGGAGTCGTTCACCGAGTCGATGACGCACCTGCCGGTGGCACGCGCCTTCGTCGAGGCGGTGCGCCAACTGCGCCCATCGCTGTTCCAGCGGTTCCACCACCTGCTCCCGCGCGTCGACCAGCCCACGCTGATCGTCCATGGTGACCGCGACAACATCGTGCCGCCACACGTGCCGGCCGAACTCGCCCAACTCCTGCCGGCGGCGCAGCTCCATTGGATCCGCGGCGGCCACCACATGCCGCAGGAGAGCCGCCCCCAGCAGGTCGCCGAGACCATACTGAACTACCTGGACCGCCTCACCGGATGACCGCCATGCCCGCTGCGCTCTGGCTCCTCCTGCTGCTCGCTCCGCCCGTCGTCATCGACGGCGTCGACGTCACCGACTGGACCCCGCGGCAGCTCTGGACGAAGGCCGACGAGTACTTCCATGATGGGCACTACGAACAGGCTATCCGCCTGCAGGACCGCATCATCCAGCTCGATCCGAGCGACCTCGAGGCCTACACCGTGGCGGCCTGGCTGATCTGGAGCCTCGGCCGCGAGCCGGAGGCCCGGCGCTACCTCGAACGCTGCGTCGCGGCCAATCCGACGGCCTGGGCCAGCCACCACGAGCTGGGACTGCACCTGTTCGAGCGGCTCGGATTGGCCACCGAAGCGCTGCCGCACTTACTGCGCGCCACCACGCTACCCGGCGCACCGGACCTGGTGCACCGCACGTTGGCCCACGCCTACTACTTCGCCGAACAGCCGAGTCTGGCCGTGGCCGTCTGGGAACGCCTGCGCGACACCGGTCGCGTGCCCGGCACCATCCTCATGACGAACCTGCCCAAAGCACTGCTACTGGCCCTGCGCTCCGACCTGCAGGCGCGCTACGCCGGGGCCATCAGCGGCCCGCCGCCGGCAGCGCTGCCGACCGTGGTCACCGACGCGCGGCCCGACCGCACCCACCGCGTGTTGGACCTGCGCGAAGCCGGACGCACGGGTGGCCCGGCCGACTTCCGCATCGTCTACCGCGGCCGGCCGGTGATCAACAAGGTGGCCTGGCAATGGCAGGCCATGCTCAGCCGCAAGCGCCCCGACGGCACCTTCGACGAGACCGCGGCCATCATCGACGAAGACGGCGACGGCATCGCCGAGTCGTTGCCGCCGTTGGCCGAACTCCGCCGGATCTGGCGCGAGAGCGGTCCGGCCGCACGGCGGTTCGTGGCACCCGACCGCTTCGAGATCGGCCGCGATGCGACCGGCCGGCCGGTGCCCTGGCGCGTCACGGTGACGGCCGCGGGCCTGACCGTCGCGCCGCCGGTCTACGTGGCGACCGACGACCTGGCGCCGGGGCTCCGGCTCCGCTTGCGCGACACGCGGCGCCGCCGTGACAGCGGCAGCGTGTTGGCGGCGCTGCCAGCCGGTGTATACTGTGCCAACAGCGCGTCCCCCGACGAGGGTGCGCCGGTAGCGTTGAGCCTGCCGGCGGAGCAGATACCGGAGGGACGGCAGGCCGTGATCCTGGAGCTGTTGGTGCACGGCGTGGTGCTCGATCGCAAGGTGTTGGCCGGCCAGGTGCTGTACCGGGGCCATGGCGGGGTGCAGTTGCTGACTGCGACACCGGGCGAGATCGAGCAGGCCGACGAGCCGCTACGTGACCGTAGCGAGTCGGTCCAGCCCCGCTTCCGCCGACCAGGGTCCACCAAGGGTTCTTGAATGCCAGAGCATATCGCGCCGACGTCAGCCGTAGAGCAGGACCACAACGACGTGGTCGAACTGTCCGGCTCCTGGCTGTTGCACAGCCCCTACACCTTTGTCGACCGCAACTTGGAAGTGGTGGTCGAGCACCTGTCCGAAGGCATCGGCCTGACCGCGCCGGTCGGCTGGCGCGTGCACATACCGACGCACTCGGGCGTGCGCTACGTGCACATCCCGGAAGGCTGGTCGGCGGTGGTGCCGTTGGCCACGCCATGCGTGGTCATGGAGGACGGGCACAGCTTCGTCAACCTGACCTGCCGTGAGCCCGAGGCCGCGGCGGGCGAGCTGGAGATCACCAGCGACGGTGGCCGTTGCCGCGTCAACTGGCTGTTCCGCGGTGTCCAGACGCCCTCGTTCCGCTGCCTGATGTTCGACAACTGGGCCGACCTGATCGCCGATCATCGCGCCTGGATGCAGCGCGCCGCGGGCGTCAGGCCGCTCGCCGAGACGGCGCCGGAGTGGCTGCGACAGTGCCCGTTGATGGTCTACATCGACATCGAGCGGGTCGACGGCAAGGGCCTGCACCACGACTTCGGCGACATCGCCCGGTTGGCCGAGCGGCTGGCGGCGCTGGAGGCGCCGGCCAACACGACGGTCTACCTGACCTCGTGGAACGACGGCGGCGAGCGCCGTTGGCCCACCTACAGCCCATGTGAGGCAGCCGGCGGACTGGACGGCTTGCGGGCCGCCGCCGAGGCGCTGCACGAGCACGGCTGCCGGTTGATGCTGCACGCCAACCTGTGGGGCTGTTCGCCGACGCACCCGGAGTACACCAGCCTGATCGGCAGCGCGGTCCACAACCGCATGGGCCACCCGCTCGGCTGGCGCGAGTTCCACCGCGACTACGTGTCGGAGTACTTCTACGTGCGCCCCGACGCCCGCGCCTACCGCGAGCTGTTCTGGGGCAGCCTGCAACCGGTGGTGGAGGCCATCGGCCTTGACGCGCTGTACCTGGACCAGGCCGGCCTGCTCATCGACGACCCGCTGGTCAATCTGCTGGACGCCAGCCGGCGCCTGATCGACACGATTCGCGCCGACGCGCCCGACCTGGTCCTCGGCGGCCAGGTGCTCAACTCCAGCCTGCTCGACCAGATTCCGCTCTGGCAGCTCTGGGGCACGCCCTGGTCGGGCCACGGCTGGGGCCAGCCGTTCCGCCGGCGGTCGCCGCTGGTCGCCGACCTGTTCCGCGACCTGGCCTGCTTCTGCGGCCATATCCACCTGCCGGCCGCGGTGCCCGGGCGCTACCTGTTCACCAACGAGGGCTTCGCCGACGATCTCGGCCTGGTCGGGTGCTTCCTCGCGGCTCAGGAGGACAACACCTACCACGGCGCCATCCCGTCGGTGCGGCTGAACTTCAAGGACCACGGCATCGACCCGTTGAGCTTCGAGATCATCCAGCGCGCCACGCGGCGAGCCACCACCTAGCCGGGCCGCCGCCGCCATCGGCGCGGCGGCCGGACCAGTGAGACCTTGGCCGTCGGCGGCTGTCAGAAGTCCTGGTACGGGTTGCGGCCCGAGGACGGCATGATGATTCTGGTTACCGGCGCCACAGGTACGGTCGGTCGTTTGGTGGTTCAGCAGCTTCGCGAGCAGAAGCGCCCGGTGCGCGCCGTCGTGCGTTCGGCCAGCGCCGCCGGTGAGTTCGAGGGCCTCGGTCTGGACGCCTTGGTCGGCGACCTGACGCGCAGCGTCGACCGCGACGCCGCCCTGGTCGGCGTGGACACCGTCATCGCCTGCCACTCCGCCTACCACACCTACCGTCCGGAGCTGATTCACCAGCTCGACAACAGCGCCACCGCCGCCCTGATCAGCGCCGCCGACCGCGCCGGCGTGAAGCACTTCACGCTCCTGTCGCACCTCAACGCCACCAACGAGTCGCGCTCGCGGCGGTTCGTCGCCAAGCGACACGCCGAGCAGGCGCTGCTGCGCACCGAGCACATGGCGCACACGGTTCTTCGCCTGGCGCCACTGATGAGCGAGCTGTCACGTCTGCCCGGCCTGCACGAACTGACCAACAACGGCTTCGGTCTCCTGTTCGGTGCCGGTGACACGCGCATCGCGCCGGTCTCGCCACTGGACGTGGCCCAGATCGCCTGCCGCTGCGCCGACCTGCCGGCGGTGCACCGCCAGATCCTCGACCTGGCCGGCCCGGAGACCTTCACCTGGAACGAAGTGGCCACGGTGATCGCGCGCAGCAGCGGCAACCAGGCCAACTTGTGGCACCTGCCGCTGTGGCTGCTGCGCGCCGCGCGGACCGTGCTGACCTGGCTGAAGACACCGGCCGCCGACCGCCTCGGCTACCTCGAAGCGCTGTACAGCACGAACCTCGAAGGCGACCCCGGCGTCATCGGCGAGTTGTTCGGCGTCAGCCTGGAAGACCTGGCCAGCTATCTCGACCGCACGCTGGCCGACCGGCCCGAGGCCGCGACGTCGCCGGCACCAGCGGCACCCGACCAAGACGAGCCGCCGACGCGCCCGGTGGAAGCCGTGACCCCGCCCGCGGCACCGGCCGAACCCGACGATGACGCCCCGCGCCGCGAGCCCGAAGAGGACCGCGCCGGGCCGGACGACGTCGAGCCGGCCGAGCCGACCCGCGCCGTCGAGGCCCCACCGCGGGCGCCCAGGCCGGAGCCGGAACCGGTGGCGGAGGTGGCGCCCAAACCCGAACCCGAGCCTGAGCCGGTGGCTGAGGTGGCCCCCGAGCCTGAGCCGGAACCCGAACCGGTGGCGGAGGTGGCGCCCGAGCCGGAGCCCGAACCCGAACCGGTGGCGGAGGTGGCGCCCGCGCCGGAGCCCGAACCCGAACCGGTGGCGGAGGTGGCGCCCGAGCCGGAACCCGAACCCGCGCCGGAACCCGAACCCGAGCCGGAACCCGAGCCGGTCGCGACGGCACCGACTGACGCGCCGCTCGAATGGCCGCCGGCCGAGGCCGCACCGGCCGAGCAGACGCCGGCCACCGACGATGAGAGCTGGGGACGCCACGTCACCTTCGGTGAGGAACCGCCGGCGCCGCCCAAGCCCAAGGCCGGCAAGCGCGCCAAGGTCAGTCGCAAGAGCCAGATCGACCGGCATGTGGTCGATCTGGACAACGACGATAAGTAGGTCGCCGACCAACCTGCCGTCGCGCAACCAGGACCGCCGGTGCCCGGTCAGGGCAGCGGTGTCACCCGTGCTATACTGCCGCGCGATGGAGACCATCGTGGAAGAGCTGACCAGTCGCGCCCGCACCCTTGTCGAAGCGCTGCCGTACATCCGGCGCTTCCACAACGCCACGGTGGTCATCAAGTACGGCGGCGCCGCCATGGTCGACCCGGCCATGAAGGCGTTGGTCTTGCAGGACATCGTGCTTCTGCACTATGTCGGCATGCGGCCGGTCCTGGTCCACGGCGGCGGCCCCGAAGTGTCCGCGCTGATGAAGCGGCTCGGCAAACAACCGGAGTTCATTCGCGGACTGCGCGTCACCGATGCCGAGACCATGGACATCGCCGAGATGGTCCTGGCCGGCAAGATCAACAAGGACCTGGTGGACGGTCTGCAGCAGGCCGGCGGGCGCGCGGTGGGCCTGTCGGGCAAGGACGATCGCACCGTCGTGGCCAGCAAACTCACCTGCTGGGAGGGCGAGCCCATCGACCTCGGCTTTGTCGGCGAGATCGAGACCATCAAGCCGGACCTGATCCGGATGCTGGTCAAGAGCGGCTTCATACCGGTGCTCAGCTCCATCGGCGTCGGCGAGGACGGGACCAGCTACAACATCAACGCCGATACCCTCGCCGGACGGCTCGCCGCCGAACTGGGCGCCGAGAAGTTCATCATGCTGACCGACGTCCGTGGCATCCTCGCCGACCCGAGCGACGAAGCGTCGCTCATCCACCGCGTCACCGCCGACCGGGCCCGCGACATGATCAGTTCGGGCGCCATCGGCGGCGGCATGATCCCCAAGGTGCAAGCCTGCCTCGAAGCCAGCTTCGGCGGCGTGCCCGGAGTCCACATCATCGACGGCCGCCTGCCCCACGCGCTGCTGATGGAGATCTTCACCAACGAAGGCATCGGCACGCTGATCCAACCGCAGCAGCCGGCCGCCTGACCGAGCCGGCACCCGGCCCTTGCGCTGATCCCGTTCCGTCGGCTATACCACCGTAGGTGAACTGTGCGTCTTGCGCCACGGATACCCCCACTGGGTATTATGGTACACTGACGGAGACCGAGGGAGGACGACCATGGCGACTGAGCACAGCGGTCTGGCCGGGCGGATCGTGGCTTATTTTTCGGACAGCAAGCTGACCCCGTTGGTCATCGTGGCCTCAGTGCTGCTGGGCCTGGCGGCGGTGATCGCCATCCCGCGCGAAGAGGAGCCGCAGATCATCGTGCCGATGGTCGACGTCCTGGTCGCCATGCCGGGCGCGTCGCCGCGCGAGTTGGAGCAGCGGGTGACCGCGCCGATGGAGCGGTTCCTGTGGGAAGTGCCGGGCGTTGAGTACCTGTACTCCACCAGCAGCGGCGAGCAGGTGCTGACCACCGTGCGGTTCAAGGTCGGCGAGAAGATCGAGGACAGCCTGGTCAAGCTGCAATCGAAGCTCCAGGCCAACTTCGACAAGATACCGCCCGGTGTGCAAGGCCCGCTGGTCAAGCCGCGCAGCATTGACGACGTGCCGGTGCTGGCGTTGACCTTCTGGGCCGACGGCTGGGACAGCTACCGCCTGCGCGGGCTGGCGGCGAAGCTCCAGGACCCGCTGAAGCAGGTGGCCAACGTCAGTGAGACCACGCTGATCGGCGGCGAACCGCGCCAGATCAACGTGCGCCTCGACGTGGATCGACTGGACGCCTACCGGCTGGCACCCGGCGAGGTGGCCAACCTGCTCCAGGCGGCCAACAGCCGCGCGGTGGCCGGCCACCTCACGCACAGCGACCGCAACATCATCCTGCGCGCCGGGCGGTTCCTGACCACGGCCGAGGATGTGCGCAACGTGGTGCTCGGCACCGTCGACGGCGCGCCGGTCTACGTGCGCAACGTCGCCGTGGTCCAGGAGGGCCCGGGCGACCGCACCAACTACGTGGAGATGCTGGCGGGTCCGGCCTGGCACAGCCGCGAGGCGGGCAGCCACGGCGCCGGCGCCAAGCCCGAGGCGCGGCACGAAGCGGCCACGCTGGCCGTGGCCAAGCGCAAGGGCACCAACGCCATCGTGGTGGTACACGACGTACTGCGGAAGGTCACGCAGCTCAAGGAGGCGGGTCTCATTCCGGCCGAGGTACACGTGTCGGTCACGCGCGACTACGGCGAGACCGCCAACGAAAAGGCCAACGAGCTGCTCTACCACATGGCCATCGCCGTGGTCTCGGTCACACTGCTGATCGGCTTCGTCCTGGGCTGGCGCGAGTCGGGCGTGGTCGCGCTGGCCATCCCGGTGACGCTGGCGCTGACGCTGTTCACCTTCCACTTCATCGGCTTCACGCTCAACCGCATCACGCTGTTCGCGCTGATCTTCAGCATCGGCATCCTGGTAGACGACCCGATCGTCGACGTGGAGAACATCGTCCGCCACTTCCGCATGCCGCGGAACCGCCACCGCAATCCGCTCGACGTAACCATCGAGGCGGTCAACGAGGTCCGCTCGCCGCTGATCCTGGCCACCTTCGCGGTCATGGCCGCCATTCTGCCGATGGCCTTCGTGCGCGGCATGATGGGCCCCTACATGCGGCCGATCCCCATCGGCGCCTCGGCGGCGATGTTCTTCAGCATGGCCACCGCCTTCGTGGTCACGCCGTGGGCGGCCTACCGCATTCTGCGCGGCGCGCAGCACGGCGGCGCCGGCCACCACGGCGAGTCGGACGACTGGTCCACCCGGCTCTACCGCCGCTTCGCCTGGCGTCTGGTGACCCAGAACGGCTTCCGCCTCACCTTCCTGATCGGCATCGTCGCGCTGCTGCTGGCCGCCGTGGCCCTGGTGCCGCTCAAGGCGGTCAAGGTGAAGATGCTGCCGTTCGACAACAAGTCCGAGTTCCAGGTGATCATCGACCTGCCGGACGGCACCGGACTCGAGCGGACCCGCAACGTCACGCGCGAGTTGGCCGCCAAGCTCCAGAGTCTGCCCGAGGTGAGCGACCTGCAGCTCTACGTCGGCACCGCCGGGCCGTACAACTTCAATGGCTTGGTCCGTCACTACTTCCTGCGGCGCGCCGACCATCTGGCCGACATCCAGGTCAACCTGGTGGGCAAAGGCGAGCGCAAGCGCCAGAGCCACGCCGTGGCCAAGGCCGCGCGCGAGCTCTTGGGGCCGGTGGCGCAGCAGGCCGGCGCGACCATCCAGGTGGCCGAGGTGCCGCCCGGCCCGCCGGTCTTGCAGACGCTGGTGGCCGAGTTCTACGGGCCGGACTACCCGAAGCTGATCGAGGTGGCCCAGCAGGCGAAGCGCCTGTTCGAGTCCACGCCGGGCGTGGTGGACGTGGACATCAAGACCGAAGAGTCGCAGCCGCGCACCGACTACCGGCTAAACGAGGAGCGCGCCGGGCTGCACAACATCACCGCCGCCGACGTGGCCACGACGTTGCGGATCGCCTCCGACGGTCACAAGCTCGGTCTGGGCCACGACGAGGAAGCCGCCGAGGATGTGCCCATCGAGGTCCGCCTGCTCAAGCCGCAACGCGAGAGCTTCAGCACGCTGGGCACGCTCAAGCTGAAGAGCCGCGACGGGCACCTGGTGCAGTTGGACGACGTCACCCGCGCCACGCCGTCGACCATCGAGGCCAGCCGCTGGCGGAAGAACCTCCAGCCGGTGGTCTACGTGACCGCCGACATGGCGGGTAGCGAGGAGAGCCCGGTCTACGCCATTCTGAAACTCAGCGCGGCGCTGGCCACCTTGCCGATGCCCGACGGCGCGAGCATCGCGCAGTACTCCACGCAACAGCCCTTCACCACGCAGTCCTACGCCATGAAGTGGGATGGTGAATGGCACATCACCTACGAGGTGTTCCGCGACCTGGGCATCGCCTTCGCCGCGGTGCTGGTGCTGATCTACGCGCTGGTGGTCGGCTGGTTCGCCAGCTTCAAGACGCCGCTGGTGATCATGACCGCCATTCCGTTCTCCCTGGTCGGCATTCTGCCGGCGCACTGGCTGGGCGGCGTGTTCTTCACGGCCACGTCGATGATCGGCTTCATCGCCGGGGCCGGCATCGTGGTGCGCAACAGCATCATCCTGGTCGACTTCATCGACCTGCGCCTGGCCCAGGGCATGCCTCTGGAAGAGGCGGTGGTCGACGCCGGTGCGGTGCGGTTCCGGCCGATGCTGCTCACCGCGATGGCGGTGATCATCGGCACCGCGGTCATCCTGCTCGACCCGATCTTCCAGGGCCTGGCGGTGGCGCTGATGGCCGGCGAAGTGGCCTCGCTGCTACTCAGCCGCATGGCGGTGCCGATTCTCTACTACCTGAGCATCCGCCGCGAGCACCCGCGCCAGGGCGGCATGCCGCACGACCAGCCGGACTGGGAGGCCCTGACGCGGCGGTTCAGCCACGATCTGGACGACCCGGACGCGGCCGGCGAGGCGGAGACTGACTGAGCCGCGAGCAGCCGCGAAGCGTGCCCGGCCCAGACTCCGCGGCGCCAGGGCTAAGTCAAAGTCGTCGCAACCCCAGAGCCAGTAAGGCCCGGACGGGA
>CAZHGD010000066.1:0-36959 GCA_964531735.1 uncultured Fimbriimonadaceae bacterium | reverse complement strand
GGACTGGCCGCCCGGTGGGTTAGGCGCGGCAGGAGGACCGGTGTGAACTACCTATCATCGCCATTCTGGCCGCGATTCTGTTTCCGGTGTTCGCCAAGGCCCGGGAGAAGGCGCGCCAGTCGAGCTGCCAGAGCAATCTGAAGCAGATCGGCCTGGCCATGCTGCAGTACGCCCAGGACTATGACGAGCGCCTGGTCAGCGAGTGCAGCAACCCGCCGGCGACGAACGGCTACTTCTGCTGGCGAATGCGCGTCGACCCGTACATCAAGAATCGGCAGACGCATATCTGCCCGAGCTCCACGCAGAGCACGCCGACGGGGATGCTGATCAACAACACCAGCTACGCGCAGGCCTGCCACGTGGTGAGCAACCGCGCGATGGCGGAGTTGACCCAGCCGGCGGTCCAGGCGATGCTCGGCGAAGGCGGGAACCAGATCCACCTCAAGCCGTTCAATGCCTCCGGGTCCGGCCCGTGCGGCAACGCCTGCTGCACGGTCAACGGCACCACCTCACTGTGGAACGGCTACTACTTCCGCCACAACGAGGGCGCCAACATCACCTACGTCGACGGCCACGTCAAGTGGCAGAAGCAGGAGTTCGTCAAGGGCGAGATCATCGCCTCGCGGCTGTTCTGGTTCCAGGGCTGACCCGCGACTCGGCCGGCTGACGGCCGTGGCGCGAACGACCGCCCCCGCGGCGGCACCCGAGCGGTGCCGGCGACGGGGGCGGCGGCGTTCTGGGGGCCGGCTGGCCACCCGCCGCCGGTCCGAATCCGATTCGCCCGCACGCTTGACAACGCACCCCTCGCTTTGCTACCATATCCACAGTGCTGAACGCATTCAGCATTACTGAACGGCCAAGCGATGATGGTGCAAGCAGTAGTCCGAGCCCTGGCCTTGCTGGAGCAGCTCGAGGCGGCGCCCGATGAGGGCTGGAGCCTGGGCGAGTTGGCACGGGCCACGGGGCTGAAGAGCCCGACGGCGCGGAACCTGCTGCAGACGCTGGAGGCGCTGGGCTATGTGGAGCAGCAGGGGGACACCCGGCGCTACTCGCTGGGGCGCCGGGCGTTGGAACTGGGCAGCGGCCGCGTGGTGGCCGCGCGGCTGACTCGCGCGGCGCGGGCGGCGTTGACGCGACTGAACCAGCACCTCGACGAGACCGTGCTCCTGGCCTACTTCGGCGACGGCCTGCGCGAAACGCTGCTGTCCGTGGAGAGCGCGCAGGACCTGCGCGTGGGCGCGGCCGCCGGGACCGACGCGCACTTCTACCAGACCGCCACCGGCCGCCTGCTGCTCAGCCTGCTCCGCCCGTCCGAGTTGGCCGGCATGGTCGCTCGGCTGGGGCTGCCGGGCGGTCTCTGGCCCGAGGCCGAGAGCCGGCCGGGCCTGGACCGTGAGCTCTACGGCATCCGCGAAGCCGGCGTGGCGCGCTATCTGGCGGGCGGCGGGTTGGTGGTGGCGCTGGCGGTGCCGGTGCCGCTGACCGACTCGGCGGTGCGCGCGGCGGTGGGGGTGCACTTGCCTCGGGCGCGGTTCGACGCCGCGCGCGAGGGCGACCTGTTGAGCGCAATGCGTGAGGCCGCCGCGGGCATCGCCGCGGCGTACGAGAGGACCACTCCATGAGCGATCTGACCGCGGGCTTCCAAGCCTACGCGACCGAGAAACGCGCCGACCTGCTCGGCATTGCTCCCATCAGCCGGTTCGACGGCGTGCCGGCCGAGCATCATCCGGCCACCATCTTCCCCGAGTGCCGCAGTGTCGTGGTGCTGGCCAAGCGCATTCCGCGCGGCGCGCTGCGCGGCGTGGAAGAAGGCACCCAGATGGACCTCTACGGTCAGTTCGGCCAGACCTGGCTGCGCGACCGCATGTTGGCCATGACCACCATTGCGGTGGCCCAGTGGCTCGAGGACAACGGCTGGGAAGCGGTGCCGATTCAGGACCTGCCGGTCGAGACGCCGCCGTCGGGCGTCAAGGTGAAGCCCGACCTGCCGCCGCCGAACGTGATGATCGACGTCAAGGAGGCCGCGGTGCGCGCCGGTCTCGGCCAGATCGGCTGGTGCGGTGAGCTGCTGACCCCCGAGTACGGTCCGCGCCAGCGCTGTCAGCTCATTCTGACGGACGCCGAGCTGACCCCGACGCCGCTGAGCACGGCGCCGGTCTGCGACGCCTGCGGCGCTTGCGCCAGCGCCTGCCCGCTGGGCGCGATCAGTGCCGACGGCGAGCAGGTGCTGACCATCGCCGGCATCAGCATGAAGGTGGCCGCGGTGGACTACAGCCGCTGCCGCGCCTGCAAGAACGGCGCCGGCCCGAACCCGCACCACGGCGCGGGCAAGCCGGACCGCCTGGCCGCCCTGTGTACCCGCACCTGCGTCGACCACATCGAGCGCGCCGGGCGAGTCGAGAACACGTTCGCCCAGCCGTTCCGCCGCCGCCCGGCCTGGCAGATCGACGCCAACGGCCGGACCAGCCTGCAGGACGGCGCCGGGAGCTGACCATGGCCAAGACCATCGACAAACAGGCGCTGTTCGATTTCGCCCGGTCGCAAGGCATCGACCTGATCGGCGTGGCGAACATCGAGCGCTTCAAGAACGCGCCGCCGCGGATGCACCCGGCGGCCATCCTGCCCGAGGCCAAGTCGGTGATCGTGGTCGCGCGGCGCATTCTGCGCGGCAACTGGCGCGGCATCGAGGAAGGCACCTACTGGCCGACCTACACGTACTTCGGCTACCACGGTCTGCTGAACAGCTTCTTCATCCCGTTCGGCGTCTACGAGACCGCTTGCTTCGTGGAAGACCACGGCTGGGAAGCCGTGCCGTACTACCCCGGCGTGCCGGAGTGCCAGCCGCCGACCGAGCCGATTCGGCCCGGCACGGTGGCGCCGAACGTCCACCTGGCCATCCGCATCGCCGGCGTCGCCGCGGGCATCGGCGAAATCGGCTGGTCGAAGGTGTTCCTGTCCAAGGAGTTCGGTCCGCGCCAGCGCCTGGCGTGCATCATCACCGACGCCGAGATCGAGCCGAACGAGCTGCTCGAGCCGGACACCATCTGCACCAAGTGCATGCAGTGCGAGAAGGGCTGCCCGGCGGACGCCATCCCGCACAAGCGGGACAACCAGGTGGTCGAGATCGAGATCGAAGACAAGAAGTACACCTGGGGCGACGTCCACATGGGCCGCTGCACCTTGTGCTTCCACGGCGGCGACCCGCGGGTCTCGCCGTTCATCCACAAGGCGCTGCCTGGCTACGAGTTCGACGTCACGGCACAGGACCTCAGCGAGGATCGGGCCTACAGCTTCTGCTGGCCGATGTCGCTGGGGAGCTGGCGGGTGACCGACGACAACACCTCCGGGCACATCCTCGACGGGCACTGGCAGTTGGCGCAGTGGGGCGTCGGTGGCAGCTATGCCGTCGAGGGCTCGCGCGGCTGCATGCGGAGCTGCTTCAACCACCTGGAGCAGCGCGGCGAGGCCGGCCAGCACTTCGAGGGCGGCGCATTCATCAAGCGCGACCGCTGGCTGCTGCCCAAGCGCGTGCCGAGTGAGCAGGAGAGCGGCGGCGAGTAGCCGCCAGGTTCCTGACGAGCTGTCGCGCGGCGGGCCACCACCACGGTGGTGGCCCGCCGCGTCGCTGTGGACAGCGGTTGCGCCCGCGCCCGGGCAAAGGGCACGCTACGGGCGGCTGGCCGTCGGGGTCGGGTGTGCGTCTCATCGTGGGCCTGGACCGTTGCCCGTGCGACCGGCGTCTCGCCGGTCGGTCGCCCGACGCGCTCCGGCCCGCACGAGGGGCCGTGCGGCCGCCCCAGGACTGTCGCGCTGCGCCGGTCGTCCAGGAAGTTGGATCGGGCACCGACACCGGTACGCCCGCGCAACGTGCATATGGCCCTCGCGTGATCGGTGATACCATAAGGACCGGGTCGTCTCAGCCGATAGGATCCGCGGGTCGTACAGGACGTGTGGGGAACTGTTGTGCCCGAAGACGGGGAGCGGTCATTGTTCGATCTGGACCCCAGCCAACTGGAGTTGCTGACTCTGCGCGCCGTTGCCGGCGCGGTGCGCGACGGTTTGTCGCTGGATGGCGCGGTCGAGTTCTGCCTCGACAAGGCGCTCGAACACCTCTGCCTCGACTTCGGCTGTCTCTACGTGCGGCGGCACGACTACCTGATTCGCATCGCCTCGCGCGGTCTGGGCATTCCGAGTGGACCGGGCGCGATCCTGCCGCTGGATGAAGCCCGCTGGGCGCAGCGGCCGTTCGTGGCGCAGCAAGGCGCCGGCATGGGCGAGGCCATGCCCGAGGATGTCGGCGGCAAGGCATGGTTCTCGCTGCCGCTGCGTATCGGCAACCACCTGGCCGGCGTACTGCTCCTCGGCGGCTACGGCATCGCGCCGGAGGACCTGCCACCGTTGCCGTCGGTGCGCCGCGTGGCCCAGCACATCGCCGTCGCCATCGACAACGCCGAACGGTTCCAGCAGACCCGCGCGATCCTCAACGACACCCGCGACATCATCTTCCGGACCGACGCCCAGGGCCGCTTCACCTACCTCAACTCGGCCTGGGAAGAGACCTTCGGCGAGCCGCTGGTGGTCGCCCTGTCGCGGCGGGTCGGCTCATATGTCGAGCCGGCGCACCGCCGCAAGCTCGGCACGGGGCTGGAGGCACTGGTGCCACGCGGCGGCGTCATCGGGCGGCAGACGCTGCCGTTCGTGCTGGCCGACGGCAAGTGCCGCTGGATGGACGTGCAAGCGCGGCTGGTGCGCGACGACCGCGGGCATGTCATCGGCAGCGCCGGCGTCATGCGCGATGTCAGTCTCGCCGTGCGCCAGGCCCGCGACCTGGCCAAGGCCAACCAGGAGCTGCGCGAGCGCGCCGAGGCGCTGGAACGCGCGAACCGCGAACTGGCCGCTCTCGACAAGCTCAAGTCGGCTTTCCTGGCCACGGTCAGCCACGAGCTGCGGACCCCGCTGGCGACGCTGATCGGCTACGCCGAGATGCTGCAGGACGGCATTCCCGACGAGGCCACCGCGGGCCAGCAGGAGTACCTGGGCTTCATCATGGAAGGCGCCGGCCGCCTGCAGCGGCTGATCGACCAGCTCCTCGACCTGGCCCGGATTGAGGGCGGCGCCCTCGACCTAGCCTGCGAGCCGGTGGCGCTCGACGGCCTGCTGCGTGAGGCGGTGGCCGCCACGCGGCCGCTGGCCGAGACCCGCGAGGTCACCATCGAGCCGCTGCCGGCCGACGCCGGGGTGACCGTCACTGCCGATCCGGAGCGGCTCCAGCAGGTCGTCGTGATGCTCCTCGACAACGCCGTCCGGTTCAACCGACCCGGTGGCCACGTCCGCCTCCGCGTCGACCTGCGGCCCGACGCCGAGCCGTTGCTCAACGGCGGCGCCGAGCCGGTCGGTCAACCTCAGTACGTGCAGATCGCCGTCGAGGACGATGGCATCGGCGTCAGCTCGGAGAGTCGCGCGCGGCTGTTCCGCAAGTTCCAGCAGGCCGACGGCAGCGACACCCGCGAGCACGGCGGTCTCGGCGTCGGGCTGGTCATCGGCAAGGCTCTGGTCGAGTTGATGGGCGGACGCATCGAGCTGTACAGCCCCGGAGTCGGCGCCGGCACCACCGTCGGGTTCACCATCCCGTTGAGCCGCTAGGCGCGCTCTGGTAACCTGTCGGCGGCTCCGAAGCCGTCGAGGTGACCCATGTCCCGAACCCGTACCCTCTTGAGCTGCCTGCTCTGCTGGTTGACCGTCCCGTTGGGGGCCGCGCCCGTCGTGCTGGACGACTGTGAGTCCATCGCCGGCTGGAAGGCGGCCGGTGGGGCCGCGGTGGCCAAGGCGCCGTCGGCCGCCGTGGGGCAAGGCGCCCTGGCCGTGACGCTGCCGGGCACGGTGCAGCGCGAGCTGAGCAACCGCCCGCTGCCGGGCTGCCTCGCCTGGGATACGGCCGCGGGACTATCGTTCCAGGTCAAGGGCGACGGCTCGGACCAGTTCGGCTGCCTCGCCGTCGGCACCAGTCACGCGGGCGCCTACACCTACGTGGCCTACTTCCCGTTGCGCGACACCAACTGGCACCCGGTCACCGTGGCCTGGGCCGACTTCGTGCCCGAGAGCCAGTGCGAAGCGCTCGGCGCGCCCGGCGGCTTGCCGCCCAGCGGCATCAACGTGCTCCGCTTCGGCTCGCGCTGGAACATCTGGCACAACAACCAGCCCATGCCGAAGGTCACCTTCGCCGTGGACCAGATCACGGTTGTCGAGCAGGCCCCGGCGGTTGGTCCGGCGCCGAAGTTGCGGCCGTTCGAGGACGTCGTCGCCCGGCTCAAGGCGAAGCAACCAGTCCGCATCGTCTGCATGGGCGACAGCATCACCGCGGGTACGGCCTTGGCGAACAAGGACCAGGACCGCTACGCCGTGGGCGTGCAGCAGCGGCTGCGCGACTGGCTGGGCAGTCCCGGCCTGACCTGCGTTAGCCGCGCGGTGGGCGGCGCCCGGCTCAACGACGCGCGCGCCTGGGTGCCGCGTGACTTCGCCGGCGATCCGCCCGACCTGGTCACCGTGCTCTACGGCTACAACGACAAGAGCAACACGTTCTGCCGGGAGTACTTCAAGCGGTCGTTGCTCGACTACCTCGAACGTCTGGCTCGCCGCACCGGCGGCCGCACGGCGGTGCTGCTGATGGCCACGCTGCCGGGCACCGGGCCGCGGTTCCTGATGCTGGACGACTTCGCGGAGGTGGTGCGGCAGACGGCCAAGGAGCAGGGCCTGCCCTGTCTCGATCTGCACCAGGCGTTCAAGGCCATCGGCCGCGAGGCGATCGAGGACGAGTTCGCGGACATGGCGCATCCGAACGAGGCCGGGCACCAGCGGCTGGCCGACCTGATTGCGCGCTATCTGGCCGGCGCCGCCGGAGTCACGCCGCCGAAGGCGGCCGCGGCGACACAGCCGACCGTCGAACCGGGGCAGCCGCAACGGTGGACCTTCGCGGCGGGTCTCGACGGCTGGCGTCTCGACGGTGGCGACGAGGTGCGGCTGGCCGCCGGGCAAGGCGTCGAGGGGCGCGGCGCTCTGGAGTACCAGATGGTGGCCAAGCCGGCCAAGGACCACCGCCGCGCGTGGTCGCCGCTGGTGGCGGTCAAGCCGGGCCAACGGTACGTGGCGACGGCCCAGGTGAAGTGCCTGACCGCCGGCACCGGGACCGTCGGACTCTACCTGGCCAGCTACGCCGACGCGCCGGGCACCGGCGAGCCGCAGATCAGCCTGATTCGCGCCGCCGGCAACCTCGTCGGCCGCTGGGAGCCGGTGACCGGCAAGCTGGTCATCCCGGCCCGCGCCGCGGCCATCCGCCTGCTGGTCTGGTCCTCGCGCGACTCGACCGGCAGCTTCCTGGTCGGCGACGTGGCGCTGACGCCGAAGTGACGAACCAGCGGGGCGTCGGCGGAGGTTACGGTGTTGACGCGCGACCACCGGGGAACCGTGTAATTCGTGGGAGGCATACCGCAACATGAGTCCGGGAGGTCCTGAGGTCATGACCGACGCCGAACTGGTCGCCGCCGTGCGCGACGGTGAGGTCGAGGCTTTTGCGTCGCTGGTCGACCGCTACAAAGACCGCATGGTGGCTGTGGCTTACCATCTGGTCGGCGATCGCGATGCGGCCGAGGACCTGGCCCAGGACACGTTCGTGGCGGCGTTCAAACAGATCCACAAGCTGCGTGATGCCCACCGGGTGGGCGCCTGGCTGCACGGCATCACGCAGCGCTTGTGCTACAAGCATCTGCGCCGCGCCGCGCGAACGACCGAGGTCGAGACCGACCGGCTGGAAATGCTGCCGGCACCGCCGGACTTCGTGGACGAGCCTGGCGAGCTGTGCGAACTGCTCAACGAACTGCCGGACCAGTACCGTCAGGTGCTGGCCGCGCGGTACCTGCAGGATCTCGAGTACGAAGAGATCGCCGCCATGCTCGGCACCACGGTGAACAACGTCCGGGTGCGGTGCCACCGCGCCAAGAACCGGCTCCGCGAGCTGTTCGAGGCGCTCCAGGAGAACGTGCGGCCGCTGCGGGTGGTGTCCGCACGGAAAGGCGCTTGAGATGGAACCCGGATGGCAACAGCGCCTGTTGGCCTATGACGACGCCGACCTCGACCCCGGCGAGCGGGCGGAGCTGGACCTGATCCTCGATACGCAGCCCGGCGCGCGCGAGTACCTGATCGCCTTGCGCCTCGACCGCGAGCGGTTCTGCG
The DNA here is from genome assembly GCA_964531735.1 of uncultured Fimbriimonadaceae bacterium. Lineage (GTDB taxonomy): Bacteria > Armatimonadota > UBA10988 > UBA10988 > UBA10988 > CAZHGD01. The sequence goes on along the minus strand of CAZHGD010000066.1, from coordinate 28,733 downwards.
AGGTGTTCGGCGCCGTCGCCGCGCGGCCCGGCTTCACCGAACAGGTCATGGCGCGCCTGCCGTCGCCGCGGCGGGCCTGGTTCCCGTACCCGCGACTGCTGGAGCTCTGCGCCGCCGGCCTGATGGTGGTCGTCGCGGCCACGCTGTACTCCCCCGGCCGGCTGCGCGAGCAGCAGCGCCGCGCGGTGTGCGAGGCGTCGGTCAAGGAGCTGACCCGGGCCATCATGGCCTATGCCCAGGACTACGACGACACGCTGCCGGCCGATGGTGCCTGGCTGGCCCGGCTGGCCGCGGCGTCGGCCGGCCGCCTGAACACCCATTGCCCCAGCGACGAGGCCACCTCGGGACCCAGCTATGGCATGCCCATCGGCCTGGCGGGCGTCACCGTGCCGAAGCTGCGCGGCCCGTCGTCGCAGGTGCTGCTCTACGACGCCAACGGGCCGTTCCTCGCCCCGCGGCACGAGCGCGGCGCCAACGTCGGCTTCCTGGACGGCAGTGTGCGCTTCCTCAGCGAGAACGACGTCCACCGCGCCCACTGGCAAGCGCCCTGAGCAGCCGCTCGGAGATCCTGTCCGGTAGGGGCGGGGCCTGGTACCCGCCCTGTCACTGCCCGGTAGGCGCTTGGTGGCCCGCAGCCGGGCGACCCTTCGGTCGCCCCTACGGGACAACGTCACCGGCCGGCTGCTTAAGCGCCGTCACTCGCCGCGCACCGTCTGAATCTCGACCGCGCCGCGCGCCGGGTCCTCCATCGGGTCGATGCGGATGGCGGTGATGGTCTGGCCCTGCCACATCGGGTGCTCGCCCACGGGGATGGTCACCTCGGCGTCTTGCCCCACCGGCACGGTGAAGTGCAGCGACTTCGACTCGCTGAACGCCGGCTCGCGCGTCGTGGCCCAGAAGAACTGTCCGGTGCCGCCGGCCGCCACCTTCAGGCGCAGGCGGACCACGCGCACGGTGTCGGGCGCGAAGCGGCAGCCGGTGCGCACCAGGTACGGGTCGCCGCCGGTCACCACCATCTTCAGGCGCCCACCCTCGGCGCGGAAGTGGCTCAGGTGGTGGTTGGACCGCCAACCGCCGGTGCCCTTGCCGAAGTCGAACGCCAGGCGCTCCATCTCCTGGGGCCGCCAGTCGGTCGTGGCCAGGGCGACGCCGGTCAGCAGCAGTTCGACCTCGGGCACCGCGGGCACGACCACGGTCAGCAGGCGGCAGTCGTCGCGGTACCAGCAGCCCGGTTCCGCCGCCGGCGTCAGCCCCGGCAGGTCGGGCAGCGGCCTGCCGTTGGCGCGCACCGCTTGCGGGCGCAGCAGACCGGCCACGGTCAGTCGCACCGTCGCCGGTGCGCTCGGCTGACGCACCACCAGCCGCACGGTGCCGTCTCGGCGGTACTCCGCGGCGGCGAAGTCGGCCACGGTGCTGACCGTCAGCCGCCGGTCGGCCGCGCAGCCGATCCGCGGGGCCGCATCGCCCGGCAGCAGGCAGATGGTGCGCGGCAGCTCCGCGCGGCCCAGCAGCTCGAAGTGGATGGTCTGGATCTGCCGCGGCGCGAACTCCCATTGCGCCCGCTCACCATCGTGCGTGTAGAGCGCGTCGGGCCACAGGCCGGCGTACTGGCCCGCGGCGTGTTGCTGCGCCATGGCGCTGAGCATCAGACCCTTGGCCAGGTCCTGCCAGCTCAAGTGGCCCCAGCGCGTATCCGGATCGAGCGCGTGCAGCTTGAGCAGCGCCCGCGCCAGCCGCAGCCCGTTCCACTGCACGAGGCGCCCGAACCATGACCCGCGGTACCAAGTGGCCCCATAGACCGGAATCGAGCCGTACCGCATCCAGGGCCAGTGCGGGTCGCCCCACACGTAGACGAACGGCAGGCCGAGTCGCGCCTGGCGTCTGGCCTCGTCCAGCCAGCGGCGCTCGCCCGACAGCAGGTACGCTTCCAGGTAGGCTTCGCAGGCATCGGCCGCGGCCAGCACGTCCGCCGAGTGGACCGGGATCTCCCAGACCTGCGCGGCCGTGGGAATGCTGAACTTCTGCAACCGCAGCAGGCTGGGCAGGACCTGTCGGTAGGTCTCCAGGTCGCCGCACAACCGCGCCGGCTCGAGCAGCGTCACCAGACGCTGGGCGAACAGGCCACCGCCCGTCTGGCCCGGCTCGCCCAACTCGTAGTAGTCAGCGCCGCGGAAGATGCCGCTGCTGTGGACCACCGGCTGGAACGACCAGCCGCCGTCGGCCTCGCGCTCACGCAGGCGGTCGGTGACCAGGCTCAGCCCATCGAACAGCCGCTGGCCCGGATCGCCGGCGTAGTAGCCGCCGTCCTCGCCCTCGGGCGTCTGGTCGCCGGCCAGCGTGGCCGCCACCCGCGCCCGCGCGGCACCAGCCAGCGGGTCGTTCGGCGCCAACCGGCTGAACTGCAACAGGTCGTAGGCGAAGCTCGGGAACCGCCCCTGGCCGAGTGACACCTGCGGTCCGAGCCGAAAGCTGTACCACTGTCCGCTGGCCTCGTCCCAGAGGCTGGACAGGTAGGCGCGCGCCGACAGCGCCAGCTCCGCGGCGGCGCTGCCGCGCGGATACGCCGGTAGCGGCTCGGGCCGGTAGACCTGGAACCAGGCGTCCATCGCCGCCAGCGGGTCGCGACCGCCGAGCTGGCAGTAGGCCGCGGCGGTGATGGTCAGCCGCCCGCCGGCCGGCAAGGCCACCGGCCGGTCGGCCACCAACTGGTTCTCTTTCAGCCCGCTGCGCACCGTGGGCACCATCAACGCCAGGCGCGAAGCCGTGGTGTGCGCCCAACGGTCAGGCGAGCCGAACACCGGCTGCACACCGAGATCGTCGACCAGCGGCCGCGGCGGCGTGCCCAGGCCCGCCGACCACTCACCGCGCGCCGGCCACAGCAGCCCCACCACGCCCCCGGCGTTGGCCACGGCCATGAACGGAATGGTGACGTTGTTCGGGTGCGTGGTCAGCCGCACGCGGTCGGGGTGGTCCGCGGCGATGTCCAGGTCATCGCTGCTCAGCTCACCCGGCGCCAGCCATTCCAGACCGGCGAAGACGCCATCGCCGGTCCGCGGCGCCGAGCGCAGGTCGGGGCCGTAGAACGCGGCCACCGCGCGCGGCTGATCGCAGGTGGCTTCGGCGCGCAGCGAGGTGACGTTGGCCACCGGCCGGTCACTGACCAGCCAGGTGAACCGCCAGGTGCCGCCATCGGCATCGGTCTCCTGCGCCGACAGCTCCACTTGGCCCGGTCCGGCGGTGCGGGCCTGTAGCCGCGTCGGACAGACCTCGCGCAGCGCGTCGCCCTGCCGGTACACCACGCAGCCCAGGTGCGGCAGTTCGGCCAGCACCCTGCCGTCGGCCACCAGCCGGCCCACCGCGCCGGCCGGCGAGTCGGCCACTTCCAGCGCGCCGGCCACCGGGCGGTAGCTCAGCCGCTCGGCCGGCCGGATGCGCAGCCGCACGGTCTCCTCGCCCAAGGTCCGGCCCGTCTCGGCGAGCCGTACTTGCAGCCGCAGCTCGCCGGCCGCCGCTGCCGGCACACTCCAGTCGGCCACCAGCCGCTGGGGATTGCCGGCCTCGGCGCGCAGTGGCACCACTTGGGCCGGCGCGTCAGCCACGGCGGCGGTCAACTGCGGCTCACCCTCGACCAGGCCCCGGTTGTCCACCAGCGCGGTGACGCGCACCGGCCGGCCGGCCATCGGCAGCACCGGGTCCGTCAGCACGCCGGACAACCGGTAGCGCGGGGTCAGCCGCAGGTCGTCGACCACCGTCTGGTCACCGCTGCGCGCGGTCACGGTCAGCCCCGCGCTGCCGCGCCGGCGGCCGGTGACCGGCAGCAGCAGGTTGCGGTACTCGCCGGGCGCCAGCCGATCGATGGCGGCGGCCGGCTCGGCGGTCCAGCCGGCGGGCAGCGCGGCCGCGCCGGTTACCGCACCCAGCGGCTGGTCACCGCTGTTGCGCAGCGTGACCACCACCGTGCCGGCGCCGAACCGGTCCTTGGCCGACGGGGCCAGCCGCAGCCGCTCCACGGTCAGCAGCGGACCGGCCTGCGGCAGCCAGGCAATGTCGTCCAGCAGCACCTCGCAGGCGCCGGGTCCGAGCAAGCGCGCCACCACATGGATCCATTTGACCTGCGCGTCGCCGGTGAAGTCATAGGCCACCAGCGCCCGGTGCCACTGCCCATCGCCGGCGAACCGACGCGGCAGATAGGTGTAGGTGCGCGGCGAGCCAGTGCCCTCCAGCGGCTTCGCGTTCATCGGGATCACGCCGACCGCGACCTTGGCGTCCTCGTCACACTGCTCCAGGCGGTACCAGAACGCCAGCGCGCCCTTGAGCTGCGCGAGCATCTTGCCCGGGGCCCCGCTGCCAGCCGCCCAGGCGCGGTTGAGCCCCACTTCACCGTCGAGATCGCGCCCGCGCTGGAGCCGCAGCGACCGCCGTCCGCCGTGCGCGTGGTCGCTGTAGGCCACCAGGTCACCCACGTGCTGCCAGTCGACGGCCACGCCGTCGGCCCCCAGTTGCTCGAAGCCCCCATTGGTGACCGGCTGGTCTTGGGCGATGGCCCAAGCGGCGGCAAGGAGGACGACCCACAGGGAGCGCATGGCGAGACTCCGTAGCCGGCGGAAGCATTCGCCGGCCCCGGGGTCCGCTCCTCTGTGTCAGCGGCGCACGGGCCAGTCAGCCGCGCGCCGCCACCGTCGCCGGCGTCAAGGCGTGAAGTACGTGTTGGCGCCGTTGGCGTAGAGCACCTGGTACTTCTGCGCCTTGCAGTGACCGTCCATGTGGACCACGTTGCCCACCTGGTTGTGCCGCACACAGAAGTTGAGCTGCACCCACAGATGCGTGTCCGGCGTGGTGTTGCTGTTCCAGTAGAAGTACTGGGAGCCGTCCTCCGCATCCTGCCGGTAGCCGCGCGAGGGGGCATAGAGCGCCCAGGCGCCCATATACACATTCGGCGTCACATCGGCCGAGAAGACCGTCTGCGCCGGCTGCTGGAAAGCGGCCAGCGCCTGCCGTGGCGTCCGCTCGTTGAACGAGTAGCTGCGGCAGCCGTTGTAGCTTACGCTCGACTTCACCGACGACTGGCTGGGGCAGTCGAACACCTGCGCGCTCTTGAAGTACGGGCTGAGCAACTGGATGGTGCTGTAGTACACCGACGCCGTGCCCCACGGCGGAATGCGGTCGGGCACCACCGTCTCGTCATAGTCCTGCACGTACTGCAACATGCCCAGGCCGATCTGCTTCAGGTTGCTGGCACAAGACGACTGCCGCGCCTTCTCGCGGGCCTTGGCAAACACGGGGAACAGAATTGCCGCCAGAATGGCGATGATGGCGATCACCACCAGCAGTTCGATGAGAGTGAACCCGCCACGCACTGTGCCGCGGTCCATACCGTGGTTCTCCTGCGTCCTCGCCCACCGATCTGGTACCACCTGAGATTGCGCTTGGCAACAGCCTGGCCGTGCCAATTTGGTAACACCCGCGCCGGCCGCCGCCGGATCGGCGCTGACCCACGGTGTCTGGGCAGGCATCGCCGCCGCCCAGGCGAATCGCTGCGGCGGAGCCGCCCATGCCCGAGCTGCCCGAAGTGGTCATCTACCAGGAGGCCCTGGCCGGTCGTCTGACCGGGCAGGTGCTGCGCAGCGCGCGTGTGCCTGCGGTGTCGCTGCTGCGGACCTGGTCACCGCCGCTGAGCGCGGTCGAGGGTCGCACCGTGCTCGGCTTCGAGCGGTTGGGCAAGCGCCTGGTCTGCGTGCTCGAAGGCGACCTGTTCCTGGTGGTCCACCTGATGATCGCCGGGCGCTGGCGCTGGCTGAAGCCCGAGGCCAAACCGCCGGGCAAGCTCAGCCAGGCCGTGTTCGGCTTCGACGCCGGCCAACTGGTGCTGACCGAAGCCGGCACGCGCAAGCGCGCTTCACTGCACGTGGTGGCCGGGCGCGACGACCTGGCCACGCACGATCCCGGCGGCATCGACCCGTTGACCTGCGCGCCCGAGGCGTTCGCCGCGGCCCTGACCGCCGGCAACCACACGCTGAAGCGCGCGCTGTGCGACCCACGGGCGCTGAGCGGCATCGGCAACGCCTGGAGCGACGAGATCCTCCACGCCGCCAAGCTGTCGCCGCTGGCCCTGACCGGCCGGCTGGCCGCCGCCGAGCTGGCGCGGCTGCACGCGGCGGCGATTGCCGTGCTGACGCGCGCGGTGGACAGGCTGCGCGCCGAGGTGGGCGACAAGTTCCCCGACCCCGGCCAGATCACCGCCTTCCGCGACGATCACGCCGTCCACGGCAAGTACGGCCAGCCCTGCCCGGTCTGCGGCGACCCGGTGCAACGCATCGTCTACGCCGAGAACGAGGTCAACTACTGCCCTGGCTGCCAGACCGGCGGCAAGGTCTTGGCCGACCGCTCGCTGTCGCGCCTGCTGAAGGACGACTGGCCGCGAACGGTCGAAGCTTGGGAGGCCACGCTGGCACCGCGCGCGCCGGGTGATGCCTGACGCTCGGCCGACCCGTCGCCTCAGCGGTGGCCGAACAGCCGGGCGAACAGGCCGGGCCGGGCCTTGGGCGCCGGTGACTCACCGCCGGCCGGCAGCAGCAGGATGAACTGCCGGCGCGAATGGTAGCTCGGTGTCTGCCCCGGCCAGGTGGTCGCGTCGCGGGCGAGCGTCTGCCGACCGGGCGCCCAGTCGCGGTTGTCCAGCCGGCAGGTGGCGTCGATGCTGCCGTCGGCCGAGCGGATGGCGAAGCATTCCAGCCAGTGCTGCCCGAGCGGCGGTTGGGCCTGCGCGATGGCCTCGGCGAGCAGCTTGAGGTAGCCCTCGACCGTCGGCATGGCGTCCTCGTCGGCGTCGTGCTCGCCGCGTTCCACCACCGGGCCGAGCAGCACCGTGAACTGCCAGGCGTGCGTGTCCGTGGTCAGCTCCAGGCTGGTCTGACTGACCAGACAGGTGTGCTCGCCGCAGCCGGCCACCAAGACCGGCAGCACGCCGAAACACCACTGGGCCGCGGTCTCGTTGATGGCCTGCCCGCGCTCGGCGGAGACGCCGACACAGGTCACCCCGATGTCCTGGCGGCCGGCCTCCGGGCCGGCCCGGAACTCGGCCACCAGCAGGTAGCCGCCGCCGAGCTGCCGCAGCAGCGGGCGGCGGAGACTGACATACAGCCCCAGCTTGCTCAGCCGGAGCAGTTCGGGTCGAACCAACTGCGGCTCATAGTCCGACGTGGCCGGCGCGACGACCTGGAGGATCTCAGCCGCGAGACTCATGACGCACTCCTCATCGACGCCATTGTCAACGGCGCCCACCAGGCCCGGCGGGCCGGGTCTCCACCGGTCGGGCGGGCCGCCCGGCCCTGGGCTCCGCCCAGTTACCGGAACGCTAACATCCGGCCACTACAAGAGCCCACATAGACCGTGCCGTCGCTGCCGACGGCCGGCGACGACGTGACTCTGCCGTCGGTGTTGACCTGCCACAGTTCGTTACCGCGCAGCCGCTCCAGAGCATGGAGGAGTTCTTTGCCGCACCCCATGTAGATGGTGTTGTCGGCCCCCAGTGCCGGCGACGCGAAGCTCCCAGACGTGCACACGATGCTGTGCCAGACGAGGCTGCCCCTGGCGGCGTTGACCGCATACAGCGGGCCGTTAGCGTCGCGCACATAGAGCACGCCATCGTCCGACAGCGCGGGCGTAAGGAACCCCTCACCACCGTACGACTGCATCCGCCAGCGCAGAGCCCCCGTCGCCCCGCTCAGCGCGTACAGGTAGCCGTCATACGAGCCGACGTAGATCGAGCCGTCGACGCCGATGGCCGCCGTGCCTTGCACCCAGCCGCCGGTGGCATACTCCCACAGCTTGGCGCCGGTGGCCCCGTTCAGCGCGTAGACCTTGTGGTCGCCCGACCCGATGTAGACGGTGCCGTCGGCGCCGATGGCCGGCGAGGCGTCGATTCTGTCGCCGGTAGCGAATTCCCACCGCTTGGCGCCCGTCGCCCCGTCCAGCGCGTACACCTTGCCGTCGTAGGACCCGACATAGACGGTACCGTCGGCGCCCACGGCCGGCGACGAGTCGATCCACCGAGCGGTGGTGAACGCCCACACCTGCGTGCCGGTCGCCCCGTTCAGCGCGTAGAGCTTGCCGTCGCGCGAGCCGATGTAGACCGTGCCATCAGCGCCGATGGCGGGCGACGAGGCGACCGGGCCGGTCGTGGCGTGTTCCCACACCTGCGCGCCGGTCGCCCCGTTCAGCGCGTAGACCTTGTTGTTGCCACAGCCGAAGTACACCGTGCCATCGGTCCCGATGGCCGGTGACGAGCCCACCTCGCCGCTGACGCTCGCCATCCACTTCACCTCGCCCACCGCGCCCTGACCACCGAGGCAAGCGCTGTTGCGCGCGTTGCCCCGGAACTTCGGCCACGTCGAGTTGGCCAGGCCGCTGCGGGTGTCCGCCCCGGCCACGAGCGTGCCGGTCGCCGTGTCGTAGTGGTAGACCTCGCCGCCCTTCCACAGCGCAATGGCGCTGGTCACCAGGTTGATGTCGTCGTACATGCCCTGTTTCCAGGCCGCGATGTAGAAGGTCACCTCGTCGATGGTCAGGCGGCAGTCGCGGTTGCTATCCGCCTGGTGCGTGGTGTTCTGCCGTGCCACCGTCGCCGGCGCGGCCGCCGTGCGGCTGGGGTTCTTCGTGGAGCCACAACCGGACAGCGCTCCGAGTAGGACGGTCAACAAGGCCAAGCGGGTCATTCGGGTCAATCTGCGCATGTGCTGTACTCCGTTCTCTGTCAGAGGATGGCGTAGACCTTGCCGTCCTTGGATCCGACGTAGATGGTGCCGTCGGCGCCGATGGACGGCGATGACCAGATCTCGCCGTCCGTTGCGAAGGCCCACAGCTTGGCGCCGGTGCTGCCATCTATGGCATAGAGGTTCTTGTCCAGTGACCCGACGTAGACGGTTCCGTCGGCGCCAATCGCGGGCGACGAGTAGAGACTGCCGCCCGTGGCCGATGCCCACTTCTGGGCGCCAGTGGCCTGGTGCAAGGCATACATGGTGCCGTCCGTCGAGCCGACGACAACAATACCGTCGGCGGTGATCGCTGGCGAGGAGAAGACGCTGCCGCCTGTGGCGAACCGCCACTTCTGAGTGCCGGTGGCGCCGTCAAGGGCGTAGATCCTGCTGTCGTGCGACGCGATGTAGACGGTCCCGTCTGCCCCGATCGCTGGCGAGGCGCTGACGGCGCCGTCTGTGGCGAAGACCCAGGCCTGGGCGCCGGTGACGCCGTTCAGGGCGTAGACCTTGTGGTCGTATGATCCGACAAAGACGGTGCCGTCGGCGCCGATCGCAGGCGAGGAGTGCACGTAACCACCGGTAGCAGCCGTCCACTTGATGGCGCCGGTGGCGCCGTCCAGAGCGTAGACGCTGTGGTCGTATGATCCGACGTAGATGGTGCCGTCCGCCCCGATCGCGGGCGACGAGCACACGCTGCCGTTGGTGCTGACGGCCCACTTGCTGGCGCCTGTTGCACTCTCAATGGCGTAGATCCTGGCATCACGCGCCCCCACGTAGACGGTGCCGCCGACCCCGATCGCCGCTGATCCTTCGACCCAGTCGCCGGTCGTGTACACCCAGATGCTGGCGCCGGTGGCGCCGTCCAGGGCGTAGACCCGTCGGTCATGCGAGCCGACATACACGCACCCATTCGGCCCTACCACCGGCGAAGAGTGGGCCCAGTAGGCCGTCGGCGACGCCCACCTTCTCACCCCTGTCGCGCCACGGCCCCCGCCACGCCCGGTGTTCTGCGCGTTGCCCCGGAACTTCGGCCACGGCGAGTTGGCCAGGCCGCCGCCGCCACCCTCGCCCGCCACGAACGTCCCGGTCGCCGCGTCGTAGTGGTAGACCTCGCCGCCCTTCCACAGCGCAATGGCGTTGGTGACCAGGTTGATGTCGTCGGTGGTGCCCTGCTTCCAGGCCGCGATGTAGGCGGTCACCTCGTCGATGCCGAGGCGGTAGTCGCCGCTGGTGTCGGCTGGGTGCGTGGCCGTCTGGCGGACGACGCGAGTCGCGACGGCGGCCTCGCGCACCCGCTCGCCACGGCCGCCGCAGCCGCTCAAGGCCAGCACTGCCAGCAGACTGCCCAACCACCCCGTCTTGGCGTGCCTCATGCCGCCATCCCCGCTGCGGCCCGCCCGACCGCCGCCGGTACGCTACGGGGTAATCGGCGCGATTCCTGCCGCCGCCACCAAATGGTTGCGAAATCGCACTTGAGCCGGCCGACTCGTCGGGTCTGAGCCGCCGGTCTACCAGTTGGTCAACGAGCCATCAGGCCGGTGGTAGACCGGTATCGGCGCGTCGGGTGCGGTCACTTCCAGCAGCAGTTCGGCGGCGGACGGCTCAAATGCGCAACCGAGGCCGGGCCGGCGGTTCGGCCAGAGCTTGCCGTCGCGGAAGTCGGCGGCGGCCGGCAGACAGGCCGGCAGCTTCGGGCCCGTGCCGCCCACCTCTTGCAGCGCGGGACCCGGGAAGGCCACCAGCGCATGGACCAGCGCCGCGAGTGAGACCGGGCCGGTGAAATGCGGGGTCAGACCGACGTAATGGGTCTCGCAGAGCGCGGCGATCTTGCGGAACTCGGTCAGGCCGCCGGTGTTCGGCAAGGTCACGCGGCTGTAGTCGATCAGCCGGCGCTCGACCAGCTCGTTGAGGTCCCAGCGGTCGCCGAACTGCTCGCCGACCGCCACCGGCACGCGGCTGCGGGCGCGGAACTCGGCCAGCGCGCCGGGGTTCTCGCTGCGCAGCGGGTCCTCCACAAACAGCGGGTTGAGCGGCTCCAGCAGCTCGGCGCAGCGCGTCGCGTCGGCCAGGTCGAGGCGCGTGTGGAAGTCGATGGACCAGTCGCCCTCCGCGCCGATGCCCGCGCGAATCTCGGCGCAGTGCGCCACCGTGCGGTCGATCTCGCGGCGGGCGTCGAACACGCCGTCGGGCCGGTCGCCCACCGCGGTGCGATAGGCGCGGAAGCCGGCGGCCAGACAGGCGGCGGCCGTCTCGCCCAGCGTGCCCTGGCGCGGGTAACCCGTGGAGTAGCACTCCACATACTCGCGCGCGGCGCCGCCGAACAGCTCGTAGAGCGGCTGGCCGAGCGCCTGGCCTTTGAGGTCCCACAGGGCCAAATCGAGCGCGCCGAGGGCGTGGAGCTTCTCGCGACCGGCGGGGTAGAACCAGCCGCGGTACATCCGCTGCCAGAGGTACTCGATGCGCGCGGGATCCTGGCCGATCAGCGTGCCGGCGCACTGGCGCAGCAGGTCGGGCGAGCCGCCTTCACCCAGGCCGGTCAGGCCCTCGTCGGTCTCCACGGTGACCAGCAGGTTGCTCTGGTTGAAGGTCGGGTTGCACGGTTCGGGACGGTAGCAGCGGATGCGGGTGATCTTCACGACGAGTCGGCTCCTGCGGCGGTCAACAGCCGCCGGGCCAGGTCCAGGTGCGCAGATCGGCGCTCCAGGCCAGGCCGATACCGGCATGGTTGTCGAACCCGCCGCGCGGATCCTCCTCGGGATAGCGCGAGCCGTGGAAGAACAGCAGCGCCAGACCACCGCCGGGCTCGTCGCGCAGGTCGAGCACGAAGCCGGCGGTCAGGCGGCCTTGCGCCCAAGGCCAGTCGGCCTGGCCCAGCGTCAGCCGGCCGTCATCCCGCCAGGTGGCCAGGTCGCCCGAGCGCTTCAGGCCCAGGCCGTTCTCGGGCGAGTGGATCATCAGCCATTCGCCGCCGTCGCGAACGAGGCAGACGTTCTCGCCGGCCGGCACGGCACCGACATAGGTCCAGGTGCGCAGGTCGGTCGACCAGGCGCGGCTGGCACCGTGCTGCTTGAAGAAGCACCACCAGCGGCCCGACTCGTCGGCCACCAGGTAGGGGTCGATCATGCGCCCCATGGCCTCGCGCGGCACGTCGGGCCCCTTCACGCGCAGCAACTCCGGCTCGGACCAGTCCAGCAGATCGCCGCTACGCCGCAGCCAGAGCCGCGCCGACTCGTCGGCGTAGCGTTCGCCGCGAGGCCGCGGGTAGGTCTGGCAGCAGAGCACCCACTGGCCGTCGTGCCGAACCACGTTGCCCGGACTGCTGAAGTTGAGCGACCGGTCGCGCGGGCTCAGCTTGCGCGGCGGCGACCAGTGGCGCAGGTCGGCGCTGTGGGTGTGCGCCAGGTAGAGGTACGGCCCGTCGGCCTCGCACTCGACCAGCGTGCCGAACAGGTGGAAGCGGCCGTCGGCCAGCACCACCGCCGGGTCGCGCCAGGCGGTGGTGGCGCCACCGGGCAGCAAGAGCGGCGACGGCAGTTCGGCCAGCAAGGCGGGCAGGTTCATGCGGCGGCACTTGACCGCTGAGCGTGGCCCTCCTGCCGCTCAGCCGGTGCGGGCCGCGGCGCACTCGGCCGCGACACCGGCGCGGAGTCGACTGCTTGCCCACATCATCAACACTCCGGCGACCGCTGCGAGCGGGCCGAACAGCAGCAGGCCGGTGAACCACCGCCGGGTGCGAGGCGACAGGGCGCGGTCGGCGGCGCGGTTGGTGTTGGGGCTGATTGCCGAGTAGACCACCGGCAGGCGGTCACCCACGTGCCAACGGTCGACCTCGTCGGTCGGCACCGAGCGGGTTCCTTCGCGAGTCCTGCCGCCGAGCGGGAAGCTGTAGTGTACGTGCCGGTCCGCCGCGTTCGACCAGTTGCACAGCTTGGTCACCGTGGCCTCGGCGTCGCGCGGCGACCACAGCGCGCCGTCGCGGCCGTGCCACTTGCCGCTCACCTGCAGGGCGACGTTGGCGGCCAGGAGCAGCGCCAAACCGATCCACCGGAGCGCGGCGCCCCGGCGCAACCGGCGGCGCCAGCGCCGCTCGGCCTCGGCCGCCGCCGCCGGATCGCCGGCCACCTGGGCGGCGGCGTGCAGCAGTTCGCCCAGTGCCGGACCGGTGACCAACGGGCCCCAGCCGCTGAGGTGCTGGAGCGCGTGAGCCCAGACCGCCGTGGGGGCCGGCTTGGCCGTGCAGTGCCGGCTGGCCTGCGGCGCCCGGCTGACCACGAAGCGCACCAGCAGCAGGTAGTCCGGCACGGTGCAGGCGATGCGCAGCGAGGTTTCGCCGCCGGTGATCTGCAGGTACTCGCGTTGGGCGTTGTTGGCCACGTCGCGCACCAACGCCAACTCGGTCACGTCGGCCCACGACAGACGACCGGGCCGGCGCCCGCCGAGCTGCTCGATGCCGCTGTCGTCGAGCCGGTAGCGCGCCAGGCAGCGAACGGTGAGCACGGATGCGCCGATGGTGAGGGCCAGCGCCACCGCGGCGTAGGCGCGGGCCTCGGCGGGTGACCCGCTCTCGGTGAGGGCGGCGACAAGGGCAATGACACCGACCATCCAGACCAGCGCTTGCACGCCCACCTGCGTATCGGGGTCAGGGCGCACCGCCACGCCGGCTCCGAAGTCGCGCAAGCGCGCCTCGGCCAGCGGCGCCAGCCGGCGCCAGAGCACTTCGGCCAGCGGCAGACCGTTCTCGGCAAGCAGACTGAAACCGACCACGCGGCGCCGGCCGCGCCCGTCAGTCAGCCGGATCACCGGCTCGAAGAACAGGCCGCGCCGGGTACTCAACCCGGTGATCTCCGACCACGTCACGCTCCAGCGCCCGAAGCCCAAGTGGCGGAGCCCCTGCTCGTCGAACACGTAGGGCCCGCTGTGACCGCGTAGCGACAGCAGCCAGGCGGCCGCCCAGAGGACACCAAAGACAGCCAGCGCCGCACCGCAGAGCAGGTCACCCGCGTCGTGGCCCGCGCGGCCCTCGAGGGAGAGGCCCAGCCCCGCCACCGCCAGGCCGATGAGCACGACGAACGCCATCTGACACCTGCGCTTCGCGGACAGTTGGCAACGTTGTTCCATGGCCGGGCCTTCCCCACGCAACTGCCATCGAGACCCCAGAACGAATGGCGACGCAGCGGCGTTCCCGAACCATCGGCCCCACGGCGGATGATTGTCCACCGGTTCGCCGCAGTCGTCACAAGTGAGGGCGACTTGCGCTGCGTATCATGGCATGTCTAGACTACCAGCGGAGGTCTGCCATGAACAAGTTGCGCTCGGGGTTCACGCTGATCGAACTCCTGGTGGTGATCGCGATCATCGCTATTCTGGCCGCCATTCTCTTTCCGGTGTTCGCCAAGGCTCGCGAGAAGGCGCGCCAGTCGTCGTGCCTGTCCAACGAGAAGCAGCTCGGGCTGGGCCTGATGATGTACTCGAACGATTATGACGAGCGCGTGCCGGCCTGGAAGGTGCAGGGCACCTGTGCCGCCGACACGGCGGTGTCGTGGGTGCATGTGATCTACCCGTACGTGATGAACGCCCAGATGTACGTCTGTCCCAGCTCGCGGTGGTTCATCAACGCGCAGTGCTCGTTCTACCTTCCCGCGGCGCGGGCGATGAACCTGGGCTCGAGCTACGGCATGAACGACTGCCCCGAAGGCACCGGCGGCGCCAGCGAACAGGCGCTGGCGTCGATGATCCGCCCGGCCGAACTGATCGCCGTGGGCGAAGGTCCCACGCCGTGGCGGCCGGTGGATATGGGCGCCGGCGCCGGCACGCCGTGCAACCGCAACTACGACTCGGTGCACAACGAGGGCCTCAACGTGGTCATGTTCGACGGCCACGCCAAGTGGCTGAAGCGCAGCCGAGTCTACGCGCCGACCATCGCCTACGCGCAGACGTATCTGCCCTGGCGCAACGCCGACGCCTATCCGCCGGGCTGGTAATCTGCCGCGCGCTGTAACGCAATTGCAAGATCTGGCCTGTCACCATAGAACATTGCGCACGACCGGACTATAACGTTGCGACGATGGGGAGCGCAGCGATGGAGATGCGCGATGCAAGGGACACGATCGGCGCTGGGCGCTTGCCTGGCGGCGCTGTGGCTGACGGGGTGTGGCAGCGGCTCCAGCAGCACGAGCAAGACCGTCAGTATCACGACTCAACCGAGTTCGGTTACGGTGGCGGTGGGTGGCACGGCCAACTTCGCGGTGGTTGCTTCGGGCTCGGGACTGTCGTACCAGTGGTACAAGGGCGGCGCGGCCCTGGCTGGTGCGACGAGCGCGACGCTGACGCTGTCGTCAGTGGCCGCCAGCGACGCGGGGACGTACTATGTGGTGGTGACGAGTGCCGGCGGGAGCGTGACCAGCAACTCGGTGACGCTGACCATCGGTTCGGCCAGCAGCTCAGGGGTCACCATCACGGGCCAGCCGAGTTCGGTGACGGTGCCATTGGGTGGCACGGCCACCTTCCTGGTGGTCGCCTCGGGCTCGAGTTTGTCGTACCAGTGGTACCACGCCGGCACGGCCATCGTGGGTGCCACCAGCGCGATGCTGACGTTGGCGTCGGTGACCGCCAACGACGCCGGCAGCTACTACGCGGTGGTCTCCGGCGCCAGCGGGAGCGTGACCAGCAGTTCGGCCACCTTGACCATCGGTAGCGCGAACACCAGCGGGATCAGCATCACCACGCAACCCACCTCGACCACGGTGGCGCTGGGCGGCACGGCCACGTTCACGGTGGTCGCGTCGGGCACGGGCTTGACCTACCAGTGGTACAAAGGCGGCACCATTCTGCCCAGGGGCACCGCCGCCACTTTGACGCTGTCAGCGGTCACCGCCGCCGACGCCGGCACCTACTATGTGGTGGTGGCGAACACCAGCGGCAGTGTGACCAGCAACTCGGTGACGCTGAGCATCGGCAGCACCAATGGCGCGACGGTCAGCATCACGACCCAGCCGACCGCGACGGTGGTCACCGTCGGCAGCAAGGCGACGCTCAGCGTGGTCGCCTCGGGTTCGAGCCTGAGCTACCAGTGGTACAAAGGCGGCACCGCCATCTCCGGCGCCACCAGCGCCAGCTACACGGTCAGCTCGATGGCGACCAGCAACATCGGCGCGTACTACGTCACCGTGTCGAGTGGCAGCACGACGGTGACGAGCGACACCGTGACGCTCTACGCGAAGACGTCGTTGGGCATCTGGGGCGCCTATGAGCAGAGCGGTGGCGACCAGTCGCAGAGCGGCGCGACCTTGCGCGCCACGGACGCCAACCAGTCGGCGGTGTGGCTGACCGACTCGGCTCGGTTGACGCTGACCAATCCGACGGTCACCACCAGCGGCAATACCTCGTCGCAGGACAACAGCAGCTTCTACGGCCTGAACGCCGGCCTGCTGGCCTCGGCGGGCACGCTGACCGTGAGTGGTGGCACGGTCACCACCACGGGCACCGGTGCCAACGGCGTGTTCTCCACCGGCAGCGGCGCGGCGGTGACGCTGTCCAACCTGACCATCAACTGCAGCGCCGACGGGGCCCACGCGGTGATGGCCACGCAAGGCGCGACCATGACGCTGACCAACGTCAACATGACCACCGCCGGTGCCAGCTCCGGCGCCATCGCGACCGACCGGGGCGGCGGCACCATCAACGTGACCGGCGGCACGGTGACCACGTCGGGCATGAACTCGCCGGGCATCTACTCGACCGGCGCCATCACGGTCTCGGGGGCCACCATCCGGGCCACCGGTGCCGAAGCCGCCGTGATTGAGGGTTCCAACTCGATCACCTTGAGCGACACCACCATCTCGGGTCAGCTCAAGCGCGGCGTGATGCTCTACCAGAGCATGTCGGGTGACGCCAGCGGGTCCAACAGCACGTTCACGATGACCGGTGGGACCCTGGCGGCAGCGGCTGGGCCGCTGTTCTACGTGACCAACGCCACGGGCAACATCAACCTCAACGGCGTCGGTCTCACCGCCAGCTCCGGCACGTTGGTCCAGGCCGCCGCGGGCGACTGGGGCACTACGGGCTCCAACGGTGGCCAGGCCGTGCTCAAGGCCACCGGCCAGACCATGGTCGGCAACCTGGTCAGCGACAGCATCAGCTCGATTGCCGCGACGCTGAGCAACAGCTCGACGCTGACGGGCTGGATCAACACGGCCGGGCTGACGCTGGATAAGACCAGCAGTTGGCAGGTCACGGCCGATTCGGTCTTGACCTGGCTGAGTGATGCCGCCGGCATCTCCGGCACGAGCATCACCAACATCTACGGCAACGGTCACACGGTGACCTATGACTCCAGCCTGTCGGCCAACAGCGCGCTGGGCGCGAAGACCTACACGCTGGCCGGCGGCGGCACGCTGAAGCCGAAGTAGCCGTGGCCAACTGACTGCTGTCGGACGCCTCGCTGACCGTGCTCCAGTGCGCCGGTCGGCGAGGCGTCCGGCTGTCTGGCCAGCCCGCGGATGGCCGAGAGGGAACCCGGTCGACAGCGCCAATCAGGCCGCAGCATCCAGCCTGGAGGAGGCGTCATGGACGAGGCGATGACGGTGCCGGCCGGCGAGTTGCCGGTGGTGGCGGTGACGGCGGCGAACCTGCCGGCGGCGTGGGAACAGGCGGTGCTCACCTGCTGGGAGCGCGGGGCCACGATTGCCACCCAGTACGACCAGCCGGGCGATCCGCCCTCGCGCGATGCGCTGGCGGTGATCACCGTCCTCGATCCGTTCGCCGAGCCGCGCATTAACAAGGCCATCCCCTGCGGCCTGAAGGACCTGGAGGCTTACCGCCAGGAAGTGGTCGACGGCATCCATGACCACTGGATCGATCCCGCGGCCGGCAAGTGGGAGTACACCTACCACGAGCGCCTGCGCGCGTTCGACGTGCCCGGGCGCGCCGCGGCGGTGGACCAGATCGCCTACGTGGTGGACGCCCTGGCCGAGGCACCGCACTCGCGGCGGGCACAGGCCACCACCTGGAAGCCCTGGGCAGACGAGCACTGCATCGACCCGGCTTGCCTCCAGCGGTTGTGGTTCCGCGTGTTCGGCGACAAGCTGGTCCTCCACGCCGACATGCGCTCGAACGACGCGTTCAAGGCCTCGTTCATGAACATGTACGCCTTCACCGACCTGCAACGCCAGGTGGCCGAGGAGCTGTCCAGCCGGCTCGGACGCACCATCACGCCGGGCCAGTACACCCACACCGCCAGCAGCTTCCACATCTACGGCAGCTACTTCGACGAGTTCCGGCGGTTCCTGGAGTCGGTGGCGAAGCGCTCGTGGGAGGAGCGCACCTACCGCACCGAGGCCATCGCGCCCATCCTCGAAGAAGCCCGCGCCGAAATCGCCTCGTCGCTACGCCAGGAGCGCGAGACCGGGCGGAAGGGGCTGTAGGCCGGGCGGGGCGTGGAACCATCGTGGGCGGTAAGACGTTCTTACGCTGGAGACCAACCGTGGACGCATCACGGACTGTCCGCATCTCATCCAAGGGCCAGCTCGTCATTCCGCTCGACATGCGCCAACAGCTCGGCTTGCAGGCCGGCGATACGCTCAGCCTGCACCTTCTTTCGGACCGGCTGTTGCTCATCGAGTTGCCGCTGAGGTCACCGTACGAAGAGGCAATCGCCGGTCTGCGGGCAGCGGCAGCGGAGCAGGGGGTGACCCGCGAGGACGTCGAGCAGGCCGTCGCCGAAGCACGACACGAGGTGTTCCGTGAAGGCTCCGGACCGCGCCCTCTTCGTTGACGCCAATGTGCTGGTGAGTGCCGTCCTCTTTCACGGGCCCGAAGAGCGCTTGGTACACTTGGCCCACGGCGGATCCGTGCGGCTACAAACCTCCGCCTACGTGCTCGAGCAGGTGCGGCGCGTCCTGGCTGTCAAGTTCGCGCTCCCGGCCGACCGCGTCGACCAAGCCATCGATCTGCTGCCGGTGAGTGTGGTGCCCGAGGCCGGTGAGAGTGCTCTGGCGCGGGCCCACGGGCTGCTCCGCGACCCCAGCGATGCGCCGGTGTTGGCAGCGGCTTGGGATTGCGGCGCCGCGGTCCTGGTCACGGGCGACCGCGATCTGCTCGATCTCGGAGGCAACGCCGGTCTGCCGATCTGCCGCGCCTCGCAGCTCTGGGCCGCGCCGCCCGGAGCCACCGACCCGGCCTAGACCGTCGAAGGACTGCGTCGAGTGCGGAGCGAACTCCCTGCTGATCGGTGGTGACCATGGTTGCACGTTGCCTGCTCGCTCTGCTGCTCGCCCTCACGGCCGTGCCGGCTCAGGATCTGGTCTCACAAGCCGAGCTGCGCGCGGGTGACCTCCAGGCCATCTGGCGCGCCGAGCGCGGGCTGAACCTGCGCTATCGCGGCGCCGATGCCTTTCTGTTCATTCCCGAGGAGTTCGTGGTCCACAACTCGGGCTGGAAGGTCATGCCGTTCGCCAGCAGTTGGCGGCAGGCGCCGGCGCGGCTGACCCGGGCCGACGGCGGGCAGCGGTTGACCATCCGCGATGGCGGCGCCGGCTTCGACTACACCAAGACCATCTCGCTGATCGGCCAGGACACCGTGCGCGTGGAGTACGAGTACGGCCAGACCGGCCACGCCGACTACCACCTGGCACTGGGCTATCGGCCCGCCGTGCCCTGGCTCGAGGGCGCCGAGCACGCGGTGGCCGTTGGTGACAAGGTCGACCGCGGGCGGATGACCTTCGGCCGGGCCGAGCGGCGCGTGCTCTGGACCAGCCGCGACTACCGCTTCGCCAGCCTGTTCGGCGCCTGGCGCCTGCGCACCACTCGCGCGCTGACGCTGTACGATGACCGCCACCAGGGCCAGTTCTTCCTGGGCTGGGACCAGCCGTTGGTCAGCGGGCAGCGCTACCGCGAGACCATCGAGATCACCTTCGAGCCGGCGACGGCCACGGCGGCCGGCGTCAGCGCCGGCAACCTGACCTGGGCGCGGAACGCTGAGTTGGGCAGCACGGGCATCGCCGTCGACCTGGCGCGCCAGGCCGAGGGGCCGGCACGCGTCGCCTTGCGCTTGGAGGCGCTGGCCGGCGACCAGGTGGTCGCCCGGGCCGAGCAGCAACCGGCGCTGAGCACCACCCCGGCTCGCGTCGAGCTGCGCTTGCGACTGAAGGAGCCGGGCGACTACACGCTCCGCCTGGCCATCGCGCCGGCGGGCGGCGGCGCCGACCTGTGGCGGGCCACCGGTCTACCGGTCAAGGCCGCGCCGTTCCTGCGGTTCGTGCCGGGGCGGTCGCTCTACACCAGTGAGGCGACCGGCGAGCTGCTGTTGACGCTGGCCCGCGGCACCAAGCTGGAGCGGCTCAGCGCCGAGATCATCGCCGATGGACTGGCTCCGCGCACGGTGCGGCCGACCGCGCTGGAGACCGCGCTGCCGTTCAACCTGGCCGGCCTGGCCAACGGCACCCACGCGGCCCGCTGCACGCTGCGGCTGGGCGACGAGGTGGTGGCGGTCGCCGAGACGCACTTCCTGAAGGCGCCGCCGCGGCCGCACGAGGTCAAGGTGGACCATCGCACGCGCGGGCTGATCGTGGACGGCAAGCCGTACTTCCCGTTCGGCTTCTACACCAACCAGGGGCAATGGAACGACCAACGCGACCGGACCGAGATTCTGCGCCTGGAGGCGCCGCACAAGTTCAACCTGATCTGCAACTACATGGACATCGAGAACAAGGTCCGCCAGCCGAAGCGGACCGCGTTCCAAGCCTGGGGCGACGCGTGCGACGCGGTCGGTCTGAAGATGCACTACGACTTGCGCTCCATCACCGATCTGCCGGCCACCCCGGACGTGCAGGCGCTGCTGACCGAAGAGATTGCCGCCTATCGCGACCTGCCGTCGCTGCTCTGCTGGTACCTGGCCGACGAGCCCGACGGCTCCGGCCGCTCGCCCGACCGCTACGAGGCGCACCACCGCGCCATCGAGCAGCTCGACCCGTACCATCCCACCAGTATGGTCTTCTGCGTCCCGCCCAAGGCGGCGTCCTACGCCAAGGGCATGGACATCATGATGGTCGATCCCTACCCGATCCCGAACCAGGCGGTCACGGCGGTCAGTGACACGGTCGACCTGGTGGGCGAGGCGGTCAACTGGACCATGCCCATCTGGTGCGTGCCGCAGGCCTTCGGCGGCGGCGAATGGTGGGGCCGCGAGCCGACCTGGCAGGAGCAGCGCTGCATGACCTGGCTGGCCATCGCCCACGGGGCCACCGGCATTCAGTACTTCATCCGCATGGAGCCGCACGAGCGCCCGTTCGGCGAGGCGATGTGGGCCGAGTGTCGCAAGCTGGCCGGCGAGGTCCGCGAGCTGACGCCGGTGCTGCTCAGCAGTGAGCCGGCGCCCGAGGTGGCCGCCACGCCGCCGGTGCCGTGGCTGCACCTGACGGCGCGGGCCTACGACGGCGCGGTGTATATCCTGGCGGTCAACACCGACCCGCAGCCGAAGGCGCTGTCGCTGCGTTGCGCCGCGCCGCCGCTGGGCGCGACCGCGCAGGTGCTGTTCGAGAACCGTAGCGTGCCGGTCAGCGCCGACGGCACCCTCCAGGACCTGATCGAGGGCCTCGGTGTGCGTTGGTACACCTGGCGCACGGCGCCCGAGAAGCCGAACCGCGTGGTGCTGGCCGAGGGCAACCTGGTGCGCAACGGCGGCTTCGAGGCCCAGGTGGTCACGGGCATACCGGACGCGTTCAGCGTCAGCGGACGGATCCAGAACGGCGCGAGCTGGGGCACCGACCCGCAGGAGGCCATTGAGGGCCGCCATGCGCTGTATATCCGCTGCCCGCAGGACGGCCGGCCGTGGGACCGCGTCAGCCCGGGAGTCAACTGCTATCCCATGGAGCTGAAGCCCGGCCGCTACCGCGCCAGCCTCTATCTGAAGGCCGACCGTGACGGCGGCGGGGCCAACTTTGGGCTCTACGGCTTCAACAAGTCGCCCTGGAAGGACGTGAGCGTGGGCCGCGAGTGGCGCCAGGAGTCGGTCGAGTTCGAGGTGCCCAAGGACACGCGCTGGACGCACTTCCGCGTCACGGCCACCAAGCGCGAGACGCTCTGGGTGGACGCGCTGGAGGTGCGGCCGGTGCCGTGAGCCCGCCGGCCGGGGCCGGCGGCTCTCAAGGATCGGTGCGGAACGGCGCGGCCGGCAGCCCGGCGCCGTTGAACAACGTGCATTCGGGGTTGCTGGCCCAGGCGTAACGCGCATACAGCGGTGCCGGCACCGCCGCGCTCCAGACCATCACGGTGTCGCCGTCGATGGCCGCGTCGGCCCACACGAACTTCTTGTCGGCGCCCGCGATGGCAAAGCCCTTCAGGGCGCCACCGGCCGCGCTCAGGCCACCCTCTGCGTGCGTGAATCGCAGGCGGATGCGCTGGCCTTCGACCTGGCTCGCCGCGTAGAGCGGCCCGCAGACCGCGAGGTCCGCCTCGCCGTAGCAGTCGCGGCTGGCCCACCGCGCCAGACGCCGGCCCACCTCCTGCTTGTTCTTCGGGTGGACGTTCAGCGCCTCGCCGATGTCGATGGCCACGGCCATGCCGGTCCGCGGCAGCGCCAGGGCCTTGGCCTGCGACTCGCGGAAGTAAGCCCAAGCGTCGTCGCCAGGGTTGGGCTGGCGAGGCTGGTAGCTGGCCAGTTGCACGAAGTAGAACGGGAGCGTCGCGTCGTGCCACAGCCGTCGCCAGGCCTGGATCAGCGCGGGGAAGAGCACGTCATGCTGCCGGGCTCGGCCGGCGTTGGTCTCGCCCTGGTACCAGATGAACCCCCGCACCGGCGTCCGCGTGTAGGGCGCGATCATGGCGTTGTAGAACACCGTGGGCAGATAGTAGCCCTCGGGCAGCTCCCGCGCCGGCTTCCCCGGCGGGAGCGCGAGTTCGACTTGGTAGCGCCAGGTCTTCGGCAGCAGGATCTCCAGCCCGCCTCGCGACAGGCTCAACGGGCGCGGATAGCCAGGGTAGAAGCCGCCGGGGCCCAGCTCGTTGAAGATGCGCACCGCCACCACGTTGCGACCGGCTTTGACCAGCCGGCCAGGCACCGGATGGGTGCGGAAGATCCAGGTGCCGCCGCGGTTCTCCTTGCGGCCGACTTCGGTGCCGTTGAAGTACGCCACGCTGTTCTGGGCGATCGGGCCCAGGTAGAGCGCCACCTCCTGCCCCGCCCAGGCGGCCGGCAGCTCCACCTCGCACCGGTACCAGACCGCCCCGTCGAGGTTCAGGCCGTGCGCTTCGAAGTTGCCCGGCACCGGCAGGCTGCGCCAGCCGCTCGCGTCATACTCCGGGTTGGCCCAGGCCAGGCAGTCGGGCCGGATGCCGGGATCCTTGGCCGCGGCCGCGCGGTAGTTCTTCATGCGCACGGCTTCATAGGTCTGCCAATCGGTGTACTCCGCGGGCGGAATGGTGGGCGGCTGCGGCAGCGCCGGGTCGGCGCGCAACACGTCCGCGGGCACCCAGCCCTCACACGAACTGGAGCCCACCGCGCTGTTGATGATGCCGATCGGGACGTGGTGCCGGGTGTGCAGTTCGCGAGCGAAGAAGTAGGCCACCGCCGAGAACGAGCGCACGTGCTCTGGCGTACACACCTGCCAGGTGCCGGCGGGCGCGGTGCGCGGCGAGGAGGCCAGGTCAGGGCGGACCAGGAAGAACCGGATGCCCGCGTAGTTGGCGGCTTGGATCTCGGCGGCGGCGTTGTTGGCCTCGGGCACGGTCACCTGCATGTTGGACTGCCCGGACGCCAGCCACAGATCACCGACCACCACGTTGCGGATGACGATCGTGTTCCGGCCGCTGATCGTCATCTCCGCGGGTGTGGCCGCAGCGCGCAGCGGCTCCAGCTCGACGCACCACGCACCGGCCTCGTCGGCGGTCGTCTCCTGGCGCTGCCCGGCGAACTCCACGACGACCTTCTCGCCGGCGGCCGCGCGGCCATAGATCGGGATGGGCTTCTCCCTCTGCAGCAGCATGTTGTCCGCCAACGTCGCCGGCAGTTGCACCTCGGCGCGAAGTCCGCACAGCGTACCGACCAGACCAACCAACAGAATGCCTCCTGCGCGCTGAAGTGAGTGTCTCATCCGGTGTTCTCCGCCTTGCCCACCAGCATCGCCCCGAGGCCGCTGGGCCGGATGGCTGTTGGCGGCAGCGCGACCAACTCCTTCGCGACGGCGCCGGAACGAGCAAGCAGCGACCGAGCCCGGGGTACCGGCCGGTGCCACGCACACGGGCACCGGCCGTCGCGCAGGTCGCTCGTTGCCGTCCTGTGGCGCGCCCGGTCGCCCGCCGCGGCCGGCCTCAGAACGGATTGCCGTTGTACAGGTCGTTGAAGCGGTCGTAGACCGTGGTCCACTTCAGCCACTTCACATGCCCGTCGACGAACCCGATGTTGTCGCCGGCGCTGTGCCCGGCGTTGTCGTCATTGCGTAGCGTCAGGTCGCCGTTGCAGGCGCCCGCGCCACACGTTCCGCAGACCCGCGGCCAGGCGATGCGGTAGTCGCCCAGCACGAAGTGACAAGCCTCCGACATCAGGTAATGCGAGGCCGGATTGGTCGATTCGGCCAGCGCGCGCGAGTTGCGGTGCCACCAGTTGCTCAGCGCGTAATCCGGATAGCCCGGATACGTCTGCCCGTGGTAGGTCAGCGTGGTCATGTGCGGATTGCTCGGGCAGTTGAGCAGGTTCCAGTTGCTCACGTAGGGCTGGATGGTGATGGGCCAGGTGTAGAGCCACGGGTCCGGCCCGTACGGGTAGCAGGGCATGCGCTCATCGTAGTCCTGGGCATAGGCCAACATGCCCAGGTTGAGTTGCTTCAGGTTGGACAGGCAACTCGACTGGCGCGCCTTCTCACGCGCCTTGGCGAACACGGGGAACAGGATGGCTGCCAGGATCGCGATGATGGCGATGACGACCAGCAGCTCGATCAGTGTGAAGCCGGGACGCCGACGCATCAGGATCTCCCTCCCGCGGCGGGCTCCAGCCCGTCGCGCGCAGCGTTCCCGTTCCTCCCCCGGCATTGTCCGATCTTCGGCGGACCTGCCGCAAGAGCAACCACGGCCCGCCGCCCGGCCAGGAAGGAAACCGGCCGCGGCGACTGAACCAGAGTGGTCCGACTGCCGGCGCCGGATCGGTTGGCCCGACCCGCCGGCGGCGCGATGAAGAGACCGAGGACCATGAACACACGCGCTGGCCGTCTGCGCTCGACACTGGGCCTGCTGGCCCTGTCCGCCACACTGCTCTGGACCACCGCCGCCGATGCCGCCCGCAAGCGCGAGGGCACCGACTGGTTCATCCACTACGCCTACAGCTCGACCGACACCAAGCTCCCGCGGGTGCTGCTGGTCGGCGACTCCATCTGCAACGGCTACCAGGACGGTGTCCGCCGCCAACTCGCCGGCGTGGCCAACGTGTCGTTCCTGGCCACCTCCAAGTGCGTCACCGACGACACCTACCTGAAGCTGCTGTCGCTGGTCCTCGGCGAGCAGAACTACGCGGTCATCCACTTCAACAACGGTCTGCACAGCCTGGGCACCGACCGCGCCGAATGGGGCACGGCGCTGCGCGCGGCGTTCGACCTGCTGAAGAAGGAGGGCGGCGGCGCCAAGATCATCTGGGCCACCTCGACCCCGCTCAAGGACGCCAACCTGACCGCCAAGGCCAAGGAGCTGAACGACACCGCGGCGCCCATCGTCAAGGAGTACGGCTTCCCGACCGACGACCTGTTCGCGCTGATGGACCCGCTCGACCGCGCCAAGTACTGGAGCGACACTTTCCACTACCACGGCGAGGGCCGCGAGATGCAGGCGAAGCAGGTGGCCGACTCGGTCAAGCCGCTGCTGGCCGGCTGGACCGCGCCGGCCGCCGCACCGGTCGCCGCTGCACCTGCCGGCGCCGAGGTCAAGAACGGCAACTTCGAGACCGACGGCCAGTGGAGCCTCTATCCGCCGAAGCCGGAAGCCGGCTCCATTACCTACAGCACCGACAACCCGCACGGCGGCCAGCGCTGCGCCAAGGTCACCGCCAACCAGGGCGGCCTGCAGTTCTACCAGTACGCCCCGGGCCTGGCCGCCGGTGCCACCTACCAGCTCACCTGGTGGGCCCGCGCCGACCAGCCGGCCAAGGTGACCGCCCACGTGCGCACGCAGAAGCCACCGTACAAGCTCTACGGCAACCACACCGCCGAGCTGACCACCGAGTGGCAGAAGTTCAGCGTCGAGTTCACGCTGCCCGAGGACTACCGGGCCAACGAGCACGTGCTGTTCTTCAACTGCGGTGGCAGTGGCGTGTTCTACTTCGACGACATTCGCTGCGAGCGGAAGTAGTCAGCCGCGGCGCGGGCGCCGGTCGCGTGAGCGCCCGGCCGCCACATACCTGCGCGTCGCTGCTGAAGCGGCGCGCAGAAGCACTGGCGAGCAGACCGCCCGGCGGCGTGCAGCTTGCCCGAGTTCGTGTCCAGCCTGGTAGCCAACGGGTGCCACTGGCAGCTTGCTTCCAGTGCGGCGCCGTGGTCGGGCCGAACGTTGGCCGCTGGCTGCCAGTGGTGCCCGGACACGCACTGGGCCGCTGCATAGCGCCGGCTGCTGTGACACCGGGTGGCCGTCAGTATCCGCGCCGCGCCGCGCTACGCGTCCGGGCGCCAACCGACCACACAACAGGCCCGTCGGGCACCGACCGGTGGCCGATGCGGTCGGGTGCTCGGCGACGGGCCGCCGCGGACGCGCACCAAGGACTCGGCCCCCAAGCTGCCTGGTGGCGCGGGTCAGCCTGCCGCCTTTCGTGCCGAGCGGACGTCCGCTCGGGCCGTGCCTCGTTGGGCTGCTCGCCCTGTCGTGCGTGGCCGCCAACGCCTGCTTAGCAGTCCGGCACCAACAGCGGCTCCTGGTCCAGTGGCAGGTAGCGTATGACCTCGAAGTTAGTGGCCAGAGCGAAACGATCGTGGGAGGGCGACGACTTGCCGGCATACGTCACGAGCGCTTCGAACTCCTGTTGCAGCGCCGCCACCGCCGCTTCTGGCAGGTGGAGGACCGCTTCACCAAGGGCCTCTGGCATCGCCGAGGTGCGGCGCGTGCCATCCGGCCCGAAGACGGTGCTGACGTTCTGGCTGTCCTCGGCCAGCACCACGCGAAGCGGGCGGGACGCAAGCACCGAGCCGACTAGCTGGCGGTCTTTGCCGTCAAGCCCGGACAGCCACTCCGCCACCGGTCGCCGGACGGCCGGGACATGCCGGTGCGCCTGGCGGATGGCCGCCGTGTGCGACGGCGCGTCGAGCACGATGTCCAACATCAGCACCGCGTGCGAGGGCAGGTGACAGAAGCTCCACGCCATGGTGAAGCCGGTCCGGCGCAAGGCCCGGCCAAAGGACCCGGCGCGCAGCATGACCAGCGGGGCGCCGTTGACCACGCACGGCGCGGCACACCAGGAGGTGGTCGCCAGGATCGGGTAAGCGCCAGCCGGCAGCATGATGACACTCAGCGGCGTCTCGCTCGCGGCGCCGGACGGTACGTGGATCTGCACCTGCCGGACTCTCCCGTCGCTGCTGGCCACCCGCGACCAGGCAGCCTGGCCGTCCGCAACTACAGGTGCTGCGGCGTCGGGCGTGACTGGCGGCCGAGTGTCCTGCTGCGGCTCGCGTGCCTTCGCACAGGCCGGGCATTGGTTGTCCTCCCCCAGATGCTCTACGGGCCGCGCCTGGCCGCAGCGCGTGCAGGTGCACCCGTCCCACTGGTGTTCTGCGTCCCGCACTTGGCCGCAGGCTGAGCACTTGCACCCGTCCCACACATGCGCTTCGTGCCGCACGTCGCCGCACTTCCCGCACATCTGGCACTTGCAGCCGTCCCAGCGATGCGCTTCTACGCGCGTCTTGCCGCAGCGCGCGCACTGCTCGCAGTCGGTCGACCAGTCATGGCACCCGTCGCGCAACTTGCCGCAGCGCGCGCACTGCTCGCAGTCCTGCAACCAATCGTGGGACTCGTTTCGCACTTGGCCGCAGCGGTTGCAGTGCTCGCAGTCCATGCGCCAGTCGTGGCAATGCTCCCGCACCTTGCCGCAGCGCGCGCACTGCTCGCAGTCGGTCGACCAGTCGTGGCGTTCGTTGCGCGTGTGGCCGCAGGCACTGCACTTGCAGCCGTCCCACTTGTGCAAGCCCAGCGCGCACCTGAGTGCCATGCCACACTCCTTCCATTCCCAGGACAGTGCCCATCACAGACAATGACTGTCTTCCGCTGAGGCGGCCCAACTCCTGCCGACGCAGTGGCGTGGCCCCCGTGCGCAGTCCACCTTCGGCGCCTGGCCAGCGGACGCTGCCGGTCGGTCAGCGCAGGACGGCGCGGGCGCCGGTTCACCACGTGGCCGGCGCCTGCGCCCAGCCCGCACCCACCGCGCGGGCCGGGCTGTCGGCGCGCAGGCGCCAGTCGCCTTTGGCCGCGTCCTGGAAGCCCGGCTCACCCACTCGCGACCGGGCGTCGAAGCCGGTCTTGGCCGTGAACGCCGCCAGGTCGCCGAACTCCAGGAAGCGCGGCCGCCACGGCACCCCGTACAGGCACAGCTTCTGGCCCGCCGCCGGCGCGTACCAGTTGCGGTCGATGGTCAGGCCGACCTTCAGGGGGTCGAAGCGCAGCTCCGGTTGGGCCGCCATGGCGGTGTCGTAGTCGGCCAGCGAGCGGTACTGGCCGCGTTCGCCCGGATGCCAGCCGAAGTGCGCGTTGTCGTACCACAGCCCGAGCTGGTAGCCACGATTGCCGGCGCAGAGGTTGCCCGTCACCACGTTGCCGGTGCAGTGGTACGGAATGCGGCCGTCGGGCGTGTCCAGCGGCCGGGGGCCTTGCTCGCGGAAGGTGAGGCCGTCCTTGTTGCCCACGCAGGTGTTGTGCGCCACCAGCACGCGCTGGCTCTCGCCGAGCTGGATGCCGCCGGTGGACCAGCAGGGCTAGGTCAAAGTCGTCGTAGACCCAGGGCCAGGAGCGCCTTCGCGGGGT
>CAZHGD010000065.1:0-37354 GCA_964531735.1 uncultured Fimbriimonadaceae bacterium | reverse complement strand
GGCAGCGTCAAGTGGCTGCTGCTCGACTTCGCGGCCAACGTGCCGGCGGCCGGTACCGCCACCTACGTGCTGGAGTACGGCCACGCCGTGACGGCAGCGCCGCCGGCCACCGCGCTCCAGGTGGCGGCCGACGGCCGCACGGTCGCGACCGGCGCGGCGACGTTCCGTCTCGACCCGGCGCAGGGCGACCACTTCACCGTGGCGGGCTCGTCACTGTCGTTCGACGGCGCCGAGGTCACGGGCACCGACGGGCGCCTCTGGCGCTCCGATCAGGACCGGTCGGCCACCGTGATCGTCGAGGAACAGACCCCGTTCCGCGCCACGCTGCGCCTGCGCGGCCGCCTGGCCGGTCGCGATGGAGCCGGTCCGCTGGCCTACGACACGCGGCTCCACTTCTTCGCCGGCCGGGCCGACGTGCAGATCGAGTATGGCCTGTTCGCCACCGCGGCCGAGGAGACCGTCCCACTGCGCTCGGCACGCCTGCTGTTCGGTGGCGACTGGCGCGGCGCTCGGGCCACGTTCGGACTGTCGGGCGGCCCGCAGCCGGTGCCGGTCGCGGCCTCGCCGCGCCTGTTGCAGACCGGCGATGGCGCCTATGGCGACAAGGCGCCGTTCGGCGCCACGCTGACCTGGCAGGACGGCACCGACCTGCGCCAGGTGGCCGACCGGCGCGCTCCGGGTTGGCTGACGCTGGACGGCGCCACCAGCCTGATGGTCGCCATGCCCTGCTTCTGGCAGCAGTACCCCAAGGCGCTGTCATGCACCGCCAAGCAACTGGCCGTTGACCTTTGGCCCGATGGCCAGCCGCCGTTCGTGGCCCATGCCGGTGCCGGCAAGAGCCATCGGCTCGGCCTTTCGCTCGGCGCCGACGCCAAGCCCGACCGCTGGCTCGCGCCGCTGTTCGCCGTCTGTGACCCCGAGTGGTACACCGCCAGCGGCGCCTTCGAGGAGCTGGTCCCGCGCCGCGCCGGACGCTATCCCGAGTACGAGGCCGTGGTGGACGCGGCCTACGACACGTTGGTCCATGTCCGCGCGGGCTACGGCATGGAGAACTGGGGCGATGTCTGGCAAGGCGGCTACGTGCCCGGCGCGAAGACCTGGTCGAACCAGGAATGGGACCTGGTCAACAACTGGGTCATCCCGTTCGCGCGCACCGCCGACCAACGGTTCCTCGACTACGCCCACGAAGCCGCCCGCCACTATGCCGACGTGGACTGCATCCACGCCAGCCGGTCGGCTGACGCGGTGGGCGGGGCCTGGATGCACGCTCACACGACGCTGATCGGCCACCAACTGGAGCCGCCGAACTTCGCCCATGCCGGTTGGGTGGAGGGTCTGCTCAACGTGTACCACCTGACCGGTGACCGCCGCGGGCTGGAGTGCGCCGAGGCGCTGGCGAACTGGATCGCTCGGCACGCGCCCCAGACGGACCGCCACTCCGAAGGCGGCCCCGCCTATGCCTTGCCGATCCAGCGGCCCACCGGTTGGCCGCTGACCACCCTGTGCCTGGTCTACCGCGAGACCTGGAACCCGGTGTTCCTGCAGACCGCGCGCCGCATTGCCGACTATGCCCGCCGAGCCCAGGATCCGGTGCGCGGCGTCTGGGACGCCCAGACCGGGCATGAGGTGCCCTACCGCGGCGGTTGCGTCTTCGCCTACACGCTCTTCCGGGCATTGCGCCTGTTCGCCGACCTCACCGGTGAGGATGCGGCACGCCAGCAGTACGCCAAGGCCGCACGGTGGATCTTCGGCGAGATGTGGCGGCCCGACCACCGCTACCTCTACGAGCAGGTGCCGCTCCACGAGCCCGGCCAGATGGTGCCGTTCACACTCAGCGAGATGGGTGGCTATGCCACGCGGTTGACCGGCGACCCGATCTACGCCGCCATCGCGCACGATGCCCTGCGCGTCCACGCGGCGCCAGGCGCCAAGAGCTGGATGACCGGCGCCGGGGCGGCGGCCCAGTGGGGCAACGGCGTCTTGCAGCAGGTGCCGCGCATGTTGTTCGACTGGGAGCAGACCGGACTGCGCCACGACCCACGTGTGGCGCTGACACCCGAACCGACCGTCTGCCGTCTGGGCGAGAGCCGCACCAGCACCGCGCGCTTCAGCCTCGCCAACCGGCTACCCGAGGCCATCACCGAGCTGCGCGCCGAGTGCCTGGTGCGCGGCGACTGGTCGGCGACGGTGGCCCGCTGCCCGGCCAGCCTCGCGCCGGGCGCCGTTGGCCGGGTTGAGGTGACCGGCGCGGCGCCGCCACCCATCGCCACCTATCCGCTGGAGAACGACCTGGCCTACGCCCACGTCCTGGTCACCTGGCGGCAGGGCGACACCAGGGGCGCGAGTTGGAGCGCCGTCCGGCTCCAAGTGGACGCGCCGCGGTAGACGGCGACCGCAGACAACCGCCTACGGTTGCCACAGATCGAGGTCGTCGAGCCACAGCCGACCCGTACCGCCGCGAACGTCGACATGGCACGCCAACTGCCGGGTCTCGGCGGGAATGGCGCTACCGGGCAGAACGGCCGATAGCAAGGTCCACTCCTGCGTGCCCAGCGGAATGCGCGCGGGCTGGCCGACCAGCGGCCAGTCGATAGCCGGCGTGCGGCTGGGGTCGGTCGTCGCCAGGCAGTACGACTTCAGCCAGCGGTCGCCGGCGAAGAGCGCGACCGTCAGCGTCACCCGACAGGCCGTCAACTGCTCGGTGCGCACCCAGCCGCGCAAGTGCAGATCGCGCCCTGGTACCGGCGTGATGTTCCAGTGCACCAACCGCCGGTCGCCGCCCGCGGCCAGTCGCAGGCTGCCCGGCTCACCGTGGCCGACGTCGCCGTCCCAGGCGTAGTCGCCGCTGAACTGCGGCGTCCACTCCGCCGTATCGCCGACGCTGAACCCAGGGTCGCGGATCAGGTTGCTCGATTGCCCGACGGTGAGCGCGAGGCGCCGGTTGGCGGTGTGTGGCGCCAGGAGGCCGAGGGCGCCGGCCGGACACGCCAGGGCCACCCGCAGTGTGCCGGCGGCGCGCGGCGCGCCCGCTGGGACTGCCAGGCGCAGGGCATCACCAGTCTGGGCCGCGGCAACCGGCAACGCAGCCGGTCCGCTCACCGTGAGGCGCAGGCCCGCCGGCAACGCGACGGGCAGCGCCGTGGTCTGTCCCGCCACCAGGCTGAGCGAGGCCGGCAGACCATCCAGCAGACGCTCGCACCGAGCGATGGCCGAGAGCTGCTTGCTGCCCTCGACGAACAGCGGACCGTGGCCGAGGTCGAGGGGCAGGTCGCCGGCCGGCCCGGTCGCGGTGACGTTGGCGAACAGGTCGCGGACCGTCACCCGCTCCTCGGGCCGACAGCCCAGCGCCGTCGCGGCGAGCGTCGGCAACACCTGCGGCCGGTCGTGCCAGACCACCGACACGTCGCCCGCGAAGGCGATCTGGTGCAGGTCGGCAGACAGATTGTGGCGGCCTTGGCAGGCCCGTCCATCCAGCTCGTAGGCGGTGGCGGCCAGCGCGGCATAGCCGAGCTTGGGCAGGAAGCCCAGGTACAGCACGCCGATGCCGCCGTCCCAGTTCCACTGGTCCTCGTGCGCGCAGTCGCGCGGATCGTAGGAGCAGAACCAGTACGCCTTCATCTGCGCGTCGAGCGACAACGCCTGCGCGTAGAGCGCCGGCAGGTGGGCGGCCTGCCGCAACTCAGAGCAGGCAAACTTCGTGGAGTACCCGGCGCTGAAGTCGTAGGCCGGGCTGCCGAACTCGTTGACCCACAACGGGCGCTTCGCCATGCCGCCCTGGTCGAGCAGCGCCCGGCGTCGCTGGACCGCCTGCACGAAGCTGCCAGGCGGCGCGTAGCTATGGACGGTAGCGATATCGAAGGTGTCGGCGACACCGAGCTTGCCCAGGCGCTGGAGCCACTCCTCATAGCCGGCGTGCGACAGACCCAGCAGCACGCAGGTCGGGTCGGCGCGCTTGGCGGCGCCGTGCGTGGCCCGCAGCACCGCCGCATAGTGCTCGGCCCCGTGCCGCGTGGCTTCGGGCCACATCAGGTCGGGCTCGTTCCACACCTCCCAGTAGCGGATGCGGTCACGATAGCGCGCCACCAGCCGCTCGACGTAGGCCGACCACTGCGCGAGCTTCGCGACCGGTGGCGCGCCGTGGCTGTTGTCGCCGGCCACCCAGTTCGGCGCGGACCACAGGATGTACTGGTACCGCTGCCCGTACCGCTCCAGGCGCCGCAAGGCGGCGTCCAGCGCCCGCGTGTCCCACTGTCCGGGCTGCGGCTCCTGCGTGCGCCAGGTGTTCTCCCAGGCCAGCCACGGCCGGATCCAGTGCACCCCGGCGCGAGCCAGCAGTTCGGGCTGGTAGGCGTACCACCAGATCTGCTGCTGGAACAGGTTCATGCCCATCGTCGACGCGTCGGGAGCCACCGCTCGCGGTCGGGGCACGCGGCACACCCGCAGTGTGGCCGCCGGCAGCCCCTGGGCCGTCGCGGTCACCGTGAAGATGCCGTAGCGCGCCAACGGCACCGTGAACGACTGCTGCCGCAAGCCGTCGCCTGCGGGCAGGCGCACATGGCCTTGCCACAACCGCGCGCCGCCGGCATAGTCCGTCACCTCGACGGCGAAGTCACTCGCCGTCCGCGAGGTGCTCAGCATGAGCGTGACCGGCTCGCCCTCGCTGAACACATGGCCGACGCGGGCCGACAGGAGCCGTGGGTTGAGGCCCTCGGCCGCCTGATCGGGTGCCAGCCACAGCGGGCAGAACTGCTCGCCGACGCACAGGTACAGCGCCGATACGTACCGGTCGCCGGTGACCGCCGGCCCGAGCGTGAGGTCGCGAAGCTCGCAACGCACTTGCCCGTCGCGCACCGGCGGGACCAGCACCGTGGCGCCGAGGCACGGCTCATCCAGGCGGAACCAGGCCGCGTCCGCCGTCACGCGCGCCGGCGCGGCCACCTTCAGGGTCGCGTGGCTCAGATCCTCGGCGAACTCGGGATCGCACAGCAGCCAGGCGAGCTTCAGGGCACCGCGGGCGGCGCCGGGCCAGGCGAAGGCAGGCACCGGGCCCGCCAGGCTGAGCCGCTGGCCCAGGGCATCGTCGAAGTGCCACTGCCCGCGCTGCTGGTCCAGCAGGTCGACGGTGAGTGGCTGTGGCGGCAGCGGCACGACCGGCCGCTCGACGACGCTGACCGGCCCCGCCGCGGCTAACGCCGGTTCGTCCACAGCCGTGATCGGCCCAATGGCCACGCGGTGCGGCCCGCCCGTGTGGCCTTGCCACGCGCCGAAGCAGCAGCGGATCTCGGTCGCCTGGGCGACCGCCAGTGGGCCGGTGTGGTCACCGAACCACGGTGTCAGGTTGCGGGCGCTCAGCGTCACCGGGCGCCACTCCGGGCCAACCGGCACGTCCGCCGCCCAGGCGCCCGCCGGTGTGCGCAACACGAGTTCCACGCGGTGCGTCCGCGCGCTGCCCTGCAGCCAGACGCGCAGCGCAGTACACGGTGCCGCCGGCCGCGGCAGCGACCAGTGGAACGCACAGGCCCGCTCATCGCGCTCGAAGCTGGCCACCGTGACGGCCAACGCACGATGCCCATCGGGGCCGTCGGCCCAACTCGCCGTGTGGGCGAGTTGGGTCTCGAACCGCGCGGGGACCTCGGTCAACGCGTCGAAAGCGAACCACGGCGCCTCGGCACCTCGGCAGCAGGCGGCCGAGACCAGTAGCGTGAGCAGCAGATGACGCATAGCCATCGCCCCGCCCTTACGCCGGCAGCGCCACCCATTCGCCGGAGACCGCCGCCTCGCGGGCGCGCAGGCAGACGTCGGTCATCTGGTAGCACTCCTCGGCACTCACCAGGTGCGTGCCCTGGCCAGCCAGTTCATCGAGGAAGGTGCCGAACAGGCTGACCTCGGCGGCCGGCTTCAGCTCGCGCGGCTCGGCTCCGTGGGTCAGCAGCGTCAGCTTGCCACCCATGGCCTCGATGACGCCTTCCGAGCCCGCCACGCGGAAGCGGTCATCGCCGTGCGTCGGCGCCTTGGCCGGGCGCAAGTAGTCGAGGCGAACATCGACCAGTTGCTGCTCGGCGGTCTCCAGCAGCAAGGTGGCCGTCTCCTCCATGGTCCCTGCGCCGGGCAGGCCGGTGTTGTGATGGCGCGCGGTGACCCGTGTGTAGCGGCAGCCGGTCACCCAGCGCAGCATGTCCAACGCGTGGATGCCGATGAAGGGAATCGTGCCGCCGTAGGTGCGGTAGTCGCGCTGCCACGCCGGGCGTTCGCCGCGCCGGTAGCTCTTCTGCGCCGACAGCAGCAGCGGCCGGCCCACCGCCCCAGCGGCCACTTGGCGGTGCAACTCCTGGTAGATGCCCTCGAAGCGCATGGTCAGCAGCATCGACAGCCGGACCTTGGCAGCGGCCACCGCCTGCCGGACGCGGTCCAGGTCGGGCAGATTGAGCGCGAGCGGCTTCTCGGCCACGAGGTGCCAGCCGCGCTGCGCGCAGGCGACCAGGTTGCCCGCCCGGGCGGCGTTGTCTTCGCAGCAGATGGCCACCTGCACGTCTTGCAACGCCAACGCCTCGTCGATGCTGGGCGTGAACAGCGTGTCCGCGCGCGCCACCGGACTCCGGCGCATCTGCTCCAGTTGCCGCGGGTCATCGTCCCAGACGGCGGCCAGGCGCACATCGGCGCGGTGGCGCATCGCCTCGAGGCAGACGCCCTGGTGTCCTTTCAGGCCAATCAGCACCACGTTGGTCATTGCGACGGCTCCTCCGGCACTTCAGGCGAGAGCTCACTGGCCAGCACGGCCAAGTCGAAGCCCTCGCGACGGATGCGCAAATCATAGTACGTCAGCGTCACGCCGACCATGCGGACCGGGTCGACCAGCAGGATCCCCACCTGCATGGCCAGGGCGCCCAGCACCTGGCTGCCAGTCTGCCCTTCGAGACCGGCGGCGCCGGCCAACAGAGAGGGTGGCAAGCGAACGTAGGTGGCCAGGACGACGACCATCAGGAACAGCACCGCGAACAGGCCGAAGACACGGCGGAAGCTGCCCCAGGCCAGTTCGAAACTGCGCCCCAACCCGCCGTAGCGCCGGCCCTCGAGCACCACGGCCGCCGGAACGAACCCGCAGAACACGGTGAACAGCAGCACCACGAGGCCCATCACCGGCATCCACAGCACCGACGCCACCACGGTCACGCGGGCCAGGTCGCCGCCATCGCCGCCCAGCAGCGCCAAGCCGCCCACCGCGGCCAGCACCACGCCGATCATGGCCACCAGCAGCACGCCCAGCAGTGGCACCGCGGCCAGGCCGAGGCAGACCACCAACGGCCAGACATGCTGGCGGACACGCCGGTACGCCGCCGCAATGCTCGCCGGCCGCCCCAGGAACCGTTCGGAGACGGCGATGGTCATCGCGCCGGTGGTGATGGGCGAGAGCACCACCGTGTGGAACACGAAGAACGCCAGACCGCCCAGGGCGGTGGTCAGCATCTGCGAGGTGTCGACCGCACCGGGCGCCGTGGTCAGCGAGCGGACGAACAGCGGTGTGGACACCGCAATACAGGGCAGGGCCGCCACGGCGTAGATGCCCAGGAACGTGGGCAGGTTGCGCCGGTACAACTCGATCGAGTGGTCGAGGATCTCGCCGAACTCCATCGGCCGGAAAGCAAGTTGGGCCACCGGTGTGCCTCAGTCAGCTCAGGGCGCCGTCACGCGCGCCTGGCGGGCTTGCCGCGCGTTGCTCGCGGCCACCGCCAACACCACCACCGCGCCCACCACCAGGCCTTGCCACTGCGTCGAGTTGCCCTGCACCACCAGGAAGATGCCGTTCAGCGTCACCTGTAGCAGGACGACACCGAGCACCACTCCGGGAATGGTGCCGACGCCACCGTTGAGCGAGCACCCGCCGACCACCGTCGCGGCCACCGCCTGCAGCTCATAGGCCACGCCGGCGCGCGGATCGCCTTGGCCGAGATAGGCCGCGTGCAGGAAGCCGGCCAGACCAGCCAGCAGGCCGGAGAGCACGTAGGCCCAGAGCTTCAGACGACCGACCGGCAGGCCGCTCAGGCGGGCCGCCTCCTCGTTGCCACCCAGGGCCACGATCTCGCGGCCGAGGCGCGACTGGCTCATGCCGACCGCCACCACCAGGGCCACGACCACGAAGATCCACAGCGGCACCAGCCCGTTGCCGAACTGCCGGAACGAGGGATACGAGCACGGGATCGGTACCGAACGGGTCACCAACTCGGCGGCGCTACGCAAGCCGGCCAGCGTGCCCATCGTCGCAATGAACGGCGGCAGGCCGAGCCGGGTGATCAGCAGCGAGTGCAGGAGGCCGGCGCCGACGCCGATCAGCAGCGCCACCAGCAGGCCGAGCAGCAGCAGCGGCAACGGCAGGTCACCGCCGCTCCCGGCCCAGGCGCCCAGCCGCGTCAGCGTCACGGCCGACAACATGCCCGAGAAAGCGATCACCGAGCCGACGGACAGATCGATGCCGCCGGCAATGATCACGACGGCCTCGCCGACCGCGAACACTCCCAGCAGGCCGATCTGCCGCAGCATGTTGACCTGGTTGGCGCGTCCGAAGAACGCCGCCGAGTTGCCGAACAGCACGATCACGCCGACGACCGCCAGCAGGGCCGCCAGCAAGCCCATCTCACGGGAGCGCAGCACCCGGCCAAGCGCGGTCACGAGCTCTTCAGGCCTTTGGCGTCCAGGTCTTTCTTGAACTCGGCATAGGTGCCGGGCGTGACGACCAGCATACCGGTGTCGACCTTGTCGCCATCGCCAAGCAGCGTCTTCCGCGTCGCCTCGTCCTTGGCGGCCAGCGCCTTGATCAACT
This sequence comes from uncultured Fimbriimonadaceae bacterium, assembly GCA_964531735.1. Taxonomy (GTDB): domain Bacteria; phylum Armatimonadota; class UBA10988; order UBA10988; family UBA10988; genus CAZHGD01. Next base: position 28,539 of record CAZHGD010000065.1, on the reverse strand, counting down.
GCACGCCCTGGCGGCCCATCTCGTACGGCTTCTGGACGAGGGTGGCCGCGATCTTGCCCTGCTCGATCAGCGGCAACAGGTTCGGCTCGGCGTCGAACGCCACCACGGTCACGGCCTTGGCCTTGCCGGCGTTCTCAACCACCTCGGCAATGGCCGGACCGTTGTAGCTCCACAGCCCGAGCAGCATGGTCGCGCCCGGATGCGCCACCAGAGCGGATTCCACGTTGGTGCGCGCCTTCGCCGGGTCGACGTCGTCCTTGTAGACCTCGGTGACCTCGAACCCGGCGCCGGCGCCCGCCTTGAAGCCCTCGAGGCGGTCCTTGGCGTTCTGCGAGGACGGGTCACCCACGAAGACGCAGAGCGTGGCGCCTTCGGGCTTCAGCTCTGCGGCCTTCTTGCCCAGCGCCTTGCCGGCCTCCAGGTTGTTGGTGCCCACAAAGGCATCGCGGAACTCGCCCTTGCAGTCGGAGTCGACCGTGACCACCACCAGGCCGGCGTCGCGCAGCTTCTTCATGGCCTGCAGGATGCCGTCGGCATCGGGCTTCAGCGCCGAGACCGCGACCCCGATGAGCTGGTCCTTGATGGTCAGTGCCTGCTCCAGCAGGCGGATCTGCCCGGCGTCACCGCCGCTGTTGCGCTCCAGCCGGGCCGGCACGCCGAACTCCTGCGAACCCGCCTTCAGACCAGCATCGACCGCGTCCCAGAAGGGCGAATTGGCGTTGGAGATGAACAGGACCGACTTGGCGGCCGGCGCCGGAACCGGGGCCGATCCTTCGGGCTTGGCCGCCGGCTTGCAGCCGACCAGACCGACCAACGCCAACGCAAGCAGCCAGGGGGCTCGACATTTCATGGTCGTGCGTCGCTCCTTCGCAAGCGCATTGGCCCCGCGAGCGACGTTTCCTGCCTGGCTGCCGACCACGCCCAAACACGCAGCCCGGCGCCGATGCACCGGGCTTGCGCGGACGACCAGGTCGCGTGTCCTACGGCTTGTTGTACTGCCAGTAGTAGTACTGCTGGGCCGTGGTCGCGCTGGGTCCGTCGGCGGTATCGGTGCCGGTATAGACCTGGTCGCGCTTCATCCACTTCTGGTGACCGTCGACCCAGGCCAAGTTCGTGCCTTCGTTATCAGCGCCAGCGGTCGGTAGATCATCTGGTAGTAGCTGATCACGTAGCTGATGCTGTCCGCGTACGCAATGGTCTCGGCGGGCTTGGTGATCTGAGCCAGGCTCTTCAGGTTGAGCTCGTTCCAACTCCACCCGTAGTGCGTGCCGATGTTGGTCGCGGCACCGACCACGGTCGGCGTATTGCTGTTGCTCGGGCAGCGGAAGATCTGCTGGTTCTTGACGTACGGCGCAATGATGTCCGTCCAGCCGTAGGTCGAGCTGACCAGGTCGCGGTGCGGGTGCAGCGTCTCGTCGTAGTCCTGCGCATATGACGCCATGGCGATCGCCATCTGCTTCAGGTTGGAGGCGCAGCTCGACTGGCGAGCCTTCTCGCGAGCCTTGGCGAAGACGGGGAAGAGAATGGCTGCCAGGATCGCGATGATCGCGATGACCACCAGCAGCTCGATCAGCGTGAACGCACTCGAACGTCGCTTCCTGTTGACTCCAGGTATGTGCGCGGGCCGTCCAGGCGGAGGCCCATCGCACTGACGATGGCGCGCGCTGGTTGTTCACTGGCTGGCCGGCAGGAGTGCTCACCCCACAGCCGAAGGGGCCACACCAGTGGAGCCGGAGACGCAGCATGGTGATCGGTAGCCTGTGGTGGGCGGTGGCGCTGGCGGTGGCCAACCCGCCGAGCGGGGCGCTGGGCGTCTCGTGGGGTAACGACGGCCGCATCGGCGCGGTCACCTGCGGCGGCCGGCCACTCGTCGCCGGCGGCGCCGCCGGCAGCGGGTTCGCCATTCGCGCGGTCGGACGCGACGCCGACTGGCAACCGGTCAGCGGCCAGGTGGTCGCCGGCACCCACGGCGTCACGCTCGATGGGCGCACGCCCGACGGCAGGCTGGCCGTGGCCGCCACGGTGACGGCGCAGGCCAACTGGCTCCGCCTGCGCGGCGAGGTGCGCAACCTGGACGGCGGCGAACACGCTGTCAGTCTGCGCTTCGCACTGCCCGTCGCCTGTGCCGGCTGGCGCTGGTGGGAGCAACTCCACCGCGCGACCAAGCTCACGGCCGACCGGCCGCGACGCCTGGGCCTGGCCAGCCCACTGGGCACCGGCACGCTGGCGGTCCGTCCAGTCGCGGCCATCAGTGACGACGCCTCCACCCTCGGTCTGGTGGTGCCTTGGGACCAGCAGATGCAGACCGACTTCGTGGCCGACGCCGCGTCGGGCCAGTTCGCGGTGCTGCTCGAGTTCGCCATGACACGGCACTGCCCGCGGTTCCACCGCGCGGCGCCCTTCGAGTTCTACGTGGTTGGCGTCGACAACAACTGGGGCCTGCGCGCCGTCCTTGAGCGGACCTACGCCGCGCGGCCCGACTGGGTCGAACGCCACGTGCCCGGCGGCGGCGGCTGGTTCGCCTGGGGCGACATCCTGCGCCAACCGGCTCCCGCCACCGACTACGGGCTGCTCTTCCATGAGCAGCCCGAGAGCGCCGCGGGCTGGGAGAACGACCAGGCCCTCGGCATCCTGCCGTACCAGTACATCGAGCAGGGCCTGTACCAGATGTGCCTGGGCGACTACCATCGCGCGCCGACGCGTGACGAGGTGCTCCAGCGCGTCGCGGACTGGGCCAAGCCGGAAACCCAGGGCCGCTTGCTCAGCGTCGGGTTCGAGACCCAGGAGAAGGTCCGGCGCATCTGTCAGGCGCTGCTGGTCTCCGGCTCACGCGACCAGAAGCAGCAACTGGTCATCGGCGGCATCGGCCAGTGGCCGTGGATCCGCGGCACCCACTGGGCCGCCCAGTTCCCGCTGAACCTGTGCCCGACCATTCCCGACGGCGCCGGCGCCATGCGCCTGGATGAGGTCCGCGAGGGGCTGCGCACGCCGCAACTCAAGGGCATCTACCTCGACTCCTACAGTTGGCACATGGAACGCGTCAACTACGCGCTCGAACAACTCCAGTACCTGCCCTACCCGCCTCAGTTCGAGGCCAAGACCGGTCAGCCGTGCAGCCTCGCGGTGTTCGCCGCCAATGCCTGGGTGGAGGCGCTGTGGCAGATGCTGCCGCCCGACCAGCGCAACATCATGCCGAACCTGTTCGAGGCGCGATTGCCCTATCCGTACCACCGGTTCACCGTGCTGGGCAAGGAGTACTGGATCGAGCCCACCGGCGCCCTGATGCAGTTGTTCCGCGCGGTGGCCAACCGCAAGGTGGTCACGCAGTTGCCGGCTTACGAGGATGTCGACGAGCGGTTCCTGCGCAATCTGCTGCTGCTCGACGTGTTCCCCGGTGGCTATGCGCGCCGCTCGGCCGACCCACCGACAAACATGCGGGCCGCCTACCGGCGCGTGGTGCCCCTGCTGCGGCTCCTCGACCGACTGGGCTGGGAGCCGGTGACCCAGGTCGTGCCCGCGGCGCCGGGCTTGCAGGTCGAGCGTTACGGCGCGGCACCCGGTCCGGTGGCCGTCTGCGTCCACAACTCGCAGAGCGCCACGCGGGCCAGAGTCCTGGCCGACACCCGGGCCTTGGCGCTGCCGGCCGACGCCTGGCCGGTTGACGTGCTCGACGGCGGGCCGTTGCAGTATGAGCGCCGGGGCGACCAACTCGCCATCACGGTGCCGCTGCCAGGCGACAGCACCACCGTGCTAGTCCTGGGCAATGCCACGGCCCATGCGCAGTGGAGCCGCTGGCTGGCCGAGGACCGCCTCGCGGAAGCGTCGCGCTGCCTGGCCGAGTACCGCCTGCGCTGCCGGCGCGGCAACAAGCCGGCTGCGGCGGTGGATCTGGGCGGGGTCAGCGCCGCCACGCCTCCGGACCAAGTGGCGGCGCAAGCGCGGCGTTTGGGTGGTGATGATCCTTGCCTCGCCCGCGTGGCCCAGCTACTGGATCTCGCCGCCGCTCACCTCCGCCAGGCAGCCGACCCGCGAGTGGCTCCGTCACGTCCGGTCACCGCGCCGCCCGACGACAGTGGCCTGCCCTGGACCGAGAGCTTCGACCAGTTGTCGCCGGACCGCTGGCAACTGCCGGCGCAGCGCCGTGGCTGGGCGCTCACCGACGGGCGCCTGGAGATGGAGTTGCCGCGTGACCGGCGCGACGTGGCCGTCTCCGGCAAGACCGGCTTCCCGTTCGTCCCGGTGCCGTTGTGCCTGGAGTGGGATTTCATGTTCCGCCATGGCGGGCACGACAAGTACCTGATGATGTCCACCGAGATCCTGCCGTCGCTCGCCGGCGGCGACGAGTACCTGCGGGTGCGCATCGACGGTCAGGGCGGCAAGGCGCAGATCCGCCTGGAGAACCACCGCACACCACCCAGCGGCTACACCTACGCGTTGACGAAGTACGCTGCGTTCGAGCCGAACCGCCCGCACCATCTGCGGCTGACGCTCGACCAGGAGCGCTTCCAGTTGGTGCTCGACGACCGGATTCTGGGCGAAGGTCCGCACGAGTGCACGTTCACGCGGGCTTACGTGCGCCTGTCACTGGCCTCGGGCCACATGGGACAGGGCGATGTGTGCTGGTGGGACAACCTGGTGGCGCGAGCGGTAAAGCCGTAGCCGCTACGGTGCCCTCTTCAGCGCCACATAGTCGATGCCCATCAGGTGGCCCTTCGACTCGGCGTTCTTGTCCGCCGCCAGGAACCGCAGCACGTGCCGGCCGGCCTGGAGCTTGGCGCGGCCCAGCGTCAACGGCTGGCTCAGGCGCACCTCGCGCGTGAAGCAGTCGAACCGGCCACCCAGGTCCTGGCCGTCGAGGGCCGCCTGAACAATGGCGTAGTCCCAGGAGGTGGTGTAGCGCACCACGAGATCGTACTCGCCGTCCTCCGGAACGTTCAGGCCAATCTCGACCCAGCCGCCGCGCTCACACGGCTGCAGCCAGAGGTGGTGGCCGCCCAGCCACTCGGCACCCAGATCCTGGATGCGGTGCTCGCAGCCCCTGGTCCGCAGCACTTGCGCCCAGACGCCGGCCGCGGTCTCGGGACCGATGAGCTTCGGCTCGAAGCGGAAGTAGTCCAGACCGGCGTGGACCGCGGTCGAGGCGGGGTTTCTGCCCACCAGGCGCAGTTCGACCTCCACCACGTCACCCGGCACCATGCCCAGCGGCAGCACGCTCGGCCCCGGTCGCTTCTCCGGCGCGTACAGGTCGAACGAAGGCCCGATGGGCTGGCCGGCCACGTACGCCTGGATGATGCCGGCGTGAGGACCGGTCATCGGGCGCAGGCCCAGCACATAGGCCCGCGGCCGCTTGGCCGGCAGCTTCAGCACGAAGCCCTGGCCCACCGCCGTGGCGTGCCACTCCAGGAAGCGACCGCCGCTCGGACCCGTCATCGGCGCGCTCGGCTGCGGCAACGGCCCGCTGCCCGTCGCCGCGACGATGGTCAGGTCCTCGGCCTCCAGGGCGTCGCGCTCGCGCGGCGCCGTGACCAGTTGCAGCGCGTCGAGCAGGAACGGCCCGTCCTCGGCCGCCTGCAGCCGGACGCGATGCTCGCCGGCGGCCAGGAAGACGCCCTCCATCGCCACCAGGTTGGCCGCCGGGCGCCCGGCACCGCGACAGGTCTGGCCATCGACCGCCAACTCCACGGCAGCGGTCTCCTTCACCGGCGCCGTGACCAGCTTCGGCAGGTACACGGCGTCCTCGGCGACGCGTAGCTTGAACTCGGCCAACACATCGCCGCGCTTGACCTGGCCGAAGTCGACACCGCGCTCGCCGTTGAGCGCATAAGGCAGTTCGGCATCGGTGACGATCCGACCGCGCCAGCCCGGCTGCTCGTACAGGTCCTCGGCTTCCTGGCAGAACGGCAGCGCCAAGCCGTAGGTGCGCAGGTCATCGGGTCCGAGCGGAGCGAACACCGCCGGGTGGTACTCCTGCCGGCTCGGGGCCTCGCCGGGGCGCTTCGCGCCCACGTAGCCCACGCCGCGCAACTGCTCGAACGGCGGCGTCACCTCCTGCTGGTACCAGTAAGCCACCGAGCCGAACTCGTACTCGTTCGGCCCGGTGACACTGCCGTTGGGGCCATAGGCCTCGATGGTCATCCGCAGACGCTTGCTGAACGGGATCAGGTCCAGGAAGTGCCAGCGGTAGGGGCAGGTCCAGTGGCCTTTGTCCAGGCTGCAACCGAAGCTCGGCGCCGGCAGGTAGCGGATGCCCCAGGCGTCGCCGAAGTAGTCCTCCGAGCCGGTGCCGATCCACGGCGGGAACTGGTCGTCATCAACCCAGACCTTCTCGTCGCCCTCGCCCCACCAGCCGGGCACCGGGTGGTCCACCTGCAAGGTGATGCCCACCAGATGCCCGCGTCCGGCGGTCTCGACGAACGGGTAGTCGAACGTCTGGCACTTCGGCTCGCGGCGGTAGCGGGCGTAGAAGTAGAGCCCGTCGGCGGCCACGGCGTCCAGCGGCGCCCAGTCCACCTGCACCTCGACCTGCGCGGGCTTGGACAGGTGGCTGAGCAACTCGAGCCGGCCCGAGCGGCGGAACGGCATCGGATAGTAGAAGTAGCTGGTGCCCTTCTGGCAGCCGGCGATCAACGAGCCCCACTCCGGCGTCTCCCAGTCGAAGCCGAAGAACGGCCCCATCGGCGCCAGCACTTGTGGCCAGGCGGCACCGTCCCAGGTGCCCTGCAGCACAAGCTTGCGCTGGTGCCAGCGCTCCTTCGACTGCACCTTGAGACGCAGGCCCCGGATCACCCCGGCGCCTTGCCGGTCGAGCAAGACCAGCTTGCCGCCCGGCGGCAGCTCAGCCGACTGCTGGCTCGTCGTCTGCCCCGGCAAGGCCGGCTTCGGATCGGTGCCAGGCTTGGACCAGGCCTCCGCGACGCGCCGGAGCAGCTCCTGCTCGGCGGCGGTCAGCGGCAGGCGGAAGCTCTCGACCACCTGCTCGGCCGGGAAGCGCAGGTAGTTGAAGTGGTAGTACTGCCCGTGTTTCCGGTCGGCGCAGATCTTGATCTTGCGCGCGAAGGGAATCGGCAGGTAGGCGTCGGAGGCCGATTGCGGGCCACCGCGCTGGTAGACGATGGGCCTGATGAACGGCTCAATCTGGCCGGTGAACAGCTTCGCGAAGTCCCAGTCGAAGCTCGGCGTGGTAGCGCCGTCGAGGTAGATGCGCAGCCGGCCCATGGGATTGGCCGACCAGATGCGGTAGAGGCAGCCCGGCCCGTCCAACTCCACCATCACCGCTTCGCCGTTGGGCTCGACGCGCAGGTACTGGCCCGCGTCGCCGTTGCAGCCCCAGCGCTTGAGGTCGCCGCGGTCCCAACTGGAGAACTGCCCGCCGGTGACGCCCGGCTGCAAGTGCGTCAGCCGGTCCAGATCGGTCATCTGACGAAGGAAATCGGCGTACGTGAGCGGGCCGGCCGCGCCGGCCGTGGCGGCGGTCAGCAGCGCCGTGACAACCCACGTGAGCGAGCGAGACATGGCGGTCTCCAGGCGATGCCGCAGAGCCTAGCATAGGCGCGCCCGGCGCTCAAGAGGTACCGTCGTCGGCCCACTCGATGCTGACGATCTCGTACTCGTCCAGGCGCGTCAGCCGGACCAGGAGGCCGCCGTCGCCGGCGGCGGTCACTTCGAGGCGCTCGCCGGCCAGCACGGCGCGAGCGGCCCGCAAGACCAGACCGGCCGGAGGCAGGATCGCCATCACCGTGTCGGTCACCACGGGCAGCGTGTCGAACGGTTCGTTCCAAGGCGCGGCGTAGCACACCAGGTGCAGCAGCCAGCGCCGCCGCTCCGGCTGCTCCAGCGCGCTCAGCCCCACCCGACCGCCGGCGCCGACAATCCGGCACGGCACCGCGCCCCGACTGACCCAGTCCACCGCGCCGGTGAGGCACCCGCGCAGGTCGCCGTCGCCCGACTGCCCGTACTGCCGGTCGAGGCCGCCGGCCAGGTAGACCGCTCGGCCGGCCCCGTATTCGTGGGCCACCACCGCCGGCTGGCCATCCTCGTCGGTGGTGCGCACCGTCCCACGCGTCGCCCTGACCGGCTGCCACTGTCCTGACCCGCCGACGCCGTCGCTCTGGCGCCACGACGCGCGCAGATGTGCCGTGCCGTCAGCGCTCACACCCAGCACGTCGGCGAGCGCGAGGTCGGGGCGCGCTCGCCCGTCACCGTCGCACAACGACGTCTGACCCGTGGCGACCAGGCCGCCGCCGCCGGCCACGAAGGCGCGCACCGCCGCGCATTGGTCGTCGCTCAACGGCGCGTGGTTGGCCAGGATGAGCGCCGCGAAGCCATCGAGGCTGGCCGCCGTGAGGTGGTTGGCGTGCATCTGCTTGATCGGCAGACCGCCGTGCAGCAGCGCCGCGAACCAGCCGACCGCCGGCGCCACGAAACGCTCGCTCGGGCTGGCGCCATCCAGCGGCAACGCCCGCGCCGTCGCGGCCAGCAACGCGTCGCCACCGGCCATCATCCAGCGCGGCAGCGCCACCGTTCGCAGTGGCCGCGTGGCCGCGAAGTCGAAGCAGTCGGCGTGCTGGGCCATGACCTCGAACGGGCGCGCCATGCCCAGGTGACCCCAGCCGTTCGGATAGGCGCCGTTCGCCAGCGCCTGCCAGTACATGTGCCGCGCTTCCACCTCGCTGGTGATCGGCCGCGGGTCCAGGCCACCGGCGCTCCGCGACAGGTAGACGTTGACCAGCGAGGGCACCTCGAACACATCACCCCAGTTGGCGAACTCCGCGCGCTTCCAGAGCGTGAACGCCCACGGCTCGCGAACGTAGATCTCGTTCAGCGTGGCGTCGTAGTCGGCTTGGCATTCGGGCTTCGGCCAAGTGTGGTAGACCACCACCGCGGTCGGCGCGACCGCCCGGGCCGTCGCAGTCAGCCAGCGGGTCAGCCCCGTATAGCACTCACCCAGCCAGCCGACATAGCGCTGCAACTCGGCCTCGGCCACGTCGCCTAGCGGCGCGTACGCGGCAGTCATCTCCCACAGCACGCCGCAGCCCGCCAGCGTCTGTGCGGCGGCGGGTATGTCGGCACCGGTGTGCTCACGGTAACCGGCCTGGCAGTGCTCGCAGCAGCAGACGTGCGGCGACAGGCCATCCAGGTACAACCCGTCGGCGCCGTAGGCGCCGATCAGCTCGACGATGGCCTGCTCGTAGAACTCGCGGAAGGCCGGGTGGTTCGGGCAGGCGTACCGCGCGTCCAGGTTCACGCGGCCGTAAGGTCGCCGGTCATCGGGCGAGCCGTCGGGCCGGCGCACACACGCCACCTCGTGCAGCGGGTGCCCGGCCATCCAGGCATTCGGGTTGAGGTAGGCCAGCACCTTCTGCCCGTACCGGCGCGCCACGCACATCGCCAGCGCGAGCGGGTCGAACCCATCCTGCAGGTAAGGCCAGACTGGCGCCACCTGGCTCGGGTACTTGGCCCAGCCGCCCCAGAAGGTGCCCCAGCGCACGGTGTTGGCGCCGCGCTCGGCGTAGCCCAAGAGCAGTTGCTCGGTGAGTGCGGGCGACCAGGCGCCCGGCACGATCTGGCCGTCCGGCACGACCAGGTTCATGCCGGCTCGGCCCGCGTCCCCGCCCTCGAACACCGGCGAATCCGAGGTCGCCCACCGCGGGACGCGCAGCCACTCGGGCAGCCCGTCCCGCGGCGCGAAGCGACCGGAGAGTGCACGCTGCACAGCCTCGCTCCAGCTAGGCGAAGTCGGGGTTGACCGGCGAACCGGAGCGGCGGCGACCTCGCAGGCCGAACGGCAGGTTCACCGGCTGCACGATCACGTCCGGCCGCGGCAGGCGCTCCGCCACCGGCAGAAGCGTCAGCGGCTGGTGCGGCAGGCTCTGGTACCAGTAGGCCGTCGAACTGTAGTCGTCGCTGCGGTCGTTGGCGTGCCCGTGCTCGATGCTCACCCGCAGGCTCTCATCGAAGATGACCGGATCGCAGACGTGGTAGCGGTAGACGGTGATCTTCTCGTTGTAGGCGAACGGCGCGCCGCTGTGGTAGCTGACGCCGTGGTAGAGATAGGCGTTCTGAACCTGCATGCCCCAGGCGTGGCAGAAGTAGTCCTCACTGCCGGTGCCGTGCATGTCCGGCGGCCACTTGACGCCGTCGATCATGAACATGTCGTCGCCCTCGCCCCACCAACCACCGTAGAGGTTGTGGATGCTCAGGTTGACGCCGACGAAGTGGCCCCGCCCGACGGCGTCGAGCATCAGGTAGTTGGTAGTGTCCGACAGGTTCACGTCGGGGTCGGCCGGGTCGTCGAAGGTGGTGCGCTCGGGACACGGGTTGTCGCGCCGCCAGCAGGCGTGGAAACGCAGTTGGTCGGCCGGCAGGCGGTCCAGCTCGTCGTAGTCTACGTAGTAGTAGAGCGCGCCGGTGGGCGCCTGACCCTGGTTCTCCACTTCGATGCGGCAGCCGTCGGCGAACGGCATCGGGAAGTAGCAGTTCATCGCCGCGTGGCGGTTCTGCCCCTGGTTGGCCGACATGTTCAGCACCGCGCACTGGTAGTTGCCCATCACGCCGTGCCCGACGCCGAAGAAGTCGCCCAGCGGCACCAGCACCGACGGCTCGTCGTGCTGATCCCAGTAGATGCGCAGCACCAGCCGGCGTGCCCAGGCGTCTTCATCGTGACTGATGGTCACCCAGAGGTGCCGAATGACGCCGGCGCCCTTCAGGTCGGCCAGCACGCAGGTCTCGCCCGGCGCTACGGTGGCATGGTCGCGATTGCGCCCCGTACGATCCCAACTGCTCTGCCGGCGGGTGCGACCCGCACGCTGCGTGGCCAGGTGTTCGAGCATCGCTACCTCCGCGGGTGGACATGGTCACCGCGCGGGGTTGTAGCACAGACGGGGGACGGCGGCAAGGCTGCGGCTACGGTAGCTTCGCGCCCCAGTAGATCACATCGTGGCGGTTGTAGTCGAAGGCGAAGTGGACGTACTCCTCCGCCTCGTCCACCACGCCGTCCGGGTACGCCAGTTGACCGGGGAAATCGCACAGCACGCGTTGGTGGCCCCAGGTCGCCAGGTCGTCTACGGAGACCCACAGCGCCAGCGGGTTGCGGTGACAGGCGGCGTAGTGCTTCGAGTTCGGATGGCTCGTCTGCGCGTTCGGGTTGTGCACCAGCGCGATGCGGCCGTCGCGCAGGCGGAACAGGCGGAACTTGGTGCCGGGGTTCGGGATGTCGGTGCGCTCGAACTCGGGCCAGGTGCGTCCGCGGTCGGTCGACTCGCTGCGCCACAGACAGCCGCTGCCGTCGTGGCGAACCAGCATGACCAGCCGCCCATCCCGCAGCTCGACCACGTTGGCCTCGGCCCAGCTATGCCCGCGGATGCGGTTCGAGTGCGACCAGGTGCGGCCGCCGTCGCCACTGATGATGACGCCGACCCACGGCTGCTGGATCGAGCCGTCGGTGAGCACCGAGGCGTCGAGGTCGCCCGTCGGCTCGTAGTACTGATACGGCGCGAGCCACTCGCCCCAGGAGGTCTGGACCACGTTCCTCAGGAACGCCCGGCGCGGCAGCGGCGCGAAGACTTCCGGCGCGCTCCAGGTGTGCCCGCTGTCCGCCGAGCGAATGGTGTAGTTGTGCCACTGCTCGAAGTAGCCCGCATGGCCGGTCACGAACACGACCAGTTCCTCGCCCTCGAACCACGCCTCGGACATGGTCCAGGCGCGGTCCGGCGACTGCAGCACGGTCTCCTTCGCCGACCACGTGTAGCCCTGGTCGAGTGACCGGCACAGCGCCACGTGGTTGGCCAGTTCCGGCTCGATGTCGCCGCCGGTCATGAACAGCGTCAGCCACTCGCCGGTGGGCAGAATGCGCAGCGTCGTGTCGCAGCAGGTGCAGTCCGGGCGCAGGCCCTTGTAGACGAGAGCCTTCTTGTCCAACGTCGGTGACTCCTCGCTCGACTGTACTGGTCGGCGCACGGGTGCTTCTGCACCACTCGGCCGTGTCCTGCGCGCGCGAGCGGCCCAACGCCGAACGCCCTCGCCGGGCGGCGGCGTGGCCAACCTGGCGAGGGCGTTCTGAACCGCGACGCTCAGCCTACCAGGGCGTCACCATGGCACGGCCGTACTGGGCACTGCTGGTGCCGACCGAGTAGACCAACTGCTCCCAGCGAAGCTGCGACCAGTCGGTGGTCTTGACGTGACCATCGGCGTAGAGGTAGTTGCCCTTGCCGTTGTGCCAGCAAGTCTTGGTGCTGCCGGCCCTGAGGAAGTCGTTGATGTCGCGGCCCTGGATGTCATAGGCCACCGGCGGCATGCCGTTGCACCAGGACCAGTCGCTGTCATACATCACGATCATCTGGGCCACACCGGCCGCGCTGTTGGCCACATCGGCCTCGGCGGTGTTGTAGAAGCTCAGGTAGTTGTAGCCGTAGCTCACCCGCTGCCCAGTCTGCGGCTGGACGAAGTCACCGTTCTGGCGCGAGGGGCACTGGAAGGTCTGGTAGTTCTTGCAGTACGGCATCAGACCATTGCTGATCCAGCCGTCCCAGGCGATTTCCAGGCTCTGCGTGCTGCCCGCCACGTTGGCCAGGTCGCAGGCCGGGTAGCGCTGGTCATAGTCCGAAACGTACTGGTTCAGCGCCAGGCCGATCTGCTTGAGATTGGACTGGCAGCTCGACTGCCGCGCCTTCTCGCGAGCCTTGGCGAAGACCGGGAACAGGATTGCCGCCAGAATGGCGATGATGGCGATCACCACCAGCAGCTCGATTAGGGTGAAGCCGCGTCGGCTTCTCATGCGACGTCCTCCTGGGCAGCGGGCCAACAGGCACACTACCGCCGATCTCCCAACCCGGTCGCTCAGCCGGATGGTTCCGGGCTGGCCACGATACTTCGGAGTCCCGATCAATTGCGGCCGGATCGCGCTGGACAAGCCCGGCCGCGCCAGGCTATAATGCAAACATCTGTTCGAGATCGGAATGGCGGGCTTCGTTCATCTGCGAGTCACCAGTTGCTACAGCTTCCTGCGCGGCGCGGGGCATCCCGAAGCCTATCTGGAGCGCGCGGGCGAGTTGGGCTACCCGGCGCTGGCGCTGACCGAAGAGGACTACCTGTGCGGCCTGCGGCGGTTCGAAGGCGCAGCGCGCGAGGCCGGCGTGACGCCCTTGCTGGGAGCCACCGTCAGCACCGTCGCGGGGCCGCTGACCTTCATCTGTCGCGACCGCGAGGGCTACCGGCAGATCTGCCGGCTGGTGTCGCGCATGCACCTGAAGCCGGGCGCGCGCGGAGCGGCGCAGTCAGCCCAGCACCCGTCAACTCCCCCTCTCCGCGGGCGGAGAGGGGGCTGGGGGGGTGAGGTGCCCGCATCGGCGACACCAGACCCGGATCGCGCGACCTCACCCCCGCCCCCCCTCTCCGCCCGCGGAGAGGGGGAGTTGGCAGATGTCGGCAACCGCAGTGGACCGATCGCTGATGATTGGTCCCGCGGCGGCGGGCCGGCCGACTGGCCTGACTTGGCGGCCACCGCCGGCAGGCATCTGTTCGTGCTGACCGGTGGCCGGCACGGCTATCTGGCCGACGCGCTGCGAGCCGGCCGTGAAGACCTCGCCGAACGCTGGCTGCGCGCGCTCTGCGAGCGTCACGGACCCGGCCAGGTGGTGGTCGAGTTGCAGCGCCTCGGGTGTCCCGGCGATGAGCGGCTGACGCTCCAGCAGGTCGCCCTGGCGCAACGGCTCGGACTGCGCTATGCCGCCACCGGCGACGTGCGCTATGTCCGCCAGGAGCACTATCCGCTCTATGACATCCTGACCTGCACCCGCTTTCTCCAGACCGTCGACACCCCGTTCAGCGGGCGACCGGTGAACGACCTGCAGTACCTGAGCAGCGAACGCGCCATGCGGCGACGCTTCGCCGATCTGCCCGAGGCCATCGCAGCCACGGTCCGCATCGCCGAAGCATGCGACTCCGTCGGCCTGTCGCAGGACCGCTATGTGCCGTGCTACAACGGCCTGGAACCGAACGAACAGGCGGCCTACCTGGAGCGGCTGGCTCTGGACGGGCTGCACGAGCGCTATCCGCCCGCCCTGCTGCCCGCCGTGCGGGAGCGTGTGCGTGAGGAGTTGCGCATCATCGTCGGGCTGCGGTTGGCCGGCTACTTCCTGCTGGTCTGGGACGTCTGCCGCTGGGCCCGCAGCCAGGGCATCCGCTGTGCCGGCCGCGGCTCGGCCGCCGGCAGCGTGGTCTGCTATGTGCTGCGCATCACCAATGTCGATGCCTGGCGCCGCGACATCACGCCCGCGCGCTTCCTCAACGAGCAGCGCACCGAGAGCCTGCCCGACATCGATGTCGATTTCGACCGCGCCGGGCGCGACCAGGTGATCGACTACATCGTCGAGCGCTATGGCCCGGACCATGTGGCCATGACCGGCACCTATATGCGCTACCATGCCCGCAGCGCCATTCGCGACCTCGGGCGAGCCCTCGACCTGCCGCCGGAAGACGTCGGCCGCCTGGCCAAGTCACTGCCGACCCTCGGCTGCGACCAGATCGACGGCGCCGAGATCAAGTACCCCGACGTGCGCCATAGCCCCTGGGCCGAAGCGCGCTACCACCGGCTGCGCTCGCTCCTGCCCTTGATGACCGGCATCCCGCGCCACCTGGGCACCCATCTCGGCGGCGTCATCATCATGCCCGAGCCGCTGAGCGATCTGGTGGCGGTGCAGAACGCCGGCAAGCCGTTCCGGGTCATCCAGGGCGACAAGGAGGACGTGGAAGACCGCCTCTGCAAGTTCGATTGTCTCTGCCTGCCGATGTTCAGCGTGCTGGAAGACGCCAATCGGTTCATCCGCCGGTACCAGCCTGCGTTCGAGATTTTCGACCAACCGCTGGACGACGAAGCCACCTATGCACGACTACGCCGCAGCGAGACCATCGGTGCCTTCGAAGTCGGGTCGCCGGCGCAGCGCTCGCTCCACGCGCGCCTCAACTGCGACTGCTTCGAGCCGCTGGTCGCGGCGCTGGCCCTGATCCGCCCCGGTCCCATGGCGGGCAACATGGTGGAGCACTACCTGCGCCGCCGCAACGGCCAGGAGCCCATCGAGTTCTGGTTGCCCGAACTGGAGCCGATTGTGGCCAAGACCTACGGGGTCCTGGTCTACCAGGAGCAGGTCATCGAGGTCGCGCGCGTCGCCGCCGGGCTGACGCCGGCGGAAGCCGATCTCCTGCGGCGCAGCATCAGCCACTACCGGAGCGAGGAGGCCATGCACGCCCTCGGCGAGCAGTTCTGCGTCAAGGCCGTGGCCAACGGCCGCGACCGCGCCACCGCCGAGCGGATCTTCGAGGCGGTCCGTTGCTTCGCCGGCTATGGCTTCTGCGAGAGCCATGCCGCCGCGTTTGCCGACACCGCCTATCGCAGTGTGTTCCTGCTGGAGCACTATCCGGCCGAGTACCTGGCCGGCCTGCTGCGCAACCAGCCGATGGGCTTCTACGCGCCCCACACGCTGATCGCCATGGCCCGCCGCCGCGGCATCCGCATCGTGCCGCCCTGCCTCAACAACGGCCCGGCGCGCACCGAGGCCAGCGACGGTGCCATTGAGGTCGGTCTGGCGCAGATCAAGCGCATCGAGCCGGCCAGCGCCGAACGCATCGTCGACACCCGGCCGCACCACAGCCTGGCGGGTCTGATGCGCGCCACGCACCTGCCACGCGACCGGGTGGCGGCGCTGATTCGCGCCGGCGCCTGCGATGACCTGTCACCTCATCGGCGGATGCTGCTCTGGCAACTCGAAGAGACACCGGCCCCGACCCACGAAGGCCCGAACCGCCTCGACCTGCCCCCTTGCGACCCACCGCCCGACCCACGACTGCCCTGGTTCTCGCTCTGGGACCAGATCGCGGCCGAGTGGGACGCGCTCGGCTTTGCGCCGACCGGCCACCCGGTGGAACTCGCCCGCCCCAAGCTGGCCCGCCATGGCGTGCGCCCCATCGCCGACTTCACCGGCTCCTCAGCCGGCGACCGCTTCTGCTTCGCCGGTCTGGTGCTCCGCCCACACCGGCCGCCCACCCGCACCGGCCGCAACACGCTGTTCTTCGACCTGGAGGACGAAACCGGACTGGTCTCCATCACCTGCTTCAAGGACATCTACCAGCGCGATGGCCACATCCCCTTGCAGCATCCGGTGGTCATGGTGACCGGCAAGGTAGACTCCCGCACCGGCCTGAGCCTGATCGCCGACCGCGTCCGAGCGGTACCGGGCATCCCGACGGTGGCCTCGTCGCACGCGCGCACGTTGTACTGACGGCGCCGCGCCGACCTACACTCGCGGCCGGATGCCGAGCTCGGAGCTCGGCCGCGGCTCGCCGGCCACGAAGCACGGCCGCCAGGCGTCAGTCAGGGCGGCCAACGCCTCCAGGTCGACCTTGGCCAACGGCTGGTTGTAAGGGCGCTGGTACGGATGCACCGGATCACCGGTGACCGGGTCGAACAGGTCGGGGGGCTCCGCGAGCCCAGCCAAGCCACCCTCCAGTTCACTGTTCAGTTGGCGCAGGTCGCCCCAGGCCTCCTCCAGTCGCGCCATCACCGCCCGGTAGCGCACCCAGCGGTGGTTGCACCAACCCATCGGATGCGTCGGCGCCGCAAAGCGCTCGGCCAGTTCCTTGCCGGCCTGACGCCCTCGCGCGGCGATGCGGTCAATCACCTCCTTCGGCATCTCCAGGTTCATGCCGCCCTCATCGGCCGCCATGGTCACATGCACCAGGCGGTCGCGGTAGCCCGGCGTCACCATCTGCGTGTTGTCCTGCCAGCCCTTGGCCGTGTCGAACGCGGCACCCAGCAGACCCAGCACGCCCCCGGTGCCTTTCCAGGCCCACCGCGGTTGCTGCCGCGACAGGTTCGTCTCCGGCTGGACGATCCCGTCGGCGACCACCGCTTCGCCGGCCGCCAGATACTCGAGGTTCAGCGCCAGCGTCGGTCGCCGTGGCAGCAGCCGGTCGAACATCTGGATCGGCAGATTGCTGCACAGCCCGCCGTCGACGAACCACGCCCGCTCGGGGTGTGGCGCCTGGTGCTGCTCCTTGCCGTAGTAGTGCATCCGCCACAGCGGCACCGCGCAGAACAGCACCGGGAAGCTCAGGCTCATCCGCACCGCGACGATGATCGGCAGATCAGCGGGCTCCGGCAGGGGCAACTGGTCAGCCCAGCCCTCCTCCGTGGTGGTCACGCCAGCGGCCCTCTCCGCCATGAACTCCACCACGTCGGCCGGAAACAGCCCCTCGAACTCCTCGCGGCGCCAGTGGAACCGATGCGAGTCACTCGCCGCCATCGGAAAGCTGTAGGGGCGGCCAAGCGTCAGACAGGTGGTCATCAGCCGCAGGTTCACCCCGACTGACTGCAGGTCGCCGAAGGTGAGCGGGGCGCCCTTGCTCGGCGCAACGCCGTCCCAGCGCCCGGCCAGTTGCTGGATCTTGCCGTGCAGCCAGTCGGTCAGACCCTCGCCCTGCGCACCGTGCTGCGTGGTGCCGGGGCAGAGGCCCCACCGATGTTCCGGCCCCAGCAGGGCGAGCAACCGCTGCCCGGGCGCCAGCAGGCCCGCGGACAGCAGGCCCACCACACCGCCGACGCCATAGAGCACGAAGCTGCCCAGGCTCAGCGCATGGGCGGTCAGCCACCGGGCCGGCGGCCCAGCCGCCAACGCCACTCCAGCCCGCCAGAGCAGCAGCGCCAGCGCGCTCCACAACATGGCCTGCCAGCAGACCCGCGTCAACGACACCGACCGCCAGTGAACCACCTTGTCCAGCAGACTCAGACCCATCGCCCCGGCGACCCACGGCCACCAAGGCACCTCGGCCGTCGGCCCGGCCGCGCCACCAGAGGCCAGCGGCGAGGACACGGCAGCCCAGACGATCACCAGCGCCAACGCGCCGACCGCGCCACTCACGCCGCCAACAACCAGAGCGACGCCGCGACCGGATGCCAGCGACCTCAGCGCCCCCCGCCATCCGCACCCGCCCAGCCAGGCCAGAAGGGCCTCGAAGCCGGCCTTTGCCGACGGCGTTGGTTGGAACAGGCTCACCAGTTTGCCCGGCACGGCCAGTTCCTCAGCAACCTGGTTCAGGCACTGGTAGCCGCCATCATCGCGCGTCTGGCGGCAGTACTCGGCCGCCGCCGCCGCTCCAGCCCCAATGGCGCCCGCGGAGGTGCCACCGACACTCGCCAGACGGAACCTCCGCGAGATCTCGTAGACGGCCGGCGGGTAGATGATGCCGCTGGTGATCCCGCCCTTCATCACCAGGTCGCACGCCTCGGGCACCGCTCGCACCGACACTGAAGGAGGCATCTCGCTTCTCCTGCGCAGCCAGCCGCCTGGCAGGCCGTAGGCAGACCGACGGCGACGTCAGGGCAGGCGACGCCATCGTCGTCAGTTGCCCCGAGCGCATCACGCTGAAGTATAGCGATGTACGGTCAGGCCATGCCATGACCTTTTGACCGTGCCCTGCACACCGCCGGCCGGCGTCGTGGCGCGCGACGGTCGCTTGCCTGGCGCTGCCGCGACGCCCGCAGTGGTCTCGGGCGTCGCCAAACACAACGGCCAGCGACCGAGGCGACGCCTCGATCGCTGGCCGTCAGGTGGCCGCGCGCTGTGACTACAGCCCTTCGTGGTACCGCTGCAGCGACTTCACCTGAGCCTCGCCCTGCCGGGCCGCGGCGATGCCTTTGGCGGCCGCTATGGCCGCCGCCAGCGTGGTGATGTAGGGGACCTTGAGGCGGATGGCGGCCTTGCGGATGTAGGAGTCATCGATCAGGCCGCGCCGCCCGATCGGCGTGTTGATCACCAACTGGATCTCGCCATTGGTGATGCCATCGGAGATGTTCGGGCGGCCTTCGTGCTGCTTCAGGATCAGCTCCGCTGCGACGCCGTGCTCCTGCAGGTAACGGCGCGTGCCTTCGGTGGCCTTGATCTGGAAGCCCAGACGGTCGAACTCGCGGCCGACCTCGACCAGCCGAGTGTTCTTCTCGGCGCAACTCAGCAGCACCGCGCCCGACAGCGGCAAGGTGGCCTGCGCCGCCTCTTCGGCCTTGTAGAAGGCCATGCCGAACGAATCGGCCAGACCGAGCACCTCGCCCGTCGAACGCATCTCGGGGCCCAGCACCGGGTCGACCTCGGGGAACATGCTGAACGGGAAGACCGATTCCTTGACACCGTAGTGCGGCACCTCGCGGGTCGGCAGGTCCAGGTCTGCCAGCTTGGCACCGAGCATCAACTGCGTCGCGACGCGGGCCATCGAGATGTTGCACACCTTCGACACCAGCGGCACCGTGCGCGAGGCGCGCGGATTCGCCTCCAGCACGTAGACGACACCGTCCGCGGAGATGGCGTACTGCACGTTGAGCAGCCCGACCACCTTCAGGTCGACCGCAATGCGCCGCGTGTAGTCGCGGATGGTGGCCAGGTGCTCGGCCGAGATGCTGACCGGCGGGATGACGCAGGCCGAGTCACCCGAGTGGACGCCCGCCAACTCGATGTGCTCCATGACGGCCGGCACGAACGCATCGGTGCCGTCCGAGAGCGCGTCGGCTTCGGCTTCCACCGCGTCGTCCAGGA
Organism: uncultured Fimbriimonadaceae bacterium; assembly: GCA_964531735.1. GTDB lineage: Bacteria > Armatimonadota > UBA10988 > UBA10988 > UBA10988 > CAZHGD01. The sequence goes on along the minus strand of CAZHGD010000065.1, from coordinate 8,965 downwards.
AGCGGTCGATCAGGATCGGCCGTTCGGGCGTCACATCCACGGCCGCCGCCACGTACTCGCGCAGCATGTCCTCATCGAGCACCACTTCCATGCCGCGGCCGCCCAGCACGAACGACGGGCGGACCATCAGCGGGTAACCGATGCGCTCGGCCACCGCGCGGGCCTCTTCGAAGGTGCTGGCCATGCCCGACTCGGGCATCGGAATGCCCATCTCGGCCATGCGCCGGCGGAACTGGTCGCGGTCCTCGGCCAACGCGATCACCACCGGCGGCGTGCCGAGGATCTTGACGCCGGCCTCCTCCAGCTCGGCAGCGATGTTCAGCGGCGTCTGACCACCGAACTGCACCACCACGCCGTCGGGTCGCTCCTTGTCGTGGATGCTCAGCACATCCTCGACGGTCAGCGGCTCGAAGTAGAGCTTGTCCGAGGTGTCGTAGTCGGTCGAGACGGTCTCGGGGTTGCAGTTGACCATGATGGTCTCGAACCCCGCGTCGCGCAGCGTGAAGGCGGCATGGACGCAGCAGTAGTCGAACTCGATGCCCTGACCGATGCGGTTCGGCCCACCGCCCAGGATCATCACCTTGCGCCGGTCGGTCGTCGTCGTGGCGTCAGGCGCATTGTAGGTGGAGTAGTAGTAGGCCGCGTCCTCCACGCCGCTCACCGGCACCGGGTGCCACCCCTCGACCACGCCAATGGCCTGGCGCCGCTCGCGCACCTCGCGCTCGCTCACCTCGAGCAACTTGGCCAGGTAGCGGTCGGCGAAGCCCTTGCGCTTGGCCTCGGTCAGCAGGTCGTCCGGCGGCAGCGTGCCGCGGTGTGCCAGGACGCGCTCTTCGCAGGCCACCAGATCGCGCATCTGCTCCAGGAACCAGGGCTTGATGTGCGTCAGCTCATAGAGCCGCTCGGTGGTCGCGCCCTTGCGCAGCGCCTCATAGAGGATGAACTGCCGCTCGGAGGTCGCCTGTCCCAGCATCTCCAGCAGTTCCTGCAGCGTCCGCTGGTGGTAGTCCTTGGCGAAGCCCAGCCCGTACCGGCCGTTCTCCAGCGAGCGGATCGACTTCTGCAAGGCCTCCTGGTAGGTCTTGCCGATGCTCATCACCTCGCCCACCGCGCGCATCTGCGTGCCGAGTTGGTCGAGCGAGCCGCGGAACTTCTCGAACGCCCACCGCGCGAACTTGATCACCACGTAGTCGCCCGACGGCGTGTACTTGTCCAGCGTGCCGTCGCGCCAGTACGGAATGTCGTCCAGGTCGAGGCCCGCCGCCAACTGCGAGGACACCCGCGCGATGGGAAAGCCCGTGGCCTTGGAGGCCAGCGCCGAGGAGCGCGACGTGCGCGGGTTGATCTCGATCACCACCACCTCGCCGGTCCGCGGGTTGTGGGCGAACTGGATGTTGGTGCCGCCGATGACCTGGATCGCCTCGACGATGTCGTAGGACCACTTCTGCAGCTTGGCCTGCAACTCGGGCGCGATGGTCAACATGGGCGCCGAGCAGAACGAGTCGCCCGTATGGACGCCCATGGCATCGATGTTCTCGATGAAGCAGACCGTGATGAGCTGGTTCTTGGCGTCGCGCACGACCTCCAACTCCAGCTCTTCCCAGCCGAGCACCGACTGCTCGATCAGCACCTGCCCCACCAGGCTGGCGGCCAGACCGCGCGCGGCGACCACCCGCAGTTCGTCCACGTTGTAGACCAGCCCGCCACCGGTGCCACCCATCGTGTACGCCGGCCGCACCACCACCGGATAGCCCAGCCGCGCCGCGATGGCTTCGGCCTCGGCCAGGCTCAGCGCCGGATCGCTGGCGGGCATCGGAATGCCGAGCCGGTTCATCGTGTCCTTGAAGGCGATGCGGTCCTCGCCGCGCTCGATGGCATCGGCCTGAACACCGATGATCCGGACGCCATAGCGCTCCAGCACACCCGTTCGCGCCAGCTCAGCGGCCAGGTTCAGGCCGGTCTGACCACCCAGGTTCGGCAGCAGCGCGTCGGGCCGCTCGTGCTCGACGATCGCCGTCACGCGCTCCAGGTTCAGCGGCTCGATGTAGGTCACATCGGCCATGCCCGGATCGGTCATGATGGTCGCCGGGTTCGAGTTGACCAGCACAATCTGGTAGCCGAGGGCTCGCAGGGCCTTGCACGCCTGAGTGCCGGAGTAGTCGAACTCACAGGCCTGGCCGATGACAATCGGGCCGGACCCGATGATCAGTACTTTGTGGATGTCGTCGCGGCGCGGCATAGGGGCTCCTTCAGCTTGTTGGCGGACCCGCACCGACGTCGTCGTTCGCGGAGCAGGCAGCGGGATTGCCTGGCGGTTTCGGTACGGTTTCGGCCAGTCCTGCGTATCATATCACGAGGACCGCCGGACCCACGCCCAAAGCTGCTGGCGCCTACCGGTTGGTCGCAGCGGCCCGCAGCACCAGCGTCCGCTGTGCGCCGATCATCGGGTCGCCCCCGGCCGCAGCGGCCTCGCCGAGCACCACGGCGAACGCCGGTGGAGCCTCACCGCCCAGCGCCTGCCGCCACCACGAGTCGTCCAGCACCAACGCCGCCGGGAGCGGCGTCGCGGTCGGGTTGTGGACCGCCAGGTAGCTGCCCGGACCGCGGCCGAAGCGCTCGACCAACAGGCGACTGTCCTTCGCCCGGGCATGCGTGACCGGCTCCCAGCCGGCTTGCGCCAGCGCGTCGTAGACGGGCAGGTAGCGCGCGAACAGCGGTCGGTCGCGCGCCAACAGCGCCGCGTCCTCGAAGTAGCGGTGCAGCCCTCGGTAACCGGGCTCGGTGCCCCCGCCAATGGTGCTGATGCCGGGGTGGAACGCGTAGAGCAACTGGTTGGCCAGATAGCCTTCCACTTGCTCAGCCGTCATCGCCGGCACCCGCTCGAGGATGGCCCAGCGCCACTGGAGCAGGTTGGTCACCGGCCGATGGTACGCATAGACCCGCTGCTGAAGCGCCTCGTCATCGCCTTGCAGCCCACCCAGTTCGCACCCGGCCACGTCCGCCAGATGCCCGTAGAGCCGGGTGGCCGGCGCGAACAGGTTCGCCATCAGCGTCTTCTGGCGCCGGTGCAGGTCGGCTCGCAGACGGGCGATGAACTGGTAGTGCGCCTGTCCGCTCAGAGCGACCGGCGTGCCAGTGGCCAACGAGAACGTCAGCGGCAGGCCCAGCGCCGCGCGGTGCGCTCGATCATGGTCCTCATAGCCGGCCGCCACCATGCTGACACTGTCGAGGTAGATCCCATCGGCCCAGGTCAGCGCCGGCTCGATTTCGTACTGCCAGCAGAGCGACGCGATGCTCGGTGACGGCAGGTCTGGGTCGGTGCTCAACTGCCACCACTGCGCCCAGGTGTCGTAGAGGTCGACCAGATGCTCGGCCTGCCCTTCGGCGCCGATCAGCAGCGAGTTGAGCACGGCCTGCGCGGCTTCGCGGCGCGGCGCCGCGCCCCAGCGCGCCGTGGCGTCACGGCTCTGTGCCCACTCGCGCAACTGGGCCAGCCGCTGCTCATACGGGGGCAACTGGGCGCGCGTCTTGGCCGCGGCGAAGAACTGCCGGCGGCCCCACGGCTCGATGTAGAAGCAGGTGCGGAGTTGCTGGGCGCGGCAGACCTCGCGCACCTCCGGCCGGAGGGCGCCGCACTCGTAGAACCGCAGTCCGAAGTCCGCGGGTCGGGCGACCTCCGGCTTCGGCAGTCGCAGAGTCCAGGCACCATAGGGTCCGCCACCGTCGGCCAAGCCCGGGAACAGGCGGTAGTAGCGCTCCAGCGCCGCACGGAAGGTCCACGCCGCGTCGTGCCGGTAGAAGCTGAAAGTGAACCGCGCCGGTGCCTTCACCGGCGTGGCCGACAGCGCCAGGTCACACACGGTGCTCAACCCGCCGGTGTCGGCGGCAAACGACTGCACCAGCGGCGGGTCGAGCGCCGTCGCCACAGCCAGGCCCACCGCACCGTGACTGACCGACGCGAGCGGGTAGCGGCTCCACGGGTGTCCGGCCCAGCCCACCTCGTTCGCATAGCGGCGCCCAGGCGACATACTCTCCGACTGGCGTGGTTCGCCAGCCCACACCCAACCGGCCAGGTCGACCGGCAAGCGGTAGCTCAGCCGCAGACACCGGTCACGCGGCGCGCCCAGCGACGTGACGGTCACCTCGGCGTCCAGCCGTTCGGCGCCGCCGCGATAGCGCGCCAGCACGGCCAACTGCTGGTCGCCCAGTTCGCAGCGCTGCTCCAGACCGTCGGCCGTGGCGCGGACAGCACCCGTGCAGTCGGTCGGTGGCAGCCAGCCACTCGGCCTGGCCGTGACTTTGAGGTCATCCACGTCAGCCAGCAGGTCGCCACCACGGTAGACGCGCAGCGAGACCTGCATGGTGGCGACGCCGTCGGGCACCGTGTATGGATACGAGAAGGGCTCCCACACGTCGGGCCGCGTGTTGGCGACGTCGGTCCGGTAGTGGGCCAGCGAGTTCGGGCTGTACGCCCAACCCTGCGGTGCGCTGGCGACGGCGCTGACATCATGGCCGCCAGCGTCGAACAGCCGCACACACAGGATGTAGCTTGGCCCTGCGGCCCGGGTTCGCCCCGACCACGCGATGCGGCACCGGTCGCCCGGCTTGACCACCAGCCGCGCGGCCGCGGCCAGGCCGACCCCGGGGCTGTGCCCATCACCGATCTGCATGTACGCTCGTCCGCCGGCGGCGCCGCCCTCGCGTCGGCGAACGGTGTCGGCCGCGGTGGCCCAGTCCGCGAACGCGGCCGCGGTCCACGAGCCATCCTCGCGCTCGGCATCGAGGTGGAGCAGTACCCGCTCCGGCGTGGCGGCGTCGAGCCGGTACTCCTGCACGACCAGGCCGCACCGCGACCCGGTCGCCAACGGCAGGGGGCGGCCGTCCACCGTCACCTGCTCCGCAACACCGGTGGTGTCGGATAGCCGGACCGCCAGCCCATCGCCGGTCGTCCAGACCGCGCCGGCCGCCAATCGGCTCGTGACCAGGCCAGCCAACATGGCCACCACCAGAGACCGCTGCCGCTGCGCTTTCACCATGCCACTCCCACGACGGCGCTCCCGCGAACCTGCGCCCCGGGCGCCTTCGCCGACAGCGACCGACCACCTGCCCACACCGCCGAGAGGAGTTGGCTGGCGCAGGCCGAAGCGCCTGCCAGACCGGAGCCACCGCGATGACCACCGTGCTGGCCGCAACCCTCCTCTGGCCCGCGCTCGTCAACGCCGCGCCTGACCAGAACGCGCTCTACGTGTCGCCCAGCGGCGACGACGCGGCTGCCGGGACCGCCGCGGCACCGTTCGCCACCATCGGGCGGGCCCGGGCCGAACTGGCCCGGCTCCGTGCCAGCGGGCAACGGCAGCCACGCACCGTCTATCTGCGTGGCGGGGTCCATCGGATCACCAAGACCCTCGAGTTCACGCCGGCGGACAGCGGGACGACCGAGGCGCCGGTCACCTACGCCGCCTACCCGGGTGAGCGTCCGGTGCTCTCCGGCGGACGTCGGCTGACCGGCTGGCGTAGCGCCGGCCACGGCGTCTGGCAGACCACCATCCCCGAGGTCACTGCCGGCCAGTGGTACTTCAACCAGCTCTTCGTCAACGGTGGGCGCCGCACCCGCGCACGCATCCCCAACGTCGGCTATCTCTACACCGCCGACATCCTGGCACCTATCGACCGCGGCAAGTGGTGGTCGCCGGATATCCTCGCCAAGCAAGGCTTCATCTACCGCGACCGCGACCTGACCACCTGGCACAACATGAGCGATGCGACGGTGGTGCTGTACCACTCCTGGACCACGTCCATCCACACCATCACCAGCCTCGACCCGGCCACGCACACGGTCCGGCTGGCGCCCTACTCCACCTGGCCCATCGGCTACTGGTGGGAGTACAACACGCGTTACCACGTCGAGAACGTCCGCGAGGCACTCGACGCGCCGGGCGAGTGGTACCTGGACCGCAGCGACGGCACGCTGTCGTACCTGCCGCTGCCCGGCGAGGACATGTCGACGGCCGAGGTAATCGCGCCGGTGGTACCGCAGACGCTGCTCTCGTTCCGCGGCGATCCGAGTCGGCAGCAGTTTGTCGAGCACCTCGCCTTCCGCGGGATCAGCTTCCAGCACGCCGACTTCGCGGTCTCGGCCAAGATGCCCACCGACCAGCAAGGAGCCGTGGAACGACCCGCCACGATCCACGGTCTGGGACTACGGCACACCGTCTTCGAGGACTGCGAGCTGGCCCACGTCGGCGAGAACGGCATCTGGCTGGCCGAGGGCTCCACCGACAACGAGCTGCGCCGCTGCCACGTGCATGATGTCGGTGGCGGTGCGCTCTACATCGGGCCCCACGCCTACAAGGACGCGCCCGACCTGCTGGTCCGGCGCAACACGGTCGAGAACTGCTGGCTGCACCACGGCTCGCAGGTCTTCCGCGGCAGCTCGGGCATCTGGGTCGGACCGTCGTCAGGCAACCGGGTACTGCACAACGAGATCAGCGACTTCGGCCACATCGGCATCTCGTGCGGCTGGTCATGGGGCTATGCGCCGAGTTCGGCCAACCACAACGAGATCGGCTGGAACCACGTCCACCACATCAGCAACGGGCTGTTCAGCGACGGCGGCGGCATCTACTGCCTCGGTGTCTCGCCTGGCACCGTGCTCCACCACAACCTGGTGCACGACGTCATCCCGACGCCGCTGATGACCGGCGGCACCGGCATCTACCTCGACGAGGGCTCCACCGGTATCCGCGTCGAGCACAACGTCGTCTACAACGTCGGCGCCGGTGGCTTCCACCAGCACTACGGCCGCGAGAACGTGATCCGGAACAACATCATCGCCTTCGCCGGACGCGAGCCGGTGACGTGTGCGCGGGCCGAGGAGCATCTGTCGTACACCTTCGAGCACAACATCGTGCTGTGTGACCAGGGCCAAGCCACCAGCGCCCACTGGAGCCCGCTGCGCGCCAAGACGGCGTTCAACCACAACCTCTACTGGGACACTTCGGGCAAGGAGCCGCTGTTCAGCGGCGTCTCGTTCGCCAAGTGGCGTGAGAGCGGCCGCGACCAGGACTCGCTGGTCGCCGACCCGAAGTTCGCCGACGCGGCCAACCGCGACTTCCGGTTGGCACCGGATTCGCCGGCCCTGCGCCTCGGCTTCGCGCCCTGCGACCTGGCGGCCGTGGGGCTGACCGGGTCTCCTGACTGGGTCGGCGCGCCGCAGGCGCTCCGGCGCGAGCCCCTGCCCAAGCTGCCGCCACCGCCACCGCCGCCACCCCCTCGGCCGTTCCGCGACGGCTTCGAATCCGGTGAAGTCGGCAAGCCACCCGCTGGCTGGACCTGCCTGCCTGCGGACCAGCCGGCCGCCATCCGGGTGGACTCGATCGCGGGCGGCGGCCAGTGCCTGCGGCTGACCGAGATACCGGGGCTGCCGTTCGTCTGGCAGCCGCACGTGTTCTACAGCAGTCGCCCTCACACCTCGGGACGAGTGCGGGTCGCCTGCGACCTGCTCAACTCCGCCGAGCGGCCCTGCGTCTGCGCCGTCATGCTGCGCGACTACAGCCAGGCCGGCTTCGACTACCGCGAAGGACCGAGCCTGAGCGTCGCCGAGGACGGTACGCTCAGCGCGGCCGGCAAGCCGCTGGCCAAGCTCCCGCTGGGACAGTGGGTGCATCTGGAGATGGTGCTCGACCTGGGACCATCGGCCGCCAAGCGGTTCAAGCTGGTGGTCACCGCGCCGGGTCAGCCGGCCCAGACCTTCGCCGACCTGCCCTACCTGCACCCGGAGTTCGCGCAACTCGCCTGGTTCGGCCTGGCCAGCATGGGACAGCCGGGCACCACCTGGTGCGTCGACAGCGTGGTTCTGGAAGCCATCCCGTAGGCCATCGGCGGGCGCTCGGCCGGAGCCGTGTCCGCCGATAGCCGACGGCAGCTCAGGCCATCTTGGCCGTGACGGCGCCGAACTCCTCGGCGTCGAACGCCCGCATGGTCTGCGTCGTGACATTGCCCTTGGCGGCGATGCTCAGCATATACGCGGTGGCCGCCTCATCGTTGGGCGCCTCGAAGACCATCACCAGGTCGACCGCGCCCAGCGTCCACAGGATCTCCTTGATGGTCACGCCGCACTGCTTCGCCAAAGCGCGGTTCGCGTCGGCCCGCTTGGCCGATTCCTTCACCGCGCGCACGCCCTGGTCGGTGAACTGACACAGTCCCACGTACTTGGCCATCAGCCAGACTCCTCGCTCTGTTCAGGTTCGCGCGAAGCCGGGAGCGACCCGCCCTCCGGCCACTCGACACGTTCGTAGATGTCGCGCAGCAACAGCCGCGCGCCGATCGACGGCACCGCGGCCACCTCGTCCAGGCTGCCATAGGTCGTCAGCAGCCATTGCTCGCCCTGGCGGCTGAACACTTCCACCAATGGTCGATCCTGCGACACCAGCACATAGTCCTGGAGCGACTCCAGTCGCCGGTAGTGCTGGAACTTCGCGCCGCGGTCGTACGCCTCGGTCGACGGTGACAGGACTTCGACGATCACCTTGGGGTTGACCAAGGTGTCCTGGTCGGTGTCCTCGAACACCGGGCCGCAGGCCACGGACAGGTCGGGATAGAAATAGCCGCCGGTCTGGCTGACCGACACTCGCATGTCGGCGCCAAACGGCTCGCAAGGCGCCCCGGCCAAATGGTTGCCCAGGATCCGGGCCAGGCTGATGCTGATGCGTCCGTGGGTGCGCGTGCCGCCGGCCATCGCCACGATGTCGCCGTTGACGAACTCGCTACGGAACTCAGCGCGACGTTCCAGCGCCAGGTACTCCGCTGGAGTCAGGCCTCTGCGTTGTGCTGCCGCGGCCATCACGCGTCCTCGTCTGGCCTGGATCGTAAGCCACGCCGACTGACCGTGTCAAACCGCGGGCGCCGACAGGGTGTGCTTCCAGGCGAGTGGGCCGTGCGGTTCGCCGCTCACCACCTCCTGGCC
>CAZHGD010000064.1:0-37563 GCA_964531735.1 uncultured Fimbriimonadaceae bacterium | reverse complement strand
GCCGAGGCCGACATCCTGGCGGCCCAGGTGCGCTGCGGCATCCGGCGCGCGCCGACGGCAGCGCCGCCGGCGGCACCGTCATCGCCGGCCGACCGCCGCGCTGTCCGCCGCGGGTGCTGGCTCTGCCTGCTGCTGACCGGCGCTCTGGCGTGCGTGGTGGTGCTCGCCGTGCTGTGGTTCGTCCCGCCGTGGCTGCGCCGCCTCCAGGCCGAGCGCAATGCCCAATGCGTCGCCAACCTGCGCGACCTCGGGCGGGCACTCGCCGAGTATGTGCAGGACTGGGATGACCGCTTGCCGACGGCCGTCGAAGCCGAGAACCGGTGGTCGCAGCCGTCGTTCGGCCACCACGACTCCTGGCGCTGCCCGGCGACCGGTGGCGGGCACTTCTACGGCTCGGCCTACTACTACAATCTGCGCGATCCTTACGGCATCCCGCTGGCGCTGGCCCAACCGGCCGAGTGGGTCGCCTTCGCCGAGAGTGACGACGAGCCGACCATCGACTGGCGGCACAACGGCTGGGCGAACTTCGGCTTCGTCGACGGCCATGTCAAGGCGTACGCCAAGCGCGAACCGCCGGCCCTGGTCTACTCGTTGCCGCGCCGACCCGCCACCGTCCGCGGACGGCTCACGCCATCGCGCGTTGCGCCGCGACCTTCATCCGCCAGTAGTCCGCCCACGCCTCGGCCAGGCGCTCGCGGTGCAGGACGACCTGGTCGCCGTGGATGAGGTGCGGGTGCAGGCGTTCGAACGCTTCGCGGTAGGGCGTGTCGTGGAGCGTGATGACGACATCGACCGGCATGCCCAGCTTCAGCGGTGAGCGCCAGCCGAGCTGTCGGGCGACGTGCTCGGCGGTGCTGGTCAGCAACGCGGCGCTGTCGACCGGCCCCAGACAGCGGGCGGCGTTTTCGCCGAGGGACTCCTTGACGGCGGCCACCACGATGCCCGGAATCAGTGCGTCGGCCTCGTCGGCGCCTGCCGAATCGCCCGAGTAGAGAATCGTGGGAATGCCCATCTCGCCGGCCAAGGCCGCCTCGACACCGATCTCGCCGACCCGGGCCGCGTTGACCTCGATCGAGGCGATGTCGGGTTCGTAGGAGTGCGGCAGCGTGCCGCCTGCAGTGCCCGACATGGCGTGGAACCCGACCAGCAACATCGCATCGATGGAGCGGTCGAGGCCGCCGACCCAGTCGGCGCGGTAGGGCGGCTTGCCGACGATGGCCTGGCACCGCGGCGGCAACTGCTCCACCCGCACATTGCGCCCAGCGACGTGCTCATCGTAGATGACGGTTTCCGCGTCGGGGTCACCCAGGCGCAGACCCTTGACGACCGCCAGCAGGTCGTTCATCAGCAGGTCGCGCGAGGCCTCGTAGGCCGGCTGCCCCGGCAGGACCTCGTCGTACCGGGTGACCCCGGTGATGCCCTCCATGTCGCAGCGGATCAGGTAGCGCATAGCCCCTCCATTGCTTCCTGCAGCCACTGGACATGCTGCTGCAGCGTCGCCGCCGGTGTCTGTCCGGCCGCTGGGCGGACCTCGAAACTCACTGTGGGCTCGGCGGTGCCGAGCCAGCCGTGCGCGGCCAGGGCGGCCAGGAACGATGCCAGTTCACCGGGCCCGTGCCGGCCGCCGGGGTAGGCGAGCGGCGGATGCTTGTCGCCGTAGAGCGGGTCGTTGGCATCGGCCAGTAGGCAGTTGCCCAGGTGGACATGCCGCAGGCGCCGGCCCGTGGCGCCGAGTGCCTCGGCGAAGGTCTCGCCGAGCAGCGGGACGTGCGCCATATCGACCAGCAGCCCCAGGTCGCCGTCGGTGTGGCGCTGTGCCTGGTCGATGATGGCCGCCGCCTCGGCCGTGGGTCCCACCAGCGCGCGCTTGTCGAGGTCGCGGTCCATCGGCTCCACAGCCACCGGCAGCGGTGCCGCCTCCTGAGCGATGGTGGCGAGGAACTCCGCGAAGGCGTCGCGTCCGGCGTCGCGTTCGGCCGGGCCGGGATCGGCGCCGGAGACGAAGGTGATCAGTCGGGCGCCGTACTGCCGCGCGGCGTCGAGGTGGCGTCGCGCCAGCGACAGCGCGGCGCAGCGCTTGGCCGCCTCGGGGCTCGACGGGTCGCAGCCGGGCACATGGTGCAGCATCGGCGCCGTGTAGACCACGCGCTTGCCGCTGTCGCGCACGGCCGCGGCCTCGCGCGCCACGCGCTCCGGTGCCAGGCCCAGCGGGCCGAACAGGTCGACGGCGGCCAGGGGCAGCGGCAGCACGGTCTCGACCAGCGAGCGTTCGTGCTCGTCGGCATCGCTCCAGGCGTCCGGGCACAGCAGATGGTGCGTCACGCCGATGATTAGCGTGCTCAAGCCGGCTCCCCTCGTTCCTCAGTTGTCGGTTCGTTCGGTCAAGCGACCCTTGCGCAGCAGCACGGGCAACACCGACGGGCTGACGCGCTGATCCACATCGCCTGGCTTCAGATCCGGACCGGTGCCACCAAACGAAGCCCGGAAGCCCGGGATCTTCTGGAGCAGCGTCGCGGCGTAGTCGATCGGCACGGCGAACGCCACGCCCTCGGGCGCGCCGTGGATCTCCAGGCGGGCGTTGACCACGCCGACCACTTCGGCCCGCAGGTTGACGAGCGGCCCGCCGCTGTTCCCCGGCTTCACCGGCGCGTTGGTCTGGATGGCCCGAATGCCGTCCTTCTCGCGCAGGGCCGTGATGCGACCGTTCTCGGTGCTCAGGTCGAGGCCCAGCACGTCGGCCAACGGGAACCCGAAGCAGAGCACCTCGTCCTGCCGCTTCAGGTCTTTGACATCGGCCAACGCGACCGGTCGCAAGCCACGCAGCGAGGTGCGCAGTAGAGCGAGGTCGAGGCGAGCGTCGCTGGCCACCACCTCGGCGGCCACTTCGCGGCCGTTGGCCAGCACCGAGGGATAGCCACCACCGGCCACGACATGGTGGCAGGTCAGCAACCAGCCGTCGGCATGGACCACGAAGCCGCTGCCCGAACCCAGCAGCTTGGGCGGCTTGCGCATCCCTTCGCCGGGCGCCTTCTCCTTGGCCGTCGGGTCGTGCAGCAGGTACTCGGCGGGAATGACGCCGATCTCTTTCTGGTTGGGTGGCTGCCAGCGCAGGAAGATGCCCGCCATGGACCCGACGTTGCCGTAGCGCAGCTCGAAGCGGTGCATCCCGGCGGTCAGCTCCACCGTGCCCACCGTGGGGCGCGTGCCCACCAGCCGCCGGCCGCGGCGCGCCACCAGTGGTCCTTCGTGGCTGACGATCTCGCGGTCGTCCAGCAGCAGCATGCCGAGGTCGTCGGCGAGCAGTTCGAAGCGATAGGTGCCGGCCGTGGGCGCGAACAGGAAGCCGCTCCAGCGCACGATCATGATCCGCGGGTCGATCTTCGCGCGCACGTCGTCCGGCCAGGGATGGTCGGTCTGCCGGGTGAGGCTGTAGCCGTTGACTTCCAGGTCGACCGGCACCGTGTAGAACCACGGATAGGCGTCGACCCGGTTGACCACGGCGGTGACCTGCTCCGGGTTGTTCGGATCGAACTGAGCGTAGGTAGCCGACAGTCCGGCCCGGTACACGGCCGCCGGTGCCGCGGTGAGTCCCATCTGGGCCACGACCATCAGGAGCCAGCGACGCCCGAGCTTCATGCGTCCACCTCATCGAACCGGCCACAACCGGTATACCCAATTGTCGTTCGCCACAGCGCCCGGTTCAACACCCCGGCGACATATACCGAACCCCGGACGGCTGCCGTCCGGGGTCCACTGGTCTGGTCTCACACCAAGCACGCCGGGTTACTCGACGAGGTCGCCCAGCAGCAGGATGGCGCCAACGCGGAAGACCGTGCCGTCGTACTTCTTCGGGTCATAGCCCGGCTTCTGCGACTCGAGCTTGGTCACCGAGCTGCGGTCGGGCTGTTTGGCGTCGATCTCGACCTTCACTTCGTGCACGGCGTCGGCGCCACCGACCAGGCCGAGGGTGGCCAGGCGGAACCAACTGCAGTAGCTGTCGAACCGCGGGACCGGCTTCGAGCGCGCCTTGCCGTCGACGGTGATGTTCACCTGGCACATGTTCGGGCCGAGGATGTCGTACAGCGACGCGGTGGTGCCCTTGAACTTGAAGCTGATCGTCTCGCCGGGCTTGGTCGCCTCCCATAGGCTCGGCACGCGGTGGCCGAACTGCTTGGCGAAGGCGTCCGTCGGGGCGAGCTTCCGCCAGCCGGCGCTGAGCATCGACGGCTTCAGTTCGACCATCTTGGCCGCCGTCCAGTGGTCGGCGATGAACGGCTCCTTCAGCGCGTGCGGCGCCGCTGTGGCGCCCTGGCGCCAAGCGGTGATGGCTTCGGCGATCTGGTCGCAGTAGATCTGGTGACCCGCGTCGAGCGGGTGTACGCCGTCATCGGAGAACTTGATGGCGCCGGCGGCCACCGGCTGCGGCTTGCCGTCCGGACCCTTGGCCGGCTGGTAGACCAACTGGCCGGCGCGCTGCAACTCGCAGATGCGCGTGGCGACGTTGATCGATGGGATGTCGTAGTGCGCGGCGAGCAGCTCGTCGGCCGACGCCGCGCGCCAGCAGTTGCCGGCGTCGACGTCCTTCTCATAGCCGACGCGGTAGGTGTAGACATAGCACAGGTCGATGGTCGGGTCCTGCAGCCAGGTCTGGCGCACGATGCCTTCCATGGCTCGCCAGATCTGCTCCGGGGCCGCGCCGCCGTCGTTCACCGCGAACTCGACGAAGACCAGGTCGGGCTTGAACTGGAGCACGTCGTGCTGGTAGCGGTAGACGCCGAGGTCGGAGCCGGTGCCGCCGATGGCGGCGTTGATCTCGCTGGCCTTGGCGTTCGGCCAGGTCTTCTGGAACCAGGCCAGCGTCTTCGGGCGCCAGCCGCCCGCGGCGGTGATGCTGCCACCGAAGTAGCCGATCTTCACTTCCTTGCCGGCGTCGAGTTTGGCCAGTACGTTGCCCAAGCCACCGCGCGTCTGGTACGGCTTCGCCGGTACCACGTCGAACTTCGGCGCGGCTGAGACAGCCTGGCCCACCATCACGGCCAGCGAGAGGGCGATGCCTCCATGCCAGATGCTCACGTCAACCTCCTGTCAGTCCACTGGGTAGTCCGGTTGCCCGCGCTCGCGCGGTGACCTTCCGCAAGGGGGTCAACCCAGTGGACCAGAAGCCGTGGCGACGCGTGGCCAGAGCGCGGCCAGTGTGGCCCGCGCGGCGGCGCTGTCGCCCTCGACGGTGCCGGCGACCTCGCCGAACCCGCGGTAGCCGAGCGCGCAGAGCAGGAACTCGCGGGGCTCGCAGGTCAGGCTCAGTGCCGCGGTCTGGGCCGGCACCGGCTCACAGCCGGTGGCCGCCAGCCGCAGGTAGGCCTCCTGGCCGCCCACACACAGGCGCAGCACGCCGCTGAAGGGGCACGCGGCGGCGGCCAGCCGGCGGCTCCATTCGGGTGTCGCCGCCGCCACGAACGGCCCGAGGTCGGCGAGCAGCAGCAGGTTGCCGGCCGGCGCGGTGAACACCTCGCGCTGGACGAAGCCGACGCCACCGCGCACGAGCGCCGCTTCCAGCGCCGGGCAGAACGGCAGTCGCCCGAGCACCTCACGGTAGCCCTGACGGCTGACCTCGCGCAACACGCGCTTGAGGAGCGCAGCGGCGGCGCTGGGGTGCGCCGGGTCGAAGGCGCCATGGAGCTGCGCCTCGTCGCCCGAGGCCCAGGTGCCCACCCAGCCGCGCAGGCCGTCGCCGGCGTCATAGACCCAGTGCAGGCCGGTCCGGTCGGGTCCACCGGTGGCCGGCCCGGCGGCCTGGACCGGCAACAGCGCGCCCAGGTAGGTTTGCAGGAAGGTGGCCTCGAGCCGGGCGCGCTCGGCCCAATCACGGGCCGGATGGTACGGGCGCAGGCACGCCTCGTCCGCCTCGTCGGTCCGCACGCTGTCGGCAAAGGCGATGGTCGCCGCGCCGGCCCGCACGGGGTCGGTGGGGAAGTGCGTGCAGCGACGCGGGAACGGCACGAACCCGAACCGGCGATAGAACGGCTGGTAGCCGCCGAGGCGCGCGAGGGGCACGCCCTGCTCCCGGATGGTCGCCACCACCGCGTGCATCAGTGCGGTGCCCAGACCTTGCGCCTGACGGGCCGGATCGATGCCGACATGGCCGACCTCGGCCTTCCGGATGGTGGTGGTCGGGCCGTAGCGCAAGGTCTCGATCACGAGGCGCACGACGCCGACGATGCGGTCGTCGGCTTCGAGCACGAGCCAGTCGCGCCAGTTGTGCCGGAACAGCCCCTGATCACGCGCGTCGGGTCCGCGCTGATAGGCCGCGTGGTGGACCGCGATCACGGTCTCCAGGTCGCCTTCGACCACCGGTCTGAGCCGCGTCGTCATCGCTGCCTGACTCCTTGCCGACCGGTCCCGAGCGGGCGAAACCAACACCGCTGGTGGTTGTCCAAACATCCGATCGCCAGCGCCGCCCAAAGCCGCTTGAGAACCGCGCTTCCGGTTGACCGAATCGGTGTTCGGTGGTACTCTATCGGCATCCTCGAACGCCGTTCGGCAGGCGTGTGGTGTGTTCCTGCGTGATGTTCCTCGGGGCGGTCATTCGCCCCCCGTGGAGGTGACCCCGGTGGCGAGTGAACCCGTCTACGATGCTTCCCAGATTCAGGTGCTCGAAGGCCTGGAGGCGGTGCGCAAACGGCCTTCGATGTACATCGGCACCACCGATGTGCTCGGCCTGCACCATCTGGTTTCGGAAGTGGTCGACAACAGCATCGACGAGGCGATGGCGGGGCGGTGCGACACCATTCGGGTCACCATCCATACCGACGGCAGTGTGACCGTTGAAGACAACGGCTCCGGCATTCCGGTGGACATGCACCCGACCGAGGGCAAGCCCGCGGTCGAAGTGGTCATGACCAAGCTCCACGCCGGTGGCAAGTTCGGCGGCGAGGGCTCGGCCTACAAGGTGTCGGGTGGCCTGCACGGCGTCGGTGTCTCGTGCGTCAACGCGCTGTCCACCTACTGCGAGGTGTATGTGCGGCGCTACGACAAGCTGCACCGCATTCGCTTCGAGCGCGGGCGCACCGTCGTGCCGCTGGAAGTCATCGGCGACGCCGAGGGCACCGGCACCGCGACGCGGTTCCTGCCCGACGACACCATCTTCACCTTCACCACCTACAGCTTCGAGCGCCTGGCCGAGCGCCTGCGGGACCTGGCCTTTCTCAACGGCGGCGTGAAGATCGTGCTCACCGACGACCGCGAGATCGACCCGGACACCGAGGCGCCGCGGACGGAGACGTTCCACTTCAGCGGCGGCATCTCGCAGTTCGTGGAGTACCTGAACGAGACCAAGGATCCGCTGCACCGGCCGATCTACATCCACGACGAACGCGAAGGCGTCGACGTCGAGGTGGCGTTGCAGTACAACGACGGCTACCTCGAGAACACCCTCTGCTTTGCCAACTGCATCCACACGCCCGACGGTGGCACGCACCTGAGCGGCCTGCGCACCGCCTTGACGCGCACGCTCAACACCTACGCGCGCAACACCAACCTGCTGAAGGAGAAGGACAAGAACTTCAGCGGCGACGACGTGCGCGAGGGCCTGGCGGCGGTCATCTCGGTGCGGCTGCCCGAACCGAACTTCGAGAGCCAGACCAAGGTCCGGCTGACCAACCCCGAGGTGGACGGGCTGGTCAACTCCATCGTCGGTGACGCGCTGATGACCTTCCTGGAAGAGAACCCGGCGATGGGTCGGGCGGTCATCGAGAAGGCCATCACCGCGTCGCGCGCTCGCGAAGCCGCGCGGCGGGCCGCCGAGCTGATCAAGCGCAAGTCGGCGCTGGAAGTCGGCGGCATGCCGGGCAAGCTGTGGGACTGCGGCAGCCGCAGTCCCGATGAGTGCGAGCTGTTCATCGTCGAGGGTGACTCGGCCGCCGGCACGGCCAAGGCCGGCCGCAACAGCCGGTTCCAGGCGATTTTGCCCTTGGGTGGCAAGCCGCTCAACGTCGAGAAGAGCCGGATTGACAAGATCCTCAACCACGAAGCCATCCGGACCATCGTCACGGCCATCGGCACGGGCATTGCCGATCCGGCGCACTGGGAAGAGATTCGCGACCAGATCCTGGAGGCCGAGGCCCGCCGCCGCGAGCAGGCGGCGGCCGAGGCGGCCGCGATCGTGCATGGTGAGGAAGAGGAGCCCGAACTCGATCTGGGCCTCGAGCTGGACGATGACAACGGCGGCCAGAACGGCAATGGCAACGGCAAGCGCGGCAAGGGCAAGAACGGTGCCTCGCTGGCGAACAACTTCGACATCGCCAAGCTGCGCTACCACAAGATCATCATCATGGCCGACGCCGACGTGGACGGCAGCCACATCCGCACGCTGCTGCTGACCTTCTTCCTGCGCTATCTGCGGCCGCTGGTCGAGCTCGGCCACATCTATCTGGCGCAGCCGCCGCTATTCGGCGTCAAGCACGGTGGGCGCATCGAGTATGTCCAGAACGAGGCCGAGCGCGACCAGGCGCTGGAGCGGCTGTCGGGTCGGCGTGGGGTGACGGTGCAGCGCTACAAGGGTCTGGGCGAGATGAACGCCGAGCAGTTGGAGTTCACCACCATGCGGCCGGATTCGCGCACCTTGCTGCAGGTGACCATCGAGGACGCCGTGGGCGCCGATCACATCGTCTCGGTGCTGATGGGCGACGCGGTGGAGCCGCGGAAGAACTACATCGTGGAGCACGCCCGCAAGGTGCGCAACCTGGACATCTGACGCACCGCCTGGACCAGGTCCGCGGTGGACCTCGGTCGGCTGGGCGCCCAGACCGGGCCTGAGTACCTCTCGTGTCGGCCGTGCCTTCGTGACGCCGACCTCGGATCAGAAGAGGAATAGCGATGAGCGACGACCTGACCCCCGAACTGCCGGAAGAGCCGACCAGCGAACCCGAGGGGGGCGACAGCGACGGCGGCGGTGGTACCACCGGCGGCAATGTCCGCTCGATCAGCCTGGCCGACGAGATGAGCGCGTCGTACATGGACTACGCCATGTCGACCATCGTCTCGCGGGCGCTGCCGGACGTGCGCGACGGCCTCAAGCCGGTGCAGCGCCGCATCCTGCAGGCCATGTCCGACCTCAACCTGCGCAGCAACCGGCCGACGCTGAAGTGCGCCAAGATTGCCGGCCAGGTCAGTGGCGACTACCACCCGCACGGCGAGCAGAACGTCTACCCGGCCCTGGTCCGGCTGGGCCAGGACTTCTCGATGCGCTACATGCTCGTCGACGGTCAGGGCAACTTCGGCTCGGTCGATGGCGACCCGCCGGCGGCCATGCGGTACACCGAGGCGCGCATGTCGGCGCTGGCCGAAGCGATGCTCGAGGACATCGACAAGGACACGGTCGACTACCGCGCCAACTACGACGAGCGCCTGCAAGAGCCGGTGGTGCTGCCGGGCAAGTTCCCGAGCCTGCTGTGCAACGGCAACGAGGGCATCGCGGTCGGCATGGCCTGCAAGCTGGCGCCGCACAACCTGCGCGAAGTGGCCGCCGGCATCTGCGCCTATATCGACAACAACGACATCACCATCGAAGAGCTGATGGAGCACATCCCCGGGCCGGACTTCCCGACCCGCGGCATGGTGCTCGGCCGGCAGGGCATCACCGACGCCTATACCACCGGCCGCGGCTCCATCATCATGCAGGGGCGCGCCAACTTCGAGCCCTGCGAGGGCAACCGCACGGCCATCATCATCACCGAGCTGCCGTACCAGGTGAACAAGGCCCGCTTCCAGGAGAAGGTGGCCGACCTGGTCCGCGCGGGCAAGCTGTCCGACATCAGCGCCATCCGCGACGAATCCGACCGCAATGGCATGCGCGTGGTCATCGAGCTGAAGCGCGATGCCACCCCCGAGGTGGTGCTCAACCAGCTCTACAAGCGCACTGACCTGCGGCAGTCGTTCCCGGTCATGAACCTGGCGCTGGTCGACGGCCGGCCGCGCATGTTGACGCTCAAGGACCTGATCGCCCAGTTTGTGCGGCACCGCGAGCAGGTGGTCATTCGGCGCACCAAGTTCCTGCTCAAGCAGGCCGAGGACCGCGCCCACCTGTTGGAGGGCATGCTCAAGGCGCTCGATATCATCGACCAGATCATCGAGACCATTCGCGCCAGCGCCCACCGCACCGAGGCGCGCCAGAACCTGCAGGACAAGTTCGACTTCAGCGCCCGGCAGGCGCAGGCCATCGTCGAGATGACCCTCGGTCAGCTCACCGGCCTGGAACGCCAGAAGCTCCAGGACGAGTACGACCAGTTGGTCAAAGACATCGCCTACTACCGCGAGCTGCTGGCCGACCGAGCCAAGCTGCTCGGCGTGGTCAAGGACGAGACCCGCGAGACCGCCGACAAGCACGGCGACGACCGCCGCACGCAGTTGCGGAAGAAGGAAGCCGAGGACTTCCGCGTCGAGGACCTGATCGCCGAAGAGGACATGGTCATCACCATCACGCGCGATGGCTATGCCAAGCGGCTGCCGATGGACACCTACCGCGTGCAACGCCGCGGCGGGCGCGGCCTGGTGGCGCTGACCAAGAAGGAAGAGGACGCGGTCGAGCACATCTTCGCGGCGACCACGCACCACTACCTGCTGTTCTTCACCAACCGCGGCCGCGTGCATCAACTCCGCGCCTTCGAGATCCCGCAGGCCGGCCGCACCGCGCGCGGCATTCCGGTGATCAACCTGATCAACATCGAGCCGGGCGAGTACGTCACGGCGACCATCCCGGTGGCGGGCCTGACCGTCGACGGCTATCTGACGATGGTGACCAAGCAAGGCACCATCAAGAAGACCGCGATGGAGGACTTCCGCAACATCAACCGCATGGGCCTGATCGCCATCGGTCTGGTCGATGACGACGAGCTCGGGTGGGTGTTGCAGACCTCCGGTTCCGACGAGCTGGTGATCGCCACGGCGTCCGGCATGAGCATTCGCTTCGACGAGGGCGACGTCCGCGCCATGGGCCGGCAGGCGCAAGGGGTGCGCGGCATCCGGTTGCGTGACGGCGACCAAGTGGTCGGTGTCGAGAAGATCGACCCGGCCAAGGACCTGTTCGTCTGCGGCACGCGTGGTCTGGGCAAGCGCACCGCGGTCAAGGACGAAGACGGCGAGGACGTCTATCGCCTGCAGACGCGTGGCGGTATCGGCATCATCACCTACAAGGTGACCGATCGGACCGGCAGCGTGGTGGGCATCATCACGGTGGACGATAGCGACGAGCTGATGCTGCTGACCGAGAACGGCGTGCTGATCCGCATTCCGTGCAGGCGCATCAGCCGCACCGGCCGGTCGGCGATGGGCGTGAAGCTGATCAACCTCGACGAGGGCGATCAGGTGGCGCGGGTCACCAAGGTGGTCCAGATGGTGGCCGATGTGCACCGGACCGACGCGGCCGAGCAGCTTATGGGCGAGGACGACGATGTCGACCTGGACCTGGAAGAGGGCGAGGACGACGGGTCGGGGCAGGCGAGCCTGTTCGGCGAGGATGAGTGAGCGTCAGGGCGCGGCCGAATGGCGCACCACTGGGTAGCTGGGCAGAAGGCGCTCCCAGGCACTGAGGTTGACGACGCGGCAGTGCCGAACGTACCGACGGGTCCAGGGACGCCGGACGGCGCGCTCGACGAGTGATGTGGCGGGCGGCAGTTCGGAGTCGCTCAGGTCGGTGATCAGCACGACGTAGTCGGTCGGCCTTTCCTCGGCCTCCATGAGGTGCAGGTAGAGGTAGCTGTAGAGCGCCTTGGGACCGAGGATGCACTGGGCGAAGGCCGGCTGCCGCTCGGCGGCCTGGGCTCGGGCCGCGTTCTTTGGCTGGGCGTTGGGGTGAAGGCTGTCCTTGACCTCAATGAACAGACGGCGGTCAGGCTCCTCGACAATGAGGTCAACCCCCTTCCAGTGATCGGGCCGGTGGGTTGCGACGCCCGTGTCGAAGTGGTACGCGTCGACAGCCGCGGTGAAGTCAAAGCGCAGGTCGCCTTCCTCCAGTACGCGTCCGCTCACGAGGTGACCCCTTCGGTCGGCCATGCAAGCTGCCGGTCAAGCAGGCTGCCGTAGGCGTCGAGAATGGCGTTTGGTGAGATAAGGGCGAACTCGGCTGTGGACGAGCCCTCCACCTCATCGTCGTCGTTACGGCGAAACGCGTGGTAGCGAACCTCGTGCTCCGGCCCGGCGCGCAAGTCGAACTCCTTCAGCAGTACGTAGCTGTGGGTCGCCAGGAAGACTTGCACGCCGGCTTCCTGGAGCGCCAGCAGAGCCGCGACCACCTCGCCGAGCATCCGCGGGTTCAGGTTGGCCTCCGGCTCGTCCCAGAACAGGATGGCACCTTCGCCAAGCGTGCCATTGCGGACCAACAGCCAGAGCAGACCGAGCTTGCGCAGGCCTTCGGCCAACAGCATGAACTCGATCTCGACGCTGTCCGACTGCAACAGGAAGGTCTCGTCACGAGTAATGACCTGGCCGCCCAGGAGGCCCTCCAAGCGGGCCAGCAACGCCTGCGCTGCTGGTGTCTGCACTCGCAGGGGTGGCAAGAAGGCGCGGTCGATAAGGTCGGCAAAGAGCCGCTCGAAGGCTATGTGGCGCAGGCCGTAGAGCGATCGGAAGCCAGGCGCGTGAGCCAGGATCTCCTTGGCCGGCAGGAACACTTGGCGCACTTCGGGCGCGCCTGCGGACGCAGGGCACCACCAGCCCAGTTGGTCACCGTCGATAGCGCAGTCCAACTCGGTGCTGCCGCAGACGATGGTGATGCGGGCCTGTCCATCGGGATCTTGGCCATGTATCAACCGCGACAGCCGCCTATCATACGGCATGAAGTCGGTCACCAGCCGCTCACCCGTCGTTGCCCCGTCGTGGGCACTCGCCAGCAAGTCGTACATGACCTTGAGCACATGCGTTTTGCCCGTGCTGTTCGCGCCCACCAGCACGTTGATGCCTGGGGACAAATCCATGCTCAGGTGCGCGAAGGCCGTGAAGTTGGTCAGCTCGAGGTGGCTGATGCCCTTGGCTGCCATGGTCGTGCTCCGTTACCGCTGACTATAGCATAGGGCGGCCCGACGGCCCGCGGCCATCACTCCTGCGGCACCAGCAGCAGGTAGTCCAGCCCCAGCCCATCGCCCAGGTTGGTCAGCCGCAGCGTGTGCGCGCCGGCCGCAAGTGGCACGGTGAACGGATTGGCCTCGCCGCCGAGCAGCGTGAAGCGCCAGTCGTCACGCCCCAGCGAGAAGCCGCCGGTGCGCGGGAACGCCACACTGGCCAGGTCCGGACGCGGCACCGCGCCGTCCAGTTCCACCTTGCGGCGGGTGTCGGTGCTGTCGGTGCAGTAGCGCAGGATGACTCGGTACCGGCCGGCCGCAGCGACATTGAAGCGCCATTCGAGCCAGTGACCCAGGTCGGTGTGCCAGCCGGTGATCATCTTGCCCGAGTTGGCCACGCGCGACTCGATGCGGACCTTGCCGCCACCTTCGGCGCTGAACGACTCGGCTTCGACCAGCAGCGCGCGCTGCGGGTCGAGACGGCGAACCCAGGCCGGCGCCACGGTGACGCGCGTGGTCGCCGCGGAGGTCAGTCCGTCGTTGTCGCGTACGGTGAGCTGCACCGTGTAGCTGCCCTCTTTCTGGTAGCGGTGCTTGGTCTGCCGGCCTTCGCCCCGCTGGCCGTCGCCGAAATCCCAGACCCAGGCGACCAGTTGGCCGGCACCGCGGTCGTGCGAGCGGCCACCGTCGAGCGTCACCTCGTCACCCGCGCCCAGCCCCAGCGTCTGCTCCGGCGGCGCCACCGCCACCGGCACGCCCCGAGCCTCGTCGGCTTTGGCCAGGCGCTCCATGTCCCAGAGCACGCGTGGCGCCGAGCGCAACTGCGCGGAGATGGACTTGCCGAACGCTGAGACGCTGCGTAGCGAGGCGTCGCAGCCGGCGCGCAGCACGCGCTGGACCTCCGCATCGGGGTGGAACCGGTCGGCATAGGCCATGCCTTCGAACAGGCCGATGTTCGACCAGGTACCGGCGCTGCTCTTCGGGCACGAGGTGTAGCGGAAGCCGTTCACCTCCGGCACCCACATGTCGGCGATCAGGTACTTCGAGCCGCGGTACATCACCTCCGGCACGCGCGCGTCAGCGGTCAGTTGGTGGTAGGCCTTCAGGCCGCTCAGCAACACGCCGACCATGAACCCGGCCTCGCCGCGGTGGCGGGGCGGGTCACAGTAGCAGTGGCCGGGCACCAGCATCCGCTGCCAGCCGCCATCGACGGTCTGGCGCTCGACCACGCGGTCGACGATGATCCGCGCCACGTTCAGGTAGTACGGGTCGCCGGTCAGCTCGTAGACGGCACACGTGAACAGCAGGTGCCAACCGGAGTCGCGGCCGTTGGTGTAGTCGTAGTTGAGGTCGGCCTTGTGGCCCCAGGCATCGGCGATGTTCCGCGCGGTGGCCAGCGCTCGCCGGTCGCCGGTGAGGTAGTAGTACTCGGCGTGCCCTTCGCACCAGGTGTGGCTCGGCGTGAACCCACCGCCGCTGATACCTTCGGCGAGTTTTTGGGTCAGGTAGCCGCCCACGTGCCCGACGCAGTGGATGTGGACCTTGCCGAGGTCGCGACCGGCCCAGACGGTGTCCACGTCGGCATTGTGCCGCTCGGCCTGCTCACCGGCCAGGAACCAGCGGAAGTCGCCGCTGCGCACGAAATGCGTGAAGCACATGTGCTGCGTGTCGTACTCGATGTTGCCCCAGTTGACGCCGCGCTCGCCATACCAGTCGCCGTAGTTGAACAGGCCGTATTCGCGGTTCCGCTCGCGTCCGGCGAAGTAGCCGTCGAGGCCGCCGCTGACGGCTTCCTCATAGGCCGGGTAGACCGGCTGTCCGACCACGCTGATGTCGCCGAACGCGCGCGTCTGTTGGTACCACTCGGGCGCGGCCACCACGAACGGCGGCGTCTGCACCGCCTTGGCCGCTTTGGCCGGATCGATGCCGAAGGTCAGCCACAGCTCCTGGCGCTTGCTGCACCCTTGCTTGACCTTGTAGGCGCCCTGGTCGAAGTACAGGTAGAGCCGGTGGTCCGGCTGCTTGGTGTCGTAGAAGTCGGTGCCATACGGTACGCCCTGGATGTCGGGCAGCAGGTCGAGACGGACGCCCTCGGGCGTGATGGCCAGGCCCTTCGGGTAGTGCTGCCAGAAGTCGCGCGGGATGACCGCGAGCGACTGGTCGCCCCGCTGCACCGCGGCCCAGCCGGCGGCGCGGCGGCCGGTGGTGGGCGTGCCGGTGCCCAGGCCGAACTCGAAGCGGTTGTCCTCCACCTGCCGCAGCGTGGCGCCGACCGGGGCGTCCATGACCTGGTCGGCGGCGATCTTCGGCTGCGTGCCGGTGAGGCCGAGCAACCAGCTCAGCGACCGGACGCGCGAGAAGACCTGCGACTCATCGTCGTTCACGAAGGTGTGCTGGACGCGCACCGCGGGCACACCGCGCGGCATGGTCAGCTCGATCTCGCTCGACCAGAGCTTCCGGCCCTGCGCATCGCGATGGCTGCCGTACCACTGCTGCTCTACCTTTTCGCTGCCGGCGCTGGTGAACGTCTGGCCGTCGCAGGTCATCGCGTAACGGCCGCCCTGCGCATCGGTCAGGACCAGCGACTTCCGCTCGGCACCGATGACCACTTCGTTCGGCGACAGCTTGCCGTCGCCATCGGCGTCCCAGCCCAGCGTGGTGCCCTCCAACCGCAGACGGCCGACCCGGTGCAGCGACGTGGACTGCTCATCCCAGGCCGGTGCTGGCGCGGGCTGCACCTCGGTGCCGTACTCCATGACGTAGCGCTCGCCGTCGGCCGGGCGGGCGGTGAAGCTGAGCAGGACCCACTTGACCGAGCCGTCGGGCCAGCGGCCGGTCACCGCGGCCTGCACCGGCACGGGCCGCTGGCCCGCCAGCAGGCGCACATTGGGCAGTTCGTCACGGTAGCGCAGCGGCGAATAGAGCTGGCCCCGCGGTACCGGCACGCCGCTGGTAACCAGCCAGCCTTCCGGTGGCAGGCAGTCGGCGTTGAGCAGCTTCAGCGGCACCGGTTGCCGGCGAACCGCGTCGCGTCCGGGCCGGCCGGGTTCATCATCACCCGGAATGCGCACCGGTCCCGCGGTCAGCGTGCGCCCATCCGGCGTCTGCGCCGACAGCCGTGCCGTGCCCGCGGCGCCGGGCATGAGTGCCAGGCGGTGGTTCTGGCCGAGGCTCTTCTCGACGGTGGTCTCCTCGCGCCCGTCGCGGGTCACCTGATAGGTCACCTTGGCGGGCCAGGTGGTCAAGCAGGTCAGACTCTCGGGCGTGGCGGCCACCTGCGTCAGTTCGTACTTCGGCTGCCAGGCCGGTGGCGCCTGACTCAGCAGGAGGAGTTCCTCGAACCGATAGGTGCCGCTGCTGGTCAGCGCGCGCACCGTGACGGTATCGCCGGCCTTCAGGTCCACCGGCTGAGTGGAGCCGTACAAGACGAGATCGTTCCAGTCGGCGGTGGCGGTCAGCACGCCCAGGCGCCGGCCGTTCAGATCGACGCGGACCTTCTCCTCACCAGGGCCGTCGTAGAGCTGCACGCCGAGCCAGTAGCGCCCAGTGGCTGTGATGGGGTAGGTGACGGTGCTGCCCGCGGCGCCGGTGCGCATCGTCGAGATGCCGCGGTACTCGGTGACCGTGTCTTCGCGGAAGCCCTCGAGCTTGGCCTGACGAATGGAGACCGCCAGGTTGCCGCGCTGCTCCTTGAGGGCCAGGATCGAGGGCAATCCGCGGAACGGCCGGAAGCCTTCATCGGCGGTGACGTCGCTGTCCATGCGGTACTTCGGCCGCTCCGAGACGCCCGGCCCGTCGGCCTCGAACCACGCCGTCATGTCCACCATGACGTGCGGGTCGAGACGCTCGGAGAGCACCATCATGCGGAACTTGGAGTGGCCGTTGACCTGACGCAGATCGACATCGGCCGCGATGTAGACCATCTTGCCGCTGACCACCAGCCAGGGGGCCGGGCCGGTGGTGGTGGTGCCGTCCGGCTTGTACCAGGTGGCCATCGGCTGCCCGTCGCTGTGTGACAGCATGACATCCGTGCCGGTGCCGTTCTGCCGGCCGGTCTTCCGGTCGCCGTCGGCGTCCAGGTACAGGTGCAGCACCGAGTGGGTGTCGTAGGTGTCCGCAAAGGTCAGCCGCCAGAGGAAGCGGTTGCCGGCCACGTTGCCCATCTCGATGGTCGTCAGATCGCGGTGCGCATCGTAGTCCTTGGTGCTGAGCGACTTGTCGCCGCCGGCCTTCGACTGGTCGTCGTGGATGCTGACCAGGCTGACCTCGGCCGTCGGGGCGATGCCGAGACGCTCCTTCTCCGCCGGCGAGAGGGGCAGGGGCGCGGGCTGGGCGACAGCCGAGCCGAGGGCCAGCAGACCGCAGAGCAGCGCAACGCCGAAACGACCGTGCATGGGGCTCTCCGAGCAACATCGACCATTCGCCGGCGGCGGGCCGGGTCCTACTCGGGTTGGTGGCGACGTGGAAGGTCGCCCCCGTCAGGTGGCGAACCGTTGCCCGATGCACCGCCAGGGGCGGCGCACAGGATGGCCATGGCCGACGAACACGCAACAGCCGAAGACCGGACCGTACTGCGCTATCTCGATCCGGCGGAGATCCGCTTCGAGCAGACGCCCGGCGGCGTCCTGCGCCTGCACCTGTCGGACCGGTGCCACCGGCGAGCGGCCATCTACCGCGTGTTTCCCTTGACGCGTGCCGATGCCTGGCTGAGTGTCCGCTGTGGCGATGACGAGGTCGGCGTGCTGCGCGACTTGGCGGAGCTCGAGCCTGAGCAGCGGCAGATGGTCGCCGAAGCCGTGGAGCGGCGCTACTTCCGGCCGCAGATCCGGGGCGTCCAGCGCATCGACGACCAGGCCGGGCAGTACACCTGGTCGGTGGAGACCGATCGTGGGCCGGTCACGTTTGCCACCGAGCACCCGCGGCAGAGCACGACGCGCCTCGAAGATGGGCGCTGGCTGGTGACCGACGTCGACAACAACCGCTACGAGATCGCCGACCTGCAGGGGCTGGACGTCCGGAGCCGCTCGCGCTTGTTGATGCTGCTGGGCTGACGGCGCTCAGCGCACCACGATGATGCCGCGCTGTCGCTTGACCGTGGCGCCGCGTTCCGGGTCGCCCGAGATGGAGCGCCACCGGTACAGCGGCAGGTCGCCGATCGACAGTCGCTCGCGCGGCGGCAGCTTGAGGGGGTAGCCGCAGAACAGGTTGCCGCGTTTGACGGTCAAGGTGACGCAGCCGACCGGCACCGCGTTCAGGCTGAACTCGCCCATGGCGTTGCTGATGGCTTCCACACCGGGCCGGCCGGCCACGGCGACCGTGGCCTGGTCCACCGGCTGCTCGTCGAGCACCAGCCGGCCGCTGACGCGACAGCGCGTCGGCTGACCGATGGCTTCGACTACCAGCGTCGCCATGATGCAGCTCAGGCCGCAGGCACCGACCAGCAGCCACAGCCCTTCGCGGCCTCGCGGGTACGCCGCACGCGGGTTGCGGACCGGGTAGTCGAGGTCACTGGCCATGTCGGGTCTCCGCCGCCGCCGAGCGCAGGAAGTAGTCGCTGGTGGCGATGACGTGGCCGGTGCTGTGGTCCTCCAGCTCCAGCGTGATCACGAACGGGGCGTCGTAGCGGGCGTCGAAGTACAGCCGGACCGCGAAGGTGCCGTCCGGGCGCACCTTGGCCACGGGTTGGGCGATCCACAGGTTGGTGTAGAGCCACGGGCGCACGTGCAGCTCATCGGGCAGCGAGTCCACGCGGCCGGTGAGTACATGCTCCAGCGGCTGCGAGCGGCGCCAGTGACGCAGGCCGGGCTCATCGAGGTCGTTGACCAGCCCGGCCCGCAGTTGCGGCTCGAACAGCGTGAAGGCGCCCGGCCCGACGGGCTTGGCCGCCGCGGCCCGCGGCGCGGTCTGGCGCCGGCAGCCGACCAGGTTGGTCACGCACAGCACGGCGGCGGCGACCACCACCACCGCGGTGGCGACCAGTCCCAGACGAGTGTGGTCAAGCATGGGCGTTCTCGCTACCGGCTCGGCGCACGGTCAGGCTAGGGCCACTGTGGCGCGTCGCCCTGATGCCAGGTCGGTCCGCCGGCGGGTGGTGACTCGCCCGCGAACGGGTTCTGGATCGCTTCGGCGGCAGCCATCGCCGGGTGGCTGTTGAACTCAATGGCGGCTTCGACGGTATCGTTGGTGCGGATCGCCAGTCGCCACAGCACCGGTATGGACAGCGCGCAGGTCAGGCAGACCAGCAGCGCGTTCTCGACTAGGGCGCCACCGCGCCGACGGCTTCGTATCCTGCTCATGGTGCTCACTCCGACCCGCGGTAACCGTCGGCGGTCGTCGGCCGTGGTTCCGGCGACGTGTCCAGGGCCGGCGGAGACCGCCGCCGACGACCGCGATCCGGCCGGAACCGGGCGCCGGATGCACGAGCCCTGGACCAGGGCTGGTCACATCGGACCCGGTCCCATATGCTACATACCGCGCCGGGTCGGCTGGCCCGATGCCCCGTTCGGGCCCATTTGCGCCGGCCTGCGGGCAGGAGGATCGCGGTGGAACCGGGACGTGTCGTCATCCAGAGCGCTGATAACTGGCGCGAGTACCGCGATCCGGTGGCCGCTCTGTCGGCCACCGAGACCACAGCGGTGCGGCCACTGCTCCGGCGCGTCGAGGAGGCGGTGTCGACCGGGCTCCACGCGGTCGGACTGCTGTGCTACGAAGCGGCCGGCGCTTGCGACGCGGCCCTGGTCACGCACGCGCCGGGCCCGTTGCCGCTGGCCTGGTTCGGGCTCTATCGCGCCTGGCAGCCTGTGGCGCCGGCGTCGGCGCTGCCCTGGCCCGGGCCGAGCGAGGACCTGGACTGGTCACGCTGGCGCGCCCTGGTTGACCCGCCGGACTATGCGGCCGCCATCGACCGCATCAAGGAGGCCATCGCCGCCGGCGAGACCTACCAGGTCAACTACACCATGCGCCTGCAAGGCGAGTTCAGCGGCGACCCGGCGGCGCTGGCGGCCAGGTTGTGGCGCAGCCAGCACGGCGGCTTCGGGGCCTATCTCGAACTGGGCGATCAGGTGATCATCTCGGCGTCACCCGAGCTGTTCTTCGAGCTGGACGATCAGCGCATCGTCTGCCGCCCCATGAAAGGCACGCGAGGGCGCGGCCGCACAGCCGACGAGGATGCCGCGCTGGCCGGCGAACTGGTCGGGTCGGCGAAGGACCGCGCCGAAAACCTGATGATCGTCGACATGCTGCGCAACGACCTCGGCCGCATCGCCGTCACCGGCAGCGTCGAAGTGCCGCGGCTGTTCGAGGTCGAGCGCTACCGGCAGGTGTTGCAGATGACCAGCACCGTGACGGCCCGGACGACCGCCGATCTGCCGGACATCCTGACCGCGCTGTTCCCTTGCGCCTCCATCACCGGCGCGCCGAAGGTCCGCACGATGGGCCTGATCCGCGATCTGGAGCCGACGCCGCGCGGCATCTACTGCGGCACCATCGGGACGCTCGATCCGGGGCGTCAGGCGCGGTTCAACGTCGCCATCCGCACCGTCTGGCTCGACCGGGCCACCGGGCGCGGCGAGTACGGCGTGGGTGGCGGCATCGTCTGGGACTCCACCGCCGAGGCCGAGCTGGCCGAGTGCCAGCAGAAGGCCCTCGTGCTCAACCACGCGCTGCCGGCGTTCCACCTGCTGGAGACGATGCTCTACGAGCCCGCGCGCGGATTCCTGCTGCTGGAGCGGCACCTGGCGCGGCTCGGTCGCTCGGCGGCCCACTTCGGCTTCGCGTGTGACCTGCCGCGCCTCCGGGCGGCGCTGGAGCCGCCGCCCGATGCCGGCCCGTCGCGGGTGCGGCTGACCGTCGGCGAGGACGGCACGCCGCTGGTCGAGTGGCTGCCGTTCGACCCAGCGCCACCGGTGCGGCCCTGGCGGCTGGCCTGGACCAGGCAGCCGGTCGATTCGCGCGAGCCGTTGCTCTACCACAAGACCACGGCGCGGAGCCTGTACGACGCCGCCCGGGCCGAACACCCGGAGGCGAACGACGTGCTGCTGGTCAACGAGCGCGGCGAGGTGACCGAGAGCGGCCTGGCCAACCTGGTCGTGCTGCTCGACGGTCAGTTGCTCACGCCGCCGGTGACCTGCGGACTGCTGCCGGGCGTCTATCGTGAGTGGGCCTTGGCCCACGGGCTGATCCGCGAGCAGACGCTGACTCCCGCCGAGGTCAAGCGAGCTGAGCGGCTGTTCCTGATCAACTCGGTGCGGCGCTTTGTGGAAGCCGAGTTGATGGGCGACTGACCTCGCGGCGGTGTGCAGGCGCCACCTGCACGGCCGGCGTCGGCACGGTACACTGATTCGCGATGGGGTGGTGGGTCGTGGTGTGCGGAGCCGGGCGGCACGGGGTGCGCGAGTCATGGCCGATCAGCGGCAGTACGCGCGTTACTACTACCACCAGCCCTGGGAGGTCAGCGCCCTGCTGCTGATGGCGGCGGCGGTGGTGGTGGCGCTCGACAGCCGCGGTCTGGTCGACCGGGCCACGCAGATGCGCGCCGGGCCGCTGCGTGAGCACTGTCTGACGGTGGCGCGCTGGATCGACGAGCAGGCCCAGGCGAGCGGTCTCGACCTGCCCGGCCGGACCGTCCACGCTGTGTTCATCGAGGCCACCCAGCCCCGCGCGCGGGTGACCGCGACTCGCTACTGTCGCCCGGTCGCCAGCCAGGTTGAGGCAGCCGCGCCGGAAGTGGCCGCGACCACGGCACCGCCGGCCGCCGAGCCGCACTACACCACCGAGCGGCCGCTACGCGTCTTGCTCCTGGGCGACTCGCAGATGAAGCGCCTGGACGGCGTGCTGCAGGCGGCCTTGGGGTCGGAGCCGGCGGTGGAAGTCGTGCCCGACTGGCAGGACGGCAGTGGTCTGTCGCGGCCGGACCACCGCGACTGGCCGGCGCATGTGCGCGAGCTGCTGGCGGCGGAGCGCTACGACGCGGCGGTCGTGTTCATCGGCACCTGTGACCCCCAGGACATCACCGAAGCGGGCCAGGTCTACGAGGCCCTGACGCCGGAGTGGGTCGAGGTCTACCAGCGGCGCGTGGTCGACCTGGTCGAGGCCCTGGCCGGCCAGGTCAGCCATGTCTACTGGGTCGGCCTGCCGCGGATGCGTTCGCCCCAGCTCGATCAGGGCATCCGGCAGGTGGCGCGGCTGCACTATCAGGTCTGCGCCGAGCGTCCCAACGTGCGGTACATCAACGGCTGGGGCCTGCTATCGGGCCCCGACGGCGAGTACACCAGCCGCCTGCCGATTCGTGGCCGCCTGACCCAGGTCCGCACGGCCGACGGGATCCACTGCACCATCGCGGGCTCCCAGTTGCTGGCCCGCGCGATCGTGGAGCGCATCCGGGCGGACGCCTGGCCGGCGGCCGTCGACGGTGGTGCCGAGGCGGCCTTTGCGGCACCATGACGGCCGACGCGAATGGGTGCCGAACGGCGTTGACCCGTGCGGTGCGTCGCACTATACTCGCCATCATGGCGAAGACATCCCCAGACCGGGCCGAAGCCGTTGCTGCTGGCGTGGCCTTTGGTGTCAGCGAGACCACTGCCGGTGCCGTCGTGGCCGCCTTCGAGCGGCTGTCGCAACGGTCGGGCCGGTCGTTCGACCCGCGAACCTGGTCGCGCACCGTCTGGTTGGCCGAGGCCGACCGCTTCGAGCGGAGCCCCTCGCCCGAGAAACACTACGCGTTGCTGCTGCACGTGCAGGAACTGCGCGAGCAGTTTGAGGACAAGGCACGGCGCGGGGCACGAGCGTGGTCCAGGGGCGAGGTCGGCGAGCGCCTGACCAAGCGCTAGGCTCGAAAGGACACCATCCGCGCGCCGCGAACACCGGCCCGGCTCGGTGCGGTTGTCGAGCCGGAGAGTGCGCTGTGATGACGTCCGATCTGCCCCGGCTGTCGCCCGCCGTGGCTGCCCTGCGGGAGTTGGCCCGCGACCTCCAGACCCGCCCGCAAGGCGGCATTGTCGAGTTCACGCTGCTGGACGCCGCGTCGTGGGCCGCCCGAACGCCCGACGAGGACTGGCTGGTCTGGCGCGGGCGACGCTGCGCCGGCCGGCTGCACGGGCTGCCCATCGAACTCGACGCCGGCGAACTGCTGGTCGGCAAGCCGCGCTTCCGCGAGCCGCGTCCCGATGAAGCCGAGGCCCTCGCCGAAGCCGGCCGCGTGCTGGCCGACCTGCCACCGTATCCGGGTGGCGACAGCGGGCACTTCCACCCCGACTGGCACAAGCTGCTGCGCTTGGGCATCGGCGGCGTGCTGGCCGAGATTGACCGCCTGGCGGCGCGGCCCGGCTTGACCGACGAGCAGCGGCACTTCTACCAGGCCTGCCGCCTCGCCATGTCGGCGCTGGGCGACTACGGCCACCGGGTCGCCGCGGCCTGTGAGCAGCGCGCCGCGGACGAGCCGGCGGACGCGGCCCACTGGCAGCACCTGGCCGGCCTCTGCCACCGCATCGCGCACGAGCCGCCGGCGACGTTCCACGAAGCGCTCCAGTTGATGTTCCTCGCCACCGTGGCGTTCTGGTTCGCCGAGGACCACGGGTTGACCACGCCGGGCCGGCTCGACCAGCTCCTGCGGCCGTTCTACGAGGCCGACCGGGCCGCCGGGCGCCTCGACGCCGCTCAGGCACTGGAACTGCTGAGCTGCCTGTACATCCAGTACAACCGCCTGTTGTGGCCGGGCTCGGCCGTCTCGGTGATGGTCGGCGGGCGTGACGCGAACGGCCAGGATGTCACCTCGGAGCTGACCTACCTGTGTCTGGAGGCGCGCCGGGCGACGCGGCTGGTCTATCCCACCGTGGGTCTGGCCTGGCACGAGGGCACGCCGAGCGAGCTGACCGACTTCGCGGTGGAAATGCTCGGCTGTGGCGTCGGCTGCCCGGCGTTCTTCAACGACGAGCTGATTGTGCAGGGCTTGCGCGACCACGGCGTCCGCGCCGAGGACTCGTTCGACTACATGAACTCGACCTGTGTCGAGATCAAGGTGGTCGGCAAGTCGAACATGTGGGTGACCGCACCGTACTTCAACGTGCCGCAGGGCCTGCTCGACGTGATGGCCGAGGTGGCCGACGGACGCGCCGGCGAGCCGCGCGACTTCGCCGAACTCCAGCAGCGCGTGCGCGACAACCTGGCGCGGCGCGTGCGCGACGCGGCCGAGAGCCTCGACCGCACCTGGCAACAGCGCGCGCGCACCGGCTGCTTCCCGTTGGCCAGTTGCCTGATCAGCGACTGCCTGGAGCTGGGGCGCGACTTCGACCGCGGTGGCGCGCGGTACAACTGGGTCGAGAACTCGTTCGTCGGACTGGCCAACCTGGTCGACGGTCTGGTGGCCGTGAACGACCTGGTCTACGACACGCGGGCGCTGACGCTGGCCGAGTTCCACCAAATCCTGGCGCAGGACTGGTCGGGCCAGGAGTTGCTGCGGCAGCGCATCGTCAACACCTTGCCGCACTACGGCAACGATGACGACGGCCCCGACGAGCTGGCCCGTGACTGGGCGCAGTTCCTGATCGAGACCACGGCGGCCAACACCATCGGCCCGCACGAGTACGTGCCGGGCTTCTTCTGCTGGATCATGCACGAGCACTTCGGCGCCAACACCGGCGCCACGCCGGACGGTCGCCAGGCCGGTTGGCCGCTGGCCGACGGTGCGGGTCCAGCGCAAGGGCGCGAGCGCTGCGGGCCGACGGCCTCGGTGCTGTCGACCACCAAGTGGAGCCACCGGCCGGTACTCGGTGGTCTGGTGCACAACCTGAAGTTTGGCGCGGCCACGTTCGCGAGGGCGGCCGACCGGCAGAAGGTGCGGCAGGTGGTCGAAGCCTTCCTGCGCCGCGGCGGCTTCGAGTTGCAGGTCAACGTGGTCTCGCGTGACCTGCTGCTGGCAGCCCAGGAGCATCCCGAGCAGCACCGCGACCTGCTGGTGCGCGTGGCGGGCTACAGCGACTACTTCGTCCACCTCAACCGCAATATGCAGGACGAGGTGATCGCGCGGACCGAGCACGAGCTGTGATGAGCACCGGTCTGCTGCTGGCCGCGGGCCTGGCGGCCTGGGCGCCCGACGTCAGCCGGTTCCCGGCCGATCCGGCGGTACTGCCGGCTCGCCTCGAGCTGATGCGGCCCGGCCAGGTGCGCGATGCCGTGGCCCGGGGCGCGACCTGCCTGCTGCCGGTGGCGGCGCCGGGCACCGGCACGGCGGCGCACGAGCCAGCCCTGTGGGCGTTGGCCGGCGAGCAGCAGGCGGTGTTGGCGCCGACCATCGCCTACGGACCGACGGCTGAATCGGCGGCCATGAGTGGCGCGGCCTATGCCGGCTATCTCAGCGAGGTGCTCCGCTCGCTGGCCGCGGTCGGCTTCCGGCGCGTCGAGGTGGTCGAGTTGCCGCCGGCGGGTGCGCCACCGGCGGCCTTGTCCGACGCGGTGGCCTTTGCGTTGGCCGACCTGTTCAACAACCTGTGGCAGGACCCGCGGTACGGGCTGAACTGGTGGGCGCGGCCCGACCGAGAGAAGCTGCCGCCGGTGGCTTTTGGTCGCCGGTCGCTGGAGCCGAGCGCCGCGGCCGGCGGTGGGCCGGAACGCTCGCGCCACCTGACGGCGATGAACCCGACGCAGGTGCGCGAGGCGGCACGGCAGGGACTGCCTTGCTTTGTACCGGTGGGCGTGGTCGAGAACCACGGCAACCAGTGTCCCATCGGCTGCGACGTCTTCGAGGTCCTCGACCCGCTGCTGCGGGCCGCGGCGCAGGTGCCGGTGGTGGTGGCGCCGCCGATCTGGTACGGACCGACCGGCTACGCGGTCACCGGGCCGGGGCTGGCGACCACCGATGTCAACGCCACGGCGTTCGCGCGCTACGCGTCGGGCGTGGTCGCACAGCTCGCCGAGTGGGGCTTCCGCCGCGTGGTCTTCTACGCGCTGCACCAAGGCCCGGACGGCGCGCAGCAGTCGGCGCTGCGGCTGGCCACCAGCGACTGGGCCCGGCCGCGGCGCGGTGACGCGGCGGCGACGCGGTTCGAGGTGCTGATGCCGGTCGGCGGGCAGTATGACCACGCCGGGCGGAACGAGACCTCGTGGATGCTGTACCTGCATCCCGAGCAGACCAACCTGAGCCTGGTGCGCGAGGGCGACTACCGGTTCTGCTGGGAGCCGGGCAACGAATCGAAGCTGGCCACCGCCGAACGCGGACGCGAGTTCTGCGAACGGGTGGTGCGTAACCTGGTGCAGACGATCACCGAACGCACGGTGAAGTAGAGGGGTGGCCATGACGCCGCGCGAGATGGTTCGAGCGCAGATCGCCCACGAAGAGACGCGGCCGGTGCCGTACGTGCTCGACTTCGAGGGCGACGTGGCCGAGCGGCTGGACGCGCATTACGGCGATGCGGCCTGGCGGCGGCGGCTGACCCGCTACATCCACCGGCTGCCCGGCGTGCAGGTATTGCGGCACGAGCCCATCGGCGGCGGGCTGGCGCGGGACCCGTTCGGCGGTCTGTGGCGGGTGGATCGGCGGCCGTTCCACCTCGAGACCCCACCGCTCGCGCAGCCGACCTTCGACGGCTACGACTTCCCGGCGCCAGAGGCGTTCTTCCAGCCGGAGCTGAAGGAGCGGGCGAAGGCCGTCTGCGCGGCGCAGCCCGAGGTGTTCTGCGCGCTCGGCCTCGGCTGGAACCTGTTCGAGGCGGGGTGGGGCCTGCGCGGCTTCGAGAACATCCTGGTCGACGCCATCGCCGAGCCGGACTTCTACGAAGAGCTGCTCGACCGGCTGACCGACCTGCTGCTGGCCTGTGTCGACTGGCTGGCCGACGTGCCGGCCGACGCCATCATGTTCGGCGACGACTGGGGTGACCAGCGCGGCGTCATCCTCGGTCCCGAACGCTGGCGGCGGTTCCTCAAACCGCGCTTCGCCCGGCTCTACGAGGCGGTCCACGCGCAGGGCAAGCTGGTCATCACCCACTGCTGTGGCTCGGTGGCCGAAATCATGCCGGACGTGATCGAGATCGGGCTGGACGTGTTGGAGAGCTGCCAGCCCGAGGCGGCCGGTATGAACCCGTACCGGCTCAAGCGGCAGTGGGGCGACCGGATCACCTTCTGGGGCGGCCTGGGCAGTCAGAGCACGGTGGCCTTCGGGACGCCGCAGCAGATCGCCGAGGAGATCCGCCACCTGTGCGCGGAGATGGGCACGGGCGGCGGCTACATCGTGGCGCCGGCCAAAGCCCTGCAGCCCGAGACCCCCACGGCCAATGCCGCCGCGGTGGTGGAAGCCTTCTGCGAGCAGGTCTGAGCGGCGAGGAGAGCGTCTCGTGAGTGTCCATGTCACCGAACAGCAGCGCGCCACCGCGGAGGCCTTCGTCGCCAAAGCGCAAGCGCACGGCGGGCTGGCCCCGGTCGATCTCGACCGTTTCTGGACCGACCAGGCCAAGGCCCAGGCCAACCCCTGGGCCGACGACTGCCCGCAAGTGCCGCTGGGCATCGGCATGACCTACGAGTGTCTCCTGGGTGAGCTCGGACTGCCCGAGACACCGGAGAACTGGGACCGCGTGCAGCGCGACCAGGCCTGGCAGATCGAGCTGGCCAAGCCCTACAACGACCGCGCCGAGTCACTGATCGGGCGCCGACCGCTCGCGGAGACGCGGCCCGACCCGCAGCGCGCCTGGCCCGGCACCAAAGGGCTGCACGACATCTTCGAGGCGCGCAACGAATGGCACGGGGGCTCCTGGTGGCTCCAGCAGTCGGCGGACAGCCCGAGCGAACTGGAGGCGCTGCTCGACCGCGTGGAGTCGCGCCTGAGCAACCTGCGCGAGTTCGTACTGCCGCCCGACTGGGCCGAGGCCAAGGACCGGTTGACCGCGCTGGGGCTGAAGCCGCCGCTGTACCGCGGCCAGCGTGGCCCGGTGACCTTCGCGACGTCGATCTACGGCGTGCAGAACCTGCTCTTCCTGATCCTCGATCAGCCGGAGCTGGCGGCGCGCCTGCGCGACCTGATGCTGCGCGCGATGCTCGAGCTCGGCCGTGTGCTCGACGAGGAGGCTGGCTACACACCGGAGACCGCGCCGCACGGTTGGGGCTGGGCCGACGACAACTGCTGTCTGCTCAATCCGGACATGTACGAGTTTTTCGGCTACCCGATCCTGCAGGGCATCTTCGAGCGCTACTCGCCGCACCCGGGCGACGCCCGCGGGCAGCACTCCGACTCGGACATGGGCCACCTGCTGCCACTGCTCGGCCGGCTCGAGCTGACTTGGGCCAACTTCGGTCCGAACCTGACCGTCACCGAGATCCGCGAGCACCTGCCCCGCGCCGTCATCCACGGGCAACTGGCGCCGTTCACCTTCAGCCGCCACGAGGAAGTCGATATCGTCGCCGAGTTCCTGCGCGACTTTGAGATGGCACGCGAGCACAAGGGCCTCTGCTTCGCCACGGCGGGCAGCGTCAACAATGGTTCGCAGTTGTCGGGTCTGCGGCTGGTCATGGCGGCCATCCAAGAGTACGGGCGTTACTAGGCAGCTCTCGACGGCACCGCGGCCGATCGGGCCAGAGATCCAGCAGGTCAGTGGCTTGGGGGCCTGACGGGGCGATGTGCCTGGAGATGCCGACAGGTAGCGGTCGAACTACCGGCGGCGCACTGCCAGTTGGCGCGCCGCGTTCACGCTCATTGAACTGCTGGTCGTGATCGCCATCATCGCGATCCTGGCTGCCATGCTGGTTCCCGTGTTTGCCAAAGCGCGCGAGAAGGCGCGCCAGTCGAGCTGCCTGTCCGGCTGCAAGCAGGTGGGCTTGGCCGATATGCAGTACGCCCAGGACGACGACGGCTGGGTGCCCGGCTTCCTGACCGGATCGACCGGGCCTTCTGTGACGGCCACGCGAAAGCCGTCAAGCCGAGCGGCGACAACCTTGGCGACACCGCGGCCAGCCGCAACAAGTACTGGATCGGCGACCAGGAATCGGCGCGAACACGGCCGGCCGGCTCAGTAGCGCCCGGCCTCGTACGCGGCGTCGTACATCGCCACGATGTTCTCGGGCGGGCTGATCGCCTGCAGGTTGTGGCACGGTCCCAGGATCAGGCCGCCGCCGGCGCCGAGCAGGCGGAGGTTGTCGGCCACCTCCTGGCGCACCTCCGTCACGGTGCCGAACGGCAACGTGTACTGGTTGTCCATGCCGCCGTGGAACACCAGCCGGTCGCCGTAAGTGGCCTTGAGCAAGGCGCGGTCCATGCCGCGGCAGCGCCACTGCACCGGATCGAGCACGTCGATCCCGCAGGCGATCATGTTCGGGATGTTGCGAGCCACGGCGCCGTCGCTGTGATGGAAGACGTACGCCCCGGCCGAATGGACCAGTTCGCACATGCGCCGCATGTGGGGCAGGAAGAAGGTCTCGATGTGCGTCGGCGAGACGAGCAGGTCTTCCTGCGAGCCGACGTCCTCAGCGACCCAGGTCCACAGCACCTGGCCGGGCACGGCCTCGTAGGTGCGCAGAGTCTGCTGGTAGGCCAGTTCGTAAAGGCGTGTCAGGCCGTAGTGGACCATCTCCGGCTGCTCGATCAGGTCGAGGTAGCCGCGCTCGACGCCACGGAGCCACTTGTAGGTGGCGAACGGCTCGGAGCCGCCCCCGCGGATGACGCTCGACTCGTGACCAACCACCTGCTGCGGCACGTCGCTGTAGTCCCACCAGTCGGGACTCGGCCAGCGGTAGTCGGCCTCGATCTCCGCGACCGTCTCGTACTGCGCCCAGGGGTGACCGACGGCGTCAGAGTACGTCCCGAGGCCGTAGTCGGTCCGCTGGTAGCGGATGCCGAACACATCGGTGTCGGGTGGTAGTGCCGGCCCGACGTAGCGGGGGCCGACGTCCACCACCGGGTCGATGTGCAGCCGCGCCGCCACCTCACCGAAGTGGCGCGCGCCGAGGTGCTCGATCAGCCGCGCGGTGGCCTCGGGCGTGGCGCGGTAGTCCACCGGTACGCGGTCGGGCAGTTGGTGCGAGAGCACGGCCAGCCAGCGTTCGCGCGGGGTCATCAGCGACTCCTGGGGCCATCGCCTGCTGCTACGCCGACCGGCGGCGCTCTCCTGCCAGAACCAGGGGGCAGCGCGGCAGGAGAGGCTGCGTGCGCGGCCAAGCGGGTGGCATGAACATCACGGCGGACTGGCACCTGCATTCGCGCAACTCGTGCGACGAAGCCGCGCTTCCGGTGGCGGATCTGTTCACTGGAGCGGCGGCGCTGGGCATCACGGACTACGGCCTGACCGACCACATCCACACGCCGATCAACATCCCGGACCTGGTCGCGTCGCGGACGGAGTGGCTGGCCGCCAAGCCGGGCCCGCGCGCCCATTTCGGCGTCGAGTTGTCGGTCGTCTCGCAGTGGGAACTGGACGAACTGGCGACCGGCAACCACGGGCAGCCGACCTACGGTCTGCGCTCGGGCGGCCCGCCGGCGGCGGCTCCGGCGCTGGGCGTCGGCGCCGAGGAGTTGGCGCAACTGGGCGTCGAGTACGTGGTGGGCGGCACGCACTGGCCGCTGTACGTGCCCATGGAGCGCGACGCGGTGATCGCCGACTACCACCGACAGAACCTGTTCCTCGCCACGCATCCGCTGGTCGACATCGTGGCGCACCCCTGGTGGTGGATGGGCGGCTGGCGCGACGCGGACGGCCGCTACACGACCGATCCCTGGCTGGACGACTTCGGCAAGATCCCGTCCGCCATGCACGACGAGTTCGGTGCCGCCTGCGTGCAGCACGGCACGGCCGTCGAGATCAGCCTCGGCGCCATCCTGCTCAACCGGGGCTACCCGGACACGCTGGTGCCGCAGTACCTCGAGTACCTGGCCGGGCTGAAGGCCCAGGGCGTGCGGTTCTCCTTCGCGTCCGACTGCCACGCGGCCGTCTACCAGCCTGACTTCGCCCGGGCGTCGGAACTGGTGGCACCGCTCCAGTTGCGCGACAGCGATCTGTTCTCGCTGCCGCCGCGGGATGCCGCCGCGTAGCCACCGCGCCCGGCGACGGTTGGCAGGGCGGGGTCAAAGGTGTAGTCGCCGCGCCAAGTCATGCCCAGCCGGCCCTGAGGAGGGCGCAGAGCGCCCGTCTCGAAAGGCGGCGAGGCACCGGTCCGGTTCGGCGCCGCCGTTCGAGACGCTCGCTGCGCTCGCTCCTCAGGACTGGCGGGTAGGGCGCAGCGCCTTAGACTCCGCCCGGCGACGGTTGGCCTGGCGCCTTGACGCTGCCGCCGGCTGCGGCCTATCATCGTCGTCATGCTGCCCATGCCCCGCCAAAGGTCTACTGAGAGCCCGGTCGCTTCGCGACTGCGGCGCCTGCGCGGCGAGCCGTCGGACGAACCGGCTGCCGCGCTGGCCAAGCTGCGTTGGCGCTACGTGGCCTTACTGGCGCTGGGCGCCTCGCTGGTGGTGGCGGCGTTGGTGGTGGCCGGCGGCTACCGGCTGTCACTGCCGCCCCAGGCCATGGCTCGCCAGCGGCTGGGTAACGGGCTCGAAGTGCGCCTGGTGGGCGTGACCTACGACGACCAGCAGACGTTCAGCTACACGCCGCCGAGCGGCGTGCTGCGCCGTCTGGCCAAAGCGATCGGGCTGCGGCCGGGCGACCCGCCGGTCCAGGCGTCGGCCGGCGCGCCGCCGGGCTCAGTCACCATCTGGCTGTGGGTGCCGCGCCGCGGGGCCGCCATCGCCGAGGGCCTCCAGGTCACCGACGAGCAGCGGCGGCTCTACGTGGTCGACGGACCGACCCGGCCGCTGGGCTGGGGCGCCGTGGCCTGGGGTCGGCGCTCGCTCTGCTGGGTCAGCCTGAAGCACTTCGACCGCACCGCCGGGCAACTGCTCTACTCGGTGCCGCTGACAGTCGGTGGCGCGCCGGCTCAGTTCACCGTGGCCGGACCGGCCGAGGCGCCGCGCCAGATGGCCGCGGCGCGACGGTTCCCGTTGGTCAGCGGTGACGAGGCGGCCGACTTGCGGCTGTGGCAGCTCCGCCGGGTCAGCCCGGCGGTCATGGCCGACTGGCTCTCACGCGAGCGGTTGCCCGAGCCGTACGAACACTACCTGCTGGCCGACGTCGATGTGCGCGAGCGCGCCAGCGCCAAGCAGCCCGGCACCTGGACGCTCGAGGTGCGCTCAGCCGTGAGTGACCATGGCGAGCGGCTCGCCGCCATCAAGGTGCACGCGGGCGTCATCTGGCTGACCAACGGCCGCGCGCCGGACGACGTGGC
Source organism: uncultured Fimbriimonadaceae bacterium (assembly GCA_964531735.1). Taxonomy (GTDB): domain Bacteria; phylum Armatimonadota; class UBA10988; order UBA10988; family UBA10988; genus CAZHGD01. The sequence goes on along the minus strand of CAZHGD010000064.1, from coordinate 5,281 downwards.
CGCGGTCAGCCTGGACCTCGTGGCGCGCAAATGGCTGCGCGGTCGCGACAACATCGTCTTCCGGGCGCTGGATGTACCGGCCAAGGAGGGCGAGAGCAAGGTCTGGAACCGTCAGGCCGACGAGCCGTTCCCCGACGGGCAGTTCACCGCACAGCTCGGTGAACGGGTCAGCGCCAACGTGCTCAAGGTCACCGTCGAGGGCCGCGCACCGACTGGCTCGCAGGTGCTCTCGCTGGCCTGGGCCGAGGGGCTGGACCAGGATGGGCAGGCGCTGTTGCCGGAGGGCGATCGCGTCGCCGACCTGCAGGAGTCGCGGTCGGGCAAGGAGCAGGTCTCCTGGCGCTGGGTGACGCAAGTGCGCGTCAGGCCGGGCACCAAGACGCTGGCCCTGGCGTTGCGCATTGCGTTCAAGGCGGCAGTGGCGCGCACCATGACGACCTTGACCGGTGCCGTGCAGCCGGCCCTGACGCCGAACGGGCGCGCCGGGCTGGGCCTGGTGCTGGAACCCTTCGGGCCGGCAGACCGCCGGCCGCGGCCGTTCCGAGTGGTCGAGGTGGTGCCCAACAGTCGGGCGGCCACCACGCCGATCGCCAAGGGCGACGAGATCCTGGCCGTGGACGGCCTGCCGCCGGAGATGCTCACTCGGGCGTTGCTGCGTCGGCAGCCGAAAGACAAGGTGCTGGTCCGCTACCGGCACGGTGCGCAGGTGGTCGCGGTGCCGGTCACGCTCGAAGCGGTGAACCGTTAGGTGGCGCAGGCGGCCCGGCCGGCTACCAGCGCCAACTGATGACCTGCGTGGCCGCAGCGTCGGACGACGGCAGGGGCAGGTGCTGTAGCGAGGCTTGGCTGCACCGGCCGCCATCGCCGCCGCCAGCGTCGTACCAGTTGACGGACCGGGCACAACGCTGCAGGTCGCTGCTGTCCATGCCGCGCGGTCCGATGAGCAGCAAGCGGATGCCGTGCTTGACCCAGAACAGCATCCCGGGCTTGATCTCGGCCGGTTGTTGTGGTCGCTCCGACTTCTTCTGTTTGCGTGGCGCGGCCCCGCCTTGCGTCAGCATGATGACCGACTGCTGCTGCGAGTACTTGGCTGAGATGCGCCGCTGGAAGACGCCCACGCCTGGCGCCGGCGGATGCACCAGGAAGGCGGCCAGGCTGAAGCCGTCGGGTACCCAGCGCGGCTGCATCACCCGCACCCCGAACCGCTGGTGGACTTCGTAGGCCGTGCTCAGGCGGAAGGCTTCGACGCGGCCCTTCTGGCCTTCGGCGGGCCGTCGGCTGAGATCGATGACCTGGGTGCCTTGCGGCGGCTGGTACTCGAACGCGTCGTCCGCCAGCTCCGGCTTGAAGTCGATGCGGTCGAAGCATCGACGCCGCCAGACGACGCTACCACTGTGTGCCTCCTGCCGTAGCGCCACCCACTGCTGACCATCGATCCACACATCGACCACCGGCCCGGTCTGGCCGTCCTTCGGTTGCAGGCGGAGGTGCCAGGTGGCGCGCTTGGCCACGGCCTCCTTGCCGACCATGACGGCGTCGTAACGCTCCTGCAGGTCCTTGACCTGCTTCTGCTGGCGCTTGCTGGCCTGCTGCGCCACCGAGGGATAGCGGTAGGCGCGGTGCTCCACGGGCACGTGGATGGTCAGTTTGGAGCCGTCATCGACCTGGGTGAGGCCGCGGTAGGCTTCGGCGCCGTCGACGAAATCGCTGCGCTCACGACCCGGCCGCACTTTCCACTCGCTCCAGACCTGCACCAGCGCGCCGTCGGTCTGGCGCTCCTCAATCGACTCGCGACCCGCGTACTCCACCGTGCCAAACCGCTGCCGGTACTTCTGCAGCACGGTCTCGGCCGTGGGCTGGGCCGAGACCGCCGACCAGCAGACTGGCAGCGACAGCAACAGAACCAACCGGCGGGTCAGTCGCATCGGGTCAGAACTCTGGCGGCAGGGCATCGTTCGGCATGGCGCCGTGTCGAGCCAGTTGCTTGTGGGCTTCAAAGTGGTAGTCGCGCTCGCACTCGCTGACAAAAGCCTGGTCGGTCTGGTCAAGCACCGGCGGCCGGGTACTCTGCATGCTGAGCAGTCCCGCGCCGACTACGACGACCACCGCGGCGGTGGCCACGGCCAAACGCGCTGGTTGCAGGCAGTTGGTGAGGATCTCCCAGCCGACCCACCGGCGCGCCGGTACCGGCTGCTGCCGCACCTGAGCCATGACGCCGGCCAGCAGGTCGGCCGGCGCCGTCTCGAGGGGCAGGCTACGCGCGAGCACCACCGCCCGACGCGTCTCCTCGACCTCGGCGGCCAGGGCCGGGTCGGCGCTCATGCGGGCCTCGAAACGCGCCCGCTCGCGCGCCCGCAGACGCCCGTCGAGATATTCGCTCGTCTCGCGTCGCCCGTTCATCGTCCGTCTCTTTCCTGAGTGCCTGATGCCATGCTCGCGCCGCCGTGCATCTGAACATACGGTTGCAGCAAGTCGCGGAGCGCCGCCCGCGCATTGAACAGCCGCGATTTGACCGTGCCCAACGGTATGTCCAGGGCGGCCGCGATCTCCTCGTAGCCCAGGCCCTCCAAATCGTGCATGACCAGCACCGCGCGCAGCTTGTCCGACAACTGCACAACGGCCTCACGCACCTGGCGCTGTAGCTCGCCGGTCAGCGCCACGCGTTCGGGATTCTCGTCCCAGTCTGGCAGATCAACTTCGACCTGCCCGTCGTCGGTTTCGACGGCCGCGTCCAATGACCGGCTGACCTGCGGTGCCCGCTGCGTCCGCCGATGCCGATCGACGCACAGGTTGGCGGTCACCCGGTACAGCCATGTCTGAAACGACGCCTGCCCGCGGAAACGGTTCAGTGATGTGTAGACTTTGACGAAGACTTCCTGAGTCAGGTCCGCCGCTTCGTCCTGTTGCCCGATCATGCGGCAGACGTGTGAGTAGACCCGATGCTGGTAGCGGCGCACCAATCCCTCGTAAGCGTCGATATCGCCGCTCTGCACGCGCTCGACCAGCTCTAGATCGGTCGGTTCCACCACGCCGCTGCATCCATCCTGACCGGACGTCCTACCCACAGATCCGCCTCACGCCACCACTCGCACCGCCGCGATCCAGCAGAGCGGCGCTCCGTGCCGCCGCGTTCCGATTGTACCAGCCCTGTCACGCGCCCGCCGACGCGGTCGCTGCCGACCGGCCCGAGTGCGGTCGCGCCGGCCCGCCGTGCCGCACCGGTGGCGCGTCGTGCCGAGGTGGGTAGCGCGGACCGGACCGGCACCTCCCGGCTACCGCCCAGGTCACTACGCCGGTGGCCAGAGCCGCCGACGGCGTGACCACCTCGGTCGGGCTCAGTCGATCTCGTCGGTGGCGGCTGCCGGCTGGTCGGCGGGCCAGGTGCCGGGTGCCGCGAACGGCACTGCGACCTGGCGTGCGCGGAGCAGCCGGGCGATCGCGTAACTCAGGTCGCTCGCCACCACCTGGGCGCGGCTGACCTCGGCGATGACGCAGCGGAGCTCCAGGTTCAGCGCGTTGTCGCCGAAGCTGCGCAGCAGTGTGTGCGGCAGGCCGGGCACGCTGTCCACCACCTCCGGGTGCGCCGACGCCAGCGCGACCACCTCGGCCGCGAGCTCGGTCACGTCGGCGCCGTAGGCCACACGGAACGGCACGGCGACACGGCCGCGCGGATCGAGCCGGCTGAGGTTGACCACTTGCCGCGCGATCAGGTCGCTGTTGGGGACGATCACCGCCTCGAGCGCGGCCGTGCGGAGCTGCGTGGAGCGCACGCTGAGGCGCTCCACGCGGCCCTCCACGTCACCGAGGCGCACCCAGTCGCCGACGCCGATCGGGCGTTCGAGCAGCAGGATCAGTCCGCTGACGAAGTTGTTGACGATGTTCTGGAGGCCGAAGCCGATGCCGACCGATAGCGCGCTGGCGACGAAGGTCAGCCGGGTGGCGTCGAGCCCGAGGCAGGCGGCGGCGGCCAGACCGGCGACCAGCGCCCCGAGGTAGCCGGCGATGGTGACCAGCGCGGCGCGCGCGGCGTCATCGAGGTCGTTGCGCCGGTAGAGGTGCGCCGCGAGCGCGGCCTGGAGCACCTGAGCCGCGGCCAGCAGCAGCGAGAAGGCCAGCGCGGCGCCGACCATCCGGCTGATGGGCAGTGACAGGCCGGCCCAGACGGAGCCGGTCTCGGCCCACCGTCGCACGACGGCAGCGGTCTCGGCCGGTAGCCAGATGCCGGCCAGACCGGCGACGGTGGCGCTCCACACGGCCAGGCGGAGTGCGAACCCCAGCCAGCGCGTGCCAGGCACCGGTGCGTCCGGCGCCAGTTGCCAGGCGGCGCGCAGCCGGCTGAGGCACTCCTGGTCGCCGGCGCCGAGGGTGCGCTGGAGCCACGCCAGCGCCACCAGCACCGCGCCGACCCCCAGGCGCAGCGCGACGGTCAGGACGACCGCGCCGAGCAAGTGGCCGGCCAGAGCATCGAACCCCGCCAGCAGTAGCAGTCCGGCGAGCGCCAGGACCGTCACGGCGCCGTGGCCGAGCCACTGGTCGAGTTGGCGGGCCAACCCGCGCCGGGCCACGCGCTGAACGTGGCGCGTCAGGCCGATGCTGACGGCCAACAGGCCGACGGCCCAGCCGAGACCGGCCACTGCCGGCGGTAGACCGGCTCGCTCGCCCAGCCCATCGCAGAGCACGGCCACGGCTGCCGCCGCGACCACCGCGGGGAGCCGGGCGAGCTGCGCCGCGTCGGCCTCAGCGTGCGGGGCCAGCGCCGCAGCCACGCTGTGGAGCAGGGCGCGGCTGATCAGCCAGGCCAAGGTCAGCTCAGCGGCCAAGAGGTACGGGCTGAGCGCCGGCCAGCGGCTGGCCAGCGACAGGTAGGTGACCAGGCCGGCCAGCGCCGCCAGGCCGGGCAGGTGGCCGGCGAACGCGAGCAGTACCAGCCGGATGGTGCCGGGCAGCGGACCGCTGGCGGGCCAGGCGGCGAGGCGGCGTCCACTGCGCCGCCGGGCCAGCAAGCCGCCGAGTAGCCCCAGCACCAGGAGGCCGGCGGCCCGTGCGGCGTGCGTCAGCGACCAGGCGTCGGGATCGGTCGGCCACCGCCGCTCGGTGGTGCGGAGCTCGGTCCAGGCGGTTGGCAGCAGTTCCAGCAGGCCGGCACCGCGGGCTGACCACGCCCGGCGCGAGGCCTGCCGAGTGCGGGGCAACTGCGTCGTGTAGGCGCCGGCCGCCGCTCGCGCCGCGGCGCCGAGGCGGTTGGCCAGCGCCAGGTAGCGTTGGCCGGCGGCCTGATCGG
>CAZHGD010000063.1:0-37772 GCA_964531735.1 uncultured Fimbriimonadaceae bacterium | reverse complement strand
CGCGCATATCACAGACGCCGTACAGTGCGCCGGCGGTCGCGGCCACCACACCGGCGGCCAGCACCGCGCCCGCGCCGCCGCCGCCGCGAGTGCTGCTGGCCGGGCGACGGGTGGTGCCGGTGCTCATGTACCACGACGTCGTCTCCCAGCCGACGGTGTGGTTCGACATGACCACCACCGCCTTCGCCGAGCAGATGGCCCAACTGCGGCGCGCCCGGGTGCACGTGGTCACCGTCGACGACCTGTTGGCGCACCTGGCCGACGGCCGGCCGTTGCCGCCGCGCGCCATGGTGCTCACCTTCGACCAGGGCACCAAGGGCCTCTACACCAACGCCTGGCCGCTGCTCAAACGCTACGGCTTCCGCGCCACGTTCTTCGTGCACACCGGCTATGTCGGCCGCCCGAGCCCGACCAAGCAGCACGTCACCTGGGCCGAACTGCGCGAGATGGCGGCCACCGGACTGGTGGACGTGCAACCGATGACGGTCAGCTTCCCGGAGAACCTGAACGCGCTGCCGGTGGCCCAGTTGCGGCAGGAACTGGCCACCTCGCAAGCCGCGGTGACGCGCGAGATGGGCCGGCCGGCCCGGTACTTCGCCTACCCGTATGGGCGCGGTGGCGAACGGGCCGCGCGCCTCCTGGCCGAGTTGGGCTACCAGGCGGCGTTCAACGAGGTGCGCGCGCCGTGCGCCGCGCCGGCCGACCGGTTCTTCCTGCCGCGGTTCAACCCCAAGCGGCTGGACGAAGCGCTCGCGCTCCTCGCGCGCCAGCCGCCGTCCGAGGCGCCGGTGTGCGGCGGTCTGGTCGACCTGGCTCTGGCGCCAGCCACGGGGCCGGCCGTGGCCGGTATCGACCTGGTGCGGGGTGTCTGGCCGGTGCGCGGTGACGCCGGCAGCGTCCAGGTGGGCGCGCTGACGCTGCCGGACGTGTTGCCGCTGATGGTGCAGGGCCGCTTCAGCGCTCCGGCCGACAGCGCGGAGCTGCGCCTGCAAGGGCGGCCGCTGGTCGTGGGCAACCAGCGGCAGGTGGTCTTCTGCGCCTACCGGCGCTGGATGAGCGCCGGTGGGCGGCAGCGCAGCGGCTGCGACAGCCTCGACCAGTTGGTGCGGCGTCCGGGGTTCGCCTTCCTGGGTGCCGACTGGCTCGTCCACCAGGGCCGGCCGCTGCCCGGTCCGGCGCGGTCGGGCCGCGCGGTGATCGTGGGGCTCGACCCGTCGGGCCGGTTGGCCTGGGGGCGGGCGCAGAAACCGCTCAGCCGGCAGGAGTTGCAGCGCCGGTTGGGCAAGTGGCGTGAAGCCGTGCGCCTTGACGGCTGAGTCCGGAGTGGTGTCATGTTCGCTGTCGCGTGGTCGTTGGCTCTGTGGTGCGCGCTGGCGCCTGCCGACCAGCCGGTGGTGGTGCAGAACCCGTCGGTGGCCCTGCGCTGGCGCGCCACGCCCGTGCCGCAACTGCTGGGCATCGTGCACCGCGGCAGCGCGACCGAACTGCTCGCCGCGCCGGCGGGCGGTCGCCTGTTCACCATCAACCTTGGCGCGCCCGGTCAGCCGGCCGCCTCGTTCGGCTCCGAGCAGGCCACCCAGGGCGCATTGCGCGTGGAACCGGCGGCCGGCGGGCAACGGTTGACCGCCGACTACGGTGGCTTCCCGCAAGCGGGTCTGGCGGTCCAGGTCACGGTTCTGGTGCCGGCCACCGGCCCGCTGACCACCTGGAGCATCAGCCTGCGCACCACGGCCCCGGTCGCCCTGCGATCGGTCGTCTTCCCCCAGGTCATGGCGGCGCCGGCCATCGGGCGGAGCGAGGACGATGTGCTGGTGGTGCCCTCGCTGCCCGGCGTGCTGATCCGCAACCCGGCGCAAGCCTGGCCGGCGCGGTACCCCTGCCAGGTGCGCTACCCCGGCGACATGTCGTTGCAGTTCATCGCCTACCAGGACGCCACCGCCGGGCTCTACCTGAGCAGCCAGGACCGCGACGGTCACCCGCGGCGCCTCGGTGCGGACAAGCGGCCCGAGGGCTATGCCTTCGAGCACGAGTACACCATCGAGGCCGGCGAACGGGCGACCTGGGCTGGTCGCTATCCATGCGTGCTTGGCGTGACGCAGGGCAGTTGGCTGGACAGTGCCGACCTGTACAAGGCCTGGGCCGTGCAGCAACCATGGTGTCGCCGGCGGCTCAGCGAACGGAGCGATGTGCCGGCCTGGCTGAAGGCCGGCCCGCTGGTCCATGTGTGCAGCATGCGGACCTACGGGCCCGGCTCGGTGGAGACCGGCTCCTACTGGCCACAGGTGCTGGACCATGTGGCCACGCTGCGGCAGAAGGTGGCCGGCGACATCGTGCTGATGACGGCCGACTGGGAGCGCGACCGGCGCTGGTCGGCCGGGCCGTACTTCCCGATGCCGTACGAGGGGCAGGCCCGCCCGATCCTGCAACAGCTCCGCCGGCAGGGCGTGCGGCCGTTCGTGTTCCTCTCCGGCCTGTTCTGGACCTTCCACAACGAGGGTGTCAACGGCAACCGGCCGGAGGTGCCCGAGGCGCTGAAGACCGCCTTCGTGACCGACCCGGCGACTGGGCAACTGGGTGTCTACAAGCTCGGCGAGAGCCACGGCACGGTGGTCTGGGTGCGCCATTCGCACCAGTTCTGCCCCAGCCATCCGGCCACCACCGCCTGGCTGTGTGGCGTCATCGACCAGGCCCACGAGCGCGGCATCGACGTGGTCCAGATGGATCAGACGACGGGCGGCACCGGCGCCGCCTGCGGCGACCCGAAGCACGGCCATGTGGTCGGGCCGGGGCGCTACCAGACCACCGACTTCGTCCGTCTGCTCGACACCGCGCGCCGCCACGGCAAGCAGTTGACCGCCGACTTCGCGCTGATGCACGAAGAGCCGCACGAAGAGCTGATCCCCTACGTGGACTGCTTCCACGTGCGCGAGTACAAGGAGCGCTACTGGTACCGGGGCAAGCCGGGCGCGGTGGGCATTCCGCTGTTCGACTACGTCTACCACGAGTACGCCATGGGTTACGGCGGTGACAGCGCGGGCATGAGCAACCGGCCAGACCCGTTCGCGGTGCGCGTGTTCGCCGTCAACCTGCTGACCGGCCGGACGCCGGGCTTCTCGCTGTGGTCGACGCACGAGCGGGTGAAGGACGGTGAGGCGGCACAGTACGCCATGCTGCGGCAGCACACCGTGCTGCTGCAACAGGGCGCCGCGCCGTTCCTCATGCTCGGGCGCATGTTGCACCCGCTGCCGCTGCAAGTGCCCGAGATGACCTACCACCTGCCGGCCAAGCGCGGTGACAAGTGGGTCCGCGAACCGTTCGCCGAACCGGCGGTGCTGACCACCAGTTGGCAGGCGCCCGACGGTCGCGTCCTGCACCTGCTGGTCAACCCGACCCCGCAGGCCGTGCCGGTCGACGTGCCGCTGGACACGCGGCAGGCCGCCACCTGGGCCACCGCGAAGCTGTCGGTCTACAGTTCGGCCGATGGCGAGCGCTTCCGCGAGCAGCCGGCGCCGGTCGCGCTGCCGTACCGGCTGCAGCGGACGCTGGCGGCCGGCGAGGTGTACGCGGCCATCCTGCAGCCGGCGCGGTGAGACCGCGCCGTTCCGCGCGGCGCCCACTGCGGTCGGAGCCAGGTCGGCACGGTGACCGGTGTGGCGCCGGGCACCCAGTACCCCGCTGCGGCTCCTCGACCGGAAGGGGCGCGATTTGACGCGGCGGTCCGGTGGTGCTACGGTTACCTGGTACCGCCGAGACCCAGGTTCGAGTGTCCAGCGCGCAGGTTGCGTCTCGCCAAACCCGCGGTCTCGCCGGTGGTTCGGCTGGCGCTTGCTGGTGCCACCTGGGCCGGGTTGCTGCAACTGGGTCACCGGTCGCCATCACCGCGTTCCAGCCAAGGCGGATCTGTCGGTAGCAAAGGGGCGCCTCATGCAGATTCTCAACGCGGATTCCTGGAAGGTGACACCTGACGGCCCGGCGTCGACGCACCTGGCTACGTTTGATGGCGACGTGACGATCCCGTTCCATGCCATCCGCATGTCGCTCAAGCATGCCCTGATCTGCTGGCATGAGACCGGATCGCCAGCAGCGGTCACCCAACGCCTGCAGGACGAAGCGACCGCGTTCGCCCAGGTGTACTCGGGCTCACAGCGGCTCTCGGGGTTGCTCGACGACTTCGAGATGCACCTGGCCATGGCCGTGGCCCTGACCAACGAACAGCAACTCGCGGACCTGCTGCGGTCCAAGTTCAGCTTCAGGCCCTGCCGCAACGGTTACGCCTACTACGTGGGGTTCAAGCAGGCGGTCCTCGGCCTGATGTTGGCAGACGAGGATCTGGTGGCACAGGCGCGCGAACACCTGTCTCAGCACAACGCGACGAAGTGCTTCTACTTCCCGTCGACGGCGCTGATTCTGGCCGCGCTGGCCGGCGACCTGAAGGCACTCAAGACCAATGTGAAGGCCATCTCGCGCAAGTTCGACGGCTATGCCAAGCGATGTGACGCAGTGAACGAGGACCAGCTCGACGTCTCGCGGCTGGATATGCACTGGTTCTCGCCGTACCCCGACTGGGCGTTCTACGCTCAAGCCATCCGGCGCTACGGCCGCGTCGAGGCGCCGGACACCTTCTGGATGCCGATGAGCTTCCTCAACTCGTACGCGGCAGACTGATGTCGGCGCGCGCTTCCGCGAGCAGCCGGTTACGGCGTCACCCGGTACAGCCCGCCGGCGTGCGCGTCGAACTCGACGACGTCCGGCGCGATCTCGTCGACCATGACCTCGCCGGCGGTGCTGGCCACATGCACCTTGGCCGGGGTCCGCAGCCGGATGTGGGCGGCCTGGTAGCAGTGGATCTCGGCCGAGACCAGGTGGCCGTTCCGCCAGGTGAGGTCGACCTCCAGGCCGCCATGCGCGCGCAGGCCATGGACGGTGCCCGTGAGCCAGGCCTGCGGCAGCGCCGGCAGCAGGTGCAACTCGCCGTCGTGGCTTTGCAGGAGCATCTCGGCGATGCCGGCGGTGGCGCCGAAGTTGCCGTCGATCTGGAACGGCGGATGGTTGTCGAACAGGTTCGGCAAGGTGGACTTGGCCAGCAGCGCCGTCACGTGCGCGGCGGCCTGGTCGCCATCGTGCAGGCGGGCCCAGAAGTTGATGATCCAGGCCCGGCTCCAGCCGGTGTGGCCACCGCCCGATGACAGGCGCCGCTCCAGGGCCACGCGGGCGGCCTTGGCCAGCTCCGGGGTGTGGTGAACGCTGATCTGGCGGCCGGGGTGCAGCGCGAACAGGTGCGACATGTGGCGGTGCCCGGGCTCCACCTCGTCGAAGTCCTCCAGCCACTCCATCAACTGCCCGTGCTTGCCGACCCGCGGTGGCGGCAGCTTGGCCACAGCCTGCTCCAGCTCGGCGCGGAAGTCCTCATCGACATCCAGGATGTGAGCGGCCTCCAGGCAGTTGCCGAACAGGTCCCAGATGATCTCGGAGTCCATGGCGGGGCCGTGGCAGACCGACGCCTGTTGCCCGTCGGCGGTGCGGAAGCTGTTCTCGGGTGAGTTTGACGGCGCCAGCACCAGCCAACCGTGCGTCGGCTCGGGTTGCAGCACGTCGAGGTAGAACCGGGCGCAGTCCTTCATGACCGGCCAGATGCGCTCGAGGTAGGCGCGGTCCGGCTGGTAGGCGTAGTGTTCCCAGAGATGCTGGCAGAGCCAGCCGGCGGCGGCGGGGAACTGGCCCCAGGAGGGGTGCTCGCCCGGTGAGGTGTAGCCCCAGACGTTGTTGATGGTGTGGACCACCCAACCGCGCGCGTTGTAATGCACTTTGGCGGTCCGGCGGCCGGGCTCCGGCAAGCTCGCGATCCAGTCGAGGAGCGGCTGGTGGCATTCGGCCAGGTTGGTGATCTCGGCCGGCCAGTAGTTCATCTGCACGTTGATGTTGGTGTGGTAGTCGCCGTTCCAGGGTGTCTGGATGCCGTCCGACCAGATGCCCTGCAGGTTGGCCGGCAGATCGCCCGGCCGCGAACTGCCGAGCAGCAGGTAGCGGCCATACTGGAACAGCAGCGTGGTCAACTGCGGATCGGCGCCGCCGGCGCGCACCGCAGCCAAGCGCTCATCGGTCGGCAGGTCGGCCGCCGGCGTCCGGCCCAGGTCGAGATGACAGCGGCGGAACAGCCGACGGTGGTCGGCCAGGTGCCGGGCGCGCAACTCGCCGTACGGCCGCTGCGCGGCGTCGTGGAGCTGCTGCGTCACGCGCTCCTGGTAGTCGGCGTGACGGTAGTCGGTGCCGGCGGCCAGCACGAGCATCACCGCATTGGCCCCGTGGATGTGCAGCCCGGTGGTATCGGCCACGACACTGCCGCCGTCGGTGATCGCGCGCAACTGCGTCAGGTAGCGCATGCCTGCGAAGGCTTCGCCGTTCCACAGGCGCCCGGCCAGGCTCAGCCCATCGGCACCGAGCGGCGCCATCGTGGCGCATTCGGACCGAGCCAGGCGCGCGGTGAAGCTGATGCGGCCCGGCTGGTCAGCGGCCAGGTACACGACCAGCACCTGGTCGGCGTAGCTACTGAACACCTCGCGGGTGAAAGCCGCGCCGTCCTGCCGGTAGTTCACGCGGGCGATGGCGGCGTCCAGGTCGAGTTCGCGCGCGTAGCCGGGCGCTTCGTCGGGCGCGCCCGGTGCCGCGAAGGTGAGCCACAGGTCGCCGAGCGTCTGGTAGGAGCCGAACCGCACCTTGGCGCCGTTGCCGCGGCCACTGCCCGGGCCTTTGCAGACCATGCGCTGGAAGGTGAGTTCCTGCGCCTCATGGTAATGGCCGGCGAACAGCAAGCGGCGGATCTCCGGCAGGGCGGCCAGCGCGTCGGGGTTGTCGGCATCCTGCGGGCCACCTGACCACAGGCTGTCCTCGTTGAGTTGCAGGCGCTCCTCGCGAACGCCGCCAAACACCATGGCGCCGAGCCGACCGTTGCCCACCGGCAAGGCCTGGCACCAGGCGTGCGGGTTGTGCCACCCGTCGAACGCGGCGTTGCGCGAGCCGGGATCGGCCGGCTGGCGGTACCACAGGCGCAGATCGGTGGCCGCGGCGGGCACGAGCGCGAGGCCGAGCAGCAGGACGGCGAACAGCAAGGTGGTCACGACGGGCTCCGGTACCGCGGAGCATAGCGCGCGGCTGGTCTGCTGTCGAGTAACCTGCGCGTAGCGCAGCGGGCGACGCGCCGCTGACAGGCCGGCGGGCTCAGGCAGACTCGGCGTCACCGTCGGCTACCGGCTTGCCCTGCGGCGGCCTCGGTCACTACAATCGGGCAGCAGTTCGAGGAGCCCACCCTTCATGTCCAGTCCAGGCCCTACCACGGCCGCCGCGCCGGCGCGCCCCAGCGGACCGACGTTCGCCGCCAAGCGCCGGTTGGACCTGTTGTTGGGCGAGCCGCTGTGCGTGGTGCTCAACCTGCTCGCTCGCCTGCTGGGCCGCCTGTTGCGGCGAGACCACACCGTGCCGCCCGAGTTGCGCTGCGTCTGGGTGGTCAAACTGGTCGGCCTGGGCAGTGTCGTCAACGCGACGCCGCTACTCCGTGCCCTGCGCGGTCGGTTTGCCGATGCTCGGCTGGTGTTCATCGGCTTCGAGGGGCTCGGGCCGCTGCTCGAGCGGCTGCCCGAGGTGGATGAGGCCATCCTGCTGCGCGACCGGCGGCTGGGCCTGCTGGTCTGGGACACGCTGCGCCTGGCGGTCCGGGCCTGGCGCGAGCGGCCCGAGCTGGTGCTCGATCTGGAGGTGCATTCGCGTGCCTCCACCGTGCTGACCACGCTCACCGCGGCGCGGAACCGGGCCGGCTTCGTCCATTCCACAGCGATGTTCCGCCAGGGGTTGTACACGCACCTGCTGTATTTCAACCGCTGGGCGCACATCGTCGACTGCTACCTGCAGTTGGGCCGGCTGCTCGGTGCGACCGATGGCGGCGCGTCGCTGACGCACCCGACACTCACCGCGGCCGATCAGCGCGCGGCCGACGACTGGCTGTCCGCCCACCAGATGGCCGCCGCCGGCTCGTTCGTGGCGTTGAACCCGAACGTCGGCGAGCTGTGCGAGGAGCGGCGCTGGCCGCCGGAGCGGTTCGCGCGCGTCGCCCAGGAACTGGTCGCGCTGGGCCACGGGCCGTTGGTGCTGATCGGTGCGCCGAGCGAAGTGGCGGCGAACGAACACGTACTGGCGGCGCTGACCGCCGACGGGCGGGCGCAGGTGTACCAGGCGGCCGGCAGCCTGAGCCTGGGCGGCACGTTGGCGCTGCTGTCGCGGGCGCGCCTGCTGCTCACCAACGACTCCGGGCCGCTGCACCTGGCCGCGGCGTTGGGCGTGCCGACCGTGTCGTTATGGGGCCCCGGCCTGCCGCAGACGTTCGAGCCGCGCGAGGGCCGGCACCGCGTGGTCTACCGGCCGGTCTACTGCTCGCCGTGCCTCTACATGGTCGATTCGGTGCCGTGCCAGGGCGCCAACATCTGCATGCAGGGCATCGGCTGGCCCGCGGTGGTGCGCGCGGTGCTGGAGTTGCTGGACGACCCGCGGGCGGCCGACTACCCGCCGGACGCGGCGGCGGAGATGGTGCCGTACCTGGCCGGGGCGATGGGCCGCTGGTCGGCGCCGAGTGATGGAGAGCCGGCATGACGTCAGTGCGCTGTCCGGCCTGTGATGCCCCGGCCGACGCGGCCCGCCGCCGCCTGCCGTGTGGTCTGACCGTGACCACCTGCGGCGCTTGCGGTCTGGTCTACGCGGTGGACCGTCCGGAGGCCGAGACCTTGGCCGCGCAGTACACCGCCGAGTACTACAACGCCTGGGGCTGGCACGGCAACGAGGTGGTCGTCGACCGCATGAAGCAAGCGACGTTCGCCGACTGGTTGGATCGCCTGGCGGCCTACCGGGCGACCGGTCGCCTGCTGGACGTGGGTTGCGCCACCGGCTCGCTGCTGGCGCTGGCGCTGGACCGCGGGTGGGACGCCAGCGGCGTCGAGTTGTCGCAGTACGCCGCGGCGGCCGCCGCCGCGCGTGTGGGTGCCGACCGCGTGCGCTGCGGGCGGATCGAGCAGCAGGCGTTCGCCGCGGCGAGCTTCGACGCCGTGACCATGTGCGACCTGCTCGAACACGTGGCCGACCCGCGCGCGGTGGCCGGCGAAGTAGCGCGCATTCTGGCGCCGGGCGGTGCCGTGCTGCTCTCGACGCCGTGGGTGGGCAGCCTGAGCTACCGGTTGATGGGCGACCGCTGGACGCACTTCAAGACCGAGCACTTGCAGTACTTCTCGCCGGCCTCGCTGGCGGCGCTCTGGTCGGCGGCCGGGCTGGAGCTGCGCTGGCACGGGCCGGCGCGCAAAGTGCTGACCCTCGACTACATCGACCACCAGTTCCGCACCTACCCGCACCGGGTGCTGACCCCGCTGGCCGCCGTGCTGCGGCGGCTGTGCGGCCCGCTGGCCCACCACTCGGTGAGGATCAGCGCCGGCGATCTGTTGGCAGTGGCGGTCAAGCCTACGGACGCCAACCCAGATCGAGCTGGATGCCCTGGCCCGGCGCATAGCGCGGGTTGAGGTAGCCCACCAGGTTGGCCATGCAGCCGGCGTTCCAGACCAGCATCATGACGACGATGCCGGCGATCACCCAGGGTCGCAGCCGGCTCGGCAAGGGGCTGAGCAGGCCGGTGGCGAACAGCAAGGCAAACGACGACACGCCCGGCAGCAGGTAGCGTCCACCCTGGAAGCCGCCCGGGTGCACGAATAGCGTGAAGTGGGCCAGCGCGCCGTAGAGCAGTGCGAAGCTGACCACGGCCAGGAGCAGCGCGAACTGCTGCGGTCGCAGCGGGCCGGCTTCACGCCGGGCGCGCACGAACCACGCGATGAGCCCGCCCAGCGCCACGAACTCCAGGGCGGTGAAGACATAGTAGATGACCTGCGTCATGGCGAAGGCCACCACCAGCGGCTGGTTGTTCTGCGGCAGGAACCAGTCGACTTGGCCCATCTGGCTTTGCTGCGCCCCGAGTATGAACCGCCACAGGCAGTACCAGCTCCGTTCGCCGCCGACGAGGAAGTCCACCACGTTGTCGAAAATCAGCGGGTGCCCGTTCCAGCGGTAGATCGGATGGTAATGGCCGACCAGCACCTTGTTGCGTATGAACCACCAGGTATCAATCACCAAGGGCATGGCCAGGAAGGCGCCGGCCCGCGCGGCGAGGTCGCGCGAGGACCAGTGGTGGTGCCGCGCCTGCCAGGCCAGCAGCAGCAGGGGCACCGGCAACAGCGCGGCGCCGGTCGCCTTGGTCATCACCACGGCCCCGAACAGTGCCCCGAGCAGCGCCCACTCGCGGACGGTGCCGTTGCGGTCGATGCGCTGCAGGATGAGCAAGGCCAGCAGCGTCGACAGCACCATCATCAGGCCGTCGTTGTTCTGCACGGCGCTGAGCAACTGGAACTCGGGCAGCAACGCCACGGTCACCAGCGCCAGCGTGACCAGCGACGGCTGATCGGGCCAGACGCAGAGGAAGAGGCGGTAACTGAGCAGCAGTGTGACCCAGGCCAGGGCCAGTGCCACGAAGCGAAAGACCATCTGCCGCTGCGCCCAGGGCAGATGCCGGACCTGGTGATAGAGCGGCCAGCAGGCCAGGTAGTAGAGCGGCGGGTGGATGGCGATGGAGCCGTCGCGCTCGTCGCGCGCGGTGCGTGGTGAGGTCAGCCGGGGCAGGTCGCCGTACTGCTCGAAGTGCTCGATGTAGAGCATGTGGTGCGGCTCATCCGGGCCGCGGTCGAACGGGATGATCTGCGTGTAGATGAGTGCCAGCAGCCCGTGGACGACCAGCACCGTCGGCAGCAGCCACCGCGAGGGTGGCCGGACGGCCGAGGCGACGTGGTCAGGGGCTGGGTTGGCGATCTGCTCCATGCTCTGGCTTCCTGCGGGCCGTTTGACCCATACGGCGGCGCCGCCGGGTCACCTTCCGGGCGCCGAACCGCCGCGGGGCTCGGTTGACCCTACCTGGCATGACTTCTACAATGACAAGTTCCGAGAGGAGCCTGACATGGTCACGATGGACAAGCTGGTCTCGCTGTGCAAGCGACGCGGCTTCATCTTTCCCAGTAGCGAGATCTACGGTGGTTTCCAGAGCACTTGGGACTACGGCCCTCTCGGTACGCTGCTGAAGAACAACGTCAAGAACGCCTGGTGGCAGGCCGTGGTGCAGGAGCGCGGCGACATGGAGCCCCTGGACGCCAGCATCCTGATGCACCCGCGCGTCTGGGAGGCATCGGGCCATGTGGCCGTGTTCAACGACCCGCTGGTCGACTGCAAGGCCTGCCAGTCGCGGTTCCGCGCCGACCACCTGTGGATCCTCTGGGCCACCCACGGCAGCGAGACCAAGTCGTATGCGGTGGAGGCCGGTGAAGAGGAGGAGGCCCTGTCGAAGGGCCGCGAGCTGCACCAGATCGGCAAGAAGTGGGACGTGCGCGCGGTGCCGGCGGTGATCGACGCGCCCGAGGGCACGCCTCGCGTCTGCCCGTCCTGCGGCGCGAGCGACTCGTTCACGGAGCCCCGCGCGTTCAATATGATGTTCAAGACCGAGGTCGGCGCGGTGGAGGGCAACATCGCCTACCTGCGGCCCGAGACCGCCCAGGGCATCTTCGTCAACTACGACAACGTGCTGAACACCATGCGGCGCAAGCTGCCGTTCGGCATCGCGCAGATCGGCAAGGCGTTCCGCAACGAGATCGTCACCGGCAACTTCGTCTTCCGCACGCGCGAATTCGAGCAGATGGAGATCGAGTACTTCTGCTGGCCCGAGGATGGTCCGCGGGCGCATCAGGAGTGGATCGACGCGCGGCTGGCCTGGTACCAGAGCCTGGGCATCAAGCGCGAGAACCTCGACTTGTACGAGCATCCCGACCACAAGCGGTCGCACTACTCGACGCGCACCGTCGACATCATGTACCGCTTCGCCATCGGCTTCGCCGAGCTCGAAGGCATCGCCAACCGCACCGATTACGACCTGAGCCAGCACAGCGAGTTCAGCGGCAAGAAGCTGGAGTACTTCGACACCAAGACCGAGCGCCGCGTGACCCCGCACGTGGTCGAGCCGTCGGCGGGCGTCGACCGCAACGTCCTGGCCTTCCTCACCGAAGCCTATGAGGAAGAGGAGTACGTCGACCAGAAGGGCGAGCAGGCCAGCCGCACGCTGCTGCGCCTGCACCCGCGGTTGGCGCCGGTCAAGGCCGCCGTGGTGCCGCTGGCGCGCAACCGTGACGACCTGGTCGAGACGGCCCAGAACCTGGCGCAGACGCTGCGCCGCAAGTTCATGGTGCAGTACGACGACACCGGCGCCATCGGCAAGCTCTACCGGCGGCAGGACGAGATCGGCACGCTCTACTGCATCACCGTCGACCACCAGACCGTGGAAGACGACCACCAGGTGACGATTCGCGACCGCGACACGATGGAGCAGGTGCGCCTGCCCATCGACGACGTGCTCGGCTGGCTGCAGGAGCGCATCGAGGTCTGAGCGTCAGGTTCGTGAGGCCGGCGGCGCGCCGGTCTCACGAACCGGCCCGCGTCGGGCACTACAGGTCGTGAGGCAGGCTGAGCACCTCTGGGCCGTCGGACAAGATCACGATGGTGTGCTCGTAGTGCGCGGTCAGCGAGCCGTCGTCGGTGGTGGCGGCCCAACCATCGGGGCCTTCGTGTACGGCGTAGTGGCCCGCGGTGACCATCGGTTCGATGCAGATGGTCATGCCGGGCCGCAGGCGGTCGCGCGTGGAGCGCGGGTCGGCGTAGTTGGGCACCTGCGGCGGCTCGTGCAGGCGCTGGCCGATGCCGTGGCCGACCAGCGAGCGAACCACCCCGCAGCCGTTCGCTTCCACCACCGTCTGGACGGCCTTGGCCACGTCGAAGACGCGCTTGCCGGGCTGTGCCGCGGCAATACCGGCGTCCAGCGCGTCGTGCGTGGTCTGCATCAGGTGCGCCGCTTCCGGGCTGGGCTGCCCGCCGACGCACCAGGTGTAGGCGGTGTCGCCGAAGTACCCGTCGATGACGCAGCCGTAGTCCAGGCTGACCAGGTCACCGGTTTCCAGCGGACGGTCATCCGGAATGCCGTGTACCACGACGTCGTTGACCGAGGCGCAGACATAGGCCGGGAAGACCTTCGCGCCGACGCGGTACTGGTAGAACGCGGCCCGCGCGCCGGCCTCCTGGGTCAGCCGGCGGGCCAGATCGTCCATCTGCCGCGTGGTGGCGCCCGGCGCCACCAAAGCGCCCATCTCGGCCACGATGCGCCGCGCGAGCAGGTTGCTCCGGCGCATCACCTCGATCTGCTCCGGCGTCTTGATCGTCGGCCGGTCACGCTCTTGCCGCCTCAGGAACATCAGAGCACGTCCTCGTGAATCAGGCGGCGGACCATCTCTTCGACGCCGTCCATGTGCGCGATGCGGTAGACCTGCTTCTCGACGAACAGGTCCAGCAGGTCACCGTCGATGTGGTTGTCCTTGCGCTCGAAGCTCAGAATGCGCAAGGCGCTCTCGATCGGCTGGGCCTTCTTGTAGGGCCGGTCGGCGGCGGTCAACGCGTCGTAGATGTCGGCGATGGTCATGATGCGCGTCTGGACCGGGATCTGGTCGGCCTTGAAGCCGTTGGGATAGCCGGAGCCGTCGAGCTTCTCGTGGTGGCCCCAGGCGATGAACGGGATCTGCGCGAGCTCCGGCGTCCAGGGAATGCGCGAGAGGATGCGGTAGCTCCACTCGACGTGCGACTCGATCTCGCGCCGCTCGCTCTCATCGAGGTTGCCGCGCCGGATGTTCAGCAAGCGCAGTTCCTCGGTCTGCAAGAGGTGCTGCGTATTGCCGTAGATGTCCTTGTAGGTGTTGCCGGCAATCTCGGCCAGCCGGGTGAACCGGCCCTCCTCGAGCACCGTCGGCTCGTTGGCCAGCAGGATGGTCTCGAAGTAGTCGTCGATCTGGGTGACCTGCTTGCGATAGGCCGAGTCGAGCTCTTCGAAGCGCCGCGAGTAGTCGCCGCGCGGGTTGTCGATCATGATCTCGAGCTTCCGGCGGTTGTACTCGGCCTCGAGCGTGCGGCGCACGAAATCGAAGCGCTCCTGGATTAGCTTCAGGTGGTGCGTGTAGAGCTTCTTGGCCTTGAGGAACACGTCCACGCGCACGTAGATCTTGCCGATGTCGTGGAGCAGACCGGCGTAACGGAGCTCCTCGAGTTGCTGGTCGGTGAAGAAGACGTCGGCGTAGGGCCCCGTCTTGAGCTTGTTGACTTCGCGAGCCAGGGCCAAGGTCAGTGCGGTGACGCGGTGCGAGTGGCCGGCGGTGGCCGGGTCGCGGTCTTCCACCGCCTTCACCCAGCCCATCAGCACGCCCTCGAAGATGTTGGAGATGTTCTGGAGCAGCAGTTGGTTTTCGAGCGCCACCGCGGCCTGGCTGGCCAGCGAGCCGACCAACTCGGTGCAGCGCTCATCGAACTGGATCACGTGCTGCTCGAACTCCTCGCGCGAGCGCAGCCTGACGGCGGCCTCGGGCTTACGGTTGATCAACTGCAGGACACCGCGAATCTCGCCCTTGTTGTTCTTCATCGGCACGACGAGCATCGACTTGGTGCGGTAGCCCGTGTCCTCGTCCCACTTGGTGGAGAAGCCGTACTCGACGTCCTCGGGCAGGTGGTAGACATCGTCGAGGTTGAGCACCTGTCCGGTGACGCCGGTGTAGCCCGCCAGCGAGCGGGTGTTCAGCGGCATGGTGAACTCGCGGTAGTCGAGTTTGAAGCTGTCGTTCTGTGAGAGCTTGAAGCGCAGGTGCGCGCCGTCGGCATCGGGCTCGACCAGGTACAAGCTGCCCGCGTCGGCGTGGGTGATCTCGCGAGCCTTGGCCAGAATCAGCTCCAGGAGCGAATCGACATCGCGCTCGGCCGACAGGGCCACGCCGATGCTGTTCAGCTCCTCGAGCTGCTTGTCGCGCGCCTTCAGGCCGTCGGCGAGGCGGCGTTGCTCGTCGCCCATCCGCATGGCGGTGAGCGCGCTGCGCACGATCTTGGCCTGTTGGTGCCCGGGCCGGGCCGGGTCGAGATAGGCGAAGATGCGGGCGTCCGCCTCGGGCTGCAGGGCGCCTGGGTCGCCTTCGGCCACCAACAGCAGAGCCACGTCCTGGGCCAACGGAGCCTTGAGGAGACCGGTGGAGAGCGCTTCGGCACCGGTACCGAACTCGTCGATGGGGGCCAGCCACGCCCCGGGACCGCTATCCGCCGGTGGCCGCTCGCCCGCGCTCAACTCGCGGAGCTGCACCCCTTCGACGGCCACGGCGTCCAGGTCGACCACCACCCCGGGCGACCGGTAGAGTGTCAGACGGTTGTCACTGCTCATCCCACGCTCTCCCGACCCATCGGCGTGTCGTTCGCAGACGCCGTTGCCGTTCCTTCTTCGCTCACGGTGAAGTAGCGCGCGGCAGGATGATGGGTCACGACCGCCGAGGTGGACACCTCCGGCACCAGCATGTACTCGTCAGACAGCGAGACCCCGATCCGCTCGGGGCGCAGCAGCTCGAACATCTTGGCCTGGTCCTCCAGGTTGGGGCAGGCCGGGTAGCCGAAGCTGTACCGCAGGCCCCGGTACTCCTGCCGGAACAGGCCCTCCACCGTCGCCGCGTCGGCGTCGCCGAGCCCCCACTCGCGCCGGATGCGCTGATGCAGCAGTTCCGCGTAAGCCTCGGTGGTCTCGGCCGCCAGGCCGTGCAGGTAGAGGTAGTCGGTGTACCGGTCGCCGCCGAACAGCTCCTGCTCGCGGGCGGCCACCGCGCCGCCGAGCGTGACGACCTGCACCGCCAGCAGGTCGCGCTCACCGTCGACCGGGCGGAAGTAGTCGCTCAGGCACAGGCGGCGGCCGGTGGCCTGGCGGGGGAAGGTGAAGCGGACCCACTCGGTCTGCTGATCCTCGCGGAAGACCACCAGATCGTTGCCGTCGGAGCCGCAGGGCAGGAAGCCGTAGATCGCCTGCGGCTGGAACCAGCCCTCGGCGAGGATCTGCGCCTGCAGCGCCTGGACGGCCGGCTCGACGGTCTCGGCCACGCGCTGCCGCCAGTCGGCGCGCGTCTCCTCGGGCAGGCGGCGCACGCGGTACTGTCCGCTGTAGAGCGCCAGCGGGTTGAGGTAGTCGAACAGCTCGGCCACCGCGACCGGCTCGGCCAGTCGCGTGCCGAGGAACGGCGCCGGCGGGACCAGCGTGTCGTGGACGATGGTGCTCTGGCCGGCGCCGGCGCTCGCCGCTGCCGCGCGGGGCTCGGCCACCACCGGTTCATCGAGGCGCGTTCCGCCGGCGCGGCGGCGCCGTTCCCGGCGCTGCAGGCGCGCCTCCGGGGCACACACGCGGTTCATCAGCGCCAGACCGGCGAAGGCGTCTTCGGCGTAGTGGACGTCGCCGCCGTACGCGGCCGACAGGTCTTCGTCCACATAGCGCCGAGTCAGCGCCGCGCCGCCCAGCAGCACCGGCAACCAGTCGAGGCCGCGCTGCTTCAGCTCCACCAGGTCCTCGCGCATCACCAGCGTGGACTTGACCAGCAAGCCACTCAGGCCGATCGCGTCGGCGTGGTGCGCCAGCGCGGCGTCGATGATGGCGCCGATGGGCTGCTTGATGCCCAGGTTGACGACCTGGTAGCCGTTGTTCGACAGGATGATGTCGACCAGGTTCTTGCCGATGTCGTGCACATCGCCCTTGACCGTCGCCAGGACCAGCGTGCCCTTGGTGGTGCCGGCGACGCGGTCCATGTGCGGCTCCAGATAGGCCACCGCGCTCTTCATCACCTCGGCGCTCTGGAGCACGAACGGCAACTGCATGCGGCCCGAGCCGAACAGCTCGCCGACCTGCTCCATGCCGGCCAGCAGGTACTGGTTGATGATGGTCACGGCGTCGTAGCGCTGGAGCGCCTCGTCGAGCGCGGCCTCCAGGCCGACGCGGTCGCCGTCGACGATGCGCCGTGGCAGGTCATCCTCGATGGCCAGGTCGGCGCGGGCCTCCGCCTGGCTGACGGTGGCGTCGGCGAACAGGTCCATGAACGCGCGGAGCGGGTCGTAGCCTGCGCGCCGCCGGTCGTAGAGCAGATCGAGGGCGACCTCGGCCTGGCGCGGGTCGATCTTGTAGAGCGGCATGATGCGCCCGGCATGGACGATGGCCGCGTCGAGACCAGCCTCCTGGCACTCGTGCAGGAAGACCGAGTTGAGCACCTGCCGCGCCGCCGCACTGAGCCCGAAGCTGACGTTGCTGACGCCGAGCACCGTGAACACGCCAGGGCAGTCGGCCTTCACCCGGCGGATGCCTTCGATGGTCTCCAGTGCGTTCCGCCGTTCGTCGTCGGCACCGGTGCTGACCGGTAGCGTCAGCACATCGAACAGCAGGTCGCCGGGCGTCAGGTGGTACTCGTTCACGGCCAGGTCGAAGAGCCGGCGCGCGATGGCTGCTTTGCGCTCGGCCGTGCGCGCCATGCCCTCCTCGTCGATGGTCAACGCGACCACGGCGGCGTTGTAGCGGCGCGCCAACGGGAAAATGGCCGCGGGCCGCTCGAGCCCGTTCTCGAGGTTGACCGAGTTGATCACCGCGCGCCCGCCGAGCCGCTTGAGCGCGGCCTCGATGACCGGCACTTCGGTGCTGTCGACCATGATGGGCACGGTCACCTGGCTGGCGAAACGGCCCATGACCTCGTCCATGTCGGCGCAGCCGTCGCGGCCGACGTAGTCGACGCAGACGTCGAGCACCTGCGCGCCGCCGCGCACCTGCTCGCGCGCCGTGTGCAACATGCCGTCCCAGTCGCCGGCCAGCAACTGCTCGCGGAACTGCTTGCTGCCGGTGGTGTTGCAGCGCTCGCCGATCATCAGGAAGCTGTTTTCCTGCGCCACGGTGACCGGTTGGTACAAGCTGGCCAGCGACGGCGGCAGGCTGACCTCGCGGACCGGCGCCGGCCGTCCCTGCACGCGCTCGACGACCGCTTTGAGGTGCGCCGGCGTGGTGCCGCAGCAGCCGCCGACCAGGGTGACACCGAACTCGCTGACGAACCGTTCATGCCAGTCGGCCAGCTCTGCGGGCTGCAACGGGAACCGTGCCTGGCCACCGACCATCTGCGGCAGGCCGGCGTTCGGCATCACCGACAGCGGCAGCGGGCAGTTCTCGGACAGGTAGTGCAAGTGCTCGACCATTTCCTGCGGTCCGGTGGCGCAGTTGAGGCCGAACAACTGGATGTCGTAGCCGACGATGGCCGCCAGGGCCGCGCCGATCTCCGTGCCCATCAGCATGGTGCCCGTCGGCTCCATGGTGACCTGGACGATGACCGGTGGCCGCCAGCCCAGCTCGGCGCAGGCGTCGTCGATGCCGGCCAGGGCGCACTTGGTCTGCAATATGTCCTGGCAGGTCTCTACCAGCAGGCCGTCGACGCCGCCTGCCAGCAGGCCGCGCGTCTGGTCGCGGTAGCAGGCCGCCAGCGTGTCGAAGTCCAGGTGGCCGAGCGACGGGAGCTTGGTGCCCGGTCCCAGGTTGCCCAGCACGAAGCGCGGCTGGTCGGGCGTGCTGTAGTCGGCGGCCACCTCGCGCGCGAGACGCGCCGCGGCCAGGTTCAGCTCATGGACGCGGTGGGCGATGCCGTACTCACCCAGGACCACGGCGTTGGCGCCGAAGGCGTTGGTCTCGATGACGTCACAGCCGGCGACGCAGTAGGCGGCGTGTACCGTCCGCACCACGTCGGGCCGCGAGACGCAGAGGATCTCGTTGCAGCCTTCCAGCCCCTGGTAGTCGTCCACGCTCAGATCGTGCGCGTGCAGCGCCGTGCCCATGGCGCCGTCGGCGATCAGCACTCGTTCGCGCAAAGCTGCAAGGAAACCACTCATGCGTCTTGGTAGCACTCCCGCTGCCGGCTAGTTCGGGTCGGCGCTGGACCCGCGGACCAAAGAACGGCTGGACCGGCCCACAACCGCGCCGGCCGACGACCACCTGCCCGCCTCCGGTGGCCCGGCGGGGCGGCAACAACCGCATTCAGGCTAACACGGCGGCTGGTAAGCAGCAAGGCCAGCGGCATTACAGCGAGTTGTCAGGGGCGTGCCGCAAGCGCCTGGATCAGTCGGTGTGGGGCGGGCCATGGTCCGGCGGCGAACTGGTCGTGCAGGCGGGTGCGGCCGGCGCAACGTGGGCGACCGACTGACCTCACCCGCGCCGCTCGGCGCCCACTCGCGACGCTATCTGGCCCACCGTCGGCTCGTCGTCCTCGGGTTCCAGGAACACGCCGAAGCGCTGCTCGATGGCCAGCACCAGGTTCAGGTGTACCAGCGAATCCCACCCCTCGAGGTTCGACGGCGCGGCCTCTGCGCCGACGGCCTCGATGGGCCGCGACAAGAGGTCGGCCAGCATCTGCCGTACCTGATCCAGCACACTATCGGCCATCGGACGGGGCCTCCTCGCTGACGGTCAGCCGGATCCAGGGCGGCACGGCCACCGTGGCGCTCGACAGATCCAGAGACCACCGCGTGGCCTCGCCGTCTTGCGCGACCGCCGCGAAGCCATGCTCGGGGTAGACGTCCGCCGACGGCGCGTTCTTGGCGGTGGGCCGGAACCAGCCTGCGAGCCGGCCGACCCCGGCGGTGCGGGCGGCCTGCACCAGCCAGGCGAGCATGGCCGTCTCGATGGTGCGACCGATCACGCGGCAGCTCAGCAGGAAGGTGTCCACCTGCCAGGTCGCTGCGTCGGCGACCTGCACCATCAGCAGTCCGACAATGCCGTTGTCGCCGAAACGGTCCACCGCGTGGACCTGGCGCACCAGCCAACCGGTGTCCTGGGCCAGCGCCGCGATCTCGGCTTCGCCGTAGCGCTTGGTGGTCATGTTGAACTGGTTCGTGCGCTGGGTCAGTTGCGCGGCGCGAGCCACGGTGGCCGGCTTCAGCGGGCTGATGGTCAGCCGCAGTTCCAGCGAGCGCAGGAAGCTCTCGATGGAGCCGGTCGCCTGCCGCAGCTCGTCGCGCTCGCGCTGGGCGGCCATCATCGCGCCCCGGTCGGCGTCTTCCATCGACAAGCGCAGCCGCTCGAACACCGGGCAGGCGCGCAGCGCCGCGGCGTAGCCGTCCGGTTGCTCCGGCAGCGGCACGACCGTCACTTCCGGCAGCGCGATGCGCACCTGCTCACGCTCCACGGCACTGTCGTCCAGGAAGGCCAGGCTGTCGACGCCGACCTGCAGCTCCTCGGCCAGTTCGACCAGGTTGGTGGCCTTGTCCTGCCAGTTGATGCGTCTGGCGGCGAAGTGCTCCGGCCGCAGGAGCAGGTCCGGGTGCTCCGACAGCACCTGCTCGGCATCGGCCGGGTTGTTCTTGGAGCAGACGGCCAACAGAATGCCGCGGCGCGCGCAGTCGAGGATGGCGCGTTGCAGGCGCTGATGCGCCGGCGTGACGCGGATGCCGTCGAACCCGTCTTCGCCGACGATGCCCTGCCAGAGGGTCTGGTCGAGGTCGCAGACGAGCACCTTGGCCAGCTTGCCACAGAGCGGGTGCAGGTAGCGGACCCATTCGCCCGCCAGCAGCGGCAGTGCCTCGGCGGCGATGGGCAGGCGCACCGTGTGATAGCGGGCCTCATCGACCCAGCGCCAGCGGCCGAAGCGGGCGACCAGGGCGTCGTAGTCCAGCGCATACACGCCCGGATGCTGCTGGGCCAGGTGACGCACCGCGCCGTTCAGGCGGCCGAACGCGTCGGCCCAGCGGCCGCTCTGCACGTCGGCCAGACCCATCGGCGGGTCGGCGGGCAGGGCGAAATTGTGGAGCAGCAGCCAGGCGCTCGACCGCTCGCGGAAGGCGCTGACGACCTGCTGCAGGAGGTCGGTGGCCCGCGCCACTTCGTGGTCGATCTGGGCATCGCTGAGGTCGGCGGCCTGCCCGACGAGCGGCGGGCACAGGTCGCGCGCCTCGACGGCCAGGATGACCCCGTCCAGGGCCTCTCGGTAGAGGGCACTGTCCGGCGCCAGCAGTTCCTGCGCCCAGGTGTTGAATCCGCCGGCGGTCAGGCGGGCGGCGATGCCGGCCACCAGCGCCCCGGCCTGAGCCAGGGGCAGCAGCGGCTCGACGGTGAACGAGCGCAGCACCGTCACCCGGCAGCTCAGCGGCGGCGCGGGCAGCTTGGCGCCGGTGGCCAGCACGAAGGCCGCGGTGTCGTTGGTCGGCGCGGCGGCCCACAAGTCCTGCAACAGGCGGCGAACGGCGGCGATGTCGCCGTCGGCGAGGGCATTGTTGACCGCCTCACGCAAGCCACCGGTGCTGTCAACCGCCATCGGCAGGTGTCCTACGCGCCGAGCCGCACGCCGGGCAGGCGCGAGCAGCTATCCCACAAGTTGCACAGATCGCACATGGGCAACGAGCCGCCGCGCCCGTGCAGCCGGTGTTCCTCGCGCACCCGGGCGAAGACCGGGCTCCGCCAGAGCTCCTCGATGCTGTACTCCCACACGTTGCCGATGTTGAACTCGGCATCGGAATCGACCGGGCAGAGCGCCACGCGGCCGTCGTGGTCGATGATCATCGAGCCCCAGGGCCCGATGCAGGCGCGCGCGTTCAGGTCACCGCGCGCGCGCGCCTCGGGCAGCACCGCCTGCAGGTCGGCGCCGTCGGCGTGGTGCAGCAGGCGGCCATAGAGGCTGTCGCCCGCCCGTAGCCGGGCCGACCAGAGGCGCACGAATTCCGGGTACTCGGGCGCGTTCGACTCCTGGACGAGCATCCGCAGCCGGATGGCCGTCGGCGCACCCAGTTCATCGCGCGCGGCGATGAACGCGATGATGTTGCTGACCGCCTTGTCGTAGTCGAGGCCGACGCGGATGTCGCCGTAGGTCTCCTGACAGGTGCCGTCGACCGAGAACGAGACCTCATCGACGCCGGAGGCCAGCACCGAAGCCGTGCGCTGCGGGGTCAGCAGTGAACCGTTGGTGCTGAAGGCCACCATGCGAATGCCGATGTCCTTCAGCCGGGCGATGCGCGCTTCGAGCTGCTTGTCGACCAACGGCTCGCCCAGGTTCTGAATGGTGATCTTGGCCACCCAGTCGGCATACGGCACCAACTGCGCCACGATGTGCTCGAAGAGGTCGTCGCGCATCAGCCCTTTGGGCCGGGTGATGTCGTTCAGGTAGCACATCGTGCAGCGGGAGTTGCACAGCGCGCTGGTCTCAATCTGGAAGTACTTGGGGAAGCGGTCCAGTTCGGCGAACGAATCGAGCCCGCAACCGCGCGCGAACTCGCGCAGGGCCCCGTCGTTCGGTCCCGGCGGCTGCGGTCGCGCCGCCGTGGCCTCCATGCCACTCATCGGGTTCTCCGTGACTCTCTTCGGCATCACTCGAAGAAGATGTAGCCGTAGTCGCCGGTGTAGCCGGACTGTTGGTACACCCAGGCCCACTCGTCGGGGGTGAAGAAGCACTCACAGGTCAGTTGCCAATAGAGCAGATTGACCTTCTCGGCTTCGGTCCGGTAGGACTCGACGGTCAGATACTGGTGCCGGCGAGAGACGCGCATCAGCTCGCCCAGCGCGCTGAACAGATCATACACGTAGAGGTTGTGCAGCGTGTTGATCGACAGCACCAGATCGACGCTGGCCGTGTCGAACGGCAGGCTGCGGGCGTGGCCGACCTGCACGAAGGGCCGGATCTCCTCCTTGGCGTGGGCGACGGCATACTCCGACAGATCGAGCCCGGCCACTGACAGGCCAGGCACGGCCTGTGTCAACTCGTAGAGCAGATGACCCATGCCGCAGCCGACATCCAACACGCGCTGCCCGGCTTGCAGGCCATAGTGCTCGGCGATGCGCTCGGCCACCGGCCGCCAGCGGCCATCGTAGCGGTAGCCGCCGTACCCGTAGCGCCGCTCGCCGTCCCAGTAGTCGCGATCGAAGCGCTTGGCCACCGTGGCGCATTCGGCCTTGGGCCATTCGTTCACCCGCCCGAGGTAGTCGCGCCTGGTGCTGGTGTGGACCGCGGTGATGAAGTCGATGCGGGCCATGCTCAGTGCTCCAGTGGCCCGACGGCCAGCGCCATCAGGTAGTGGGCCATGCCGTAGTAGCCGGTGTGGACCACCTCGTCGTTCATCGAGAACACGAACACCTGCTGGAAGTGCTCGCGCAGCAGCGCGGTGAGCGTGTCGGCCCGCTTCAGGTTGATGTGGCCGACCGCGCTCTCCGGGCTGGCGAAGCGCGACGCCTCGAGGTTCGGTGTGCCCATGACCAGCACGCCGCCTGGGCGGAGCGAACGCCGCAGGTTGGCCAGGAAGGCGGCCTCGACGTCGGCCGGGACGTGCTCGATGACGTCCAGGCTGTAGGCGGCGTCGAACGGTTCGGGTAGCGGACCGGCGGCCAGGTCATGGACCGCCGTGGTGTACCGGGTCAGGCCCTCGGCGGCCCACAGGGGATCGCTGAGTTCGAGGACCAGTGGCTCCAGGTCGATGCCGTGCACCGAGCCGACGCTCTGCAGCACCACCTGGGCGCCGAATCCGTCACCGCAGCCGACCTCCAGCACGCGATCCTGTCCCGCCAGCAGCTTGGCGCAGAACTTGTAGCGGGCCAGGCTGAACAGCAGGTGCTTCATGTCGTGCCGGAACGACCAACTGGCCCACGGGCCGAGCGTCACCCCGCCTTTCTGGCGGAACTCGTCGATGCCCAGTTGGTTCTGCGGTTCGCGCGTCTCGGCCATCGGGCTCTCCTCATGGCCGGTGGACGTAGTCCAGCGGCAGGTCGCGAATCTGATCCCAGTACCGCTCCACCCAAGCGGCGACTTCGTCGAGGCCCTGGTCGAGGCCGATCACCGGCGCCCAGCCCAGCGTGGTGCGCGCCTTGGTCGAATCGATGACGTAGGCGGCATCCTGGCCCAGGCGCTCTTCGACCGCGCGCGTGGCGGTCGCGAAGTCGTGGCCGAGGCGGTCGCACAGGCGGCGCACCACTTCGCGCACCTCGTAGCCACCGTCCGGTGAGAAGTGGTAGATCTCGCCGTTGCCGCCGTGCAACATGGCGGCCAGTTCGCCGCGCGACACATCGCGTATGTGGATGAAGCTCTTCACCGCGCGTCCGCCGCCGTGGAGCTCGATGGTGCGGCCCAAGCGCAAATAGATGCAGGTGCGCGGGATGATCTTGTGCAGTTGCTGGTGCGCGCCGTAGACGTTGGTGGCGCGGATCATCACCAGCGGGAAACCGAAGTTCTTGACCAGCGTGAACAGGAACAGGTCGGCCGCGGCCTTCGAGGCGGCGTACGGTGTGCTGGGATTGAGCGGCGCATCTTCGTAGACCGTGCCGACGCAGGTGCCGTAGACCTCGGGTGACGAGATGTGTACGTACCGCCGCAGCCACGTCTGGTCCTTGAGCCAGTTGCCCAGCTCGGCCAGCGCGACGCAGTTGGTGCGGTACCACTGCTCCGGGTGCCGCCAACTCGGAGCCACCTCGCTCTGGGCGGCGAAGTTGACGATGTACTCGGGTCGGAACTCGTCCAGCAGCGCGATGATGCGCGGCATGTCCTCGTTCAGGTCGGTCTGGTGGAAGCAGAACCGCGGTGCGGAGCGCTGCTGATACGGCAGGAACACCGCCGACTTCTCGGGCGAGCGACTGAGCCCGATGACCTCGTTGCCCGGGTCGTCCAGAAGCAGGTCGACGAAGTCGGCGCCCGAGAATGAGTTGCTGCCGATGACGGCCACGCGCATGGCCAGGCTCTCCCTGCGGCGGAGCCGCTGGTAGCGTTAGACACTCGCCGCGGGCCGGCGCGTCAGAGCGGTTCGACCCGCGCCAGCATGGCCTGCGCGCGGCGCAACTGCTCAGCCTGACGGGCCACATCGGGCGCGGTGCCGCCCGAGAAGCGGCGTCGGTTGGCATCCACCGGCAGCAGGTCGTTGAGCAGGATGCAGCACCACTTGAGGCGATAGACGGGCTGGAGCAGACGGACCCGCTCCAGGAAGCCGCCGGGGTGGGGCAGGTGCGCACCGGCGGCCGCCTCCACCAGCGGGCGGCACTCGTCGGGCACCGGCAGGTCGGGCTGGCAGAAAAAGTCGCAGACCATGCGGGCCGGCTCGTCCCAGCCGGCATACTCGAAATCCACCAGACGCAGCCGGCCGTCAGCCTGCAGCAGTGCATTGTGGAAGCCGAAGTCTGACGGTGACAGGCACCGTTCGGACGGCGGCACCACCTGGTCGAGCCGCGCGCCGGCCTGGTGCTGTACCTGAGCGGCGACGCGCTCCCAGGTGGGCGTCAGGCCATCGTCAACGAACGCGCTCACCTCGGCGCGCAGGGCCTCCACCGGGTCCAGGAGCGCTAGACGGGCGATGCGGCGGCCGACCAGGGCGAGATGCTCCGCCAGGCTGAAGGCCGGCTCCGAGACGGCCGGCAGCCGGCTCGCGGCCGGATGGGCCCGCGCCGTGTTGAGGCCGCGGTAGAAGGCCATGGCCTGCGCCACCGCGTCGGCGCCGACCTCGGCGGCGGTCAGAGCGCGGCCGTCGACCCACTCGTAGAGGGCCAGGGCGTGCGTATCGGCGCGCGCTACCGGCCGCGGCGCGGCGGTCAGGCCAACCTGCTGGGCGAGGGACAGGAAGTCGTACTCGGTGCCCAAGCGGTCGCGCGGGTCGGCCGGGTGGCGGTAGTAGTGCTTCAGCAGGCAGCGGCCGCCCGCGACGTCGACGCGATAGACCCGGTTGTTGCGCCCGCCGCGCAGCGGCGTCACGCGGGCCTCGGGCGGCAGCCCGGCCGAGGCCAGCAGCTCGCGCAGACCGTCGGGCCTCGGCTCAGGCAAGCAGCAACTCCAGCAGGCTCGACCACGACCGGGCGGCGAGGCCGCCGATCGGGGCGGGCAGTGTGCCGGTTGGGTCGAACAGCACCGGCCGGACGCCGCGCGGGAAGTCGGGCTCGGCCAGGAACTCGGGCAGGTCGTCGACGAAGCTGTGGCAACCCAGGGCGGCGATGCGGGCGAGCTTGGCGGCCTTCGTCGGCTCGAAGTAGACGCGGTCGGCGCCCAGGTTCGCGCCCGCGGCGGCATGGAAGCCGCGCTGCGCCAACCAGTCGCGCGCGGCCGCGTGCAGATCGTGGGCCGGGCCGCGCACGGGCACCGCCGTCTTGTGGCTGATGATGACCACCACCAGGCCGGCGGCCGACCAGGCGCGCAGGCAGTCGATGACGCCATCGAAAGGTGGTACCTCGGCCATGCAGGTGCCGTAGACGTGGCCCTGGAGCCAGGTCCAGTCGTCCTCGCGGCCGACGCGCCGCAGGTGGTCGCGGACCGCGGTTTTGGAGGCGGGCAGGTCGTCGGGGATCAGCTCGAGGCGACGCGCGACGGCCGGGAAGACCGCATCGTAGCAGGCGATGGTGTTGTCGAAGTCGAGACCGACCACTCGCTCAACCACCGCGCGCCTCCGAGACGGCCGAGGTGTTCGCCGGCTTCAGGCGGTGGCCTTCGGGGCGCCGCCGGGTTTGCTGGCCGCGCGCAGCATGGCCGCGGCGAGGCGGTCGAGCGGCTCGATCTGGTCGACTGCACCGATCTCGACGGCCTCGCGCGGCATCCCGTAGACGACGCACGACTTCTCGTCCTGCGCGATGTTGTAGGCGCCCTGCTGCTTCATCTCCAACATGCCGGTGCTGCCGTCGCCGCCCATGCCGGTCATGATCACGCCCACGGCGTTGGCGCCGGCGGTGCGGGCCACCGAGCGGAACAGCACGTCGACCGACGGGCGGTGCCGGGTGACCAACGGGCCATCCTTGACCTCGACGAGGTAGCGCGCACCGGAGCGCCGCAGGAGCATGTGGTAGTTGCCCGGCGCGATCAGCGCCCGACCCGGAATGACGCTGTCGCCGCTCTCGGCCTCCTTGACCTCGATGGCGCAGAGCGTGTTGAGCCGGTCGGCGAAGGCGCGCGTGAAGTGCTCGGGCATGTGCTGCACGATGACGATGCCCGGCGCGTTGGCCGGCAGCGCGGTGAGCACCTCCTGCAGCGCCTGGGTGCCGCCGGTGGAGGCGCCGATGGCGACCACCTTGTTGGTGGTCTGGGCCAGCGACAGCCGCTGCACCGGGCGGTGCCCGGCGGCGCCGGGCTCGCGTTTGGCCACGCGCACGCGGGCCGCGGCTTTGACCTTGTCGGCCAACTGGATCGCCACGTCGTCCACCGCGTAGGCGCTCTGCGGCTTGTGCATGACGTCGACGGCGCCCGATTCGAGCGCTTCCATGGCCAGCTCGCCGCCGGCGCTGGTCAGCGACGAGACGATCACGACCGGCAACGGGTAGTGCTGCATCAGCTTGCGCAGGAAGGTCAACCCGTCCATGCGCGGCATTTCCACGTCGAGGGTGATGACGTCCGGCTTGAGCTCGACGATCATGTCGCGAGCGACGTAGGGGTCGGGCGCACTGCCCAGGACCTCGATCTCGCCGTCTCGCGCCAACTCGCGTGAGAATATCTGCCGCGCCACTGCGGAGTCGTCCACGACCAGCACGCGGACCTTGCGCTCGCCCATCACAGCTCGGTCTCCTTGCCGCGGCTCTTGATCACCGTCCGGCCATCGCTCAGGTAGAGGTACATCGTGCGCGCAATCGTGCCGCCGACGGCTTCGCCGCGGATCGGGATGCCGTTGTTCGACAGCATCTTGCGCACCACGGCCAGGTTCCGCTCGCCGATGCGGAAGGTGCCTTTGTCATCGAGCGGGGCGCCGGCGCCGGCGATCTTGGCAATCAGGCGCCGCTTCTCGGCGCCCCGGCTGTAGACCTGGCGCAGCAGCTCGGCCACGCCGCTGTCCACGAACATCTCGGGATTGGAGCCGGCCTTCTCGGGGTTCAGCGAGCTGAGAGGCAACATGCAGTGGATCATGCCCCCAATGTGGGTCTGCGGATCGTAGAGCGTCAGTCCCACACAGGATCCGAGCGAGTACGTGACCAGGATATCGCCGGGCCGGTCGGTGACCAGCATTTCGGCGATACCGATGGTCCGCGAGGTACCGTTGGAGGAGCTAGCCACGCGTGTACACCGATGGTTGCACAGACCGCAGCGGGGCGTTGACGCCGGTCAGCGACTCGGCGTGCCCGACAAAGAGGAAGCCGCCGGGACGCAGGACGCGGTGGATCTCGTTGACCAGGCGCGAGCGCGTCGGCTGATCGAAGTAGATCATCACGTTGCGACAGAAGACGGCGTCGAGGCCGCCTTTCAGCGGGAACGGGGGTGTCGACAAGTTGATCCGGCGGAAGACCACGCGCTCGCGCAGCTCGGGCACCACCTGCCACTGCCGATCGCGGCCCTCACCGACGGTGGCGAAGTAGCGCTGCCGGAACTCCGGCGGGATGCGCGAGACCCGTTCGTGGTCGTAGATGCCTTCCTGGGCACGCTGCAGGACGCGGGTGGAGATGTCCGTGGCCAGGATCTTCCAGTCGACCGCCTGGTTGCCGATCGCGCGATCGAGCGTCATGGCGATGGTGTAAGGCTCCTCGCCCGAGGAGCAGGCGGCGGACCAGACCCGCAGCCGGTTGCGGCCCTGGCCGAGCCACTGACCGATCAGGTCGGTCAGGAGATCGAAATGCGCCGACTCGCGGAAGAAGCTGGTCACGTTGGTCGAGATGGCGTCGAGCAGATGGACCATCTCCTCGCCGCTCTCGTCACGCGTGACGTACTGCAAGTAAGCGTCGAAGCTCGTCATGTTCAGCCGGCGCATGCGTTTGGCCACGCGCGCCGCGACCAAGGCCTCCTTGTTCTCCTGCAGCGCGATGCCGCTCTGCCGGTAGATCAGGTCCCGGAAACGCTGGAAAGTGGCCGCATCGAGATGGTCTCGGCCACCTCCGCCGACGGGCTCCGTCGCAGCCATGGACACTCCTCGGTACGACTGCACCGGCAGCCGGCGGGCCGCAGTCACGCCAGGACCGCGGCCGAGACCGGCGCCAGTTGCCCTACTTGCTCATCGTCTGCTGGATCTTCTCGAGAATCGTGGCCGGCTCGAACGGCTTGACCACGTAGTTGTTGGCGCCGGACTTGATGGCCTCGAGCACGCGCGACTTCTCGCTTTCCGTGGTGACCATGATGATCGGCACGGCGCTGCCGTTGGAGCGGATGGCCCGGACGGCGTCGATGCCGCGCATGTTGGGCATGTTCCAGTCCATCAGGATCAGATCGAACGCCTCGCTCGTGGCGTGGCGGACCGCCTCCTCGCCGTCACCCGCCTGCACCACGTCCGTGATGCCACCCGAAGCGAGGGCGTTGATGACGATGCGACGCATCACGCTCGAATCGTCAACCACCAGCACCTTCATCATTCACGCTCCTTGCTCGCTGTCGAACTCGAAGGTCACCCGCAGGCTGAAGTGCCCGAGCTCGCTGTTGAACGGCACGTCCAACCAGACCGAGTCGGACGGGTAGACCACCTTGTAGTCGGAACCCGTGACCACCGTCGGCAAGCCCAGGTTGATGGGCCGTTCGGCGTCGCCGCTCAGCTTGGCCTTGGCACTGCCGGCAATCATGTTGGCCATTTCGGCCAGCGCGTCGGCCACTTCTTCGTTGACCTCGGGGGGCTCCTCGCCGAGCAGACGGCCTGTCAGGGCCAACGACGTGGCGACCGGTAGCGACAGCGCCACCGTGCCACGTGCCGGACCGCTCAAGCCGATCAGGGCCACCAAGTGCTGCGGATGACCGCTCGACTTCGACAGCGTCACGTCCCCCCGATGCACGTCACAACCCAGCATGGTCGAGAACAGCTCGTAGACGCTCTCGATGAACGGGTTGATGTACTTGACGTTCATCGCCTCTGAACCTTTCCGTCGTCGGACCAGCGCCACGTCGGCCCACCCGCCTCGTTCGCGAAGCGGGGCGCCGTTCCGACGACGCGCCCAACCCACATCACCCCGCCACCTGATCGACGACCGACATCTCTTCGGTCGACAGGACGCGGTTGATGTCCAGGAGCATCACCACGGCGCTGCCCACCTTGCCCATGCCCAGGATGAACTCGGTCTCGACCGAACTGCCGAAGGCCGGCGTCGCATCGATCATGTCGGCCGAGATGTCGCGCACCTCCGACACTTCATCGACCACCACACCCATCTGCAGCGTGTCGTCACCGTGGGCCACCTCAACCACGATGATGCACGTCTGGTTGGTGTCCGGGGTCGGCTCCATGGCGAACTTGAGCCGCAGGTCCACCACCGGGATGACCTTGCCGCGCAAGTTGATCACGCCGCGCACCCACTCGGGCGTCCGGGGCACCATGGTGATGTCCATGAGCCCGATGATCTCGCGCACCTGGAGGATCTCCAGCCCATACTCCTCCGGCCCCAGTCGGAAGGTCAGGTACTTGCCGGCCAAGCCGGCCAGACCCTCTGGCCGTTGCCCCGCCGCAGTTGTCTCCACCGCCATGTCCTCGCTCCTTTGCGTCAGACTTGGTCCGCCACCAGTTGCTCCGCATGGCCGGGGCGGGCTCGCTCACCATCGCCCTCGGCCAGCCTCAGTAAGCCGGCCACATCCACAATCAGACCGACCCGGCCGTCCGGCATCACCGCCCCGCCGGCCAAGCCGGGCACGCCCTGCAAAGCCTCGCCGAGACTCTTGATCACGATCTGCTGCTGGCCCAGCAGCTCATCGGCCAGGAACGCGGCCTTGCGGCCGTCTTCCTCGACCACCACCGCCAAGGCGTCGGTGGCCTCGGCGGTGGCCTGCTCGATACCAAACAGCTCCGCCAGCCGGTGCAGTGGCAGCCAGGTGCCTTGCACCTGGAGCAACTCGCCTTGCCCGATGACCGTCGACAACGTCTCGGTCGTGGGTCGCACCGTGGTGACGATGCTCAGCGTCGGCAGGATGTAGCGCTGGGCCCCGAGCCGAATGACCATGCCGTCGATGATGGCCAGGGTCAGGGGCAGACGCATCGAGAAGACGCTCCCGTGGCCTTTCTCCGAGCGGATCTCAATCTGCCCGCGTAGCGCCTCGATGTTGCGGCGCACCACGTCCATGCCGACGCCGCGGCCCGAGACGTCGGTGATCTGCTTCGCGGTCGAGAAGCCGGGCTCGAAGATCAGGTTGAAGATCTCGCGCTCGCTGAGGTTGTCGCCGGTGCGGATCAGGCCGCGCTGCAACGCTTTGGCGACGATCGCCTCGCGATCGAGGCCGCGGCCGTCGTCCTCCACCTCGATATGGATGTTGCCGCCTTTGTGGAACGCTCGCAAGGTCACGTGGCCGACTTCGCTCTTGCCGGCCGCGCGCCGGTCGTCGCCGCTGGCCTCCAGACCGTGGTCCACGGCATTGCGGATCATGTGCACCAGCGGGTCACCGATCTGGTCGACCACGTTCTTGTCCAGCTCGGTGTCATCACCGACGGTCTGGAACTCGATCTGTTTGCTGGCCTTCTTGGCCACGTCGCGCGCCAGCCGGGCCATCTTCTGGAAGGTCGCCTTGACCGGTACCATGCGCAGCGACGTGCCCAGCGCTTGCAGCTCGCGAGTGATCTTGTCGACCTGGTTCATGCGGCTGTTCAGCGTCGGTGAGGCCATGGCGCGCATCTCGTCGGCCTGCGAGACCATCGACTGCGCAATGACCAACTCGCCGATGGTGTCGAGGATGCGGTCGAGCCGGTCGGCGTCGACCTTGACCGCCTCGGCCACCTTGGCCAGCGCCTGACGCGTCGTCGGGCCGCGCTGCACCTGCAGCGCCAGGGCCACATCGCTGGCGTCGGCGTGCTGCTCCTTCACCAGTTGCTCACCCAGTCGTGGCGCCGGGCCAGTCTCCGGCCGGTGCTCGATGGCTTCGTTGACCGACTCCTCAGCCACCAGGCCGGCGCCGACGAGGATCTCGCCGAGCCGGTCTCCCGGCTGGCCCACCAGCACGGTGCGGAGCCGCCCGAGCAGCCGCGGCACGCCGGAGTCCATGTTGAGCAGCCCGCCACTGGTCAACGCCTCGTTGACCAGTTCGACCAGCCGCTTGAGCATGTCGCAGGCTTCGAAGGCGACGTCGATGCAGCGGCCCTCCAGCGTCACCGTGCCTTTGCGCGCCTGGTCCAGCAGGTTCTCGGCCTCGTGCGCCACTTGGCCAATCTGGGTCAGCGAGAGGAAGCCCGAGACGCCCTTGATGGTGTGGAACGCTCGGAAGACCGCGTCGAGGGCGTCCTGGTCGCTGGGCTCGGTCTCGAGCTGCAAGAGATGGATGTCCGCCGCTTCGAGGTGTTCGCGGGCCTCGCTGATGAACTCGGCCACCAGCGCCGGATCGCCCTCGATGGGCTTGGCCGGCGGCAGGGCTTCGGCGGCCGGCGCGGCCGGCGCGACGGCGCCGCCGGTCTCCACGCCCAGCTCGTCGGGGAAACCGGCGTCGGCCACTGAGCGCCCGTCACGCAGGACCGCTTGCAGGGCGACCACCGCGCGGGTCACCACCGCGAAGCTCGCCTCGTCGTCCTCCACATCGTCGAGGACGATGTCCTCAACCAGGCTGGCCGCGGCGCGGGCCGCGGCGAGGACCTCGGCCGGTGCGGTGTCCTCGGCGGCCGAGCAGACGTTCTCCAGGGAGGTGTGCAGGTCGGCCAGGCTCTTCAGGTCATTGACGTCGACCAGCACCTGCAACGCCGCGAGTTCCTCCAGCCGCACCGCCACGGCCTGCTCGGCCTCGGTCAGCGGCCGCGAGGCGGCGGCCGGCGTGGTCGCCGCGGCGGCGCCGGTCTGGGCCAACTCGGCGGGCCAGCCGGCTTCGGCGAGCGTGTGCCCGTCGCGGACCACGCCTTGCAGCGCGGTGATGCCCTGCGCCACGATGGCGAAGCTGGCCACGGCGTCATCCACATCGCCCAGCACGATGGCTTCCACCAGGCTGGCGGCGGCGCTGGCGGCGGCGAGCACCTCCGGCGCGCAGACGCCTTCGGCCGCCGCGGTGAAGCCTTCCAAGGCGGTGTGCAGATCCGCTAGGCCCTTGATATCGCTGGCGTCAACCAGCACGAGCTGCGCGGCGAGTTCCTCAACGCACGCAGCAACTTGTGATCCACCCGCACCATCTGCCATGGTCGCTGACCCCTCGGTCCTTGCCACTTACCGCCCGGCGCCGCGCCGTCTCACACGGACAACAGGTGCACCCGAATGCCGTGCACTCGCCGCGCTGAGTCCGTGCCAGTCCTCGTCCGCCTTCCCGCTGTAGTTATTCGGCACGGTCTCGGCCGTCTTAACGAGACTCTGTGCTTAAGTTCGCTCATCTGTTAACACATGGCACCGGCTGGCACAAGGCGCACCGAGGGGCCTGGGTGACGCTACCGTGACAGCGGCGCTCAACGGCGCGCGGGCGGGGTGTCGGCGGCGACCGGACGTCGCATGAGATAGGCGTCTCGGCCGTCGACGTAGTAGTGGCGGAGCGTCTCGGCGGTGACGAAGCCGGCGCTACGGTAGAGTTGCTGCGCGGGGTCGTTGTCCACGGCGACCTGCAAGTAGACTTCAGGCACGCCGCGGTGGCGCAGGAAGAGAGTCGCTGCCTCAAGCAGGCGGCGTCCGAGTCCATGGCGGCGGTACTCGGGCAGCACGGCGAGCGAGACGATCTCGCCGACCACGGCTGGTGGCCGCAGGTGCTCGCTGACCGAGCCGACGACGTAGCCCGCCATCCGGCCGTCCACCATCGCGACCCGCAGGCAGAAGTGCGACGACAGGCGGTAGCCGACGAATCGCCAGAACGGGTAGGCGTGGGGGAAGCAGGTCACATGCACGCGATAGAGGCTCCACAGGTGGCCCCAACCGGCGGGCACAATCGCGATCGCCGGTGCTGGTTCGGCACTCCGGCGCGGCTCTGGCGTCACACTCAAGTCACTGTCCGTATCACCAACCATCTTGGACATGCGCGTCCGGCCTCCTGCCGGAGGATCCGGACGCGTCACAACCAAGCTTGACGATCGGAGGCGGTTGAGCGATGGAAGAGCGAAGCCAGCGGTTCCTCTGGGACCTTCTGCAAGCGCCGAGTGTTTCCGGCTACGAGCAGCCGGTGCAGCGCGTCGTGCGCGCATACGTCGGTGGTGTGGCCGACACCGTCGAGACGGATGCCCACGGCAACGTGACCGCCGTGCTCAACGCCGACGGTGCTCCACGCGTGCTGTTCGCCGGGCATTGCGACCAGATCGGCTTCCTGGTGCAGCACATCGAGGAGAAGGGCTACCTGCGCATCTCGGGCGTGGGCGGGCACGACATGCAGGTGGTGCTGGGTCAGGCGGTGACCGTCTGGACCAGCGACGGCCCCATCGCCGGGGTGGTGGCCCGTAAGCCGGTCCACGTCATGTCGGCCGAAGATCGCAAGAAGGTCCCCGAACTCCACCAACTGTGGGTCGATACCGGTCTGGCCAGTGCCGACGAGGTCAAGGAGCGCATCCAGATCGGTGATCCCGTGACCTACGCGCTGCGGCCGGAGAAACTGGCCAACGGTCGGGCCAGCTCGCCGGGCATGGATGACAAGGTCGGCGTCTACGCCGCCATGGAGGCGATCCACCTGCTGCGCGGCGAGTCGCTGGCGGCCGGCATCTACAGTGTCTCCACCGTCCAGGAGGAGATCGGCCTGCGCGGCGCCATCACCAGTGCCTACCGCGTGCATCCGCAGGTCGGTCTGGCGGTCGACGTCACCTGGGCCACGGATCAGCCCGACGTCTGCGCGGCGCAGACGGGCGAGGTGAAGCTCGGCGCCGGTCCGGTGATCACGCGTGGACCGAACATCAATCCGGTCGTCTACGAACGGCTGGTGGCGGCGGCGAAGGAA
Source organism: uncultured Fimbriimonadaceae bacterium (assembly GCA_964531735.1). Taxonomy (GTDB): domain Bacteria; phylum Armatimonadota; class UBA10988; order UBA10988; family UBA10988; genus CAZHGD01. The sequence continues at coordinate 3,105 of CAZHGD010000063.1, read as the reverse complement.
GAGGAGATCCCGTACCAGATCGGCGCGGCGCCGCGCGGCACGGGCACCGACGCCAACGCCATCCAGTTGGCTCGCGGCGGCGTGGCGGCCGGCCTGATCAGCATCCCGAACCGCTACATGCACTCGCCGGTGGAAGTCTGTGAACTGGCCGACATCCACAACGCCGCGCGCCTGCTGGCGGCCTTTGCTCGGCGGCTGACCGCGGACGTCGATTTCACGCCCCGGTAGCCGCCGCCGGCGTGGGTGATGGTGGGGAGACTGACCATGAAGCGAGCTCTGATCGTGCTGCTGGCCACGGCTGCACTGGCACCGGCGGCGGACCTGTACGTGGCACCCAACGGGCAGGACGCCAACGCGGGCCGCCAGACGCAGCCGTTCGCCACCATCGGGCGAGCCGCCGCCGTGGCCCAGCCGGGCGACACCGTCCACGTGGCGACCGGCACTTACCGCGAGACGGTCAAGCCCCAGGCCAGCGGCCAGGCTGGGCGGCCGATTCGCTACCTGGCCGAAGGCACCGTGACGGTGTCCGGTGCCGAGGCGCTGACCGGCACTTGGCAGCGCGAGCGTAACGGCGTCTGGTCGTTGGCCACGCCGTTGCGGTTCGTCCAGTTGCTCTGCGATGGCCGCATGATGCCCGAAGCGCGCTGGCCGAACGTGCCGCTCGACGACATCATGGCCATGCCCCGCGCCACCGCCGGGCCGGGCACCGACTACACCGGGCTGGCCGACCCGAAGCTGCCGCCGGGCGACTGGAACGGCGCCGTCGTGCTGCTCTGGCCCGGCTCGCGCTGGAGCAACTACACGCGCCGCGTCACGCAGTACCAGGCCGGCCAGTCGTTCCGCTTCGACCAGACGCTCGAGCAGGCCCGCAAGGACCCCTATCACCAGCAGGACCCGTACCGTCCGACCGCCGGCAATCCGTACCTGCTCTACGGTGTCCGGGCGGCGCTCGACAGTCCGGGCGAGTGGCTGCTCGACGAGGCCGCCGGGCGCGTGCTGTTCATCAGTCCCGACGACCGCGCCCCGGCCGACCATGCCCTGGAGGTCAAGCAGCGGCCACTCGCGTTCGATCTGAAGGGCCTGGGCTACATCGAGCTGAGCGGCTTCCGCGTGGTGGCCGCCGCGATGGACCTGACCGACGCGCACGACTGCCAGGTGGTCGATTGCCATCTGCGCTGGATCGACCATGTGCGCGAGTTCGCGCAGTGGCGCACGCCGGGCACGCCGAACCAGGTGACCGGGCGGAACAACGTCCTGCGCCGGTGTAGCTTCGGGCACGCGCCGCTGACCGCCCTGCGCGTGGCCGGTCAGGACAATCGGCTCGACGACTGCGTGTTCTTCAACCTCAACTACCTGGGTTCGAGCAACGCCGGGCTGGACCTGGGGCGCTCGGTGGGCGTGCAGGTGAACCGCTGCCGGCTCGGACGGACCGGGCGCGACACAATTGGCCACCACGGCGCCAAGCACCAGCGCATCGAATACTGCGAGCTGTGGCAGACCAACCTGCTGAATAACGATTCGGGCGCGATCTACTGTTGGGGCACCGACAGCGACGGTGGCGTCGTTGCCCACAACTGGATCCACGACAACCTGGGCGACTCCACGGTCGGCGTCTACCTGGACAACTTCTCCAAGAACTTCGTCGTACACCACAACCTGATCTGGAACTCGTCGGGTAGCGGCATCCGGCTGAACAGCGACGCGGTGGGGCACCTGGTGGCCAACAACACGGTGCTGCGCTCGCGCGAGCCGTTCGGCACCTACTGCTACGCGGCCTACACGCCGACGATGAAGGGCACGCGCATCGTCAACAACCTGGTGGACGAGCGGCTGAAGCTGCGCGACCCGCAGTACTTCGTGCAAGGTGCGCTGGGGCCCGAGGTCCACCACAACCTGGTCGGTGCGATGGACGCCGACGGCGTGCCGACGGCCGATTCCGCGGCGGTGGATGCCGGGTGCCCGGTGCCGGGCGTCACCGACGGCTTCCGCGGTCAGGCGCCCGATGTGGGCGCGTACGAGGTGGGTGGCGAGCGCTGGACCGCCGGCGCGACCTGGCGCCCGGCCGATGAGCCGCGGCAGGCCAAAGCCGACTTGAGCTTCCGGCCGCTGCCGCCGCTCACCGAGCAGTCGATGCTGACCGCCGGCTTGCAGCTCTGGCTGGACGCGGCCGACGCGGCCAGCGTTACCCGTGACGGCGCGGGCCGCGTGACGGGCTGGGCCGACAAGTCACCGGCACGGCGGGCCTTGGCGCCGCGGGGCGGCGGTCTGAACTACGTCCCGTCGGCGCTCGGCGGGCGGGCGGTGGTGCGTGGTGACGGCAAGACGTGCCTGCCGGTGGGCACCCTCCGCGCGGCCCTCGGGCCGGTCTCGGTGTTCCTGGTGGCGCAGGGCGTGGACGCCGCCGGACCGAGCTGGCAGCGGCTGTGCGGCGCCTGGATCGGCGGCCAGGACAAGCAGGACTGGCTCGAACCCAACTGGATGATCGGCCGCGCCGGCGGCGCCAAACCGGCGGCTTTCGAGGCGCAGTTGTTCTGGCTCCTGCGACCGAAGGGCTTCACGCTCGACCACGTGATGGTCTTCGGTCCGGGCACCGAGAGCGCGCAGTACCTACTCGGCGACGTGGCCGAACTGCTCATCTACGACCGGGCTCTGCGCCCGTCCGAGGCGGACGCGGTGACCGAGTACCTGACGCGGAAGTGGGGCCTGAAGCCGTAGCGGCGGGTTGCCGGCGGTGACCGAGCTACCGTCGGCTGCGCGCCGTCGCGAGGCGTCGGTAGCCTCTGGCTTGACATCGGTGGGCGCGAGATGAGCCGCCGGCAGCGACGGCTGGTGCGAGCGCCGAACCTGCCGTCGGGCTGCACTGGGAGTTGGCGATGCTGGTTTCGGACGATGGGCTGGCGGCGGCGCGCCCGGCCGGCACGGCATGGTGCTGGCCGGCGGCCGGCGCCGTGGCCTTGGCGTGGCTGGCCTACTTCTCGCTACGCTTTCTGCCGCCGGAGCCGTTCTGGCCGGCGTTCGCCGGGGTGGGGTACTTCGCCTGGTCGCTGGTGCTGTGTGGCCTCACCGGCGCGCTGGGCGTGAGCGCCTGGCAGCTCTGGCGGGCGC
>CAZHGD010000062.1:14567-38859 GCA_964531735.1 uncultured Fimbriimonadaceae bacterium | reverse complement strand
CGAGCAAGGGGACTGAGTTCCGCTTGACACCGAACATAGAATCTCCCGCTCGCCGTCGGCGCAGATCGGCAGATGTGCGCCGCAGCGAGGGAGCCCCGGGCCGAGGTGGTGCGCCGGCAGCGCCCACCAATCCGGAAGCACACCCCCGACGCCGACACCGGGCTGGCCCAGGTCCGGTGCCGGCGGTGACCAGATCAGTGGCACCGCAGCCGCGGATGCCCCTCCGATGCGTTCGCTCAGCTCACTCACTGCCCCAGTAGTGCACTGCCGGCCGGATGCCCAGCAGCACCGCCGCCAGTAGCAGCAGGCCCGCGTGCGAACGTACCGGGCCGGCCAACCAGGCACCGATCACCGCGCCCAGCAGCAGACAGCACCACTTGAGCAGGGCGATGTCGAGCCACGACCAGACCTTCGTGCGCAGGAGTCGCATGGTCAAGTCTCCGCCAACTGCCTTCAGGTCGGCCACCAGGTGACCACCCGGAGTCATAGACGACGGCGGGCCGGCCGAGTGTCGCCAGTCGGCCGAACGGCCGCTGGTCAGAGGCGGTCGGCCACCGCGTTGGCCGCGTGCGCCAGCGAGCCCGGGCGGTCTTCGCTGACCTGCTCGCCGACCTCTGCCGGCCGGTGCGACCAACTGCCGACGCGCAACTGCACCTCGGGTCCGGCGAGACCGCACTGCTGAAGGTAACTCGTGATGGCCAGCAGCGTGCGCTCGTAAAGCAGGTTCGGCGCCGCGTCGGGCACGGTGCGGCGGACCAGCGTCCGCGCCTCATGGACCAGCTCGTCCTGCGGGCCGAGGCTGGCCTCGACCACGTTGATGCCCATCTGCACGCCGCGTTGTGCCAGCGCCGTCTGGTGACGGCGCAGCACCTCGGTCACGTAGGCGAGGTTGTACGTCCAGTCGACATCCATGAACACCGTCCGCGGCCGGTAGCCCGCGGCGGCCAGGCGGTCGAGGAGCTGGTTGAGGTAGGACACCGAGTTGTACTGCGGGCAGCGGGCGACCGTGGCCCAGAAGTTGGCCGGCTGGTCGAAATACGCCGGGTCGGCGGCGTGGATGGCGGTCAGACCCGCGGCATCGCGCCACTCCCAGCCGGGGTTGACGTTCCAGTGCAGGCTGACCTCCGGCCTGGCCTGCGGCCATTTGGCGCGCGCCACCTCCAGGTAGCGAACGTAGTCCTCGATCAGGTCGGCCAGCAAGTCGGCGAACGGCCCGGTCGCCAGCGGATGACCGTTCGGGCGGCGCGCCGCGGCGAGACGCTGCTGCCACGTGCCTTGGGTGCGGGCGAGCACTTCGGGGTCGAAGGTCGGCAGCAGGTTAGGAATGCGCTCGTCGAACAGGAGCTCGTCGGGCACCACCGGGCGGCCATCGCGCGTGACGCACCAGCCGCGGCCCGCCGGGTCGGGCCGGTCCGTCGGCCGGTTAATCAGGAACACCGTGGCGAACAGGTTGGCCCCCGAGCGGAGCGGCGCCCCGTTGAGTTCGGCCGCGGCCAACTCGGCGGCCCGGTGGACCTGGGTGAAGCCGGGGAACTCCACCGAGATCGGGATGCCCGCTGAGCGCAGCAGGGGCAGCAAACCATCGCTGGCGGACAGCCAGCCGAGTTCCGCGGCGGTGATCGAGAAGCTGCCGTGCCAGCGCTGCAAGTTCGCCAGCAGGCGTGGCCAGCGCGTGCGGTCGCCGAACGAGGCGTCGAGGTGGCCGTTGATCAGCCGGGGCGGCTCACCGGGCCGGTACCAGACGTTGGCGGCGAGCTGGTTCGGCATGAACGACAGCCGGCGCGGCGGCGCGGTGTCGGCGGCGGTGGCCTGCGCGACCACCAGACCGAACAGCGCGGCCGCCGTGGCCAGCCGGGCGCGGCTCACTCGGCCGGTGCCTGGCGGCAGTCGATGAACAGGTTGCCCGCGCGCGCGGTCGCTGCCCACAAGCCCGGCTGGCTCTCTTTCAGCACGGCGGTGCAGTTCTGGAACACGTTGCCGCTCACCTGACTCGCCGGGGCCTGGCCGAAGCGGTCGGCGAACAGGCTCAGCGCCGTGCAGCCGGCTTCGTCGAAGCCGACGAACCGGTTGCCGGTCAACTGGTACCGTCCGCGGACCTCGACCGCCTGCTTCACACCGACGGTGGCCTGACGGCTGAACAGGTTGTCGCGCACCAGCGAGGCATCGCTGCCATAGCCGTCGAGCGTCAGCGAACCAAGGCAGTCGCTGAACAGGTTGTCGTGCAGGTTCCAGGCCGCGCCGTACGGCGGGTAGACCTCGATCAGGTCGCCCGGTCGCGCCTCGCTGGGCGCTTTGAGGTGGAACCGGTAGGCCAGCACGTCGTAGCTGTCCACAACCGTGCGGGCAATCACCTTGTTGCCGCGGAGCAGCACCAGGTGCCAGCCCCGATAGCGGTGCGACCGGCGCTTCTCCAACGGCACCGTGCCGCCGGAGATGACCAGTGTCTGCGGGTCAGGCACCTCGCCCACGCGCGATACGGCGCGGGTGACCCCCAGCCCGAGGCCGCAGTTGCGCAACTGGTTGTCGTGTACCGTCACGCTCAGGGCCGGCTCGCGCAGCGCGATGCCGGTCACCTGCGGGTCGGCGGCGCCACGCACGCAGATCTGGTTGTTGGCGATGACCACGCCCGTCTGGCTCGACTGGATGCCGATGCGCGGCTTCGGCGCGCCGTCGGTACAGGTCAGGTCGATCAGGTTGCCGGTCACGGTGCTGTCCGAGGCCGGCAGCCCATAGCCGGTCGAGACGTAGCCCGACAGCTCAATGGCCGAGCCGTTGAAGTTGACGAACAGGTTGTTGGCGATGAGCACCGGGCTCGAGCCCGAAGCGGTGCGGATGGCGCAGCCGCCATAGGGCACGCCGCCCTCGAACACGTTGTCGGTGACGATGTGCTGGCCTGACGGCAGCACTTCGATGGCCTCCTCGCGGGTGCTGACGTTGCCAATGGCCACGGTGCCGGCGTTGCGCACGTAGTTGCCGCAGAACTTGACGAACCGCGACGCACCTTCCCAGGCACAGCCGCCCACGTCGACGATGCGGCATTGCAGAATGCTGGTGTTCTCGGCCAGATCGTTGTTGTTGAAGCCGTTGCGCCCGCAGTCGATCGCCGAACAGCGCAGGTAGGTGATGGCCTTGGTGTACTGCTTGGGCTCATTGGTGCCGCTGCGCGATGGGCCGCCGGACCAGAACGCTTCCAGCGACATGCGCCGCGCGTGGCAGTTCTCCACCAGCACCCGCTCGGTGCCGACCACGCCGGTGGCGAAGCTGGTCTTCAGGTCCTGGCCCCAGACGTACGAGCAGCCGTGGACGCGGATGCTGCCGCACTGGTCGCGCTCGGCGAAGCCCATGTTGCCCAGGAAGCTCAGGTTGCGCACCGTCGCCTCGACACCGTCACGAAACATCAGGCAGCAGCCCATGCCCTCGCTGATGTCGATGACCGTGTCGACGCTGTTGGCGCCCTCGATGACCAGGCTCTGCGGGCGGCTGGCGGTCAGGCCGCGGGTCAACCGGTACCAGCCGACCGGCAGGTAGAGGTGCCGCCGCTCTTTGAGCGCGCGGTCGATGGCCGCCTGCAACGCCTCGGTGTCCGAGTGCCGCACCACCGCGCCGGTGACGCTGGTAGGCACCGGGTCCTTGAGCGTGATCACCTGGCCCGCGACCTTGACCACCGTGCTGACGAGCTGGTCGCGCGCACTGAAGGTGGCGGTGTAGCCGTCGGCCCAGGCGTACTTCTGGAAGCGGAGGTCGAGCCCGCCGCGCAACGGCTGCCAGTCGAAGGTGATCGGTTGCGGCTGGGTCCAGGTGCGGCCCATGTCGGCCGACCAGCGGAACTGCGGCGGGTCGACCCGTTCGATGTCGACCATGTAGACGCACCAACTGCCGGCCTGCTGGTCATAGCCGCGCAGGTCGATGAGGCCCTTGAGCGACCGGCCGGAACCGGCGGTGTACTGCACCTTCGGCCCCCAGAGGTGCTGGTCGACCATCTGCGGGTGGCACTTGGACAGCATGATGCCCTGGCCGACCTGGAAGTCACCGGGGTCGGCGACGGTGATGTCGGCGGAGCCGGCGGTGGTGGTGGCCGTGGTGGTGAACTGCGAGCCCGACGCCCCGCAGTCGCGGGCATTGAGCCAGCCATCGTCGGGCGCGGCGGCGAGCGGGCCGAGGGACAGGGCGAAGAGCAGCAGTGCGCGACGCATGGGCGCCTCCGCGGCCGGGTGTGGGCCGGTGCGGTGGGGTTCGGGACGGCCGCAGGCAGTCCTTCGGGCGGATCCGCTCCTGCCGTTGACAGCGGCGGGCCTTGGCGGCTACTCCTGCTAGACGCGAGTCGGATTGCATTCTGCAAGAGCGGTGGGCGGCGTAGCGAGGCTGACCGGTCCGAGCGCTGCGGCCTGGTACTTCCGCACGAGTGACGGCCGGGAGCTGGACCTGCTGCTGGAGCACGACGGTGAGCGTTGGGCCGTCGAGGTCAAGCTGACCGCCTCGCCCGGCCCCGATGACGTGCGGCGGCTCAACCGCGCGGCGGACATGGTGGCGGCGACGCGTCGGGTGCTGGTCTGCCGCGTGCCGGCGGTGATCGAGAGTGGTGACTGCCTGGTGTGCGGGGTGGGCGCGGCGGCGCGGCGGCTAACTGTCGGCTGAGGCCGAGGCCACCTCGACGCGTACCGGCCACGCGCGCCACGGCAGGGCTTGGAGACACAGCACCACCGGGCCGAACAGCCGCCAGGGCACGTGCTTCGCGGCGGCGATGAGCGGATCCGCCAATGGCCGGACACGGCGTCTCGCCGCGCGATCGGGCAGATGACGCTCGCGGAAGCCGCGCCAGATGCGGCGCAGTTTGGTCAGCGTGGCGCCCGGTGCGGTTGCTCATCAGGCAACACCGTCAGCACGTCGTAACCCCGGGGCGGAAGAACTGCGCGACCCATCGCGTATCCTGAGCATCGTGGCCAACCGGTCCACGAGCCGGAGTCGTGATATTATGAACTTGGTCGGGTATGGCGCAGGTGGGCGCCACCCAGGGGAGCGCACCATGCGTCGTTTCCGGGGCTTCACCCTCATCGAACTCCTGGTGGTCATCGCGATCATCGCGATTCTGGCCGCCATCCTCTTCCCGGTCTTCGCCAAGGCGCGGGAGAAGGCGCGGCAGAGCACGTGCGCCAGCAACGCCAAACAGATGGCGGCGGCCACGCTCCAGTACGCCCAGGACTACGACGAGGGCCTGCCCGCAGCGGAATCGCCGCCCGCCCCCAACGCGGTCACGTGGTACCCGCAGTTGATCGCGCCGTATCTGCGCAGCGCGCAGGCCATGTGGTGCCCGAGTGCCACTGTGCTGCGCCGCGAGGGCTGGCCCCACTTCGGCATCAACGTCTGGCACGCCTCCGGCAACAGCCCCACCTGGACGCTGTCCTGCTTCGACCGGCCTGCCGAGATCGGTCTCTTCTTCGAGACGCAGTACGCCGACGGCGTCTCCGCCTGCTGCAACTGCGAGTGTCGGACGTGTCGGCCGAATGGGGCGCCGTATCCCGGCGGCCAGTATGGCTACCTGCCTGTGCCGCCGCGCCATGGCGACGGCATGGACGTCGCCTTTCTGGACGGACACGTCAAGTGGGTGGTCCAGGAGACGGTCTCGAAGAACCTCGGTGACATCTTCGGCCACTACACGCGCTAGCTGACCGGCAGACACGAGACACCGCCGCTGACGCCCCGGTCCGCCGCAGGCACGCCACCCATGGGCTCGTCGGGTTGGGCGCTGGACCGACCCACCCACGGCCGGCTCGTGGCCAGACGGCCGCGCGCCGCGGCAGACCGCTGGCACCCCTGGCAGGGAGCCGCCAGGGGTGCCAGCCGACGAGTCGACTCAGAGCACGGCGTGGACCACGGCGCCGTCCTGGCGGGCCGAGGTGTAGATGGCCTCGATCAGCGCAATGGCGCGGCGGCCGGTGCGGATCTCGCAGCGGCAGGGCGCGCCCTCGGCGAAGTAGGGCACCACTTCGCGATAGAGCAACCGGTGGCCGTGGAACTCCTCGCGGAGTTCGGGCTCGTAGGCGGCGGGGTCGAACTGGAAGTCGGTCTCGTCGCGCAACTGCCACTGCGTGAGCTTGCCGCCGGTCAGCGCGGCGCTGCCCTTCATCGCGTGGACCTCGATCAGGTCATTGAAGTCGTTGTAGGCGCAGGTGGTGGCTTCGATGACGCCCAGCGTGCCGCGGCGGAAGCGGAGGATGGCCACGGCCGTGTCCTCGACTTCGCAGTGGTTGCGGTCGTGGCCGAGGGTGTCGAAGCGCGCCTGCACCGACTCCAGATCGTCCATGAGGTAGAGCAGCGCGTCGATCATGTGGACGCCCTGGTTCATGCAGGCGCCGCCACCGTCCATGGCCCAGGTGCCGCGCCAGCCCTGGTAGTAGACGTCGTCGCGGTAGCGGCGGCACATGCCATGGATGATGGCCGGCGTGCCGAAGCGGCCGGCGTCGAGGGCGTCCTTGAGCGCGGCGACACCGGGCTGGTAGCGCGTGGGGAAGACCACCACGGCGCGGACGCCGGCGCGGTCGACCTCTTCGAGGATCTCGTCGACTTTGGCGAGCGTGATCTCCAGCGGCTTCTCGACCACCACGTGCTTGCCGGCGCGGATCGCCTGCACCGCGTGGCGGCCGTGCAGGCCCGACGGCGTGCAGATGCTGACGGCGTGGATGTCGTCGCGGGCCAGCAGCTCAGCGAAGTCCTGGTGGAAGTCGCAGTGGTACTTGGCGGCGTAGGCGCGACCGTTGGTCTCGTTGAGGTCGCAGCAGGCCACCAGGCGCGCCCCGGGCGTCTCGCCGAGGAAGTGCCCGTGGACCTCGCCGATGCCGTTGTAGACCGAGTGGCCGCCGAGGTTCTGGTTCGGCACACCGACCCCGATGACTGCGAAGTTGACCGTGTCCGCCATGATTGTGACCTTTCTTGGCGCCGGGGCCGGCACCACTCACCCGGCCAAGCGTTCGCGCCTGACCGGGTGAGTCCTCCTGGTGCTGCTAGCCGGCCGAACGTCAGTCGCGCGGCGCGATGGTGACCGGGCCGGCGCCGTGGGCGCTGTCGTAGATGGCCTCGCCGATCCGCAAGGCTTCGTAGCTGTCCCACAGGTCGGGTCCGCTATCCACCTGGCCGAGGCAGCGTAGCGCGAAGTGCCGGGTCTCGCCGAGGTAGCCGTTGGCGTCGCGGCTGTTGGAGGCGCCGGTCCAACTGGGGTAGTAGTCCTGCGTGAACGGCCCCGTGGCCGGCACCGCCGAGGACCAGTCGGCCGGCGGGAAGTAACGCACCGAGCGCATGTCGTCGATGTGGATGCTCTGGCCGGTGCCGAACACCTCGAGCCGCTCCTGGATGTCGCGGAAGCCCGGCACGTTCTCGTAGCAGTTGATGTTGATGTTGCCGATGGCCCCGTTGGCGAACTGCAGGTTGGCCAAGTAGGCGCAGCGGTTCTCGCCGGCCTCGTGGATGACGGCGTTCACCGTGGCCACATTGCCGCCGAAGTGCCGGATCAGATCGAAGATGTGCACGCACTGACCGATGAGGAAGGCGCGCTTGTAGGAGTCGATGCCCCAGATCTGCGGGTAGGGCCCCTGGCCGAACTTGACGCAGACCATGTTGACCGGCCCGAACTCGGACTTGGCGAGGATGTCCTGGCCGATGCGGTAGACATAGGCGAACCGCTTCATGAACCCGCACTGGCCCCAGGTGCCGTGCCGCTCGGCCAACTCGGCCAACTCGCGCGCTTCGGCGCTGGTGTTGGCCGACGGCTTCTCGACATACACCGGCAACCCGCGCGACAGCACGCGCGGCGCCAGTTCATACTGCTGCGGGGCCGGGCCGATCACGAAGACGCCGTCGAGCTCCTCCGTGTCGAGCATCTGGTCCAAGTCGCTGTACCAGCGTCGCGCGCCGAAGTTGCGCGCGTTGGCCTCGGCCTTGGCCGCCACGACGTCGCAGGTGGCCACCAGGTCAATCTCCGGAATGAACGGGACGTTCGGGAAGATCGAGTGCGTGGAGAAGCCGCCGCAGCCGATGAAGGCCAGGCGCGCCTGCCGCTGCTCACCCATGTTCCAGCTCCTGGCCGGCCGCGGTGGGCCGGCAGGTGGGCAGTTGGCGGCGCAGGCGCGAATCCTCCCGCGACTTGCGCGCTGCCGCGTCGCGCGTCGACGGGCGGCAAGTCGCGGCGCCAGCGGGACAGGCAGGCAGGAGCCGCCGCGCCGCCGGGGAACCGGGACGTGGAGGCGCTTGACACATGGGCACGGCACGCATCGCGCAGATCGGTATCGGGGGTTACGGGGCGAGCATCCGCCAGGGGCTCGTGCAGGCCGACAACGTCGACTACGTGGCCGTCTGCGACACCGACACGGCCCTGTGCGAGAAGGTGTCGGCGGAGACCGGCGCGGCCATTCGCGGCGCCGACGACATCTTCGCCGATCCCGCCATCCAGGGCGTGGCGCTGGTGCTGCCGAACCATCTGCACCGGCCGTTCTGCGAGCGGGCCGCCGCGGCGGGCAAGCACGTCTTCATCGAGAAGCCGCTGGCCAACAACACCGCGGACGCCGCCGCCATGATCGCCGCCTGTCGCGAAGCTGGGGTGCTCCTGATGGTGGGGCACAACTACCGGCGCGAAGCGGGTTTCCGCCAGTTGCTGCGCTGGCTGCGCGAGGACCGACTGGGCACGGTGATCGACGCCCAGTGCGAGTCGTCGCACGCCGGCGGACTGCACCTCGACCCGAACACGTGGCGCTTCGATCCGGCGCTCTGTCCGGCGCTGCCGCTGATCCAGCTCGGTGTCCACCTGATCGACCTGTGCAACCTGTGCTTCGGCACGCCGGTGGAAGTGACCGGCATCCAGCGGCACCGGGTGATTCCGGGCGAGAACGTCGACGCCACCATGGCCATCATCGCCTACGAGAGCGGCGTGCTGGCGTCCGTGGCCAGTCACTACTGCACGCCTGGTCGCAGCGAGATCGTGGTCTCCGGCCTGAACGGGCGCATTCAGGCCGTGGCTCGGTCGGCGGAACTGCGGTGCGGCAGTGAGGTCGAGCGCCCCGAGCTGACGCCAGTCGGCAGCCAAGCCGAAGAGACCCGCGAGTTCGCCGCGGCCATTCTGGGCGAGGGGCCGGTCGAGACGCCGGGCGAGGCCGGTCTGATGGCGCTGGCCGTGTGCGAGGCGGCGACGCGTTCGAGCCGCGAGGGACGCGCCGTGCGGATTGCCGAACTGCCCGGCTTGGTGTGAACCACCTGGCCGCCGGCGAGCCGCTCCGCTCGCCGGCGGCCAGGTGCGGCTAGACCTGCTCCGAACGGTCGTCGGTGGTCGGGTGCTCCGCGGCCTGGCGGCCCTTGCGGAAGACCAGCCTGCGCAGGCCCTTGCAGAAGGTGCTGTTGGCGAACGTGTCGAAGCTGTAGTAGAACACCGGCGCGGCCAGCAGCGTGAGCAGCAGCGACAGGATCTGGCCCCAGACGATGACGCTGCCCGTGCTGCGGTTGGTGGCGGCGCCGGTGCCGCGTGACAGCACCAACGGGATCATACCGGCCACGAAGGCCACGGTGGTCATCAGGATCGGCCGCAGCCGGTCGCGCGAGGCCTGGACTGTGGCGTCGTGCAGCGAGAGCCCTTCCTCGCGGAGCTGGTTGGCCCGGTCGACCTGCAGGATGGCGTTCTTCTTGACCACGCCGAGCAGCACCAGCATACCCAGCATCGAGAACAGGTTCAGCGAGTCGTTCGAGAGCACGATCGACAGCATGGCGAACGGCAAGGTCAGCGGCAAGGTGAGCATGATCACCATGGCGTGGACGAACGACTCGAACTGGGCCGCAATGACCAGGTACATGAACAGGGCCGACAGCATGAAGGCCGTCAGGAAGCTCTTGATCATGCGCCCGAACTCGCGCGCCTGACCGGTGGGCTCGACGCGGTACTCGGGGCCGAGGTTGAGGCCGGTGAGCACCTCGGTTACCTGCTGGGTGATCTGCTGCTGGTTGGTGCCGGGCAGAATGTTGACGTTGAGCTGGAACTGGCGCTGGCGGTTGTAGCGGTTGATGACCGACGGTGCCGAGCTCCGCTTGAACTTCACGACCTGGTCGAGGCTGGTCTGGCCGCCCTTACCGTCGAGGCTGTTCGGCACGTCCAGCAGGTAGATGCCTTCGGCGTCGCGGCGGTACTCCGGTCCGAGCCGCACGTGGACCTCATACTGCTCGCCGCCCTCGTCGAACTGGCTGATCTTGTCGTCGCCGCCCACCGCCACGCGCAGGGCCCGCGCCGTGTCGGCGACGTTGACACCCAGGCTCGCGGCGCGCTTGCGGTCCACCTGCGCCTGCAACTCCGGCTTACCGGTGACCAGCGTGGAGTCGACGTCCGCGACGCCCGCGATGCTGCGGCACTTGCGCATCGCGTCGTCCGAAGCCTTGGTCAGCTTGTCGAGGTCGGGGCCATAGACCGCCAACTGGATCGCGGCGTTGGAGCCGCCGCCGAAGCCGCCGGCCTTCTGCACACTGAGGCGCAGACCGCGCCCATCGTACTTCGGCAGAATGGTCCGGCGCACCGTGTCCATGTTGGTGTACTGGGTCACCTGGCGGCTCTGGCGCTCCTCCACCTCGTTCATGCGGACGAAGATGCCGGCGCGGTTGGCCGTTTGCTGACGGTCGTCGCCAACGGTCACCAACGACAGCTTGACTTCGGGCAGCTTGCGGATCTCGCCGGCGATCTCCTCGGCGATCTTGCGCGTGCCCTCGAGGCTGGTGCCCTCCTGGGCCCGCACCTGGACCTGGAACTGGGCCTCGTCGTCGTCGGGCAGGAACGACTTCTTGGCCGCGCCGCCGATGAACTTGGTGGCAAAGATGAGCAGCACGCACCCCAGGACGACCAGGAACCGGTGGTGCAGCGACCATTCGAGCATCCGCGTGTAGAACAGGTCGACGGCACGGAACCAGCCCGACTTCGATTCGGCCTCGTGGTGGCCCTTGGCCTCGGTCCCGCCCTGCAACCAGCGCGAGCAGAGCATCGGCGTCAGCGAGAAGCTGATGAACATGGACACGCCGATAGCGCAGGCCATGGTGATGCCGAATGAGTTGAGGAACCGGCCGACGATGCCCGACATGAACGCCACCGGTAGGAACACCGCCACCAGCGAGAGCGTGATGGCCACCACGGCCAGGCCGATCTCCTTGGTAGCCCGAATGGCGCCTTCCACCGGGTTGAGCCCGTGCTCCTCAATCACGCGGTAGACGTTCTCTAGCACCACGATGGCGTCGTCGATGACGATGCCCACACTGAGCGTCAGCGCCAGCAGCGTGACGTTGTTCTGAGTGAAGCCCAGGTACTTCATCAGTGCGAAGGTGGTGATGACACTGGTCGGGATGGCCAGGGCGGCGATGATGGTCGAGCGGAGGTTGCCGAGGAAGGCCAGCACGACCAGGGCGGCCAGAATGGCGCCCATGACCAAGTGCTCGCGGACGGCGTTGAGCGAGGCGCGGATGTAGGTCGACTGGTCGCGGACCACATCGACCTTGTAGCCGCGCGGCAGCGCCTGCTCAATCAACTTCATACGGTCGCGCACGTTGTCGATCACCTCGACGGCGTTCGCGCCGGTCTGCTTGATGACCTGGAGTACCACCGCGTCACGCCCGCCGATGGACGCCAGCGAGACGGCGCGCGCCTCGCCGTCCTCGGTCTTGGCGACATCGCGCAGGTAGATCTCGCGGTTGCCCAGTGACGAGATGGGAATCTCGTTGAACTGCCCGACTTTCGGCAGGCGACCGATGGTGCGCAGTGACAGCTCGTTGTCGCCCTGCTCCACAACGCCGCCGGGCACCATGGTGTTCTGCGTGGTCAGCGCCTTGGTGATGTCGGCGACGGTGACCTTGTGGGCGCGCAGGCGGTAAGGATCGACGACGACGTTGACCTGGCGCTTGCGGCCACCGATGATCTGCACTTCGCCCACGCCGGAGACGCTCTCGATGCGGCGCCGAACGTGCTTGTCGACGTACTCGTAGATCTCGCGCACCGGCCGGTCGGCGCTGACCGCGAACGAGATGACCGGCGTGGCGCCGATGTCGATCTTCAGAACCACCGGTTCCTTGACGTCGGGCGGCAGGTCGGCCTTGGCCAGGGCGACCTTGGCGCGGACCTCCTCAGCGGCCACGTCGACGTTCTTGCTCAGGTCGAACTGGACACTGACGATGGAGATGCCGTCGGCGGAGTTCGACGTCAGGGCTTCGATGCCGCCGATGGTGTTGACTTGCTCTTCAATCGGGTCGGTGACTTCGGTCTCGACCTCGGCGGGCGAGGCGCCCGGATAGGTGGTGCTGACCACCACGAAGGGGAAGTCCACGTTCGGGAACCGGTCGACGCCCAGCCCGACGTAACCCGCCGCGCCAACCACCAGCAGCGTTAGCGACAGGACGGTGGCGAACACCGGTCGCTGGACACAGATGCGGGCTAGGGTATGCACGACCAGCTCTCCTTAGTGGCCCTGACGGCCGGCCGCCCCCGGGACTGACCAGCCCGGCGCGATCCTCGCCAATGATAACTCACCGGCGGCCCTCTGCGGTGCCCGACGCCCAGATTGGTGTAACGTGGGCCGCAAGGCCACCGCGCCACCCTCTGCTACAATCAGCAGCGCAGAGATGAGAGCACCATGCCATTGAACGATCTGGCTGCCCAACGGGTGGTGGTGTGCGGCGCGGGCTACACGGGGCAGGCGCTGGCGCGAGCGTTGCGGCGTCTCGGCAAGCAGGTTACCGTCACCGACGATCGGCCCGCCGAGCAGTTGGAGGCCGCGGCGCGCGTCTTGGCCGATCTCGAGGTGCCGTTGCACGCCGGCGGGCATGACCCGGCCGTCGTCTGCGACGCCGACCTGGTGGTCATCTCGCCTGGCGTGGCTTATCACCACACGCCGGCCCTGCAAGCGGCGCGCGAGCGCGGCCTGCTGGTGCTGGGCGAGGTGGAGTTGGCGGCTCGCCTGACGCAGGCCCGCGTGGTGGGCGTCACCGGGACCAAGGGCAAGACGACCACCGCCACCTTGACCAGCCTCATGCTCGATGCGCCGTTGGCCAATGCCGAGGCGTACTCGGCCCGCGGCGTGCCGCTGATCGAGCTGGTGGTCGACCACCCCGACATGCCGCTCGTCGTGGCCGAGATGAGCAGCTACCAGTTGGAGAGCGCCGATCAGTTGCGGCCGTGGGTGGCGGCGCTGCTCAACATCGGCTCGGACCACGTGGAACGCCACGGCACGTTGGAGTGCTACGCCGCGGCCAAGGCGAACATCTTCCGCCAGCAGACCGCCGACGACCGTTCGGTCTACTGCTGGGACGACCCGCTGGTCCGGCGCATCGCCGCCGAACTGCCCACCGTCAAGGCGGCCTATAGCCTGCACGAAGAGCCGCCGTATGGGCTGTGGGCCAGCTCAGCGGGCATCGAGATGCGCTTGCCCGCGGACGCCGGTGGGGCCACCGGTCGGCTGATCGACTGGGCCGACGTGGCGCCGTCGATGCGTCTGCAGAAACCGAGCCTGATGGCCGCCGCGACCTGTGCTCTGATGGGTGGCGCGTCGGTGGAGACGGTGCGGCGTCTGGCGCGCGAGTTCGGCGGGTTGCCGCACCGCATGGAGATCGTTCGCACCTGGCGTGAGCTGACGTTCGTCAACGACTCGAAGGGCACCAACCCGTTGGCGACCGAGAACGCCATCCGGCAGAGTCCGGCACCGGTGGTGCTGATCGCCGGGGGACTGACCAAGGGCATCGATCTTTCGCCTTTGGTCGAGCCGTTCAAGCTGCTGCGCGGCCTGGTCCTGATCGGCCGCGACGGGCCGCTGCTGGCCAGAGTGGCCGCGCGGGCCGGCGTGCCGGCCGTGCTGGCGGCGGACTCGCTGGAGCAGGCCGTGTCGAACGCGGTCAGCCTGGCGCAGCCCGGCGACTGGGTGGTGCTGTCGCCCTGCGGGGCCAGCTTCGACATGTTCGATCACTTCGCCGACCGCGGCGAACGCTTCAAAGCCATCGTGGCCGCCCTCTGAAGGTTGCCGTTTGGTGACGCGGCTACCTTGACACTGCCGCCCCCGATCCGGTAAGCAGGAACCGGCGGGACAGCGGCGTTGGGTGTCGGGCGGCTGCGGATGAAGCGGGGTGTCGCGTGGACGAGCGAGCAGCGCTCAAGGCAGATAACGCGGCCGACCGGGCGCCGGTCGATGTGGCCGCGGTGACGCTCGGGTACGCCTCAGCGGGCGACGACCAGCGGGTCCGGCTGGCCTGCGGTGCCCGGCTGCTATCGCGCGAGGAAGAACAGGTCCTGGCCCGGCGCGTGGAGGAGGGCGACTCCCACGCACGCCGCCGGCTGATCGAGGCCAACTTGCGCCTCGTGGTTTCCATCGCGCGGCAGTACCTCGGTTCCGGGGTGCCGCTGAGCGACCTGGTGCAGGAGGGCAACATCGGGCTGATCCAGGCCGTCGACCACTTTGACTGGCGCAAGGGCACGCGGTTCAGCACCTGCGCCACGCTGTGGATCAAGCAGGCCATTCTGCGCGCGCTGCCGGGACTCCGGCATCCGATCCGCATTCCGGCGCGCCTGCTGCGCGACAAAGGGCGCGTCGAGACCACCATCGAGCGGCTGACGCAGGAGCTCCAACGCCCGCCCAGCGAGAAGGAGATCGAGACTCGGCTGGCGGCCGAAGTCCAGAACATCGAGGACGTGCAGAAGCTGCCGCTCGACACGGTGTCGCTGGACACGCCGCTGGAGGAGGACGGCCGGCGGTCGTTTGGCGACCACCTGGCCGATTGCGAAGCCACCAGCCCCGAGGACTCGACGGTCAACAGCCTGGCTTCGTCCGGCCTGCTCGATGCGTACCGCGCGCTCGGTGAGCGCGAACGCAACGTGCTGGCGCTACGCTTCGGGCTGGGCTCGTTCCGCGAACACACGCTCGGCGAGATCGGTGACCTGATGGGCCTGTCGCGCCAGCGCGTCAAGCAGATCGAGACGCTGGCCCTGATGCGGCTTCGTCGCCAGGCCTTGCGGGAGCGCGGCGAGGCCCGCTGATCGCTAGGGCCGAGAGGACCTGGCGCCACCGTCGCCAAACCACCGGCGCGACCAGGGAGCGACGGATGGAGTTCGAGAGCGCCTCGGCCAGTTGCGCGGGCCAGTCCACAGCGGTCCGCAACGCGGCCGCTCGCCAACCACTGACCACGGCCGGGCCGACCGATGAGTGAGTACCTGATCGGCGACACTACCGGGCCGCGCGAGTACCCAGCGGTCGCGCTCGCCGAACTGGCCGGGCTGCCGGTGCGGCTGTTGGCCATGCCGGCGGGCGACCGGGCAACGGCCGCCGAGGTCTGCCGTGACGCCGATCTGCTGCTCGTCACGTCGCTACGGGTGGACCGCACCCTCCTGGCCGAACTGCCGCGCCTCAAGGGCGTGGTCCGCTACGGCGTCGGCCTCGACAGTATCGACCAGGTGGCGGCGGCCGAGCAGGGCGTGGCCGTGCGCAACGTACGCGGGTTCTGCACCGAAGAGATCGCCGACCACGCACTCGGCCTCCTGTTGGCCTGTGCTCGCGGCCTGATGGCTGACCTCGACTTGGTCCGGCGCGGCCACTGGCGGCGCGGCACGGCCCCGGTACACCGGTTGCGCGGCCGACAACTCGGCATCGTCGGGCTGGGTGCCATCGGCCAGGCGCTCGCGCAGCGGGCGCAGGCGCTCGGCCTGGTGGTGGTGGCCCACGATCCCCTGTTGCCGTCCGAGGTGGCCGACGGTCTCGGCGTGGGGCTGGTCGGTCTGGAGGCACTGCTGGCCGACAGCGACTTCGTCAGCCTCAACTGCGCCTTGACCGACCAGACCCACCATCTGCTCGGCAGTGAGCAACTGGCACTGATGAAGCCGGGCGCGTTCCTGATCAACACCGCTCGGGGCGGCCTCGTCGATCAGGACGCGCTGACCGAGGCGCTGCTGGAGGGCCGCTTGGCCGGGGCCGGACTCGATGTCTTCGAGCCCGAGGTGCCGGCCGTCGACCACCCGCTGCGCGACCTGCCCAATGTCCTGGTCACGCCGCATGTGGCCTGGTATTCGGAAGAGGCGACGCTGGACCTGGTGGTCGGCGCCTTCGCCCAAGTTGCCGAGTTGGTGCGCGAGTGGCTGGCCTGAGTGGGCCGCCGGACCGCGGAGGAGACGTATCGATGCTGGGCTTGGCAGTAATGGCGACGGCCCTCTCGGGTGCTGGAGTGACTGGCCCGCTGGGCGAGGTGGTCTGTGACGGCCGGTACACCCACCATCTGCAGGGCCTGACCGGTAACGGCGTCGACACGCTCTACTGGAGCTTCACGACGCAGTTGGTCAAGACCGACCTCGAGGGCCGGGTCCTGGCGCGGGCCGAAGTGCCGTTCCACCACGGCGACCTGTGCCTGGCCGGCGACACGCTCTACGTGGCCTGGTCGAACAAGTTCAACGCCCCCGGCGCCGACTCGAAGGTCTACCTGTACCACGCGGCCGACTTGTCGCTGAAGAAGGTCGTGCGGGTACCCGAGGCCACCTACGGGGCGGGCGGCCTGGACCACCATGACGGGCATTTCTACCTCATTGGCGGCCTGCCGCCCGGCATCGAGGAGAACTACGTCTACGAGTACGATGCCGACTTCCGCCACCTCAAGACGCATGTGCTACCGTCGGGCTACACCCATCTGGGCATCCAGACGGCCTGCTTCCATGACGGCTACTGGTGGTTCGGCTGCTACACCATCGGCGGCGCCAAGGGCCTGCTCAAGGCCGACCGCAACCTGACGCTGGTCGGCATCTACGACGTCTCGCCGGCCATCGGCCTGGTCGGGTGGGGGCCGGGCCGGTTCCTGATGGCGGTACACTTCGGCGAGAAGTGGCAAGCCAAGGCCGTGCCGATGGCCGCCGACGAGGCCCTGGGGTTGGTCGCCGCGCGCTGACCGGGCGGCTACTGCGGTCGCGGCCAGCCGGTCACGCGCGCCATCAACCACCACCAGCCGCGCGCCGCGCGTTGGCTGCCGGCCTCGCTGAGGTGGCCGCCGTCACTGGTGTAGCCGGGCCACATGGCCAACTGGCCGGTTTCGTTGCGGTACTCGGTGCCGTCCGGCTGGTGGGCTTCGATGTCGGCGAGGTCGAAGAGCACGATGCTGCGCTGCCGGGCGTACTGCGCCATCAACTCGTTGAACCGCGTGCGTTTGTCCTGCAAGCGGCCGTCGCGGCGCAGTGGCATGGTCCAGTAGACGAAGGTGAGGCGCGGGTACGCCTGCTGCAGCCGCTCCAGCACCTGCGTATAGGTGGCGAAGACGGCATCGGTGTTGGTCCGGTCCTGCAGGTCAGCCCAGCAGAGCTTCAGCGACGCCACTTGCACCTGGTTGGCCAGGCCGGCGCGCAGGGCCTGCTCGAACGCCTGCGCCTTGCCCGGCACGTTGTTGGCGTTGCCCACGAAGAAGTCGCCGAACCCGCGGTGCCGGTCGAACCAGTTGGTGTTCCAGCGGGCCGTGATCTGGTGCTGGATCTCCAGACGGTAGCGCTGCCCCAGGTTCTGGTTGAGCGACTTCAGCCCGCCGATCACGTTCCAGCCCACGGATTCGTGGCCCAGGACGATCGCCGTCTGGCGCACGCGATCCAGGGCCGCCTGCGGGATGATGCGATCTGCGGCATCGATGCACCGGTGATCGATCACCAGACTGCCCTGGTTCGCCTGCCCGTGGGCGCAACCCACGGTGGCCACCAGCCCGCACACCGCCGCCGCCAACCCGTACCAGCCCCGCTGCGCGAACAGCCGCCGCTGCCGCATGAACGCTCTCCCTCAGACCGCTGGTACCCACAGTGTGGTGCGGTGAAACGAACCGCGATCAGGTTGCGGGAGCCGGTGCTCAGTTGACTTGTGGTCAACAAGGAATCGCCACGCGCCGGCGGAACGTGCCTAGAACGCGGGGGCGGTGCCATGGTCAAGGTGACGAAGCGGGTCAGGACCGCCGAGGACGAGGCCGCGCGAGAGGCTTGGACCGCTGCGCACCCCGCCAGGGCGCCCAGGCTGGCCGAGCGAGGCTGCATGGCACTGGTGGCTGGTGTCGTCATCATCTACTACCTGGCCGTGGTGTTGCTCTGGGCCATGGTTGGTGCGTGCCTGATGACCATCGTCTGCTACTTGCTCGGGCGCGAGGCGGACGTGGTCTGGTTCCTGGGCGTGGGTCTGCGCATCGGTGCCGGCGCCTGCCTCTGCTGGTACGGTCTCAGGTGGCTGACCGCGCGCCGTCGGCCAGTCGCCGGACTGGAGCCGACCAGGCCGCTCGTGACCGTGGTCGAGGCCGACGTCGAGGCCGCGGTACTGTGCTGGACACCGAATGGGTTGGTCGTCGTCATGCAACGCGACGATGAGCACCTGATCTGCTTCAGCAACGACGCGCTGTACGCGGCGATGGCGGATGGCTATCCGCATCAACGCTTCACGATGGTCTACGCTGACGATGGCCTGTACTCGTACCGTAGCGAGGGACCGCAGTGCGCGGTCGACGAAGTCGAGCCTGACGACTGCCATATGGACCTGAGTTCGGCGATGTGGGACCTCGACGACGGTGTGCTCATTGAGGGTCGGCTGTCCTCCTGGGTGGACGACCTGCTGTCCGTGTACCGGTCACCGAAGGGTCTGTCGTTGGCGCGGTACGACGACTCGGCGGCTGGTCATGGGCTCAGTCGGGGCGACCAGCCGGATTGAGGCGCCGCGCGTGGGTGCGTCCTGCCGGTTGCCCCGCTGCTGCGGGCCGGTTACCATGCGCCCGAAGGCAGGTCGCCGCATGGACGCATACGCCGGACGCACGCTGCTCCACATCGACTGCACCCAGGACCACGCCCGCGAACGTTACTTCGAGCATGGCGACACCCGCGTGGTGACCAGCGCCGCCGGGCGTTACCGCGAGGCCGCCGGCACTCCGGCGGCGCGGTTCGGCTACCGGTTCGACATCACCAACGTCGGCCGGCCGCATGTAGCCATCATCCGCTATCCGGACGACCAGCGGCGGTTCTTCTGCATCATGGACGGCACCTGCTATGACCTGACCACCGGCGTCTTCACCGGCTGGGAGCAGCCGCTCAGCGGGCGGATGATCGAGTTGCGGCAGGTGTTCTGGCCGCGCTGGACCGATTGCAGCCTGGTCTTCATGACCTGGGGGCAAGGCGAGCCGGCGGCGGTGGCCAGCATCGAGATCCGCGAGTTGGACGAACTGCCCGCGCTGGCCGTGCCGGGCGATCCCGGCGACGGTTCGCGGCGCGTGTTCGGCGTGCAGTATGAGGATCCGTGCGGCTGCAGCGCCTCTGAGGGCGCCGCCAGCCACGCTGAGTGGATCGAGCGGCTCATCAGCTATGCGCGGCACACGGGTCAGTCGCACCTGACCTACCCGATGGTCTGGTACCACGGCCCGCACTACCCATCGCCGAGCCAGGCGTCGCACAGCTTCGAGATGGTCGTGGCGGCCGATCGGCGGCAGTACAATCGCTGGTCGACGGAACCGGTGGACTGGTATGCCGACCTGCTGGAGCGGTTCGGCCAGGAAGGTCTGACCTTCCAGGGCGCCTTGACGCTGATGCGCCTCGGCAGCCTGATGGAGCGCATGAACACCGATCTGGCGGGGGTCCAGGCCGGGGCCGACACCATCTGCCAGGTGATGTGGAACAACCAGGTGCAGTCGGGCACCAACGACTGGACCTGGCTGTACAACACGCGCAACTTCGACCGCATCGTCGACAACCTGCCGGCGGAGGGTGCCTGCGAGCCACACCGTGGCCTGGACCAATGGGCCTACGGCGAGCGGCCCACGCCGGGCTGCCACATGGCGCCGATCTTCAATCCGCTGCACCCGGAGGTGCAGGCGACGTTGGTGGCCTTCGTCGGTGAGATGGGCCAGCGCTATGGCCGTTGGCCGGCCTTCACCGGTCTCGCGTTCAACATGTTCGCCTCGGCCATGCCCTGGTTCGGCTCGCTCCACGCCGGCTACGACGATCTGACCGTGAGCCGGTTCGAGCACGACACCGGCATCGCCGTGCGCGTCGATCCACAGGCGCCGGACCGGTTTGCCAGGCGCTACGAGTTCCTGACCGGCACGTGCCGCGAGGCCTGGGTGGCTTGGCGCTGCCGGCAGATCCGCGACCTGTTCGGCCGGCTGCACGCCGCGCTGACGGCCGCGCGGCCGGACCTGGTGCTGACCATCACCTTGTGGGATGAGACCTTCACGCCGGGCGTGCTGGGTCCACCGAGCGCGGCGACGGCGCTGGGCGCACGAGCCGGCATGTTGGCGCTCTACCGCGAGGCCGGCCTCGATCCGGCGCTGTATGCCGACCAGCCGGGGCTGGAGATCGACCTCGGCCTGGGCTGCCCGCGCGACCGTGGCGGCCACGGCCAGAATCCCTACGCCGGAGTCGGTTTGGCCAACGAACAGGCGACCATGTTCCGCGACTGCAACTACCTGGACGAGTCCTGTCTGGCGGCGATGCGCGCGCTGCCGCGGGCGGGCGCGTTCATGTTCAACTGCTGGGTGGAGGCCTGGGGGCGGCACGTTTGGAGCCGCACCGAGCCGGACGATCCGAACCTGCCGGTGGTGGGCCAGATGGATGGCGTGCCGGCCGAGGGCCTGCTGGCCATGAACTCGGAGTACCCCGCGGACGGCTTCTGGTGGGACTCGCAACTGCGCATCACGCCGCCGTTCCCGGCCGGCGAGCATTTCCTCGAACCGTACGCGCACGCGCTGGCCGAGTTCGATGCCTGCCGGCTGACGCGCGGCGGGCTGTTCCTCGACAAGGCCCACGGCGAGTACCTGCGCCGGTTTGCGCCGGCCTATCGGGCCCTGCCGAACCAGCCGTTCGAGACCGTCGGCACCGTCACCGATCCGGTGGCGGTGCGCACGCTCGTCGCCGACGGACAGCGCTACCTGTACGCCGTCAACCGCGACTACTATCCGGTGGCCGTGACCGTGACGCTCGGCACGGCGCCGAAGTGGCTACGCGACCTGGCCGACGGTCGCGAGTGGCCGGCGGTGCGGGTTCTCGACCTGGTGCTGGAACCGTATGGTCTGCGGACCTTCGCGCTGCCGGCGGAGGTGGTGGTCGAGGGCTTCTGCGCAGTGCCGACCGGTGAGGTGAAGGCGGCGCTGTGCGCTGAAGCCGGCGAGGCGCTGGCGGCCATCGCGCAGGTGCGCGCCAACGGCCGCTGGGTGCCGGGCATGGACGAGTTGGCCGCGCGGCTGCGTGCCGCGGTGGCGGATGGCCGGCTGGCGCTGGTGCGTCGCCTGCTGGGCAGCTACATCGTGCGGCAGGCCCGTGACTGGTGCGCCTGAGCGGGGCAGGACACGGCCGCGAAGCGGCCAAACCTGAGGACGTTGTTGCTGGAGAGTTGTTGATGTACCGCATACGCCCGCGAAACCTCTACGCCATGGACTGGGCCTTGGAGGACCCGCGCTGTGTCGCTCGGCTGGAGCGGCTGTTGGCCGGGCTGGGCCGAGACCGCGCCGAGGTCCAGGTGGTGTCGGCCGAGGAACTGCCCGAAGTGATCGAGCAGGGCCGGTGGATTGGTGAGGTGCGGCAAGGCGCCTACACTGACCACGGTGACCCCGACCTGCTGTTCACCAGCTTCCGCTGGTACACACCGGAGCAGCGGGCCGAACTGACGCGCTCCGACCGGTTCAAGCGCTGCCGCTCCGGGCTCGTCTCCTACGGCGACTGCGCCCAGGACTTCAGCAGCGGGCGGGTGCAGGCGATGTTCGGCGCCGCGCCGTTCCACCATTTCGAGCGGCGCGACCAATGGCAGAAGAGCCTGGTCTGCTGGACCCTGCACGACATCCACTCGGCCTGGGGCTGCGTCCACCGCTGTGCCTACTGCCAGCGCGGCTCGGTCTACGTGATCAACCTCAACGTCGAGGAGTTCGTGGACCGCGTCGGGCAGTTGCTCGATGAGAACCCGTGGCAGAAGGCCATCCGCTACGACGTGGAGCAGGATGTGCTGGCCATCGAGCCGGAGTATGGCGCCTGCGAGCTGCTGGTGAACGAGTTCGCGCGCCGCGACGACCGCTACCTGCTGTTGTTCAGCAAGAGCGCCAACGTCGATCACCTGCTCGACCTGGATCACCGCGGGCACACGATGATGCTGTTCACGCTGACCACGCACACGGTCAGCCGGCGCTACGAGGCACGCACGGGCACCATGGAAGAGCGGCTCGAGGCGGCCCGCAAGTGCCAGGCGGCGGGCTATCCGGTGCGGTTCAAGTTCAAGCCGATCGTGCCGATCCGCAACTGGCGCGAGGAGACCACCAACATGCTGGAGCAGTTGTACGCCGCGGTGCGGCCGGACAACCTGAGCATGGAGATGGTCTTCTTCGACACGGTGGCCGAGATGGACGCCACCCTCGGCCTGGACAACCTGGATCCGGAGTTCGTGGCTGCCGCCAAAGCCGCCGAGGCCGAGCACGGCAAGGCCTGGTCGCGCGAGGAGCATGGCGAGAAGCCCTTCCCGTTTGCGGTCAAAGAAGCGGTCTACCGGCACTACCTGGCGGAGTCGCGGCGACTGAGCCCCGAGACGCCCGTCACGCTCTGCGCCGAGACGCAGCGCATGTGGCAGGCGCTCGACGGGCTCCTCGACGGACAGCCGTGGAACTACGTCTGCAACTGCGGCCCGCACTGTGTGCCGGGCGCGCGGTCCATCGACGGCGTGACCGGCCCCGACGCGGAGCGCGTGCTGCGGTCGGTGGCCGCCGGCGCCATCACGAGCTGACCGGTCCGTCGCGGCTGAACACCCGCCGGCCTGGGACGTCCCAACCAACTGGCCAACTGGTGGATGGTGACGAAGGGCAGGGCATGAGCGCGTGGCGGGTTGCCGGAGTCATGACACTCCTGTTGGCAGGAGTGGGCGTCGTTGCTTGGCCGTCGCGGCTGGGCGCCAGATGGCCGCCGCCGGCCCGGTTGGAGCCGCGGCCGCACGCGATGGTGGCGGGCCAAGTGGCCGGTCCGGCCCGACGCTACCACCAGCGCCTGCTGGCCGAGGCCTACGCCACCTGCGGCCGGCGCGCCGAGCCCTGCTACCGCGCGGCGCTGGCCTTCCTGGGCGCGGAGGCGCGGTCCCGAGCCGACGGTGGCGGCGACCCGCCGGCGCTGTTGCGGCAGGCCGTTGCGCTCGCGGCCCACGATCCTGAAGACCCGCTGGTGTGTGGCGTCCTGGCCTTACGGCTGAGCACCGACGAGGCCGACCGCCAACTCCTCGTAGCGCTGCTGCGGCGGGCGGCGCTGGGCGGCGAGCGGCGAGGCTACGCCGCGTCGGCGATGTGGCCTTTCCCATTCCACTTGGCCAGCCTCCTGGGTGGTGTGCCGGCCAACGCGCCGCTGCCGGGGGCGTCGGCCGACGAGCGCGAGCAACTGCTGCGTACCGGGTGTGACCTGTTGGTGATGGCCTTGGAGGAGGCCGTCACGGTGCCGATGGAGAAGCGGCTCCTGGCTGAGGCCATCCTGGCCACGCCGCAGTTGCGCCCGGCCGTGTGCCGCCAGTTGGCCGCCCGCGTGGCGGTCTCCGAGAGCATCGATCCGTGGTTCGCCTGGTGGCTCGCGGGCCGTGCGGACCAGGCCGCTGCGGAAGTGCCATGGCCACCCGAGGCGCCGCGCGGGCGGCGGCTGACACGGGTCCAACGCCGCCTGCTGACCCGCGCCAACGAGTGCTACCAGCGGGCCTGGGAGCTCCACCCGGAGTACCCCTGGCCAGCCAGCGAACTGGTGGCCACCACCGCGCTGACCGACGGCCCGGCGGCTGCGCGCGCCTGGTTCGACCGGGCCGTCAAGGCGCAGTTCGACTACGTTCCCGCGTACGAGAACCTGCTGTGCGCCCTCCGGGCCTCCGGCCGCCACGCCAATGAGCGCCTGCTGGCGTTCGGGCGCGAGTGCCTGGCCACCGCGCGGTTCGACACCGCGGTGCCGCTACAGTATGCCCGTGCGGCGCTGCACGGCGACCGCGCGGCGCCCTGGCAGTCGAGCCGGGCCGCCGCCGAGTGGGACCAACTGCTCGCGGGTTACCGCTCAGCTCCGGCGACCGACGCGGGCCGCCAGGCGTTGACGCTGGTCTGCCCGGCGGCGCTGGCCCGCGTCGGCCGAACTGGGGCTGCCGATGGGGCCAGGCGGGGCGGCGCGGACCGGTAGCCCAGTGCGTTTGCCGCCACCGCGCCGGTGGAACCATATCGTCAGGCTGTTGGGAGCCGGCGATGCGCAGGTGGTGCCTCCAACTGGTCGCCGTGGCGGTGGTGCTGCTCCTCGGTCTGGTTGCCCGTTCGGCCTGGCCGGTGCCACCCCGGC
>CAZHGD010000062.1:0-14467 GCA_964531735.1 uncultured Fimbriimonadaceae bacterium | reverse complement strand
GTGGTGCTGCTCCTCGGTCTGGTTGCCCGTTCGGCCTGGCCGGTGCCACCCCGGCCGTTGCCCGTGACCGCACCGAGCGGTACGAGACAGGCGTCCGAGGCCGCGTGGCGCTACTACCGCCGACTGCTCGTGGACAACTACGTGGCGCACGGCCGGCACGACGTGCCCTACGACGGTGATGCCAGGGAGTTCCTGACGGCGCTCGCCGCGCGTCGCGCGGGTCTGCCAGGGGCGCTGTGGAGCCGCGCCGCACGGGCGGCCAAGCGCCTGGCGGCCGAGCCGGTGGACGACCCATTGCTGTGCGCCGCGCTGGGCTACCTATACTACCAGCGCATGGACGGGCGTTGCGTCGAATGGCTGCGGCGGGCCGTCGCGGGGTTCGAGGTCACCGGCTATCCGTCGGCGGTGCAGTTCGAGCCGGCCTACCAGTTGGCCGACGCGCTGGCGGACTACCCGGCCCATGTCCACCAGGACAGCCTGTCGTCGTGGCCCGCGCGTGCGCCACATCCGCCGGCAGCGCTGCGCGCCGAGACCGCCCGCGCCGCGAGCCGTGGCAACGCAGCGTTACTGGACGCCGTCGCCATCCCGGTGGCCGACCCGCTGGAGATGCGGTGCCACTGGCCCCGCTTAGCGGAGGCGATGGCGCTCCGGCCCTCCGATCGCTGGGCGGTCCTCCGCCGGATCGCCGGCGACGCACGCGTCGACCCGTTTTTGTGCGCCATGCTGCACGGCCGCGAAGCGATGGAGCGAGGGCTCGGGTGGACCGGCGGCAGCGAGCTTGGGGCTCTCGCCTGGTCGGCGTTGGGCCGCCGCGTAGCCTGGACCGAAGCGCGGCGGCACTTCACCAGAGCCTGGCGATTGCGGCCCGATCTCCCCGACGCGGCGGCCATGATGGTGACCATTGCAGGCCTGCTGCACGCGACCGGCCCGAACGCGCCGAGGGTCTGGTTCGACCGGGCCCTCGCGGCGCAGTTCGACGACGAAGAGACCTACCGACGCATGATCCACGTCCTGTCGAGCGTCGATGGCCGGAGCCGCGCCAGACTCCTGGCCTTCGGCCGTGAGTGCCTGGCCACCGAACGGTACGACACCGACATTCCGAGCGTTTACCTGACGGCCGTGGACCGCGGCGCCACCTACGGCTATCGCTCGGTGTGGCGCGAGCCGGACATCCAGCGTGATGTCGACCGCCTCTGGGCCGGGGCGCTGGCCCTGCCGACTGACTCGGCGCGACGCCGCGTGCTCGCCGTGGCCATCGCGGCGGCCAAGCGCGAGGGTGGCGACCTGGAGACGGCCTGGCGCGTGCTGGATACCTGCGGCCGGCCGGCCGACCTGAGGCACGTCGGGTCCATCGTGGCCATGGGTCCGGTGGAGCCGGTGGTCGGCGAGATCCTGGCGCTCGGTGCGCCCGGCGCGGACGCGGCGCGCCGCGCCGAGCGCCACTACGCGACCGGCAACCTGGCCAAGGCCTTGCCGCTGTACCGGGCTGCCCTCACCGGTGCCACCGAGCCGCTGGCGCGGCAATGGCTGGAGCGCCGGGTGGCGGAGTGCGAGGGCCGGTCACCTGCGCGTTGGTACTAGAGTCGCGCCAGCAGCGCCTGTGCGCGCGCTTCGAACAGCGCCTGCCACTCGGGTGCCAGCAGGCAGTCGCTGTCTTCCTGGGCGCCGCCGCGGTTGGCCAGTTGCTCGGCGGTGGGCGCGTAGTACAGGTACCCATTGGTGCAGCCGGCCACGAAGGTGCAAGGGTGGGGTGAGGCGTGCTTCACGTTCAGGCCGATCTGGGCCGACAACTCGCCGGGGAAGGTCAGCAGCACGAACTCGCCGACGCGCAAGCCGACGATCTCGGCGCTGATGGTTCGTGAACCGGCGGCGCTGTTCTGGCGGTCGTGCATGAGCAGCAGGTCGAGATTGGCGCGCAGGCGGGTCAGTTGCTCCATGGTCTGGACGTTGGCCGCGTAGCGCTCCATCTGGCGCCGATTCTCCTGGTCGAGACGGTCCAGGTCGGCGCGGCCCAGTTCCTCCTGGCGCCGGTAGCGGTGCGAGGGCGCGGAGGGGTAGTGGGGCGCCAGGCCGTAGCGGGCGGCCAACTGCAGGAATGCCTTGTGGTTGAGCGTCGTGCCTTGCAGCGACTGGACTAGGCGCTCCTGCTCGGCGCGCAGCGCGGCGATGGCGGGTTGCAGGTCGGCCCGCGGCAACTCGATGACCTCGCGCACCACGCGCAAGGCGGCGTGGTCGCCGGCGGACAGCTCGCCGAGGGCGCGCAGCACGCTGAGGCCCAGGCGTTGCCCCAGCGGTTCGGCGTCGCGAGGGTGGTCGACGTCCTTGTAGAGCACCGGGTTGATGTCACCGGCACAGCCCTGGAGGAACAGCGCCGTGGCCGCGTGGCCCAGGCTGTCCTCGATGGCTTGCGACGCGAAGCCGGACAGGTCGGCGGTGTTGGCGCCGCTGGGCACGCCCTGGATCGGGTGACAGGCGAAGTGGTAGACGACCGCCAGCGTGGTGCCGTCGAGGCGATCCAGGCGCAGCAGGCCGATCTCCGGATCCACCGGTCCGGTGCCGACGACCTCTTCATCAGGCACCAGTGAGTAGGCGTGGCGCACGTCGGCTTCGCGCCCGTCCGGCAGCCTGAGGCGGCGGTTCTCCTGGATGCGGTCCTCATGCCCACGCCCCACGGCCACGCGGACCGGGGTCAACGCGCGGAGCGCATCCGCCACGGCGGCGACGCTGCGCTCGGCCACCTCGGCACAGACGCGGCCGTGGCAGTGGCTGGCGTTGACCAACAGGTGGTCCGGGTTGAGCGCCAGCTCGTCGCGCAGGCGCGCGCGGAGCGTGGCCAGGTAGTCGTCGCGGATGGAGCCGATGGCGGCGATGGCCACGGCGTCGAGCGTGACGATGACGACCGTGGTCTGGCCGTCGGTCAGGACCAGCGCCTTGGTGTACAGTGGGTCGTTCACCGGACCGGCTGCGTAGTCGGTGATGTCCTGGCGCGCCACACCGGCCCGCAGCGCCGCAAGAGCGTTCATGGCGTACTCCGGTCGGCGGCCACCAAGTGAAGCGCCGGAGCGCCGCTGGTGGCTTGCCAGCCGGAAGCCAGTTCCGCGATGACGTGCGCAGCACCTTCCCGACGAACACGGTCGGGTGGGCTCAGGCCGTGGTGTGCGTCGACTGGGTGCCCGCGGCTACTTGCCCCAGATGACCCAGTACTGCGGGCCTTCGCGCCCATGCGCCGGTGTGAAGACCAGCAGGCGCCAGCCTTCCTTGGCGCGCGCGTCCAGCTTCTTCTGGGCGCTGAGGATCTCGATACTGTCGAACAGGTACGACTTGTAGACCTGTGCCTGCACGGTCCGCGGGCCGCCCCAGAACAGATTGGCCGCCAACAGCAACGCGATGACCAGCAACAGCATCTGTGTGGTCCATGCCCGCATCGTTGGCCTCCGCCCCATCCCCCGCCGAATTGTAGCACGCTGGTTCGGGCCGTGCCACGGTGGACGGAACCGCTGACTGTCAGGCGGCAACCACCGGGTCCGGGGCGGGCGGCACGGTGAAGCGGAAGCAAGCGCCTCGGTCCGGGCCGGCCGATTCCGCCCAGACGCGACCACCGTGGATCTCGATGATACGCTTGACCACCGCCAAGCCCACGCCGGTGCTGCCGGCACTGGGCTCGAGTTGCTCGAACAGCCGGAAGATGCGGTCGGCGTACTCGGGACGGAAGCCGGCGCCGTTGTCACTGACGCGGATCACCGGCCAGCCGCTGTCGGCGTCGGGGCCGTCACAGCCGATTTCGATGCGTGGCTCGGACCGGCCGGCGGTGAAGCGCACCGCGTTCTCCAGCAGGTTCTGGAAGACCTCGTGCAGCCGATCCAGGTCGGCATGGACCTTGGGCAAGGGCTCGGCGATCTGGATCTGGGCGTGGTGCTCGCCCAGCAGCTCGATCGCCGCCACGACGACCTCGCTGAGCGGCGCGGTTCGCGGCGGGCTGACCACGCGCCCGATGCGCGAGAGGTGCAGCAGGTTGTCGAGCAGATGCCCCATGTGGTCGCTGGCCTGATCGATGCGGTCGAGGCAGTTCCCGGCCTGGTCGGTGCGGTTGTCCTCAATGGTCGAGCGCAGCCGACCGAGGTAGCCGCGAATGGTGATCAGCGGCGTCTTCAGGTCGTGCGAGACGGTGTAGTTGAACCGTTCGAGCTCGGCGTTAGTTCGCTCGAGTTGCTTGATGAGTGCCTCGCGCTCGTGTTCGGAGGCCTTGCGCTCGGTGACATCACGAACGGCGCCGATGAACCTTGGTTGGCCGGCGATGGTGCAGGCTCGGAGTGCGACCTCCGTCCAGAAGAGCGAACCGTCCTCGCGTCGTGACAGCCACTCGAAGACCTGCGGGCCATCGTCGACCGCTCGCCGCAGCCACTGGGCGGCTTCGGCCGGGCCGTAGGGCGGCTCGCCGTGGCTGAACACGCCCACGTGGATACCGCGGACCGACCGGTTGGGCTGACCGTACATGGTGCCGGCCTGCCGATTGGCATCGACAATGGCGCCCTGGCCGTCCAATACGACCAGGCCTTCGCTGGTGGCGCTGAAGATCTCGCGGTAGTTGTCTTCGCTGGCCAGCAGGCGCCGGTTGGCCTCAGACAGCTCGTGGTTGAGCACTTCCCAGGCGCGGACCGAGAAGGCTCCGACGATGACGGTCAGGCAGCCCAGGGCCCAGGAGAGCGGCGAGCGCAGGTAGATGGCCGGGTCGTACTGCAGCGGCAGCGCGCCGGCGACCCAGCCGACGGCCACGGCGACCGAAATGGCGAACGCCAGCGCGCAGATGGCCAGCCAGTAACGATAGCCCAGCGCCGAGGCGAAGATCAGGGCCAAGGTGAGCACGGGCAGGCCCTGACTGGCCAGGCCCCAGCGCAACAGGCCGGCGGTGGCGAAGAGGACCGCTGCGGTGGTGTAGGCCGCTGCGCGCAGCCCGGCCGGCGAACGACGGCCGGCGAACGCCAGCACCAGCACCGCGCTGACGACGCCGATCTGGACGGCCGAGGCCAGCCAGCCGCCCAGCCGCACGGCCCGGGCCAGGTTGCCGGCCATGGCGAGCACCAGGAGCGGCGACAACACCACGAAGACCCGGTCGAACACTTCGACCGCGCGGTCGGTGGGGCTCGGCCCCGTCGCGTTGTTGGCTTGCAGGTCGGTCACCTCGGTCTCCACTTCGCGCCAAGTGGTGATGGCCAGCCGTGCTGTTCTGGAGCCCTGACCAGAACGTGCCCCGCGGCGCGGCTACTTCATCTGTGGCAGGATGATGCCGCGCAGGATGATCTTCTGGCAGAGCAGGAAGATGAGGAGCACCGGCAGCGAGTTGACGATGAATGACGCCATCACCAGCCACGGCGTTCCGCCGAGTGTCTGCGAGAACTGGTACGTCCAGACCGCGATGGTCCACATCTTGCGGTCCTGGCAGACGATGATCGCCCACTCCCAGCCGTTGTAGGCATGGATGAACGCATTGAGCATGCTCAATGCCAGGATGGGCTTGACCAGCGGAATCGAGATCTGCCAGAAGACCATCCACTCGGGCGCGCCGTCGATGGACGCGGCCTCGTAGAGCTCCTTCGGCAGCGAATCGAAGAAGCCCTTGAGCATGAAGATGGTCATGCCGTTGGCGGCACCAGGCAACACCAGGGCCGCGAACGTGTTGAGCAAGCTCAGGTCGCGCAGCAGCAGGAAGCCCGGAATGGCGGCCACGGCCGCCGGGAAGGCCATCGTGGCCAGGCAGAAGACGATGACCTTCTCGCTGGCCCGCAGGTGGAAGCGGCTGAGCGCATAGCCGGCCAACGGGTTGACCGTCAAGGTGATGCAGATGGCCAGCAGCACCAGGACGACCGTGTTGCGCACCGCGCGGCCGCGGTGCAGCAGATAGTCGAAGACGGTGGCGTAGTTGCCCACCAGGCGGTCGCGCGTGAACTGCCATTGGCGGTTGGCAAAGGTGGCCAGCAGCGCCTCGCCGAACGGGATGCCGAGCTGCTCGATCTGCGACAGTGGCAGACCATAGGCCGCGTTGACCGCGGCGAGGCTGCCGTGCCGGGCCAGCGCGAACTTCTGGAAGGCCAGCTCAGGCAGCGTGTCGCGAATGGTCCATTCGGTCACCGGTATGGCCGCGTGGACGAAGTCCATCCAGACCTTGGCCGAGGCACTGCCCGGGACCACCTCGGTGAGGACCACCTCATCCCAGCTCTGGACCGGCTTCCAGTCCGGCGCCGACCCGCCCATGACGTTGTTGAAGTAGGTGAGGTTGCGGAACCGCTCAACGAGGAACGCGCGGAACGCCTGTTGCCGCTCCGGCGTGACGCGGATGGCCACATGGCGCATCGGGAAGCCGTTGTCGAGGAACTTGTGCCAGGTGGCCAAGACCGGCCCGTTGTGGCCCTCGGGCACGGGGAACGGCAGCGACTTGAGGAAGTCGCGCTGGGTGTTCTTCAGTTCCTTGCCGGCGAACTCTTCCCACAGGTAGCGCAGCGACGCGGGGCGCAGGTAGCCCGCGTAGGCGCCGTCGCCTTTGAGGAACGGCGTGAAGCGGTTGTCCCGGTAGGCTTCGCGGAAGGCCAGCAGGTCCTTGTAGCGCACGTCGACCAGCGGCACATAGCTGGCCTGATCGATGGGTTCGCCGCTCCACTCGCCGGCGTTCACCAGCGCGAAGTCCTCAACCGCGATCTCCCAGGCCTGGTTCACCGCCTCGACGGTCTGGTACTGCTGGCGCAAGAACGGCGCCACGAAGCGTGAGTCGTAGGCCAGGATCGCTTCGCGGGCGTCCCACTTGGCGGCGAACTCGGCGTAGTCGCGCGCCGCGGCGTCCAACTTCGCGCGGGACGCGGGATCATCGATACGCGACAACTGCCGGCGCGCCCACTGGTCGCTGTTCTGCCGGTCGTCGCCGATCTGGGTCCAGATGGACCAGTCCTCGGGCAGATCGGCGAAGTACGAGCGGAGTTGGCGCACGCTTCCGCGGTGGGCCGGCGGGAAGTAGGTGCACAGCGTGCTCATGAAGCGGTCTTCGCGCGAGAACAGGTAGCGCGGGACCATGCTGCGCCGTTCGTAGTCGAACGCGTTGCTGACCGAGCCGGTCAGCATGACCAGGAACGGGTAGACCATCGACATGCCGCCCACCAGCAGGGCGAGGTAGATGCCGAGCGTCACCAGGCGGCCTTTGGGGGACTTGCGGTCGAGTTCGTTGATGATCGGCATGTCAGTCCCCCTTCGCCTGACGGAAGTCGACCCGCCGGAGGATGCGCAACTGCAAGTAGGTGAAGCTGATCAGGATGCTGCCCAGGATCCAGGCGTAACTGGTGGCCAGGCTGAAGCGCAGGTTGACGTACGCTTCCTGCCAGATGGCCATGCCCATGACCATGGTCTCTTTGCCCGGGCCGCCGAAAGTGAGCAGGAAGATGCTACCCATCGACTGGAACGTGCCGATGAAGGTGCCCACGAAGTTGATCAGCACCAGCGGCAGGATGGTCGGCAGCGTGACGTCCTTGATGCGCCGCAGGATGCCGGCGCCGTCGAGGCTGGCGGCCTCGTAGAGTTCATCGGGCACCGACTTCATCGCGGCCAGGTAGATCAGGCTGCCGATGCCGGCTCCGGCCCACACGCCGGGCAGGATCACGCAGGCCATGACCCAGGTGGGATTGCCCAGCCAGTCGATGGGCCTGAACTGCGCGCTGCCGAAGACGTGGCGCAGCACGAAGTCCACCGGCGCGCAATGGATGGCGCCGACGATCTGCGCCAGCAACCGGTTGATGGTGCCGGTGGGCGTGCCGACGTACATTTCCTTCCACATCAGCGTCACGACCAGGCCGCTGGTCATTTGTGGCAGGAAGAACAGCGTCCGGAAGAACACCTTCAGCCGCGGCACTTCGTTGAGCAGGAGGGCCAGAAAGATCGGCGTGAAGAAGGCCAGGCCGAGGTTCCAGAGCACGAACCGGAACGTGGTCAACAGGTAGCCGCGGAAGTTCGGGTCGAGCGCGATGCTGATGAAGTTGTCCAGCCCGACCAACAGCGAGCGGCCGACGATCTTGTAGTCCTGGAAGGCCATGATCAGGCCGCGGCAGAGCGGGTAGTAGCCCCACAGCGCGATGGAGCCCAGCGCCGGCGCCAGCATCAGCCAGGGCAGCCAGCCCTTGTACACACCCGCGGTGCTCGGCGCCCGCCGGAGCTGGTCGCGGATGATCAGGACCAGGAAGGTCAGCAGGACACCGGCGGCGACGATGGCGATCACCCAGGCTCGCGACCGGTACGGCGCCAGCGCCGAGGGCGGGCGCTCGATCATGATACCGGTGTTGGCGTCGCGCTCCAGGGCGACCAGTGCCGACTGGTAGTCGAACGTCTTGCCGCTCGGGCGCAGCACCAGGTCGATGGCCTCGCGCTGGTAGAAGTCGCGGAACTGCAGCCAGCGGCCCATGAACGGCTCGACGACTTCGAGGATCTTGCCCGACTCGATGTCCTCCCACATGGCGAGGTTCTCGGGCGGCATCTCGCGTACGTAGTCGTCGAAGCCGAGACGCTTCAGGTCGCGCGGGTTGAGGAAGCGGGCCTGGCCCGCCGCGACTTTGCGGCGGATGATCTCGTCCGAGCCCTCGGGGCTGCAGATGAGCTTCATCACTTCCCAGACCAGGTCGCGATAGCGCTTGCGGGCCACCGGGCTGTGACCACCGCGCTTGAGCACGTCCTTGCCGACCATGAAGAACGAGTTGGAGGCCTGCAGGACCGGCCGCTGGGCCGCGGTCATCCCGGGGAAGGCGAACATGCCCATGTCGCTTGGATCGAGGCCGAGATTCTCGAACTCGGTCATGTCGCCCGACCACAGCGGGTACATGGCCAGGTCGCGGCCGAGCCGCTTGACCGTGTTCATCAGGTCGGTGGTCGAGACGCTGATCGAGCCCTCGATGACGTCCTCGGGCTGGAAGGTGATCGCCCGGCCGGCCAGGGTCACGCGGCCGTTCTTCAGGTCGTCCGCGGTCAGCTCGAGCGGCTCGCCGCTGGCCGGGTCGCGGATCCACGGGGCCCACTTGAGCCGATGGTAGAACGCCAGCGCGGCGCTGCACTCGGGACTGGCCACGTTGCAGCGCAGCGTCGGCACCACATTCTGCAGATCCTCACCGGTGTCCGGTGCGTGGAAGTCGGTGGCCTGTTCGTTGAAGGTGTAGACCTGGCCCGTCGTGGGGCTCTTGCGGTCCTGGACCACGATGCTCGAGCCGGTGGTGGCCACCCATGGGGCGAAGGCCCAGCTCGCCGGCGTCAGCTCCAGGCCGAAGGTCTTCTTCTCGGGGTTGTAGAGCAGGCGGACCCAGCGGATGAACTCCTCGTAGGTCAGCGGCGGCTTGGCCGGATCCAGCCCGGCCTTGCGGATGAGGCTCTTGCTGTAGAGGATGCCGACGTAGGTGCCGCCGCGGTTCGGCAGCGCGTAGGCCTTGCCGTCCACGGTGACGACCTGCCGGTAGAGCGGCTTGATCTGCGTCCAGCCCGGCCACTTGGCCTCGTCGGCGTCGATCTGGCCGTTCTTGTCGGGCTGGCCGTTCGGCAGCCGCTTCGGCTGGCCGTTGGCCAGCACGCCGTCCTCACCGATCCACTCGGTCAGCGGGTAGGCCAGGCCCTGCGACACGGCCTGGCGGATGTCGGTCTCGAAGATGTCCGGCCCGATGTTGGCCGCCATCGCCATGGCCAGGCTGGCGCGGGCGCCGGCCGCCGGCATCGAGACGCCGTCCCACTGCACCAGATGGACGTTCGGATGGGCGGCGAAGAAGTCTCGCAGGTTCTTCGGCAGCCGTTGCTGCGTGTTGAAGCGCGAGGTGACCGAGATGTTGAACTGGGATTGACCCGTCGCTTCGGCCTGGGCGTGGGCAAGCTCCGGGAGCGCCAGCGCAACCGCCAGCGCCACCAGCGTCGTCAGCCAGAACGGTCTCAAGGTAACCCACTCTCCGGAGCACGCCGTCGCGACCGGCCGGGACCGGCCACGGGACACTCCAGATTACCACGACGCCGCCAACCGGCAAGCCGGTCTGGCCTAACAAAGAGCGTGCCGCGGCTAGTGGTGGAACAACCGCACGCCGGAGAACGCCATGGCCATGCCGTACTCGTTGGCCGCGGCAATCACCTCGTCGTCGCGCAGTGACCCGCCGGGCTGCACGATGGCCGTGACACCACTGCGGGCGGCCCGGTCGACGTTGTCGCGGAAGGGGAAGAACGCGTCGGAGCTGAGCGCCACACCGCTCTGCTGGTCGAGCCACGCGCGCTGTTCGGCCGCGGTCAGCCGCGCCGGCGGTGTGGCGAACGAGTGCAGCCAGGCTTCGTGCTCGGCGTCGCTGAGATCGGGCAGCAGGTAGCGGTCGACCGCGTTGTTCTTCTCGGCCCGGGTGATACCGCTGCGGAAGTCCAGGCCCAGCGTGGCCGGGTGTTGCCGCAGGAACCACCGATCGGCCTTGTCACCGGCCAGCCGCGTGCAGTGGACGCGCGACTGCTGGCCCGCGCCGTTGCCGATCACCTGGCCATCGTAGGCAAAGCACACCGAGTTGGACTGGGTGTACTTCAGCGTGATGCTGGCGATCAGCAGATCGCGCTGCTCGGCGGCCGTCAGGTCGTGTCGCTGTGTGACCAGATTGGCCCACTGCGCCGCGTCGAGCAGCTTGTCGTTACGCGGTTGCTCGAAGGTCACGCCGGCCACTTCGCGCCGCTCCATGGTCGGCGGCGTCCAGTCGGCGCGCGCCTGGAGCACCACGTACTTGCCGCCCTTCTTTTGGCGCAGCACCTCCAGCGCCGCGGGCTCGTAGTCCGGCGCGATGACCAGGTCGGAGACCTCGCGCTTGAGCAGGTCGGCGGTGGCCACATCGACGGTGCCGCTGCAGGCCGCGCAGTCACCGAAGCTCGACATGGCGTCGGCGCCGCGGGCGCGAGCGTAGGCGGTGGCCATCGGCGACAGGTCGAGGCCCGCGACGAAGTAGGCCTGCCGCAGCGTCTCGGCCAACGGCACCGCGACCGCGGCGCCGGCGGGCGAGACGTGCTTGAAGCTGGCCGCCGCGGGCAGCCCGGTGGCCGCCGCCAGTTCGCGCACGAGCAGCCAGGCGTTGAGCGCGTCGAGCAGGTTGATGTAACCGGGGGAGCCGTTGAGCACCTCGAACGGCAGCTCGCCCTCACTCACATAGACCCGTGCCGGGGACTGGTGAGGGTTGACGCCATAGCGCAAATCGAGGACCTGCATCCGGGGGCTCCTTGGCTGATAGGGTAAGGAGGAGGGGGTAGGGTGTCAACGGGCAGACGCGGCGCCATGGCCCCAGCGCCCGTGGTTGTGCCGGCGCTGCCGGAAGGACCGCGTGTGGGGCCGGCGAAGCCCGCGTTTGTGGACACTGGTCACCGCAGGGCAACCGCAGCTTACCGTCTGCAAGCGTCCGCTGGCGACGGGCTGGCGCCGTTTGAGCCGGCCTCGGCTCGCGAGACGGTGGTCGCTGTTCTGGCCGACGCCGCGGCGAAGGCCGGTGTGGTGGTCCTGGCCTTTGCCGTGCTGCCGGCGGCCATCGATCTGCTGGTCGTGCCGCCCGACGAAGCGACCGTCGGCGACTGGGCGGCCGCGCTACGCACCTCTTTGACCCGCCGCGTCAACCGCGCCCTGCAGCGTCGCGGGCCGCTGCTCCAGCCGTGGCAGGTCGCCGCGATCGACGCCGACGACTGGCTCACCGTCGCGGAGGTCATCGAGGGTCGCCCCGCTGACGCGGCGGGTCGGTGGGCCAGCAGTGCCCACGCCGATCACCGCGACTGGGTGGGCCAAGTGACCGGCGGGCGGGCGCTGGCCAGGCCGGCCGCGCCGCCGACCGCGGTGCCGAGCGCCGTCATCGGCGACGTGATCGAGGTCGCGCCGGTGCCGACCGTGGTGCAGTTGGCCGAGATGGAGCCGTTGCTGGCTCGGGCGGTGCGCGGTGACGACGGGCTGAACGAGTTGCTGCGCGGCTACCTGGCCGAGTGGTACCTGCACGACGCGCGCACGCTGGCGGTGGTGCGCCGGATCCTGAGCGGACTGGCGCAGCCCGAGCACGGCGCCGGGTTCTTCGTCACCGGGCTGTATGGCGCGGGCAAGTCGCACCTGCTGGCCGCGCTGGCGTTGGTGGCCAGCGCCGAGCAGGCGCGGCGCACGCTGTTCGCCGCCCAGGCCGCGTTGGCCGACCTGGCGGCGCCGCTGCACCGCGGTGGTGACCGGCTGGTCATTCCGGTCGCGCTCGACACCGTGTCGCCCGCGGTCGATCTGGAGGAGATCGTCTTCCGCCGCGCTGAAGAGGTGTGGCTGGCGCGGTTCGGCACCCCGGTCACGCTGGCCGAGACCGCGCACATCGTCGCCGTGGCGCGCGAGCATCTGCTGAGCAACCACCGGCCGGCGCTCGACGACCAGGTGGGTGGCGACTGGTTGGCGGTCAGCAGCGAAGACCCGCACCGCGCCGCGGCGGCGGCACAAGCGGTGGTGCGGGCGGCGGGTCTGCCGATCACCTTCGCGCAGACGCGCGTGGAACGGCTCGGGCGCCTGGTCGAACTGGCCCACGCGCAGCGGTTGGGTGGGGTGGTCGTTCTGCTCGACGAGCTCTCGGTGTTCCTGGCCGCGCGCAGCCGCAGCGGCGTGCAGGCCGATGCGTCGTTCCTGCAGTTCCTGGGCCAGCGGGCGGCGAGCAGTCCGGTCTGGGTGATCGCGGCGCTGCAACGGCAGATCGAGGACGTGGCCGAGGTCGAGACCTATACGCTACGGC
This sequence comes from uncultured Fimbriimonadaceae bacterium, assembly GCA_964531735.1. Lineage (GTDB taxonomy): Bacteria > Armatimonadota > UBA10988 > UBA10988 > UBA10988 > CAZHGD01. The sequence continues at coordinate 1,712 of CAZHGD010000062.1, read as the reverse complement.
AGATCAAGGACCGGTTCGAGACGCGGCTGAGTCTCCCGCTGACGGCGGCGCGGCAGGTGCTGGCTCAGAAGGTACTGCGGCGACGCGAGCCCGCGAGCTTCCCGGCGGCGGTGAGTGCGGCTCTGGCTGTGTGGACCGGCGGGCGGCGCAGTGCCGATCTCACCGCGGCGCGGCTGACCGAGAGCTACCCGCTGCACCCGCTGACGCTCGACGCGCTGGAGGGCTGTGCCGAGCACTTCCTGTCGCGCACGCGGAGCCTGATCGACTTCGCGACCGCGCGGGTGGGTGGCGATGAGTCGTCGGAGGGCGTGCTGGCGGCGCCGTGCGACCGACTGATCACGCCGGACGAGTTGTGGGACCACTTCGAGCGCGACGTGGTCCACCATCCCGAGTTGGGTCGCTATCGCGAGGCGGTGGTGGCGTGGTACCAGCGCAATCTGGCGGCCTTGGAGTTGGCCGACGGCGCGCTGGCGCTGCGGCTGGCCAAAGCGCTGGTGGTGCTGCGGCTGGCCGGGCTCGAGCGCGGCGTGGGCGACCTGGCGGCGGCCCTGCTGCCGGCGGCGGCCGACCGCGACCAGCGAGTGACGGCGCTGCTGGAGCAGATGCGTCGGTGCGGGCCGTGCCTGACCGTCGAGCGACGGCGCGGCGACGGCCGTGACGTCTACCGCATCGACCTCGATTACGACGTCAACGAGGTGATCCGTCGGCGTGCCCGCAGTCTGGAGGCCACCTACAGCCCGGCTGACAGCCGGCTGGTGACCACGGCGCTGGCCGCCTGCACCGGGCCGGAGTGCCCGCTGGCCGCGGCCCTGCACCCGCACAGCCTGGCGGTGAGCTGGCGCCACACCGAGCGGCAGGTGTTCGTCGGCCTGCGCGACCTGGTGACGATCTCGCCGGCCGAGCTCCAGAACCAGGCGGCCTTACTCGCCGGCTGGGACCGGGCCGAGGTCGCGCAGGTCTACTTGGCCGAGCCACAGGACATGGAGCGTCAGGCGGCGGCGTTTGGCGCGGCGGTCGGCACGGTGGAACTGGCGCGCTGGCAACATGCGGTCGTGGCCTGGTTGCCGCGCGAACCGAACGAGGCCGAGCGGCGACAGTGGGTGGAAGACGCCACGCTGGAGCTGCTACGCGCGGACCCGACACCGGCGGCCAATGACGCCGAGGGCGTGCGAACCCGGCTCGACGAGGAGGCCGAAGGCCGGCTGGCGCGGCTGAGCGACCTGATGCGGCGGCTCTACCTGGAGGGCGAGGTGGTGTCGGCGACGGGCCGCCAGCCCGTGGCTGGCCAGGGCTGGCACGAGGCCCTCGAACGAGTGGTGGGTTCGGCGCTCGAGCTCGTCTTTGCCGATTTCGCCGCGGTGGCCCCACAACGCGACGGCCTGACAGCGGGCGTGGCCGACGACCTGATCGCGGGCCTGGTGCTGCCGGGTCGCGCGGCGATGGCCGAGGGGTCGGCGCGGGCGACCATGGTCGAGGCGGTCGCGGTGCCGTTGGGCCTCGCCGAGGGCGAGTTGGGCGAGTACCGAGTCCGGATCCGGGCCGGCGGCCCGGCCGCGGCGCTGCTGGAGCAACTGCCCGACCGGCCCGTGGCGGTCGCCGCCGTCGAGGCGCGCCTGGCGCGGACGAGCTGGGGGCTGGTGCCGGAGCAGACGCACCTGTTGCTGGCGGCGCTGATCCGCCGCGGCTACCTGACGGCGCTGGATGACCGGGAC
>CAZHGD010000061.1:0-38872 GCA_964531735.1 uncultured Fimbriimonadaceae bacterium | reverse complement strand
ATGCTTGGTCGGCTGGTGGAACGTGCGCTGCACGCGCTCGCTGGCAGCGACCAGCGCGTCGTCGAGGAACAGCCGATGCTCGGCGGTGACCTTCGCCGGTTCGGCGGACGACGGTAGCGCGGCAATGGCGACGACGATGACATGTGTCCAACCGGGCATGTTGCGCATCGCAGATACTCCACATCCAGCCACCGGCCATGGGACCGAGGCCACTCAGCGTGCGAACCACTCGCGCAGGCTTGGCACGAAGCGCTCTAGCACCTTTTCGACAGCGGCACCAAGGTCGTCGTGGACGGCTCGCATCGCGTCGGTGTAGCTCAGTCTGCGTTGCAGCGGCTTCATGAGCACGCGCATCACCTCGCTGCTCTTGTTTGCCCGCAGGTGCTGTTCGGCGAGCAAGCGGCCAGGCCGGGCCTCGTAGCCGAGAGCCACGGCTTGCGCGACAAGGTCAGTCTCAAGTAGAGCTGCGACGAGCCTGAGCTTGATGCCGTTGAGCGCTGCGTCGGTGAGCTCGGTCGGTGCTTCCACGTGCAGGCGCACCTCGTTGCTCTCGCCGTTCTTTGGGTAGCAGACCTCCCAGTGCAGGCAGAAGAAGTCGGAGCCGCCACGATAGCTGCCGCCTGGCCGCGACCAGTACCAGTGGCTCGGATAGCCGTTCTCCCAGTCGTTGCCCACCTCCAAACCTGTGTCGTGGTGCCAACTCATAGTGGTCCTCGCCTCGCGCTACGCTAACGCGCCCTCACGGCCGCGCCTCAAACCGCCTCCGGTCCCTGAACCGCTCCCGCCCGCCCTTGCTCGACGACAGCTCCAGCACCAGCTCGCCCGGCGCGTTCGGCGTGAAGGTGACCTCGAACAGCGTGTGGTCGCCCAGCGGGATCGCCAGCGCCTTCTGCTCGCCCGCCAGGTGCTGGCCGGCGAGCGTCGCCTGCCAGGTCACCGTCACCTGCTCGTCGGCGAATTCGTCGTTGTAGACGATCAGCGTGCGCTTCACGGGGCGGCCGACCTGCAGTTTCGGCGGCTGCGGAAACGGGCCCAGGGCGTCGTAGTCCTTGTCGTAGACCGCCACCGCCGCGAACGACTTGGCGATGACGTCGTAGACCTCCTCGTAGCCCGGCCGCACGCCCTCCGGCTTGAGGAAGCCGCAGTAGGACGGGTTGTACGGCCGGATGTCGAACCAGTTGGCCAGGCGGTAGCCGCGTGTCTGGAGGCCCATCTGGTAGATGACTTCGCGTTCCTGGTCCCGTTGGCCCGGCTCATAGGGGAACAGGAACTCGCCGCAGCCCAGCGGCAGCTTCTGCTGGTGCGCCGTGGCCCAGTAGATGTCCGAACGCAGGTCGTGGCCGTAGCCCGACGAGTGGCCGCCGGCTTCGCCCAGGTCCTCCACGCGGGAGACGTAGTGCTTGACGCTGGCCGGCGAGGCGCCGTGGGCCGTGCCGTCACCGTCGAAGATCACCGGCCGGGTGCCGTCATGGGCGTCGATCACACGTCGGTACTCGGCCAGTTGCGCCGCGCTGAGGTGGTTCACGTTCAGCCCTTCGTTCTCGGCCGACCAGAGCACCACCGCCGGATGGTTGCGGTCGCGGCGCACCCAGCGCGTGAGGTGCTCGCGACAGCGGTCCATGAATTCGGGATGGTCGGGCATCAGCATGTGCCAACTGGCATAGATGCCGCTCTCGTCGATGACCAACATGCCCAGTTCGTCACACACGTCGAGCACGTGCGGCGGCGCCGGCACGGCATGGAAGCGGAGCACGTTGAAGTTGGCGCGTTGACAGCGCTGGACCATCTCGGTGGCCGCTTCGCGCGTGGCGAACAGCGTCGGGTCGGCGTAGCTCGGGCTCTCGCCGCGCAAGTTGCAGCGGATGCCGTTGAGCCGGAAGTGGACACCCTCGAACCACACCTCGCGGAAGCCGAACCGCGTGTCGACCCGCTGCAGACGCTGGCCGCCCGCGGCGCTGAGCAGGCTGCGTAACGTGTAGAGGGCCGGATGGTCCGGTTGCCACAGCGTCACGCTGTCGGGTACCGCCGCCGTCACGGTCACGGTGGTGGTGACGTAGCCGGGCAACTCCACCGTCTGCGGCGGCAGGCGCAGCACGACAGCGCCGCCGGCGGCCGGTCGGACGGTGCCGGTCAACTCGGCACGGACGGTGTCGGGCCGGCTGTTGAACAGCTCGTAGACCACCGTCAGCCGTTTGCGGCGGACCGACGTCTGCACGCGCACGTCGGCTACCTGCACCGCCGGCCGGCCGCGCAGGCTGACGCTCTGGATGAGGCCCTTGCGGTTGTGCGCGCCGATGCCGCGCGGGATCCAGGTGCGCCGGTCGCGCCAGTCGCTCGAGGGCCGCGGCACCGAGTAGTGGCTGTCGTCCTTGACCCGAACCTCCAACTGGTTGTCGCGCGAGGGCACGGCGACCAGGCCGGTGATGTCCACTTCCGACGGCAGTGCCGGGTTGACGAAGCCACCGGCGTGTTGGCCGTTGACCCACACTTCGGCGCCGTCGCCCACGGCGTCGAAGCGCAGTACCACCCGCTGGCCGGCGAACGCTTCAGGCACGTCGAAGCGGCGGCGGTAAGTCATCTGCGCCACACCGCCCAGGCCCTTGATGCGCTCCCACATGGCCGGCACCGGCAGGTCGCGCTCGGTCTGTCCGGCCGGTGTCGCGCGCCAGGTGCCGTCCAGGCTGATCACGCTCTCCTCCGCCAGCGGCGTGCCCCGGAGACGGGCGAACGTGGCGGCGAGTTGCCGCTCCGTCGCGTCGGCTGCCAGGCCGGCCGCGCCGACCAGTCGCCAGCCGCCGGCCGCCGTCCGGGCGGTGAGCGAGCGCACCGGCACCTCCGGCCGCGGGTTGCGCCAACTGGTCAGCCAGGCCGGCCCGTCGCCCAGCTTGACCAGGGCGCCATCGGGCAGCTCGCGCGGATCATCGTCGGGCGCGGTGACCGCCTGCTCCCAGCGCAGCGGAATCACGGCGGTCTGCCCGTCGGCGTAGCCGACCGTCACCTCGCCGACCACCTGATCGCGCTGCGCGGGCACGGTGGCGGTGTGGAGCAGCAAGAGCGCGGCCAGCTTGCGCTCAGCGGCCAACTGCGGTGCGCCGACAGGCACCGCCAGGCCCCGCACATTGGTGGCCGGCCCGGCGGCCAGCGGCACGACCACCTCGCTGAGCGCCCGGCCGCTGACGCTGACCTCGAACCAGCCGCGCTGGGCGGCGCCGGCTTTTAGCGGCCGGTTGTACTCCAGCCGGTAGCAGCGCGCCCAGGCGGCCTGGCGCTGGTCGGAGAACTGCCAGTCACCGTCGGCCGCCGCGCACCGCACGGTCAGCTCGCGCTCCGGCCAGACGAAGCTGATCCGCTGGAGCGGCTTGACCGTCAGCCCGGCCACCGACCGCAACGCGACCGGCCGTTGCCCGGCGCCCTCGGCCATGACGCCCTCGTAGACGGCCGGGTCGAGCCGCCACCACCATTGCAGGTTGGCCGCACCGACGTCAGCGGCCAGATCGAACTCGTAGCGGATGGTCACCTGCTGCGCGGTGACGGTGATGGTCTCGGTCCAGCGGCCGTGCGGCCCGGTTTCGCTGCGCACGAGGCGCTCGCCGCCGTCGATGGCCGTGCGCTGCGGCGTCTGGCCCACGGGGAACTGCCGCACCGACTTCCAGTCGCCCGTGGCCAGCCACGGCTGGTTGAGCTCGGCGGCGGGGCGTCCGGCGACGTTCAGGACGCGGCGGCCCTCGACCGAGGTCACCTCGACGCCGTCGGGCGCGGCCACCGTGGCGCTGAGCAAGGGGCAGAGCAGCAGGTACAGAGGCATCGGCGCGGCTCCCGGTGACGGGTTGGCCGCGAGGCGGGTGACTCCTGTCGCCCAGCCGCCGGCGCTACCCGCCCGGCCGGATGACCTTCATGTATTCCTTCATGATGTCGCGCGCCAGCTCGGCGGTGGCCACGCCGGTGATGCGCTGGCCGCGAATGGTGCCGGTGACGTCGCAGCTCTGCCAGGTCTGTTGGCCCTGGCAGGCCGGCGTGATCTTGAGGTCCCAGCCGGCGGCCGGCGCGGCCACCGTCCAGCCCGGCGGCTGGTCGGTCAGCTTGACGTCCGGCGCGTGCTCGCGCGCGCCGTCGGCGTGGACGATTTCCAGGTGCGTCATGACGACGGCGTTGGTCTTGTTCTCGAACAGGCGGAACAGGATGGCCTCTTCGTTGTTGTCGAGCTGGAGAGACCACCACTCGTAGGTATAGCCCATGTTCTGGGCGCACGACACGCCGAGCCACTGCCGGTCGATCCAGTGCGTGCCGGAGACCTGCTTGGCCTGGCCGTTGAGGGTCAACGTGCCGTTGGTGGTCAGGCGGGTCTGCGAGTAGTAGCCGCTGTCGCCCTTGGGCAGCTTGATGTAGCCGGTGCCGTTGACCGCCAGCGGCGGCTTGAGCGCGCGCAGCTCACTGTCGAGCGTCACGTCGATGTCCTGGTTGCGCCAACCGTAGCGAAGCTGGTAGCAGAAGGGCTTGCCCTCGCCGAGCCAGCGGAAGTAGTCGCCGGCCTCGGTGGCGGTGTCGGCGTGGCCGGTGGCGAACCGCTTCAGCGGTTTGAGGTCGCGGTAGTGCCAGGTCTTGGCGTGGGTCACGTCGATCAAGGTGGCAATCAGGTGCGGGAACTTGCCGCCGAGGAAGCTCTCCACCGGGTCGAAGGTGACGAAGGTCACGAAGGCCAGGTAGCGCGTGCCGTCCTCGTCCTTCAGATGCGAGTAGTGCGCGTACCACTCCATCAGCGTCTTCGGCCACTCGGACACGGAGTGCTTGCCCTCGTCCTGCGGGAAGGTGAGTTGGCCGACGCGGTACGGGTACGTGCCAGCCGGCGGGTCGGCGGCGTAGAGCAGGCTGGCGGCGACCAGCAGACACAGCAACGAGCAGCTTGCGACGACACTGCCGAGCAAGGCTTGCCGGCGACCCATGCGACTTCTCCGTGACACCCACCAGGCCGCTGGCACCGGAGCCCGGTGCCCAGGCAACCCGAACCGCCCGCGGCACCAGCCTGGGTATCCGTCGGACGCCGACCGCTGCACGCTGGTTCCGGCCACGCGGGCCTACCCACGGCCGAAGCCTTCGGGTAGAGTAGGGCGCGACGGGCGGTGAGATGGCTCATGGCAGTCCGACCCATGACCGTGCTCGCGCTGGGCCTACTCTGGGCCAACGCGAGCGGCGCGGAGGTGGCCCTGGTCCGCGAGGGCCAGCCGGTGGCGGTGGTGGTGCTGCCCGAGCAGCCCACCGGCGTGGTGACCTACGCCGCGCAGGAGTTGGTCGCGCACCTCAAGCTGGCCAGCGGCGCCACCTTGCCGGTGGTCAGTGAAGCCGCCGACCGCGCGGACCAGCGGGCGCGCGTCTACCTGGGCCCGTGCCGCGCGTCGGCCGCTGCCGAGTGGGATCGCTGGCCGCACGGCACCGCCGTGGTACGCGCTGGCGGTAGCACGCTGGTGCTCGGCGGCCGCGACACGCCCGGCGCGCCACTGGCCGACGCGACCTCGGCCGGTACGCTGTTCGCGGTCTACGAGCTGCTGGAGCGCTACGTCGGTGTGCGTTGGCTGTGGCCGGGCGAACTGGGCACGGTGGTGCCGCACCAGGCGACCATCGCGGTCCCGGACGTCCAGCTGCAGGTCAGCCCGCGCTTCCGGCACACCCGGGTGCGGTTCGGCGGGCTGTCGCTGACGCCCGCCGGGTTCAGCAGCCTCGCCGCGCGCGACCGGTTTGCCGAGCAGCAGATGCAGTGGCTGCGCCGGCACCGGTTCAACCGCGGCACGAGCCTGGAGTATGGTCACGGTTTCGAGGACTACTGGGCGCGCTTCCACCAGACGCATCCCGAGTACTTCAACCGCCTGCCCGACGGCACGCGGCGTTCCGACCCGAGCTACTACGGTGGCGAGGGCCGGCTGATCGCGATGTGTGTCTCACAACCAGCCCTGGCGCGCGAGCGCGCGGCCGAATGGGCGCGGACCCGCACCGCCGACCGGCCGTGGGTCAACTGCGCCGAGAACGACACCTGCGGCAAGTGCACCTGCGAGCAGTGCCTGGATTGGGACGTGCCCGGCACCATTCGCGATCACCCGGACCTCACCCCGGCCGAGGGTCTGCAACGGGCGACCACGGCCTTCGGCGCCGGCGAGCCGGACTGGTGGCGCTGGCTGGGCTCGGTGTCCGACCGCTACGCGCGGTTCTGGTTGGCCACCCAGGCCGAGGCACGCCGTACCGATCCGGAGGCCACGGTGCTCGCCTACGCCTACGCCAACTACTGCCAGCCGCCCCGCCGGACCAGGCTCAACGACCACGTGATCGTGGCCATCGTGCCGGCGCTGATGTACCCCTGGACCGCGAGCAAGCGCCAGGCCTTCCGGCAGCAGTGGCAAGGCTGGGCCGACACCGGGGCGCGGCTCTATCTGCGGCCCAACTACACGCTCGACGGGCACGCGTTCCCCATCTTCTACGCGCACCATCTGGCCGACGACTTCGGCTTCGCGGCGCAGCGCGGCCTGATCGCCACCGACTTCGACTCGCTGACCTGCATGTTCGGTACGCAAGGGCCCAACCTCTACGCCTTGGCCCGCCTGCACGAGCACCCCGAGATGAGCTTCGCGCAGCTCATGACCGAGTACTGCGCGGCGTTCGGTCCGGCGGCCGAGGCGGTGCGCGCCTACTTCGCGCACTGGCAACAGGTGTCGGACCAGGTGACCGACCAGACCATCGCCGCCGCCGCTCGCGGGGTGGGTGCCGAGGGCGGCAGTTGGGCGCGGTACTACCTGGTCGCCGGCGCCATCTTCACGCCAACGGTGATGGCCAAGGGACAGGCGTTGCTGGCGCAGGCCACCCAGGCGGCCATCGGCGACGGCGTGGCGGCACGGCGCGTGGCGTTTCTGGCCCAGGGCCTGCGCCACGCCGAGTTGTGCCTGGCGGTGGAGACCGCCCGCCGCGCGTACCTGAAGACCGGCGTCCTGCCCGACTACCAGACGGCGCTGAAGCAGTTGGACGACTACCGCCTGACGCTCGAAGGCGAGAGCGTCATCGGCCCGGGACTGCTGCGGTATCTGGAGGCGCCCGCCTGGGACCGGTCGCTGCTCAACTTCCTGAAGCAGCCGGGCGCGCCGCTGCCCGGTCCGTGGAAGTTCCGCTTCGACCCCGAGCGTGTGGGCGAACGCCAGGCCTGGCAGATGGAGACCTGCGACGACCGTGACTGGGCGGCCATCGGCATCAACAGCGCCTGGGAGCAGCAGGAGGTGGGCAAGCAGTGGGCGCGCGAGCACGGCCGCGACTACGACGGTCTGGCCTGGTACCGGACGCGCTTCAGCCTCAAGGCGGCGCGGCCCGGTGAGCGCGTCTCACTGGTTTTCGGCGCCGTGGATGAGGCGTGCGTCATCTGGGTCAACGGGCAACGGGTCCTGGAGCGGGTCTACGACGCTGCCCAGAACCCGAACAGTTGGGCCGAGGCATTCGAGGTCGACATCACCCGCTTCGTGCGCCGTGACGGGCCGAACCTGTTGGCGGTGCGCGTCGAAGACAACTCCGGCGCGGGCGGCATCTGGCGGCCGGTCTGGCTGGTGCAGTCGGAGCCGCTGGCCGAGGCCGGCAACGCCGTCCTGGACGGCGGCTTCGAGGCCGAGCCGAGCCCCTGGAAACAGCATGTGGTGGCGGGCGACTGCCGCTTCAGCCGCGACGCCGAGGTGACCCACGGTGGCCGAGCCAGTGGGCGCATCGAGTGCGTCAAGGCGGCCGACAAGGAGCCGTCGCCGCGCGCCGGCACGGTCTGGGCCCGCTGGTACCAGACCGGCCTGAAGGTCGATCCGGCCCGCCGTTACCGGTTCCGCGCCTGGGTGATGACCAGCCGTGACTGCCAGGGCCACGCGGCCATCTGGCTGCGTTCGGCGGAGGGCGGCGATGGTCCGGGCAACTTCAGCCTGCGCGTGCCGCCGACGCACGGTCTGTGGCAGCAGGTGGAGTGCCCCGACTTCCGGCCCGGTGGCCCGCAGGCCGCCCTCTACCTCAACCTGATGGGTGGCGTCGGCAGCGTCTGGTTCGACGATGTCGAACTGCGGCCCAGCGACGGCCAGTGACCTACTCGCCCAGCCGTCCGGAGTGCCAGGCGCCATGCCAGTAGCCGGCCCAGTGGTCGTCGGGCGCCGACACCACCGCGTCGGGCACCGGTGGCGGCTCCGGCAGGTCGACCAGCCGGTAGCCCTCGCCCGCAGCGTGCAGTCGCGCCCACCAGGGGCTGCCGTCGCGGCGGCCCCAGACCACCACCGCCGCGCCCAGCCGCAGCAGCCGCTCCGCGCCGGGCACCGCCGCGCTCTCCCATTCGCCCTGATAGCCGAAGCCCATCGGGTGGTAGACCATGACCACGGTCTGCCGCTCGGCGGTGGTCTCCAGCGCCACCAGGCGGTCATCGGGCGCCTCGCGCAGCGGGCCGTGTACGGCATCGCGGTACGGTCGCGACAGCCGGCTGCCGAGCCACCAGGGCACAGCCTGGCCGTCCTGCCAGTCGAACACGAACAGGCAGTGGTGCGGCACCCGCCAATAGCGAGTCTCCTTGTGGGTCGCCACCACCAGGCGCCAACCGCCGCCCGCCCGCGCCCAGCCGAGGCGCCAGGGGCGCCAGGTGGGGCGTACGGCCTCGATACGCTGTGGCGTGGCGCCCGGGCGCGTCAGACGGTACACCGCTCCCTCTTCCGGCACGGTGCCGGCGCCGCGTCCGACCAGGACCAGGAGTTGCTCGCCGTCAGGCGTCGGCAGCAGTTGCCGAATCGGCTGCGGCAGCCGCTGGCCAACCGGCGGGAGCGGCGCGAGATCGAGCAGGACCTCGCCCTGCGCGCCGAGCAGGTGCGGCTGGCCATCCACGCGCAGCCAGACCACGGCGGTGACGCCCTCGCCCGGCAGATCGGCCGCCGGTTGCGGACCGTCAGCGGTCCAGGTGGCGCGGCGAATGCGGCCGTCGGACGCGACGGCCAGCGACGGTGCGGCCACGCCGCGGGCCAGGCTGAGGCCCAATAGGCAGAGGAGCCACCCGCGCGGGCAGGAGCGCACGCGGCGGCGGCCAACTGCCGCCGGCAGCAATGCGGGGCTGACGGCATGACCGCACGCGAGCGCATCGTGACCGCGATGAAGTTCACCGGGACCGACCGGGCACCGGTCCGGCACGGTAACCTCACCGGCGCCGACTTGGCTCATGGCGACACGCTCCGCGGAGTGCGACGGCGGCACTCCGACTCGTTCGACAACGCCGCCGCCGGTGGTGGTCCGTGCCAGGGCACGAGTCCGACCGTGCGCCGCTGGACCGACCGGCCCCAACCGAGTGGAGGATGAGAACCATGGGTCACCGCACTTTGTTGCTGCTGGCGGCCTGGCTGGCTGCCGGGTGGGCTCAGGACGCCGTGGTCGAGGTGGACACCACCAAGCCCGGGCAACGCGTCAGCTCGCGGTTGTATGGCGTCTTCTTCGAAGAGGTCAACCACGCCGGTGATGGTGGCCTGTACGCCGAGTTGCTGCGCAACCGCGCCTTCCTCGACGCCGCGGCGCCGGTCGGCTGGGACACCGTGTCCATCCGCGCCGAGGGGCAGGTCGCGCTGACCGACGACCAACCGCTGAACGCGCAGCAGCCGCGCTCACTGCGCCTGGATCTGCGCCGCGTCGAGCCCGGCGGCCGGCTGGGCGTGGCCAACAGCGGCTACTGGGGCCTTCCCGTGCGCGCCGGCCAGGTCTACACCTTCGGCTGCTGGACGCTGAAGCGCGGGCCGCTGCCGGTGCGGTTGCAGGTGGCGCTGCAGACGGCGACCGGCCGCGACCTGGCCGCTGCCAGCATCGCGGACGCGGGTGACCGCTGGTCGCACAGCGCCGTGGCGCTGGTGGCCGGCGAATCCGACCCGGCCGCTCGGCTGGTGGTCTCGCTGACCGCGCCGGGCAGTGTGCAACTCGCGGCCACCTCGCTTATGCCGCCGACCTGGAAGGGGCGGCCGAACGGTCTGCGGCCCGACCTGGCGCGTCTGGTGGCGGACCTGCGGCCGGCTTTCGTGCGGTTCCCCGGTGGCTGCTTTGTGGAAGGTGACAAGCTGGCCAACGCGGCGCGGTGGAAGCTCAGTATCGGCGACGTCAGCACCCGCCCGGGCCACCGCAATCTGTGGGGCTACCGGTCCACCGACGGCCTCGGTTACCACGAGTACCTGCAGATGTGCGAGGACCTCGGCGCCGAGCCGCTGTTCGTCATCAACTGCGGCATGGCGCACGAGGATGTGGTGCCGCTGGATCAGCTCCAGCCGTGGGTCGATGATGCCCTGGACGCCATCGAGTACGCTAACGGTCCGGTGACCAGTCGCTGGGGCGCGCTGCGCGCGGCGGCCGGGCATCCGGCACCGTTCGGGTTGCGACTGCTGGAGATCGGCAACGAGAACTCCGGCCCGGCCTACGAAGAGCGCTACGCGCGTTTCTGGGACGCCATCAAGGCGCGCTACCCGCAACTGACGCTGATTGCCAACGTACCGGTGAAGAGCCGGCCGATGGACATCGTCGACGAGCACTACTACTCGTCGCCGGCGTGGTTCGCCGGGCAGGCCAACCGCTACGACCAGGTGCGTCGCGACGGGCCGCAGGTCTACGTGGGCGAGTACGCCGTGACCAGCGAATGCGGCACTGGCAACCTGCGCGCGGCGTTGGGCGAAGCGGCCTTCATGTGCGGGCTGGAGCGCAACAGCGACCTGGTGGTCATGGCGTCCTACGCGCCGCTGTTCGTACACCAGCACCAGCGCACCTGGAATCCCGACGCCATCGTGTTCGACTCCGCGGGGTGCTACGGCACGCCCTCGTACCACGTGCAGAAGCTGTTCAGCGCCGAACGGCCCGCGGTGGTCTTGCCCACACGGGCCCAGACCGGTGTGGCGCCGGCCGGCCCGCGCGGCGCGATTGGCCTGGCCACCTGGCAGACGCAGGCCGAGTTCAAGGACGTGACGGTCACCGCCGGTGACCGCACCCTATACCGCAGCGCGTTCGAGCGCGGCACCACCGGTTGGACCATGCGGCGCGGGCAGTGGAGCTGCGCCGGCGGGGCCTTGCGCCAAATGAGCCTGGACACCGACCTGCAAGCGACGAGTGGTGACCGCGACTGGAGCGACTACACGCTCTCGCTGAAGGCGCGCAAGCTGTCGGGCAACGAGGGCTTCCTGATCATGTTCCACGTGCGCGGTCACGACGACTGGGTGTGGTGGAACCTCGGTGGCTGGGGCAACCGTTGGCACGGCATCGAGCGCAGCGCCGGCCACAAGTACGACCTGGGCACGCGCGTGGACGGGCGCATCGAGACCGGGCGGTGGTACGACATCCGCATCGAGCTGCAAGGCGCGCACATCCGCTGCTTCCTGGACGGCCGCCTGATTCAGGAGGCGGACGATCGCGCGCCGGCCCCGTTCGTGGCCACCGCGGGCCGTCTGACCGACGGCAGCCTCGTGGTGAAGATGGTCAACCTCGCGGGTGCCTGGCAGGACACGGTGGTGCGCCTGAACGGTTTTCGCCCGGCGGCGCGCGGGCGCTCCATCTGCCTGACCGGCCTGTCGCCCGAGGACGAGAACTCGCTGGCCCAGCCACTGCGCGTGGCGCCGGTGGAGCAGGCCATCATGGTACCGGGGCCGCGGCTGCGCCCGGCCTTGCCGCCGCACTCGCTGACCATCCTGCACCTGCCGGCGCAGTGACCCGGCGCTAAGCAGCCGCTCTGCGATCCTGTCCGGTCGGGGCGGGGCCTGGTGCCCGCCCGGTCGCTGCCCGGTAGGCGCCAGGTGGCCCACAGCCGGGCGACCCAAGGGTCGCCCCTACGGGACAACGTCACCGGCCGGCTGCTTAGTCGGCCGGCGGGCTGACCTCGTCGGTCGGCGCCGGCAGGTGGATGCGGAAGGTGGTGCCGCTACCGGGCGCCGATTCGGCCACGTCGATATCGCCACCATAGGCCCGAACCACGCGGCGCACGATGGCCAGGCCCATGCCGAAGCCGCGGATTTGGCCGGTGAAGTCGGGGTCGATCTGGAAGCACTCGTCGAAGACGGCCTCGAAGTGCTCGTGCGGAATGCCGTGAGCGTTGTCGCTGATGTCCAGCACGATCAGGCCATTGGCCTCGCCGACCTTCACTTCGACCCGGTCGCCGCCGAACTTCGCCGCATTCTCGAACAGCTCGCGCAGGACGATGCTCAGGTCGGCCGCCGCCATCGGCGCCGGTCCGTCGTCGGTCAGGTTGACGGTCAGTTGCCGTTCGGGCTGCCGGCGCCGGACCTCGTCGGCCGCGCGCTCGGCGGCTGCCGAGACCTGGGTCCAGCGAGACTCCGCCGCGTCACCGAGGGTGGAGGCCGTCGGCTGGTGCAGCAGCCGGTCGACGATGCTCGTCAACTCGTCCAGCTTGCCCTGCACCTCCGGCATGAGTTCGGTCAGCAGTTCGGCGGCCAGGCCCACGCCGCGCGGGTCGTCGGTCAGCTCCAGCAGCCCTTTCAGAATCGTCAGCGGCGTGCGGATCTTGTGGCTGATCAGGGCCAGGAAGTCGTTGCGGAAGGCCGTGGCGGCGCGCTCGGCGGTCACGTCGCGAAGTGCCAGGGCGTGGTAGGCATCGACGCCTTCACTGCGCATGACGCGCGTCAGCCGGGCCTCGATGACCAGCAGCGGCTCGCCGCACCGGCAGATATCGAACGCCGCCACGTCGCGCCGCTCGGCCAGCACCTTGCCCAGGCTCGGGAAGACCTCGAACTGCGCCAGGTGCCGGTGCAGGTTCGAGCCGATGGCGGTGTCCTCACGCAGGTTGAGCAGGTGCCGCGCGCGCCGGTTGGCCGCGACGATGGTGCCGTCGGATTCGGTGACGATGACGCCGGCGGCCAGATCGCGTAGCGCGGCGTCGAGCAGTTCGCGCTGGGCCGCCAGCGACTGGTAGTGGCGCAGACGGAGCAGTGAGCGCACGCGAGCCGTCAGTTCGGGTCCGTCGACCGGCTTGGTCAGGAAGTCATCGGCGCCCGCGTCGAGCCCGGCCAGTCGGCTCTCGCGGTCGGACAGGGCGGTGACCAGGATGATGGGTATGGCGCGCGTGTTGACCTGTTCGCGCAAGCGGCGGCAGACCTCGAAGCCGTTCAACCGTGGCATCATCACGTCGAGCAGGACCAGGTCGGGCAACTCCTGATCGATGGCCTCCAGCGCTTCGGCGCCGTCGGACACACAGCGCACGCGGTAGCCGTCTTTCTCGACCCGGTGGCTGAGCAGCGCGCGGCTGGTCAGGTCGTCGTCGGCGATGAGCACCAGTGGCAGCGGCATACGCGGATCCTTTGGTCGTGACGGCCGACGTTTACACTTCCCCCACTCGGCGGTACACTCCTCCTCTACCGGAGTCACCTCAGCCCATGACGGTCTTGCTGTATACCGACGGAGCCTGCTCGGGCAATCCCGGCCCCGCAGGGATTGGGTTCGTGATCTGCACCGCCGACGGCCAGGAGCTGGACGCGGTCAGCCAGAACATCGGCCACGCGACCAACAACATCGCCGAGTACACCGCGCTGCTCCGCGGCCTGGAGCGCTGCCACGAGCTCGGCGCCACGGTCGTGCAGGTGGTCTCGGACTCCGAGTTGATGGTCCGCCAGATGACCGGCCGCTACAAGGTCAAGAACCCAAACATGATGGCGCTCTACCAGCAGGCCCAGGGGCTGGTCCAGCAGTTCCAGCAGGTCAAGTTCCGCCATGTGCTGCGCGAGGAGAACTCGCGCGCCGACGGCCTGGCCAGCAGCGCCGTGCGGCGGCGGTAGGCGCTCAGCGCCTACCGCACCGCGGTGACCAGTTCGGGCACCGCCGCCTGCGCGGCGGTCAACTCCTGTCGATGCGGCCAGAGCGTGAACTCGGCGATCACGTAGTCGCCCGGGTCGAGCTGCGCACCGCCCAGCAGGCCCAGCCGCGTGGCCGCCGCCGAGTGGCTGACGCCGGTGAAGCCCGACTGCCACTTCGACGCCAGCGCGCAGCGACCGAGCGTCAGACCGAGCCCGCGCCCGTCGGCGGTCAGCCAGTCGATCAGCGACACCGAGCCCGCCGCGCCGAAGCCGGTCGGCAGATCGCCGCGCGTCAGCCGACCGTTGGCCTGGACCATGCGCCAGGTGCCGGCCACGTCGGGCGAGAGCCCCAGCTCGTAGCTCAGGCGCGTCAGCGCGATGGCCTGCCTGGCCACGTTCTCGATCCGCAGCGCCACGGCGGCGCGCTGCGCCTCGATGGTCCAGGTTTCGCGCACGGCCAGCTCGTCCTGCGGGCCGATGCGGCGCTGGAAGGCCACCTGCGCCTGCACCGCCGAGGCCGATGTGGCCAAGTCGCTGACCAGCCCGCGGCCGTCCGGCGCCCACTCGGCACCGCCGACCATGGCGACCACACCGGTGCGGTGCGGCGCCAGCAGCGGGCCATCGCCCACCTGCAGTGAGCGCACCAGTCCGAGCCGGCTGTCGAAGGTGATGGCCCACCGGTCACCGCCCACCGTCAGGCCGCCGTCGGCGCTGGTGCTCTGCTGCACGCTGCTCGCGGCTGACGGCGCCGTCGGTGCGGCCAGGGCCAGTGTGTACAGCCGCACGGCATCGGCCGGCACGTCGGCCGCCAGGACCACCCGCTTCGGGCCCACCGCGGCCGGCACTAGGTGGCCCTGATCGTCAAAGACGCGCGCTCGGGCCACTTCGGCGGGCGGCAGGTCGACCACGAAGGTGACCGGCGTGCCGCGCGCCGGCGCACCCCGCGTGCCCACCGACAGCTTCAGACGCGGGGTGCAGCCGGCCGGCACCTTGGCCTCGCCGGCCAGGGCGGCGGCGACCGTTTCCCGGTTGACCCCGGCTAAGAACGGGGCCGTGAAGCTCACCGCCCCGGCCTGACCGACCAGCCGATAGCTGCCGGCGCGCGGCACCGTCACTTGCAGGGCGATGGTCTGGCGGCCGGCAGCGAGCTGACTGCGCGCGGGCGTCACCTGCCCATCGGGCTCGAGCCGCCAGGCGGCCTCGCGGCCGGCCAGGCTCGGGTCGGCGATCACCGTGGCCTCGACGGCGGTCGGCGCCTGGATGGACACCGGCGGTGGCGGCGGCGTGTGGACTTCACTCTCCCAGCCCCAGCGCATGATGGCCGGCGTCATCTCCTGCCACGGGTTGAGCGGCCGCTCCTGATAGCTCAGCAGCACGTCGAGCGGCGGCACCACCTGCGGCAGCATCGTCGCCGCGACGGTGCCACTACGACCCGCCGAGAGCGTCAGGCGGGCGTTCAGCGGGTAGTCGATGCCGAAGCGGTCCTCGGCGGCGCCTGCCGGCACGGTCAGGTCGAACGGCACCTCGGCCCGGGCACCCGGTGCCAGCGCGGCCAGGTCCGGCTGCGCGCAGGTGGCCGTCCAGCCGGCGGGCACCTCCAGGGCCACGCGCCCGGCCACCGTCTCGGCGCCCAGGTTGTCCACCGTGACCATGACGCGGTAACGACCACCGGCCACCATGCGGCTTGGGGCCTCCACGCCGACCAGCGGCTGCCAGTTCGCCGGCATGAACACGATCACCGCCGGGTCGATCCGCGGCACGGTGAAGGTGGTGCCGCCGGCCTCGTGGCGCGCGGCCAGACGCTGCACCGCGGCGCTGCGGTAGTCCAGGGCGTAGACCTGGTCACGCGCATACGGGCGGCCCGGCACGGTCACCGTCACTGGCCCGCGCGGCTCGTGACCCAGCGCGGTCAGGAACAGCATCGTGCCGCCGGCGGTCCGCAGCGGCACCGCGTCGAGCGTGGCCGGGTCGGCGTCGCCGCTCAGCAGCACGGCCGGCTTCACCTGGGCCTGACGGGCCAGCAGGTCGGCCACCGCTTGCGCGCGCTCGCGCCGCAGGGCGGCCTCGCCGGGCCGTTGCGGCAACTCCCAGCCGCAACGCACCAGGCGCCCGCGGCCGACCGTCTCCACCGCCAGGTCGCCACCGTTCACCGGCCGCTGGCTCCACAGCCGGCCCGGCTTGGCCTCACCGCTGAACAGCGGCTGCGCCCGGCGCCCGCCCAGTCCATCGCGGCGGCCGCTGTCGGGGAAGAAGATGACCGTGCAGCCGCCCTCGGCGCCCTTGCGGAGCGCGGCCAGTTGCGCGTCGGACAGCACCGGCACATGCGGCACCAGGACGCACCGGTAGCGACCGGTGCCGTGCTGCTCCAGCCAGACCGGGTCGATCAGCTCGAACGGGATGCGCGCCTCGCCGAGCAACCGGCCGAGCGTCTGCAACTGCGCGGTCTGGGCCCACCAGTTCGAGCGTTCCACCTCGGCCAGGTAGGCGTTGTCGGCCGACCAGAGCACGGCCACCGACGGCTCGATGGTGCCCTTGAGCAGCGGCGCCAGGCGCTGCGTGCGCTCGCTGACCTGGCGCACCGCGGTCAGCCGCTCGGTCGGGCGGCCCTGGCTGTCCAGAATGCCGTGGATGCCCTGCTCGCGACCCCCGGTGGCCGGGCTGAACATGTACCACTGAAGGGCGCGGCACTCGCGCGCCAGGGCCACGTTGGCCTCGATCCACAGGTCCTCGGCGGTCACTTCGCGCACGTTCTGGTTCGGGCCGGCGTGGTACTCCATCATCAGGAACGGCTTGCCATACGCCCGGCCGGCACTGCGGCCCAGGTCGAGTTGGTTGAGCAGCTCATCCCAGTGCCCGATGGCGTAGATGTCGTACGCGATGTAGTCGGTCTGCCGCGCCAGTTCGAACGGGTCCCAGCCCTGCATCGGGTTGACCGGATACAGGTTGTCCGACACCTGAGCGCCCGGCAGCACCTTGCGGATCGAGTCGCCCGTGGTGCGGAAGTACTCGCCGAACTTCCAGCAGGTGAACCGGCGCCATTCGAGCCAGTTGGCCACCTCGGCCTCGGCCGGCTGGCGCGGCGGGCTGATCTGGTCGAACGCCTCGTAGCGCGTGTGCCAGGCGGCGTTCAGCGCGGCCAGGCCACCATAGCGCTGGTCGAGCCAGCGCCGGTACTTGGCGATGGAACCGCTGGAGTAGTCCCAGTACTTGCCGGCATGGTAGCCGAACTCGTTGTGGACCTTCCAGAAGGCGGTCCGGTCGGCGTGCTGCACGCGCCGCACCTGCTGGGGTACCGACTGGTGCCACCAGGCGATGGCCGCGGGCGCGTTGAAGTTGAAGGCGGTGAACAGCCCGACCGAACCCGAGCGGGTGCCGTCATGGGCCTCGAACGCCTCGGCCGTGCCGCCCGGCTGGCCCCAGGCATCGACCCACGAGATGAACGACATGCCCTCGCGCGCGGCCCAGTCGGCGTAAGCGCCGGAGTAGCCGATGAGGTTGAACCCGGCCTTGCGGTACAGCGTCCGCGCGGCCTCGGTGTTGGGTGTGTGCCAGGCGCCGGTCAGGTAGGTGCCGGTCTCGACCGGACGGGCGGGTTGCGCTGCGGCCAAGGAGGCGGCGGCCAGGCTGCCGAGCAGCAGGAAGCTCTTGGAGGTCATGGTGTCAGCCCTTGGGCAGTCGCTCGAGGCGCAGGTTGAACAGCCGGATAGCGCCATGATGGCGCACGCCCCAGATGACGTAGTAGTCGGGCAGTTCGCCGGTGGTGAAGGTCACCACGCGACAGCCCTTGGTACCGGCCGGCTCGACCCAGCGCAGCCAGCCGACGTCGTGCTGGATGGTGCCGGCGGCGCGCACCAGGAAGTAGAACATGGCGCTGTCGCCGCCACTCGGCTCGCGCAACACCTCGTACTCGAACTGCAGGCGGTAGGTGGCGCCGGCGTCGAGGCGCAGCTTGCGCGGGTCGGAGTGCAGGAACTCGTTCCAGCCGCCGGCGTCGGCGTCGAACACGGCCTCGTCACCAGTCAGGCGGGCCAAATGGCCGGTCTGATTGTCGCTGCCGCCGGCCGGCACCCACATGGTGCCCGGGCGGAGCGGGTCGAGCGTCACCGGCACGCCGCTGCTGCTGGTGGTGGCGCGCGGCGGCCAGGCCGGGCGCGCCGGTGGCTGGTAGTCGAACTGGCCGACGTAGAAGACGATGTCCGTGTCGAGCGGCACGCGGCGGTCGAAGCACGGCAGGTAGAACTGCACCGGCGCGATCTGGTCGCGGAGCTTGGCCTCGGCCGGCAGGCGGATGGACAAGGTGACCCACTGCTTGGCCGGCAGCGGCTGGCCATTGACCAGCAGCGCCTGCTCATGGGCGGCGTGGTTGCCGCCGGGGTTGTCGGGGTCGACCATCTTGAGTACCAGCGAGCCGCTCTCCTGCTCGGCCCGGATGGGCAACGAGAACACCTCGGGCAGGCTCAGCGGCGGCGCTGGCTGGCTGGTCACGTCGAGCCAGTCGGCGTCCTGGTACCGGTCGAAGCGGAAGACCATCCGCAACGAGTACTTGCCGGGCACACCGGGTGCGGGCACCACGGCGGCGGCACACCCACCGGAGGGAAGCTGCTCGCCGCCGAAGCTCATCGCGAGTTCGCTGGTCAACAGGGCCGGCGGCGCGGCGAGCGCCAACGTCAGCAGGAGCGACAGGTACACGGTGTCACCTCATCGGGTCGGCCTTCACGGCTGCGTGAAGGTCAGTATGGCGACGGCCTCCGGTTGCAGCGTCGCGCGCCAGCTACGCGGCGCGGTCGGTTGCCCGCTGACGCCGCGCGGCGCCCACACCTGGGGCGTGCCGGACAGCCGGGGATCGGTCAGGCTCACCTCGACGGTCTTGGCCTCGGCGGCGCTGTTGAACACCGCCAGGTGGACCGTGCGGCCCTGGCCGTAGCGCTCGACGTAGACCGCCGGGTCGCTGCTGCGCGCGCCGGTCAGCGGCTGCCAGCCGGCCTCGGCCAGCCGGCGGATCGGTGGCAGGTAGGCTTTGAACAGGTCGCGGTCGCGGTTGTAGAGCGCTGGTTGCGCCCAGTACACCTTGGTGGCGGCGTCGGCGCTGAAGAAGCTCGGCAGCACGGCGTACAGCGCGCACCGAGCGAAGTAGCGCTCGGTCATGTCCTTGGTCCAGCGCGTGAAGTCGGTGTTCTGGAGCGTCAGGTAAGGCCGCCCATAGCACATCGCGCGCCAGTAGAGCATGGTCTCGTCGCTC
This sequence comes from uncultured Fimbriimonadaceae bacterium, assembly GCA_964531735.1. Lineage (GTDB taxonomy): Bacteria > Armatimonadota > UBA10988 > UBA10988 > UBA10988 > CAZHGD01. The sequence goes on along the minus strand of CAZHGD010000061.1, from coordinate 19,837 downwards.
AGCGGCTGCCACTTGCCTTCGGCGTTCCAGTTGGTCTCCGTGCCGAAGATGTCGAGGTGGGCCGCCGGCCAGGGGTAGCCCCAGAGCACGGCGTTGGCGAACATCAGCTTGCCGGCGCCGTGGACGCGAGCCGTCACGTCGGCCAGGAACTCCATGGCCATGAAGTGGCCGAACAAGCAGACGCGGCCCTTGCTGTCGAAGACCAGCGGTAGCGACGCTGTGGCGAAGTGCTCACGGCGGTAGTTCAGCACGGTGGCGGCCATCTCGAAGGAGTCGAGGTAGAGCCCGTCGAGACTGACCGGCCGCGACGGCACCTCCAGGTCGCCGTCGCGGATCAGCTCACGGTCGCTGTCGGCTTCCTTCAGGCTGACGTCGTCGAACCAGACAGTGCCGGTCTTCTCGCCGCGGAACAGCAGGTGGACGGACACCGACAAGACCGGCTTGGCCGGCGTGATGGTGACCTTGACCTGCTGCCAGTCGTGCGTGCCGACGGCGAACGGCACGACTTGGCCCCACAGATTGCTGCCGTCGTTGTAGACCAGGTCGCAGTAGAGCGAGTAGTCGTTGCTCGGCTCGCCGGACACGCCGTCAGCGCGGCTCCAGGCGCTGACCTGAATGGGTCGGGGCGCCTTCTGCGCCAGGCCGACCGACTGGTGCAGGCCACGCTCGGCGCCGCCGGCCGCCCGCTGGCAACGCGCCGCGCGCGAGCCGCGGCGGCCCTCCTTGGCCACCAGTTCGTAGCCGGCACCGTAGCCGCCCCACGCCGAGGTGCCGCCGGCCAACTGCGGCTTGAGCACGTTGGCGATGGTCTCCTCGTGCACCTGGTACTGGTTGCGTGGCGCGGTCGTGGTGGTGGCCACCTTGGCGGTGGGATTGAGCAGGAACAGCGCCCCGTTGCACCAGGGCGCATCCTCAATGCTCATCGCCGGCCGGCCGTCGGGCCCGTGCAGGCCGCTGGTCAGCGTGGCCTGGGCGCGTTTGTCGCCCTTGGCCGCCAACTCGCCCAGCAGCTTCAGCGCCGCTTCCTGCGTGCGCGGCAGGCCCGGCGGCATGGCCATCCAATAGCTCATCGGCTCGATGTACGGATAGCTGCCGATGCCGTGCTCTTCGTCCCAGGCCGGGTTGGGCGCGCCTTCCTGGAACTGGAAGCCGAAGTCCTCCCAGCCCTGGACCGTGGCGATGTCCTGGAACGGCATCCAGATGCCCTGCGTCTTGACGCGGTTGGCGAAGGCTGCCGGCTGCAGCCGGTAGTAGCCGTCGAGGGCGCCGCGGAACTCGGCGGCGGCGTCGAACGGGTAGAGCAGCGCGCTGAAGGTGGCCTGCGAGGCGAACTGCCGGCAGGCGGCGCTGAGTCCCAGGTCGAAAGCGGCGTAGAGCACGCGCGCCGGCTGGTCGAACGCGAAGCGGCAGAGGCGCGGTTCGCTCAGCGGCGCGCCGACGGCCAGGCCGCGCTCGGGCGTGAACACCGCGCCGAACGGGTAGTGGGACGCCTTGCCGTTGGCACCGACACCGACGTTGACGCAGCGCCCGCTGGTGGGACGCGTCGCCACCGGATAGGAAGCGCGCGGATGGTCGGCCCAGTTCAGGACTTCGTTGCCCATCGGCAACGCCCAGTAGACGCTGATGGCCCGATCCTGCCCCGTCGTGTCGCTGACGTTCCCGTCGAGGCGCAGGCCGTCCTGCACGCGGCTCAGGCGCGCCTTGACGCGGAGCTTCAGTTCGGGGCAGTCGCCTTCGATAACCCATTGCTCGCCCTCGCGCCGGGCCGCCAGTTGCGGCAGCACGAAGGGGCTGTCGGCGGCCACGTCGCGGAGCACCAGACCGCCGGACCGCGTCGCGTCGAGACTCATCGCGCCGGTGGCCGGATCGAGGCTGAGCGCGGCGCGCGGCCCGAGCGGCAGCGACTGCCAGGCGGCCGGTCCGGCGGGCAGCTTGCCCGTGACCGGCTGGTAGTCGAACGAGCCGCTGTCGGGTAGCTCGTACAGCTCGAAGTCGTCGAACCAGGCGGTGCCGTCGTGCCCGCGGAACAGCCCGATGACGGTGACGCTCTTGACCGGCTTGTCTGGCAGCACCAGCACCTTCGCCGGCTGCCAGTCGTGGGTCCCGGTCTCGAACGTGGCGATCTGGCCCCACAGCGGCGTGCCGTCGGTGTACTCCAAATCGAGATAGAGCGAGTAGTTGCTGTCCGGCGACCCGGAGACGTTCTCGGCCCGGCTCCAGCAGCGCGCCAGCAGGGCCGTCGGGCGCGTCTGGTTCACCGTCGCCGTCTGCATGACGCCGGCCTGGGTGCCGGCCTGCGCCAGCCGGCACCGCGCGCTGGCGGCACCGTTGCGACGCACCTGCGTGTCGAGCTGGTAACCGGCCTGCCAGCCGCCCCAACCAGCGGCCTGACCATCGGCCGTCTGCTCCAGCCCGGGATTGCTCAGCCGCTGGTTCTCCAGCGGCGCGGCCGAGCCGGCCTTGAGCCAGACCGCCGACCGGGCCGGCAGCGCGCAGAGGGCAACGAGCGACAGGCACAGCCCGAGAGAACGTGGCATGGGGACACTCTCACAACGCGAGCAAGGTACCACGCCACGGATCGCGGAGTCAATCGCGGGCGACTGCCCGCCAGGGCGGAGTCAAGGTCCCTGCGCCCTCCTCAGGGCTGGCTGGGCATGACTTGGCGCGGCGACTACGACTTTGACCCCGCCCTGACTGCCCGCGGCGTCTCACTTGTCCTTGGCGGCGGCCTTGGCCTTGTCGGCAGCGTCGCCCTTGGCCTTGCCCTCGGTCTTCGCCTTCTCTTTGTCCAGGCGGGCGAAGCCGTCGGTCACGGCAGCACGGATCTTGGCCTCCTGGTCGGCGGGCAGGTCACCGGCGGCGCGGATGGCCTGCACGATCACGGTCGAGACGTTGTCGGCAGTGGTCAGGTTGAACGGCCCGTGGATCTGGACAGTCTCGTCCTGGCCCTCGCGGTTGACGGTGAAGTCCTTCTGGCCGTTGATCACCAACTGCGCCTGGCAGGTGATGCCGAGCTTCTTCATCAGCTCCTTGCCATCGGGCTTGCGCGAGTTGCAGAAGGTGACCCGGACCTTGCCCTTGGCCGCGTTGGCCACGTCGCGCAGAATGCGGACGTTCTCCCATTGGCACTCGGTCTCGAAGTCGAGCAACTGCTGGATCTGCACCTTGGCGCGGCGGGGGCCGACGGCATCGAGCGGCGGGGCGACGGGCTCACCGTCGGTGGCTGCCGGCGGCGGGGCCACCGGGCGCGCGGGGCGGCAGCCGCTGAGCGGCACCACGGCGAGCAGCGCCAAGGCGAGCGTATGGCGAGGACGACGAAGCATGACGCAGACTCCTGTGGCCGGTTGCCCGCCCGGCAGCAGTCTGCGTCATGACCTCACGGTTTGTCAACGCACCGACGGCGGTCGGCTCAGCGACCGATGTAGCCGAGCCGCACCAGTTCCTCGGCCATGAGCAGCGCGCCCTTGCCCGCACCCATCTTGGTGTTGTGCGAGACGAGCACGTACTTGACGCCGTTCGGCATCACCGAGCACGGGCGGATCCGGCCGACGGTGGTGGTCATGCCGTCTTCGTTGACCCGGTCGAGCCGCGGCTGCGGGCGGAACGGGTCGTCGCTGACGGTGATCAGCCGCCGCGGGCTGCTGGGATGACCGAGCGCGCAGAAGTCCTGGCCGAACGAGACCATCGCGGCCTTGACCTCATCGACGCTGGCCGACTTGCCCAGCGAGACGAAGACCGACTCGGTGTGCGATTCCAGCACCGGCACGCGCGTGCAGGTGGCGCTGACGCCGAACGCCGCCGGCTCGATCGTGGCGCCGCTCAAGCGGCCCAGGATCTTGCGCGCTTCGGCCTCGACCTTCTCTTCTTCCTTCGGAATGTAGGGCACCACGTTGTCGATGATGTCGAGGGCGATCACGCCGGGCGAGCGACCCGCGCCGGAGACGCCCTGCAGCGAGGTCATCATCACGTTCTGGACGCCGAACGCCTGCTGCAGCGGCGCCAGCGTGACCACCAGGCCGACCGTGGTGCAGTTGGGGTTGGGCACCACGAAGCCCTTCCAGCCGCGCGCCTTCTGCATCTCGCGGATCAGCGGCGCCTGATCGGGGTTGACGCCCGGCACCAGGATCGGCACGTCGGCTTCCATGCGGAACGCCGAGGCCGTGCTCATGACCGGCACGTGCTGCGCGTACAGCGGCTCCAACTCGGCCGCCGCGTCCGATTCGAGCGCCGTGAAGACCACGTCCACCGTGCGCGCGTCGAGGTCCTTGGCATTCTGGACGACCATGGTCTTGAACCGGTCGGCCAAGGGCTCGCCGCAGAACCACTGCACCGAGCCCGCCGGCGTCGTGATGGCGTCCAGGTACTTCTTCCCAGCGCTCCGTTCGGAAGCAGCCAGCACAGTGACGTCAAACAACGGGTGGTCGGCCAGAGCGGCCAGGAACTGCTGACCGGCGATGCCGGTAGCCCCGACCACAGCCGCCTTGAGGTGGCTCATCGTGGTCCTCCTTCGTCGAGGGGTGGTGGATACATCCGGCCATGCTAGGCGAAGGGTGGGGATGTGTCAACCAACCGTGATGGGCGAGCCGGCGTTGGCGGCAGCCTGGGCGGGTCGGCTGGTCAGGTGCCACTGGCGGCACGCTCGGCCGCCGCAAGCATCTGGCCTATCAGGTCGACCAGCTTCCGCAGCGCGGGCTGCTCCTCGGGCGTGAAGAAGGTGTGCTGCGACGGTGCGACCACTTCGGCCATGCGTGACTCGCGCCACGGGTACTCGGCGTTGGGGTTGCCGTCACCCGCCAGGTCTGGGGCCAGGTTCTCCAGCTTCTCGGCCACAGTGTGGAGCGGGCTGGTCTTCCGCGCGTAGGCGTCGAAGCCATGGAAGGCGAGGAGTTCGCGGTACCAGGAATGCTGCCTGGCGTAGTGCAGCAGATGCACGATGCCACGGTGCGACCTTTCGGGTGGGCGACTCGGTTTGCTGCGGAAGTGCTTGGCGAGCTTTTCTGTGGCCATCTGCAGGTAGTGCAGCCAATGGCACTCCGGCACGGCGGAACTGGCGTTGCGGAGCAGCAGCATCACCGCGTAGTCGCTCTGGGCCTGCTTCAGGAAAGCCTCGCGCCAGTTCATGGAGCGGCGATCTCCACGGCCTCGTCCCAACCTGGCCAGCCAACCGGCAGACGGAGCCGGCCGCGGTCGGACGGGTTGATAACCTCGACTGCCATCCAGAGCGTCAGTCCGTGGCCGGGAGCCGGCTGGAAGTAGAACGGCTGCACGACCTTCTCGTCATCGCCTTCTGCGTCAGCACGTGTCCGGCATTCGGTCGATAGGTCAAGCAACCGGATCTCTTTGCCCTCGGGATCGTTGAACCACAGAACCGTCTCGATGCTGTCATCGCCCTGGCGGTGGAACTTCGCCAGGATCTCGGCCTGCTTCCGCAGATCCTGTGTATCGGTCTCTACGCCCATCGCACGCTCCGGGCTCTCCGCTGGGCACATTCTACGGTCTGGTGACCGGCAAGGTCAAACCATCACGTGCCCCACACCCGCACCGGTCCCAGCAGGCCGCTGAGCAGCGAATCGGCCTCGAACCGCTCGTACGACGGCAGGTAAGTGCCCTCGAACCAGCCGGCCTGTTCGTAGGCCGCGCGGTCCTCCGGCCGAGCGAAGATGCGGTTGGCCGGCGTGTTGGTCACGCGCACGCGCACCTCGTTGCGGCCCGCGCGCAGCAGACCGGTCACCTCCACCGCATGCGGCGGCCACAACCGTGTGCCGGCGGGCGAGCCGTTGACCCACACCTCGGCCACGTACCGGACCTCGCCCAGATCCAGCAGGCACGGACCGTCGGGCGCGGCCGATAGCTCGAGGGCACCGTCGTAGAGCACGTCGCCCGAGTACTCCGGCCGACCCACCTCGGACCACGGCACCAGCGGCCCGTGATGCCCCGCGCCAGCCGCCTGCCCGAAGGTCCACTGCCAGTCGTCGGGCACGTTCGCCAGCACTTGCCAGTGCGGCTCGGGCCTCGGCGTGCCGGCCACCTGATCGCCCACCACCAGCACGCGCGACCCGCGCGGTGGGATCTGCAACCGCACGCCGCCGCCCAGCGGCGCCGCCGGGCGGCAGGTGCCGTGTTCGGCGTCCCACACCTCCACGGCGGTGCCCCAGGCCGTCGACAGCGTGGTGTCGATAGGCTCTTCGCCTTCGTTGGTGGCCAGCCAGACCTGGACGCCGGCCACCTCGCGGCCGGCCAGGCGGAGCGCCGGTGCGGCCGGCGACACCGCCACGCGCGGCGGCAAGGCCTCGTTCAGCACGCCGGTCACCGCCGTCTCGTCGGTGAGCAAGCGGGCCCGGCCCGCACCGCAGGCCACCCAGGTGTCTGGCGCTGCCGCGAGCTGGCCCAGCAGGTCGGTCAGCCGCGTGGCGCGCGTCCGGCGCCCGCCGAACCGCGTCGGCAGCGGCGCCAGGACCAGCAGCGTGCCGCCGGCCCGCACGAACTCGTCCAGGCGGTCGGCCGCCGCCGCGTCGAGCACGCGCGTCGGGCCGACGATGGCCACTGCGTGTCGCGTGCCCGAGCCATTCTGCAACGTGCCCTCGACGACCTCGCAGGCCTCGGCCAGCGCGTCGTCGTCCAGCCAGACGAAGTCGCGCTGCGCCTCCAGCAAGCGCCGCCCCAGCCGGTGCGTAGCGTCCAGCGCGTCGCCGTCACCCAGCCAGGCGCTGCGCGTCGGGTAGTAGACGGCTAGATCGGCCAGGGGCGTGCCGCTGCCCATGAGCAGGCAGAGCCGGCCGAGGTAGTCGGCGTAGCCGCCCAAATCGGCATGCAGCGTGGAGTCGGTGGAGAAGTCGGGCGGGTGGTGGACCCGCTCGCGCCCGGCGGTGTGGTAGTTCCACATCATCAGGAAGAACTCGTTCACACCGCGCACGCCCTGGTAGTCGCTGACGTACTTGAGCTGCTCGAAGGTCGTGCCGGTCCCGTAGATGGCGAAGCTTTCGGTCATGTTGCGCGGCTTGCCCCAGGTCTGCGCCGCCGAACTGCCGAGCTTGGGAAAGTCGCTCTCGCAGCCAAAGTGGATCTGCCGCCAGATGGCATCGATGCCCGGCTCGGCCACGCCCTTGAGGCTGCCGAAGAAGTCGGCGTTGAGCTGGTGGATGAGCGTCATCATCTGCTCTTCGCCACAGATGTGGCAGCAGAAGACGAGCTCGCGCGCGGCGCACCAGTCGGTCTGCGGCTGGTAGAAGCCGCTGGTCCACAGCTCCGCCAGCACGGTGAAGTAGTCGTAGACCACGCCGTCGTGCTCCGGGTGCGCCGCGTCGAACAGCGCCGGCAGCAGCGGGCGCAGGTCGTAGCCATGCCGCGCGGTGAAGGCCGCCGCGAAGCGCTCCGTCCAGGGCCATTGCGGCAGGCAGGGCTCGTCGCCGAAGAAGCCCTTGAGCGTGGTGCCGAAGTGCTCGCCGACGTGCGCCGCGTAGCGTTCGTGAGTCACCTCGAGGAAGCGCGCCGTCGCCGCCGGCTCGAGGTAGTCGGGCAGCGAGTAGCGGAAGTCCTTCGGTCCGCCGCCGCTGACACTGCGACAGGGATGCGACTGCCGCCGCTGGACATAGACCCGGACGGTCCAGTCACCCGCCGGCGCCTGCCAGGTGATCCGACCGTCGCACAGCAGGTGGCCGAGGTCCTGGTCGGGCTGGCCAGGGCTGGTCGCCACCACGGCCAGCACGGGCTCGTCGCCCGCGGTCCAGGACCAGGTCTCGCCGGTGCCGACGGCGTCTTCGGTCGCGGCCCGCACGACCTTGGAACGGAACTGCGGGAAGTCGGCGGTGACCTGGCCGTCGGCGAAGCCACTGGGGTAGGCGCCTTCGTCGAGGATCCAAACCTCCAGACCGAGCCGCGCGGCTTCGTCGACCGCCACCTTCACTGAGGCGAACCACTCATCGCTCAGATAGCCGCCTTGCAGCCCGGGGTAGGCGAAGATGGCCGGGCCGCCGAGCCGCACCGCCTGCATCGCGGCCAGTTGCCGCCGGGTCTCGTCCGGCGTGATCTGGCCGTTGAAGAACCACACCACTTTGGGCCGCCAGGTGTTGGCCGGCTCGCGGAACCAGCCGAACAGCTCGGCGGCCAGCGCCGACTGGTCGGCGGTCGGCCCGGTGAGGATCAGCGGCGGCGTCAGTGCGCTCATGGTCTGCTCCGGTCTGGGGGTGTCAGGGCAGCCGCTCCAGGGCCACATCGTCGATCCAGATGGTGCCGGTGGCGCCGTTCAGTCCGGCTTGTACCTCCAGCCCCTTGAGCCCGGCCGGCACGGTCAGCTCGCAGCTCACCGGCTGCCAGTCGAAGGTGCCCAGCAGGTTCGGGCACGAGACGTAGCTGGTCTGCTGGCCGGTCACGGCGAAGCGCACCGTGCCCACCTTCCAGTCGACGTCGCCCTTGACGATGTGCTGGCCCTTCACCCAAGCAGTCAGTCGCCAGCGGCTGCCCGCGGCGAACGCGGAGAGCGGCAGCGGCTGCCGCCAGAGCAAGTAGCTGCTCTGCGTGCTGGTGACCTGCGCGGCGACCTGGCCGCTGTGCGTCGGCGATGCCACCAGGCTGCCGCCCGCCGGCGCCAGCCAAGCGCTGCCGGCCGCGGTGCCGCGCGGCAGCGCCTCGCCACCGTTGACCATCACGGCGGCGCCGGCACGGCCGTCCTCGAAGCCGGGATCGCGCAGCACCGCGCGGGCGGCGCGCCCGCCGGACAGGGCCAACGGCTCGCCGAGCGGCTGGGCGGCCTCGTCGCCGACGGTCCACAAGGCCGAGCAGGCATGCCAGACCGCCTCGTCGCCCGTGGGCCGGTGATCGAGCCAGGCGAGATAGCAGATCGCGCCGTCGGCGAAGAGGTTCACCGGGCCGGTGCCGGTCAGACGCAGGTCGTCCAACCGCAGCAGGCGGCTGTTGGCGCCTCGGAACACCACCGTGTCCGGCACGGCCGGCGGCTGCAGCTTGGTGGTCTCGGCCACGCGGCCGCGCGGGGCGATGGCGCCCTCGGTCAACGTCTCGGTGCCGCGCAAGGTGGCGATCGAGGCCAGGCCGGGCAGCGGCGTCTGCAAGGCGAGGAACGCCATGGCGCCGGTCGGCGCCGTGGTGGGTAGCGCGCCCGCATTCAGCCGGAACGTCGGGCCGTCGGACAGCGTGTAGTCGAGCACATAGTCGATCGGCTGGTGCAGCAGGTCGAAGCGGCCGAATCCGCGCAGTTGCCCGCGGAAGCGCAGTCGCCAGAGCGACCCGTCGCGCTCGACCCGGCAAGCCGCCTCGACATCGTTCACCGCGCCGAACCGGTCGCGCGTGGCCGTGAAGCCGTTGTCCGTGTAGAGGTCCTGGTGCGAGATGACCAGCTCTTCGCCAGCGCCCTCTTTGCGCACCAGGCGCCGGATGGTGCCGCTGCGGCCGATGTCGAGGCGCAGGTGCTGGTTCTCGAACTGCCAGCCGCCGGCCACGTGGCGCAGGACCGGCTCAGCGGCCGCTGCGTCGGACGCGACGACTGCCGGCTCGCCGGGCACGAGGTCGAGCGTCAGGGCCTCGTCGGCGCCGTGCGGGATCTCGGCGTCACGCCAGGCCACCAGCGCGCAGAGCTGTCGCCGGTCGCCCAGCCGGTCCAGCCACTGCGCGCGCACTGGCGGGCCGGCGGGGAAGCGCAGGCTGAGCGTGCGGCCACCGGCGGTGGCGCTCAGGGCCGCGGCCGGCAGGCCGAGCGCCGGCGGCGCGAACGGGTGCAGCAGCGAGTCGAAGAGCACGTTGGTGCCCTGCGGCCGGCGGTAGATCGAGCCGACCACGCCGGTGGTGGGCAGGTGCCGCACCGCGTAGTCGTCGGCCAGGCGGCCGTCCGCGGCGGTGGCCGACCAGCGTTGCGCGCCGACCACCGGCAGTAGCAACGCGGCGGTCTCCGGCTGGTTGGCGCCGAGCCACCGCGCTTCCAGGCGGATCTGCTCGGGCTGCACGCGGTAGCGCAGCTCCAGACGGCCCTCGCCCGCCGACCGCGTGACCACCGTGGTGCCGCCATCCTGGCTGACGGTGGGCGCGCCGAGTTGGGCGTGGCTCGGCGGCAGGCAGATGTCCACCGGACCCAGCACCGGCACGCTCTCGACGCGCACGACCCGCAAGCTGCCGGTGGCCGGGTCCGCGTCGGCCGCGAGCGCGCCGCCGACCACCGCGGGCGACGCGGGCAGGGCGACGCGCGGGGCTTCGCCGGCCCGCAGCGTCAGCGCGGTGTAGCCCAGCGGCGACAGTCGCAGCGGGCACTGCAGGCCCTGCGGTGTGACCTTCACCGCGACTTCCTCGCCGGTCATGGCGTCGCTCACGCGGAGCCGCGCCGTCGGCCGGACCAGCGCCGCGGGGATGGTCACCTGCCCCTCGACCGGCTGCGCGCCGAAGTTGATCAGCACCAGACTGGCCTGGTCAGCCAGTTGCCGCAGGCAGGCAAAGACCGTTGGCGGCGCTTGCACGCTGAGGTAGTCGGCCCGGCCGCGAGCCAGTTCGGGCAGCGCGCGGCGCACCGCGAAGATCCGGCGGAACGCCTCGCGATTGCCTTCCTCGGCCTCGTGATAGACCAGCGGGATGCCGGTGATCCAGGCGCTCAGGGCCATCAGGGCGCGCTCGCCGCCGGTGCCGTACCAGAGGCCCGCGCGCAAGCTGTCGTGGCTCTCGATGTGGCGCAGCCGGAGGAGGCCCTCGGCCTCGGCGCAGTCCTGCTCGTGCAGCCAGCGACGCAGTCGGCTGACGAACAGCTCGGGTGGCTGCCGGTGCAGGTCGTGCAGCACGTTGTAGCAGGCGGCGAAGTCGTAGACCGCATCAGAGACAGTGCCGTAGACGCTGCCTTCCACCTCGGCCAGCAGACCGCCGCCCGGACGCTGCGCGATGGTGGCCGCGCGTAGCGAGCGGAGCATGTTCAGGCCGCCCTGCAGCTGGGCATAGCTGGCTCGCGCGTAGGGCAGCTTGGGCGCCCAGTTGGGCGTGCGCGAACCGCCCACCGCGTCCACGCGGTAGCCGTCGACGCCGTACTCCTTGGCGTAATGCCGCGCCACGCCGGCCATGTACTCGCGCCAGGTGGGGTAGTTGAAGTCGAAGCACCAGTAGTCGAAGGTGCTGCCGTCCTCCTTGATGGCCAGCCACTCGGGGTGCTGCTTGACGCGCTCGTTGGTGTTGCTGCCGCCGTGCGGCACGCAGTCCTGCAGCACCTTCAGCCCGAGCGTGTGGGCGCGGGCCACCAAGGCGCGGTACTCCTCGGGCGTGCCCAGGCCGGCGGCGAACTGGTAGTAGTCCCAGGGCCAGTACGGGCTGCGGTCCTCGAGCGGCAGCAACCAGATGCCGGTGCAGCCCAGGTCAGCGATGCGGTCGAGCAGCGCCGTGGCCGGCTTGAACCCGCCCAGGTCGTGGAAGTTGCTGCCGATGGTGCCGCCGGGATGGTAGCTGTAGAGCACCAGATCGGCGAACCAGTCGCTGCGGTCGGCCGGCACCACATGCCCCACCCAGCGCATCCAGGTGTGCAGTTGCGTCAGCGCCTGCTCGCCGTCGCAGGGCTGGATCCACAAGTGCGCGTCGCCGATGGTCTGCGTTGCGCCCGGGCTCATCAGGGCCTGGGCGTCGAACCGCTGGCCGACCTGAATGCTGCCGATGGCCTCGGTCACCTGGCCCGACGCATGGTCCGAGTTCGCCGTCAGCTCGTCGCTCAACCAGAGCAGCGACTGGTCGGTGGCCACCTGTGCGATGAGCGGCGCCGGAGAGCCACCGAACCACTGGTTGGTGCCTGGCTTCAGGTCGGCCGTGGCGCGGCGGCTCGGCGGGTAGCGGCGCGGCGCGAAGTAGTAGCCGTCGGCGGCCATCGGCGCCGGCGGCGTGCGGAACCAGAACCCCTTGAGTTTGGTCGGCGCGCCACCGGTCCAGGTCACCGTCGCGGTGCGGACCACCAGACCGCGGGCGCCGTCGAGGCGCCAACGGCAGGCGATCTGCCATCCTCCCTGGCGGTAGCGCGTCAACAACGCGCCGTCGCGTTCGTCGGCCCCGTCGAACCCGACCGGCGCCTGGCGTTCACCGCCCACGTCGAACGGCACGAAGGCGGTGTCACCGCGCACCAGTTCGGCGCCGCCGCTGGTCAGCGCCAGCCAGGCGCCGGTCTTGGCCTCGAAGGCCAGTGCCACGGGGCCGTCGGTATAGGTCAGTCGGTCCGCGGTCCGAGTCAGCGTGGCCGCCGAGAGCGGGGCCAGGGCGAGGAGCAGGGCTAGCGCTTTCATAGCGGCCATTTCGGCCGCCGGTGCGCAGTCCCTCCCGCCTCGCGCCCAGACGGCCTCGGTGCCATGGGCCGCCTCGCGGGGGCGCGCCTCGGCGGGTAGCGCAGGTTGGCGGCCTGCGCGCGCGTGGCCGCCTTGGGTGGTAGCGTCGCCGGTGGCGCACCGGCTGGCCGGCCGCCGCGGCCATCACCATCCAGACCGGAACCCACCGTTCAGAACACGATCACGCCCCACTTGCCGAACTTGACCGTCTCGCCGGCCGCCATCTGCTTCTGGTAGACCGTGCAGACGTTGCTCGGATGCACGCCGCCGTCCGCGCCGAGGAACAGCACGAACTCCGGCACCGCCGCCTTCTGGAAGCCCTGCGCCAGCAGTGTGCGCTCGACGCTGTCCTGGTTGCGGGCCGCGGTCGGCGTCAACACATAGACCACACCGGCGTCGCGGCAGACCGCCTCGGCTCGGTCCATGCTGGCGAACACAAAGCGCTTCCTGGCCAGGGCTGCCGGCACGGCGTGCCAGGCGTACTTGCGGTTGCCGAAGACCGCCGCGCCCAGGGCGATCTCGCGCACCTCGCCGGCCACCGGCTGGAGCGTGGCCGCCGGTCCGGTCAGCAGCGGCGCGGCGTCGGCGTGCGGCTGCAGATTCAGGCGGCGCTCATCCTTCAGCCACGGCTTCGGGTTGAGGCCCGTGGCGTGGTTGATCAGTTGGCGGAAGCGCGTCTGGCCGCTGACCGGCTTGCCGGCCAGCACATCGGCCTCGGTGAACACGGCCATCAGGAGGTGCTTCTGATCGGCTCGGTTCCAGTCGTAGATGACCATGATCCGGCCATCGGGCGCCTGGGTGCCGTCGGGATAGCTGACCGTGGCGCGCTCATCCAGCAGCAGGCCGCCTTGCCAGGTGGCGCCGTCGTCGTCGGACAGGTAGGCGGTCAGATGGGTCCGGCCGATGCGCTCGGCAAGGGGGCCGTGCTTGACCAGCAACAGGCGGCCCGAAGCCAGCCTGCGCAGGTAGCAGCGCGAGGTGGCATGGGCCAGCTTGGCCTGGGCCACGGGCGACCAGGTGCGACCGCTGTCGGTCGACACCGTCTCGCCCAGGCCGTAGCGGGTGCGGACCAGCATCCAGAGTGAGCCGTCGCGGCGCTCGACCATCATCGGCTCGTCGCAGTCGCGGTCGGTGCGTGCGGGCACGCTGGCCGCGCCACGCAGGCTCCAGGTCTGGCCGCGGTCGCTGCTGGCCACCACGCGACAGCTCTGCTCGCGCCCCCAGATGGCGGTCGGCAGGAGCCAGTCGCCGTTTCGGGTGACAATCGGCTTGCACATCATGATGCCGTCGTGCAGGAACCGCGGCTTGGTCCACGTCGGCTGCTCGTCGCCGGGGTTGTCGGTGGTCATGGCGAACAGCGCCGGTATGGCGCCCCCGCCGTTCTGGAACCAGAACAGCCACAGCCGCCCGCTCGGAGCGAGCCACAGACACGGGTCCGACGCGCGCAGCGGACCATCGCCATCGGGATCGATGACGAACTTCAGGTCACTCCAGGTCCGGCCGTCGTCGCCGCTGGTCACGCCGACCACGTAGTTGTACTGGTCCTCGTGGATCTTGCCGGCGTACCAGACGGCCCACAGCCGGCCATTGGGAGCCCGCTCGATGCCCGGGATGCCTTGGTACTTGCGCGCTTCCGAGCCGTACTCCGGCCCGGGCGCGAAGATCACCGGCGGCGGCGTGCGGCACAGCTCGTCGATGCCAGGCGCGGTCAGGGCCAGGGCGGTGAGGGCAAACGTGAGCATGGCGCGGCTCTCCGCGGGCCGGTTCGCCGACGGGCCGCTCCGGCCTCCGTGAGCACGAGGTCAGGACCCGACCATCGCGTGCCGCGCTGCGGGCAAGGGCCCGCCATGGGGTCACCTGCGCAATGGGGTCAGGACCCATTGTCCAGGGAGGAAGGCGCGGCGCCCGCATGAAGCCAGGGCACTGGAAGGAGGTACACCACCATGGGTTGGTCTCGCGCCCGCCGCCATCTGGTTCTGCTCTTGGTCTGCGCGGCGGCGCCGCTGAGCGCCGCGCCGGTCGAGGCGCCGTTCCAGGTCGCCCTCGGCGCCATCGAGTGCGAGTTCACCCGCAGCCACCTCGACGCGGTCAAGTGGCGCGACCGCTATGTGATTGGCGACCCGTTCGACAACCCGCGTCCGACGGTCCGACCGGTGCTCCTGCAAGCCGGCTGGCGGCCGCTGGCCGAGCCGACCGACGACGGGGCCGAGGCGCCGGTGGTCTCGCAGACGGCCGAGGCGGTGAACGTCCGGCTGGCCGGCGTGGCCCGCGAAGTGAACGGCGGTCCCGGCCGCTGGTCGTGGCAGCAGGTGTGGACCGTGGAGCGCTCGGGCCGGCTGCGGTTGGCCTACACGCTGACCCAGACCGTGGCCCCGCGGGTGGCGTGGTGGCTGCACCGGGTGGAGTTGGTCGGCAACCGCCACGAGCTGTTCGTGGCCGCGCCCAACAAGGACCAGCACACGCCGGGCAAGCCGGTGCCGATTCGCACGCGCGACGGCCGTGAGGTGGCGCCGCGGTTCGGCGGCGAGGGCAGCACGGTGAAGGAGCCGGCCGAGGTCAGGTTACCCTATGCCGGCCACCAGGTGGTGCTGCGGCCCGACCCGTCAACCCGTAGTGTCGAGTTGTGGAACGGTTGGTGGCGGCAGAGCATCAATCTGCACCTGCCGCTGGGCCAGCGCGTCGAGACGCGCCTGGAACTGGACCTGGCCGACCTGCCGAACGTAGCGCAGCCGACGCTGACCGTGGCGGCGCTGCCACGTGAGCCGGAGCCCTGGCGCGAGGCCGCGCTCGCGCCGCTGCCGCGGCCGGCGCAGGTGCTGCGGTTCGCGCAACAGACGCCGGGCATCATCGCCTGGGGCAAGGTGACCACGCACAGCGAAGCGGAGTTGGAGCGTTTCTTCGCCGCCATGGCGCCGCACTTCGACGTGATGGAACTGGGGGTCTCCTGGACCGACTGGAAGTGGGACCTCGGCTGGGACCGTGACCCGGCGGCGCGGGGGCACGCCGAGGCGATTGCCGCCGAGGTGCGCAAGCAGTTGCGCATCGCCCATCGCCACGGCATCAAGCTGGCGCTGGGCCTGCACTTCGGCGGCTCCGGTCCCGGCACCGGCGTCCTGGAGACGCGCCGCCAACCCCAGTTCCAGGGCGAGTCGCTCGATCCCGAGACCGGCGGCTTCCACAAGCAGCGCGACCACTTCGACTGGGCCAGCGCCGAAGCGACGGCGCGCGGGCGGCAGGCCTGGGCCGACTGCGCGCGGCTGGTCGGGCCGGTCGACTACCTGTTCTTCAACGAACCGTTGTGGCGCCTGAGCACCTGGTACCAGGCGCCGCTGTTCTCTGAAGCCGCGCTGGCCGATTACCGCCGGTTCACCGGCGACCCCGCGGCGCGCTTCCCGGCCAAAGCCTACGTGCCCGACACGCCGCGCACCAACAACCAGGCCGGCCCCGACGACTGGCGCCGGTGGTCCGACTGGGCCCAAGCGTGCTTCGCGCGGATGATCGGCACGCAGGCCGGCGCGTTCGCCCAGGCCAATGCCGACAACCTGGACTACGGTGGCGCCATCTACTTCCAGCACGTCGGCTGGACCGGGCCGCAGTATGCGGTCGACCTGGACCGCATCGCGGCGCTGCCCGGTGTAGCCTGGCTCTGTGCCGAATACGTGACCGACGCCAAGAGCCCGCAGTGGCGCAAGTTCCGCTACTACGCCGCGCGGCATGGCCGCCGGTTGAGCAGCTTCGTCAACATCGGCGTCTACGACCCCGACGCGCCAGGCCGGGTGCGCTACGAAGGCACCGACGAGGGCTTCGCGCGGGCTGTGCAGATGGGCCTGGACGAAGGCGCCCCGATGATCACGCTGTACCCGTCGGACGCGCTCGACCCGAAGTCACCGGGCTACAACCCGCAGCGCACCGCCATCTGGGACCGACTGACGCGCCCGGCACGGTAGCTGGTTGGCGCGGCCGCTACTCGCGGTCGATCGCGCAGCCGTTCGGCCGTGTCTGAGCCGGCGACGGCGTGCGGCCGGCCAGGACCGCCGCGATGGCGCTGCGCAGATAGCGCTTCTCCGGGTCCACCTTGGCGGCCTGCTTGCTGTTGTCGATGGCGCCGTGGTAGCGGAGTTTGAGGCTCCCGTCGAACACGAACGCCTCGGGCACCGCGACCGCGCCATAGAGGTCGGCCACCTTGTTGTGCGCGTCCTTGAGCACGGCAAAGGTCAGCTTGCTGGCGCGCTGGTGCTTGCGGATGCTCTCGGGCGTCTCGTCTTTCTGCGAGTTGATGGTCAGGAAGACCACGCCCTTGCCCTGGAACTCCTTGTAGACGGACTCGACCCGCTGCTCATAGGCGCGCCCGCCGGGGCACACCGACGACATCCAGACCAGCACCACCGCTTTGGCCTTGCCCTTGTAGGCGGCCAGGTGGTGCGACTTGCCGTTGAGGTCGGTCAGCGTGAAGTCGGGCGCGGCGGCGCCGATCTTCACCTCGGCCGCCCAGGCGGCGCCCAGGGCGGCCAGCAGCAGGACGACCCACAGCAACGAACGTGACGTCTTCATCAAGATGCACTCCCGGTACAGGCGCAGGTGTCGGCGGGCAGCCCCAGGGCGGCGCGCGTCGCGGCGACGGTCTTGGCCAGGTCGGCCGCCTCGAGCTGGAAGTCGTGCGCCTTCTCCACGCCCAGGTCGGTGACGACCACATAGGTGTCGGGTTCGCGGCCGGTCTGCTGTTGCAGGCCCTGCTTGGCGCAGGCCATCGGGCAGCCGTCCAGCACGATGAGGTGGGGCGCTTTGCCGGCCCCGTCGACCAGGCCGGGCACACCGGCGGCCACGCCCACCGCACAGCGCAGGCGGCCCACGCCGCCGCGCTCCAACTCGATCGCGGCCTGGTTGGTCAGTTGCCCCACGTTGGAGCCGCCCGAGCAGGCCAGGATCAGGATCTGGTCCTGAACCGAACAGCAGTCACTCATCGCTTACGCACTCCTTCAGGTGGTCAGCGCCAGGTAGAACGCCACGGCCACCAGCAGCCAGCCGCTGGCATGCTGGATGCGCTCCATGTACGGGCCGATCTGGCGCAAGCGCGCCGCGGCTCCGGCGAACATGCCGAGCACCAGGAGCGGCAGGCCGTGACCGACGGCATACGCAAAGAGCAGGACGGCGCCGAACAGCGGCCGGCCCTTGGCCGCGGCGGCCGACAGGATGACCGCCAGGATGGGCGTGGCGCACGGCGAGGCGATCAGGCCGAACAGCATGCCCAGCAGCAAAGCGCTGATGAAGCTGCCGGCCTCCGGCCGGTAGCTCTGGAACGGCACGAAGGTGCCGAGGCGAAGCACGATGACCTGGGCCCAGACTAACCCGAAGAACAGGCACACCGCCGCCGCCAGGTAGCGCCAGGTCACCACCGACAGCCCCAGCAGGCCGCCGGCCGTGGAGAAGGCCAGGCCGATCAGCGCGTAGGTCAGGCCGAGGCCCAGCACAAAGGTGGCCGCCAGCGCCGGCGCCTGCCAGCGGGGACGCTCGCCCTGCGCGCCGATCAGGCCGATCAGCACCGGCACCGTCGGATAGCTGCACGGGTTGAACCCGGTCAGGCAACCACCGAGAAACGCCAGGCCGACTGACAGCCACGATAGCTCGGTGAGGCTGGCCCCGAGCCGGGCCGCGAGTTGCTCGATCATCGCCGTCCCAACATATCGTCCAGGCGACGACCAAGCTCGTCGGCGCGCCACACGCCGACCCGCGTCTCGGCGAGCTCACCGGCGGCGGTGAGCACGACGGTCGTCGGCTTGACCGCGATCTGGTACTTCTCGACCAGCTTCAGGTCCGGCGTGTCGTCATCGAGCGAGATGTCGACCACCGCCACGCGCCCGGCGTACTTCGGACGCAACTCGGCCACCACCGCGGCCATGGCGACGCAGGGCTTGCAGGTCTTGGAGCGGAAGCTCAGCACCATCGGCTGGCGAGCTGCCCGGGCTGTGGCGATGGCCTGTTCGGCCGCGGTGCCGTCGGTCGGTGGCGGCGCCTGGCCGGCGCGACCCACCTGCCGCACCGCCACCACGGCGACGAACAGGACGATCACCAGGCCGGCTACCGTGGTGTTCTTCATGGTCACCTCACGCGGACAGGTAGCGCGCGATCTCGTCGGGCGTCAGCAGCTTGCCGGTGCTCTTGACCTGGCCGTCGATGGCCAGCGCCGGCGTGCTCATGACGCCCATGCGAGCGATGGTCTGGATGTCCTCGATCTTCTCCAGTTCAGCGGCCACGCCGCTGGCCTGGACCGCTTGCTCGGCCGCGGCGTAGAGCGCCTTGCACTTGGCGCAACCGACGCCCAGGATCTGCACTTTCACGTTCGCTCCTCGCTTTCAGAACAACAGGTTGAACAACCAGCCGACGGTCAGTATGCCGCCGGCCACGATGCCGAAGAAGGTGGCAATGAGCTGCGGTTTGAGCACCTTGCGCAGAATGATCGCTTCGGGCAGCGACAGGGCGATGACCGCCATCATGAAGGCCAGCACCGTGCCCAGGGCGGCACCTTTGCCGAGCAGCGCCTGAACGACCGGGATGATGCCGGCGGCGTTGGAGTACATCGGCACGCCGAGGATGACAGCCAGCGGCACCGACCACCAGGCGCTCTTGCCCATGAACGAGGCCATCAGTCCTTCAGGCACATAGCCGTGGATGCCGGCGCCCACCGCGATGCCGGCCACCACGTAGGGCCAGACCTTGCCCACAATCTCGGTCACCGCGTGCCGGCCGCCCGCCACGCGCTCCGCCCAGGTCAGCCCGGCCTCGGCGTCGTCGGCACCGGCGGCCGGCACCTGGTAGACCCAGTCCTCGACCCAGTGCTCCAGCCGGAGTCGCCCGATGAGCCAGCCGGCGACCATGGCGACGGCTAGACCGGTACCCAGGTAGAGCGCGGCGACCCGCCAGCCGAACAGCCCGAACAGCAACACCAGGGCCACTTCGTTGACCATCGGCGCGCTGACCAGGAACGAGAAGGTCACGCCCAACGGCACCCCGGCCTGCACGAACCCCAGGAACAGCGGCACGGCCGAACACGAGCAGAACGGCGTCACGATGCCGAGCAACGCGGCCAGCACGTTGCCGGCGGCCTCGCGGCGACCGGCCAGCACGCGGCGCGTGCGCTCGGGGCTGAAGTAGGTGCGCACGATGCCGACCACGAACACAATCAGCGTCAGCAGCAGCAGGACCTTCGGCACCTCGAAGCAGAAGAACTCGATGGCCAGGCCGAGGTGCGAGCCGGCTGTCAGACCCAGCAACCGGTAGCTCAGCCAACGCGACACCGGCGCCAGCCCGCGATAGGCCACCAGCCAGGCCAGGCCCAGTCCCAGCCAGGCCCACCAGCGTCGCAAGGCAGTCGGCGAAATCATGCGGTCAGTCCTCGCACTGTCGGATATATGTACACTACTACATAACCAGACCAAGTCAAGCACGAGTTCCCGTGCGACCGGTGCTCACCCGCCGGTGGCGCCGGCGCGTAGGGTGGGCTGCTGGTTGTGTTCAAATCCCGGCTGCAAGGAACCAACCACGCCTCTCGGGAGTCTTGA
>CAZHGD010000060.1:0-39766 GCA_964531735.1 uncultured Fimbriimonadaceae bacterium | reverse complement strand
TTAAAGTGGTACGCGAGCTGGGTTCAGAACGTCGTGAGACAGTTCGGTCCCTATCCGCTGCGGGCGTAGAATCTTGAGAGGAGCCGCTCCTAGTACGAGAGGACCGGAGTGGACGGACCTCTGGTGTACCGGTTGTCGCACCAGCGGCACATGCCGGGTAGTCATGTCCGGACGGGATAACCGCTGAAAGCATCTAAGTGGGAAGCCCACCTCGAGATGAGGATTCATAGGGTCGAGGTAGACTACCTCGTGATAGGCTGGAGGTGTAAGCACAGTAATGTGTTCAGCTGACCAGTACTAAATCCCATCAGCTTCCGTTCCCCTGAACAAAGTGTCAGGCGCTCGTCAAAGTGCCTTCGCAATCGTCCATACACAATGTCACCAGTTTCCCGGTGACCATAGCGGTGGGGCCACACCTCTTCCCATTCCGAACAGAGCAGTTAAGACCACCAGCGCCGATGGTACTGCGGGGGCGACTCCGTGGAAGAGTAGGTCGTTCGCCGGGAGCCTTTTCGCGAAGCCCAGCCTGAGTGCTGGGCTTCGTGCTTTGGGAGCACCCTACCCCACCCTCTCCCTGGGCGCGGCCAGCGCTGGCCGCGAGCTTCCACACGTTCACCCGACCCCTCGCCGGCGCCGCCACCTGAACGCTCAGCGGCTGGTCGCTGGTGACGATGCGGCCAGCACGGGCTGATCGCACTCCCCGGTCACGCGTGACTCGCGGGCGCCGGCTGTAACTCTGCGCCGAGCCCCAGGAACGACCGTCTGACGAAGTCGTTGCACGCGGGGTGGAACGCCGCAGGAGCCACGGCCCTCGCTGACCGCGCCGGCCGTTGCGCGCGGTGTGAGACGGGGGCGGGCATCCTCGCCAGAGGAGAGGCGGCGATGCGAGAAGAGCAGCAGCGGGTCCTGACCGTGGTCACCGGGTGCGTGCTAGGCGCACTGATGGTCATGGCGGGCGGCGTGTTCACCGAGCGCCTGGGTCACGGCCGGACAGCGAGCGGCAGAGACGAAGCGCCAGACCGGCGCCGATTCGTGGTCCAGGGCTCCGGCCTCTACCGCGTCAAGCCGGACATTCTGCGGGCGAGGTTCAGGGCGTCGGCCGAGGGCGAGACGGCCACGGGTGCGCAGACCCACCTGGTGGAGCAGATGACCGCGTTGCTGGGCGCATTGACGCGTCTGGGGGTGAAGGAGGCCGACTTGGCCACGGGCCAGCGCGAGCTCGTCGCGGTGACTGTGGCGACCGGGCCGCGGGGGCTAAAGCAGTACCGCGGCGACCAGGTGCGCGCGTTCAGGGCCAGCGAGACGCTGACCGCGACGATCCGTGACGTCGACCACGCCGGCCGGTACCTGGATGAGGCCATCGCGGCCGGGGCCGAGGTGGTCGGCGAAGCATCGTTCACCATTGAGCAACTGGGGCCGGCGCGGAACCACGCGCGGGAGCTGGCAGCTCGGAACGCGCGGCAACGCGCGGAGACCATCGCCGGCGCCGCGGGCGCGCGGCTGGGCCGCGTCATGCGGCTGTCCGAGACTCCGCTCGAACCGTACTACGGCTTCCGGCCGGCCGGTGATCCCCGCAATGCGGTGGCGCAGGCCGTCGAATCGCGGCCGGTCGGCGCCAGCGACGTCGCCGGCCCCGAGGACGGGATGGAGCCCGGGCTGCTGGACGTGCCAGCCACGGTGTACGTGGAGTACGAGCTGGTTGGCTAGGTAGGCTGGGAGAGACCGGCGGGCTGGCGCAACGTCCAGAGCCCCGGGGCCGAGGCGTTCGGCAGGCCCGACCGCCGCCGGCGCGGCTGGCCTGCCACCAGACTGGCGCCGGCCGGTTCGCCCGGCGGCGGCACACGGCGCGTCGCGGAGCGCGTACCGGCCTTGGTGCTTGCGAGCGCGGGCCATGGCTCGGCGCTGTGGGCCGTGGCGGCGAGGAGGTGAGCACCAGCGTCGCGCGAAGCATCGGCCGCGGCGCTGTGGGAGTGCCGCCATGCTCAGCCCTGCTTTGTGCCGCGGCCTTGCCGCCGCCGCCTTGTTCGCTCTCGGAGGCCCTGCCATGTGCGCCGTTCCGCCGTTGTTCCGTCCGCCCGGCATGGGCACCAACGACAACTGGTTCGCCAAGGCCGGCGACACCTACCATGCCTTCTACCTCCAGGCGCCCTCGTGCCTGAAGACCTGGGAACAGCGCGCCACTTGGCAGCACGTGGGCCACGCGACCAGCCGCGACCTGGTGCACTGGACCGACCACGGTCCGGTGCTGGTGGCGCTCAAGGGCACCTGGAACGACGGCTCCATTGCTACCGGCAGCGTGGTCAAGCACGACGGCCGCTGGTACCTGGTCTACACTGGCCACGGCCGCCAGGCGGGTATCGGGCTGGCGGTCAGCAATGACCTCTACACCTGGGAGAAGATCGGCGATGGACCGGTGGCGCCACTGGGGCAGCGGCTGCCGGCAACCTGGGCGGGCAAGGCTGTGGAATGGGTCGGCTTGGCCGATCCGTACGTGCTGCCCGAGCCGGTGGACGGCTGGTGGCAGATGGTCATCAACTCGCAGATCGTCGGTGAACCGATCAGCACGGCCGGTTGCCTGACCACCATGCGCTCGAGAGACCTGCGGCACTGGGAGCCGGGCGTCGTGCTGACTTGGCCGCGCTTCGGCGAGCGACTCGAGACGCCGCAGGTCTGGAGCCGCAACGGCCGCTGGTACTGTTACTACGGGGTCGCCCACGATCACGGCGTGCCGCCCGAGTGGATCGCCATCTCGCCGGAGCCGGAGAAGAAGTACACGCGCATCAACTGCGTCGTCGTGGCCGACCGGTTCGAGGGCCCGTACCGCGCCGGCCAGGACTGGGTCATGCGCCTGCCCGACGGCCGCGGCGGCTACATCCACAAGGTCCTCGCCGGGCCGGATGGGCAGGATGTGTTGCTGACCTCCATGGACTGGGCCATTTCACGGGCCTATCCGGTCACCTATGCCGCCGATGGCGCGGTGATCATCGGCCAGCCGGCGGTGCCGGCGCCCTGAGGCCGGCGCGCTGGTCGCTTCGCCGCCAGGATCAGGCTGTCTTCAACCTGGCCGGCGAGTGCCGCGGCCAACGGCAGTGATCCGCGGGGTGTGAGTGGGCCGGCGCGTCGGCATGGCCTCCGGCAGCACAGACAGGGGGGCTGTGCTGCCACCGTAACGCTCGAGGCCGTCAGGCGCACGCGCTGGCCGCCGTCGCTGTGGGGGGCACGGCTACCGCACCAGAGCAGCACGGGTGGCCGGTCCTCCCGGAGACAGCCATGCGCTCGCATAGGAGCAGGCCGTGTGTCGGCACCACCTTGGTTCGGGCTTGACGGGCAGCTTCGGCCCATGGCACATTGGTGAGTGGTGGGCACCCACTGCCCACCGCGCAAGGGCTCAGATATATGGCGATCACCCACATACCCGCTGACACCGATGATGTGCGCCCTGGTACGCCTCTGACTGAGTACGGCTCTGGTGACCTGGAGTTGGAGGACACCAGTGCCGACCGCATCAAGGAGCCGTTCGACCCGCAGCAGATCCGGATCCGGACCACGCAGATGACCGTCGACTTGGTCCTGAGCCGGATCGCCAACGGTGAGTTGCAGCTTGACCCGGACTTCCAGCGGCAGGCGGGCATCTGGACAAAGCAAGCGCAGAGCCGGCTGATCGAGTCGCTGCTGATGCGGATCCCGTTGCCTTCGTTCTACCTCGACGCCGTCGATGATGAGCGTTGGGTCGTGATTGATGGCCTGCAACGACTCACCGCACTAAGGCGCTTTGTGTCCACGCAGGACTTGCGCCTCGGCCACCTGGAGTTCCTGGCGCAGTTCAACGGCTGCAAGTATGAGCATCTGCCCCGCCCGTTCCAGCGCCGTATCCAGGAGACTGTACTCACCGTCTTCATCGTTGAGCAGGGAACACCTGACCAAGTGAAGTTCAATATCTTCCGGCGGATCAACACCGGTGGGCTGCCCCTGACGGCGCAGGAGATCAGGCACGCGCTGAACCAAGGCGCCATCACAGCCCTCCTTGCGCGCCTGGCGGATTCCGACGCCTTCCAGCAGGCAACTTGCCGTAGCGTGCAAGACCACCGCATGGCGGCGCGCGAGTGCGCCCTGCGCTTCCTGGCGTTTGCGCGCACGCCGTACACGGCGTATACCAGTGGAGACTTCGACGAGTTCCTGAGTCGGCAGATGGCCGAGCTCAACAGACTCGCTCCAGAGGACCTGGTTGGCCTGTCGACGCGCTTCGAGCGCGCACTACGCGCGTCGCACCGGATCATGGGCGAGCATGCATTCCGCAAAGTCTATGAACACGACGGCCGCAAGCTGCCAGTGAACAAGGCCCTGTTCGAGGCATGGACCGTCAACCTGGACCGCCTGACAGACGCGCAGCTCGACACCCTCGCAGAGGCGTCCGATGCTGTCGTGGACCGCTTCATCGCGCTGCTCAGGGACACGGACAGTGGTTTCGAGGCCGCCGTCTCGGCCAGTACGGGCGACCCCGCCAAGGTCAGGCTGCGATTCGAGGGCATCGAACGCTTGCTGCAAGGGCTACTAGGATGATTGACAGGCTCCGACTTGAGAACTTCAAGTGCTTGCAGAACTGCACGCTCGAACTGGGGGCTTTGAGCGTCCTGGCTGGGGCCAATAGCGCTGGCAAGAGCTCCGTGCTCCAGGCCCTGCTGCTGCTGCGGCAGTCCTACATGATGGGCTACTTGACGCGCGCAGACGAGCAACACCGGCTGGCGCTCAACGGTGAGTATGCCTCCATAGGCGTTGGCAGCGATCTGGCGTGCGAGTGGGGTGGCGACACTGTCTCGATTGCCGTCGGGTGGCGTGAAGTGGATGAGCAGGCCATCTGCGACGACTGCGGCGTCGCTTTTGAGCCTGGCTCCCGCTTCCTGGTGAACGGCCTGTGCGAGTTCGCCTTTGCGTACGCCGCCGACAGCGAGGTGTTGTGGTCAACTAGTGAGTCGCCGGACTGGCTATCGCCGCTCGTGGCCAGGCAACCCCCGTTCGGCGGTCAGGTGCACTACCTGTCGTCGGACCGCATCTCGCCGCGCGCGTCATATGCAATGGCAGATCACCAGGTGCGCGACCTCGGGAACCTTGGCATCCATGGCGAGCATGCCGTACACTACTTGGCCACCCACGCCGACGAGCGCATCCCTCTCGGCGCCGCCGTGGCCTTCGGCGACAAGGTGCCACGCAACCTGCTGGCCCAAGTGGAAGCCTGGCTCGGTGTGGTCAGCCCCGGGGTGCGTCTGGAGGTGACCGAGCAGAGATCACTGGACGCAGTCAGCCTTCGTTACTCCTTCGCGGGCTCGATGTTGCCCGGCGGCACGCCACATCGCGCGACCAACGTCGGGTACGGACTGACGGCCTGCTTGCCCATCATCGTGGCCGCCCTGGCGACCCCCGCTGGTGGCCTGCTGATGATCGAGAACCCCGAGGTGTACCTGCACCCACGCGGCCAGCGCCGGTTGGCGGAGCTGCTGGCGCGAGCGGCACAGGGCGGGGTCCAGGTGATTGTTGAAACGCATTCGGACCACATTCTGAACGGTATTCGGACAGCGGTGCGTAGGGGACTCGTCGAGGATCCTGACGAGGTCAAGCTGCACTACTTCCGGCGCGGAGAGCCTGTAGTCACACCCGTGCTGGACCGCCAAGGGCGGATTGAGCCCTGGCCAGAAGGTTTCTTTGACGAGTGGGATCGTGCCCTGGACGAGTTGCTGGCACCGGGTTGGGAGGAGTAGTGGCGGCCGACCTGTTCATCAACGAGTTGTCACTGGAACCCGGCTGGCCCAGCCGATCTGCTGCTGTGCCGGCAGCCACCGGCTTCGGTGAGCTCTTGGTCGCAGCCTCACGAACGGCTACCGGCAGCGCCCTACGGTGCGCCTCGTTCCTACTGCAAGCCGAACTGGCCAGCGGCTACCGGTTTGTGCAGTGGCTCAACGATGGCGCTGTGGACGTCGAGCTTCGCCGCGCCGTGAAGTCGCTGGTGACACGGTGGCCTGACCGGAGTAGGGAGATGCGCGACGCCATCGCCGAGGCCGCCACCGAGTACCACTATGAGGACAGGCCGACCCTGGGCCTGGGATACGCCGCCTTCTTCGAGGGTCTGTGCGTCAGCGTGGCCCGTGCAGGCCGGTGGCAGTCTCCCGTCGCACAGGTCACAGAGACCAGGCTCGGCGCCGATGCCACACTGGCAAGTCAGGTGACCGACGTCAGACACGCCAGCACCGACGAGCACTTGGCTACCCATGCGCCGTGGCTCGCCCTGCGGCGATCGGCCGACATCACAGACTTTGGCCAGATGCTGGAGCGGTGGCCCGAGCTCTTCCCGTCGCTGGACCTGTGCGACAGCGCGCGCAAGCAACTCGTGGACCTGCCCGCGGCAGAGCCCGATCTGCTGCCCCTCGTTGTGTTCCGTCTCCGTTGCCTCGACCGGTACTTCGCAGGCCAGCCCGAAGGCATCGATGAGCGCCGGATAGAGTGCCGCGTCCAGCCAGAATCGCCAACGACGCTCGAGAAGTACGCCGCTGAGCGCACGATCGCCTGCCCCGACGGCCAGGTCCGCCGGTTCATGTGGCACACACGCCTAACGGCGGGTCGCCGCCTCTACTTCCGCGAACACTGCGGCCGCGGCTTGGTCGGGTACATCGGGCCCCATCCGCGGAACGTGTCGAACGACTGAGCGGCAGGCAGGCGGTACGCCTGTCGCTGCCGCGGAGATCAGGTCATGGCGAGGCTCAGGATGCACACAATAGCACTGCTCACGGGTTTGCTGGTGGGCCTGCCACCCGTCCTCGCCGCCCCCGCCGGCGGCACCTTCGAGGCCTGGCAGGCGCGGCGCGCCAAGCTGGCTGGCGACGCCTCGCTGACGCGCTACTACACGTTCGAGGACGCGCGCGACGCCGCCACGCCGATCCGCAACGAAGGGCGCGAGGCCGGCGCCGACCTGCGGTTCGGCGGCGCGCCGGCCGCCGAGTTCAGACTGGTGCCGGGACGCTGGCCCCAGAAGAAGGCCGTGCGGCTCGACCGTGGCTCGCTGGCCTGCAAGCCATTCGACGTGCCCGACCGCAAGTTCACCGCCAGCCTGTGGTTCCGCAAGCTCGGGTATGGCGCCCTGCGCGGCAACGGCGACAACACCACCGGCACCATCATCTCCGTCGGGATCGGCTACTGGGATGGCTGGCGCGTGACCACCTGGTACCCCGAGCGCCGGTTCCTCTACGAGATCGGCCGGCCGCAGGGCATCAATGCCATCGCCTACGCGAGCAACGGCGGCTTCGGCGACGGCTATTGGTCGCATCTGGCCGCCACCTGGGACGGCCAGGCGATGCGCCTGTTCCTCAACGGGCGCCAGATTGCCGGTGGCGCCTATCCCGGCGGCTACACCAAGCCAGCGCCGGACGCGGTCTTCCGCATCGGCTTCGCCGGCTTCGGCATCGGCTCGGTGATCATGGACACCGACGAGGTCTGCATCCACAACCGCGCGCTGAGCCCCGAGGAAGTTTTGCGCGAGGCGCACTGGTACACCGATCTGCCGACGGCCGCGGTGACTGGGTTCCTGGCGGCCGAGACCAAGGCCGCGACCGGCGATCAGGCCGGCGCGCAGACCGATCTGCAACGCGTCATGGCCATGACCGGTCTGCACCCCGACCTGCAGGCCACCGCGCGCCTGCGTCTGGCCGAAGTGCTGCTGGCCCGCCACGATGCGCGCGGCGCCGTCGCCGAGTTGAGTCGCGTGTTCGAGAGCGAGGCGCTGCCCGAGTCGCACCGTGGCCAGGCGCTGTCGCGGCTGCTCGATCTGGTGCGGCAGAACACGGTGCCGCGTCCGGTGGCCGAGAAGATCCTGGCGCTGCCCGACATTCCGGCGCGTGAGCGGTTCAACGTCCGCCTGTCGCTGGCGCGTAGCCTGCGCCAGGAGGGCCGCGCCGCCGAGGCGCAGGCGCAGTACCAGCAGGCGCTGGCGATGCCCGAGGTGACCGCCGGCGACCGCCTGTCCATCGAGCTGGAGCTGGCGCACGCCTGCTACCAGGCCGGCAACCTGCCCGCCGCGCGCGAAGCCTACGGCAAGCTGGCGGCCCAGACCGACGCCCCGGTGGCCTGGCGCAGCCTGGCGCAGCTCCGACTGGCCGAGACCTGGCTGAACGAGCGCCGCTGGGCCGACGCCCGGCGCGAGTACGGCAAGCTGGCCGGGCTGACCGGCGTGCCCCCGCACCACGTGTGGGAGGCGCAGGAGCGCACTCGCGAGGCGGATCGTGTGGCCGCGGGCCAACCGGCGCGCGACCCGGCCGCCAACCGTGTGGCCTTGCCTGCCCGCCCCGCGCCGGCGGTGACGCTGACCGTCGCCCCCGGTGGCGCCGACACCAATCCCGGCACACCCGACCGGCCGTTGGCCAGCCTGGCCGGCGCGCGCCAGGCGATTCGGGCGCTGAAGGCCAAAGGCCCGCTGCCTCGCGGCGGTGTCCAGGTGGTGCTGCGCGGCGGCACCTACCCGCTGCGCGAGACCTTCGCGCTCGAGGCCCAGGACAGCGGCACCGCCGAGGCGCCGATCGTCTACCGCAGCGCGCCGGGCGAGACGGCGCGGCTGCACGGCGGCGCGGTGCTCAAGGGGCTGGCCCCGGTCACCGATGCCGCGGTCCTGGCCCGCCTGCCCGAGGCGGCCCGTGCCAAGGTGCGGCAGGTGGACCTGAAGGCCGCCGGGATCACCGACTACGGCAAGCTGATCCTGCGCGGTGTGGGCGCCGGCACGGGGCCGTGGGTCGACCTCTATTGGAACGGGCGGCCGTGTACCTTGGCGCGCTGGCCGAACGAGGGCTTCGCCCGCGCCGAGGCCATCACTGCCGGCGGTGCCGGCGGCCAGCCGTTCGCGTTCCGCTATGCCGGCGACCGGCCGGCGCGCTGGACCCAGGCTGACGACGCCTGGCTCTACGGCTTCTGGCGCTGGGACTGGGCCGACACGCGGGTGCGGGTGACCGGCATCGACCCGGCCAAGCGCGAGATCAAGATCGACAACGCCGCCGGCTACGGTGCCGCCGGTACCCCGCGGTGGTGGGCGTTCAACCTGCTGGAGGAGCTGGACTCACCCGGTGAGTGGTACGTCGACCGCAAGGCGGGCGTGCTGTATGTCTGGCCGCCCAGCGACCCGGCCGGCGCCACCGTCGAGCTGCCGCTGCTCAACAACGTGATGATCAGCGGCGAGAAGCTGGCCCAGGTGACCTTCGAGCGCCTGACCCTCGACTGCGGTCGCAGCGGCGGCCTGCGCCTGACCGACGCCGAGGGTTGTCTGGTCGCCGGCTGCACCGTGCAGCGGTTTGGCGAAAACGGTGTCATGGTGCTCGGCGGCCACCGCGTGGGACTGTTCGGCTGCGATATCCACACGCTGGGCCGGCGCGGCACCGAGGTCATCGGCGGCGACCGCAAGACGCTCACACCGGGCGAGCACTACGTGGAGAACTGCCACATCCACGACTTCTCGCGCATCGACCGCACCTACACGCCGGCGGTGCAGTTGGAGGGCGTGGGCAACCGGGTGGCGCACAACCTGTTCAACGAATCGCCGTGCCATGCCATGCGCGTCGAGGGCAACGACCATCTCGTCGAGTACAACGAGGTCCACTCGGTGGTCTACGAGAGCGATGACCAGGGCGCGGTGGACGTGTGGTTCAACCCGACCTACCGCGGCGGCATCTACCGCTACAACCACTGGCACCACATCGGCGAGGGCACCGACCAGCACATGCAGGCGGCGATTCGCTTCGACGACGCCATCTCGGGCCAGGTGGTCTACGGCAACCTCTTCCGCAACACGTCCAACGGCTACTTCGGCGCGGTGCAGATCCACGGTGGCAAGGACAACTGGATCGACAACAACGCCTTCCTCGACTGCAAGGCGGCGGTCAGCTTCTCGCCCTGGGGCGAGGCCGGCTGGAAGCGCTTTGTCGAGAGCGACGGCGTCAAGAACGCCGTCAAGGAAGTGGACGCCACCGGGCCGCTCTATCTGGCTCGCTACCCGGAGCTGGCGCGGCTGGCGCAGAACTGCGACGCCAACCGCGTCTGGCGCAGCCTGGTCTACCGCTGCGGCGAGTTCGTCATGCGCGATCGCGGCGTCAACGAGCTGGTCGACAACGACCTGTCCGGCGCGGTGCCCGGTTTCGTCAACGAAGGCGCGGGCGACTTCAGCCTGTTGCCTGGCGCGCCGGTCTGCCAGCGCATCGGCTTCCGCGCCATACCGTTCGGCGAGATGGGTCTCTACGCGCACCCGCTCCGCGCGAGTTGGCCGGTGCGCACCGAGCTGAGCGCGCACTGGCACGGGCCGCGGTCGTGACGGCGCCGGTCAGCCTTTGGCCTTGGCCTTGGGTTTGCCGAGGATGCGGACGGCCGCGCCGTTCCACTTGAGGATTTGGCCGTACTGGTCGGTGGCGAACCAGGTCAGTTGCCAGCGCCGCTCGTCCTCGGTCTCGTTCGGCGGCAGCCACAGCCGCGCGGCCATGGGCTGGTCGCCGTCGTCCTCGCCGCCACGGTCTTGCAGCACCGCCGCCCGCTGCTCGCCTTCGGGCGAGCGGGCCACGACCCAGGCCACGTCGCGGTCGGACCGCGGCAGCACCCGCGCCTGCAGCAGCACGTCGCCGCCCGTGGCCGGCACCGGCTCGGGCGGCACCGGCTCGGGCTTCAGCGCCAGCGTGGCGCCTTCGGGCTCTTCGCCGCGGCGACCGGGGCCGGTGTAGAAGTAGCGCGCCGGAATCGGCTCGGTCGGGCTGCCGTTCTGCCCCCACGCCAGGCTCAGTGAGGCCTCCGGCGCGTTGTTCATGAACTCCAGCTTCACCTGATGGTAGCTGCCGCGCTCCATCCAGGCCTGGCCGGTGAAGCGCTGGCCGGCATAGACCAGCGGCGCATCGAGGATCTTGTTGCCGTCGAGGGTCAGGCGCAGCGCGCCACTCGCCACGGCTTCGAAGCGCCAGTTGGCGTTGGCCGGTCCGAGCAGGAAGCCGGTCCAGACCACCTGCCACCGCGCGGGCAGACCATAGGGCGGCTGGGGCCAGCGGCCTTGCGGCTGCCGGTCGACGCTGGTGTGCATCACCTGCCAGCGGCCGGCCGGACCATATTCGGCCAGCAGGCCGCCGCCGTGGGCCTCCTGTTCCAGATCGAGCAGCTTCAGCTTGCCCGACCATTCGGTGGCGGCGCGGCCGGCGCAGTCAACGGCGTTGATGGTCACCGGCACCTCGAGGTCATCGGCCGCCGGCGTCTCCAGAATCAGCAAGCGCGTGCTCCAGCGCGCCTCGTGCAGCAGCGGTGTGATGGGCGCCATCACCGCGTGCTGGACCGGCTGCTTGGGCGGCTTGAAGTCGACCCAGGCCGAGCGGATTGCGTTGCGCGTGCCCAGCACGGCGGTCACCGTCACGGCCCGCGGGCCGCTGCGGGCGCCGGGCGGCAGCGTCACCAGGTTGATCCGCGGCGGCGACAGCGGGCCGCAGGCGAACCAGCCCAGGTCGCCAACGGGCGACTCGCGGTTGCCGCGGAGCGCGGTCGCCTGCCACACGTAGCGCTCGCCCATGCGCAGCGACGCCGCGGGCGTTTGGGCAGAGACCTCCTTGGTCGTGGCGGTCCAGGCCGGCTTGGTGCCACCGGCGGGCCAGACCGTCACGCGGTAGCCGTCGCCGGGCACCGGGCGCCATTGCAGCAGCGGGGCCTGGTCCCAGACCGTGCCCCACAGCGGCGCCTTGAGCTGCGGTGCGGGCACCGCGGCCTTGGCCAGGTAGCTGCCCTGCGACCAGACCGAGGCGGTGTGGCCCCACAGCTCCCAGCCGTCGTGCTGTTGCGGCAGCCCGCCCAGATTACGCGGGGCCCAGGTCTCGACGCCCAGGCCGAAGATCTGGGCCGCCTGCGTGGCGATCGAGTCGAACCGACAGCCCTCGCTGCGGGCAAACAGTGTCTCGGCACAGCGGATCAGCTCGCGCGTCAGCAGTTGCACGTGCGAGTCGCGCCACCGCTCGCCCACCAGCGTGCGAATGGCCACCGAGCGCTCGCCCGGCACCGCGGCAACGCGGCTCGGCACGTTGACCTGGCGCGCGCCGGCGCAGAACACGTGCGCCACCAGGTCGTACTGCTCCAGAGCCTTCAGCTCCGCGGTCACCGGCGCGAAGCAGGTGCGCTCGTTCGGCCAGGCGCCGTCGAGGTCCTCGGCCGCCTTCCAGTCGTCCACCGGCCGATCCGAGACCACGGTCTCGGTCTCCAGGGCCACCCGGCCGCCCGACCAGCGCAGCACGGTGGCCGGCCAACGCCGCACCACCTCGCGGATCCGCTCGATGTCGCCGTCGGTCAGCCGGGCGTCCACGTCACAGCGGCGCTTGTCGGCCAAGGCCAGGTGGGCACTGGTCTGCGGCCGCACCACCACCAGCACCCGCCAGCGGGCCAGCGGTTGGCGCGTGCCCTCGAGGCGCAGTTCGGCGGGCTCCGGCGGCGGCAGGCTGTTGGCGTCGCGCTGGCCCAGGTAGAGCAGGCCGCCACCGTAGCCGGCCGCATCGCCATCGGTGCCGTCGCGGGCGTCGCCCGCGCGCAGGGCCAGCTTCTTCTTGCCGCGCAGGTTGGCCGAGAGCACTTGCGGCGGGTCGTCGGGGCGGATGACCGTGCTCCGGGCGACCACTTCGCCGTCCACCGCCAGTTCGAAGTTGACGCTGCCGCGCGGATTGGACACGCCCTCGCGGTGGATGCCCACGGCGACCACCACCCGCGTGGCGCCCTCGGGCAGGACCCACTCGATGGAGCTCTTGGCCTGCGCGAGCAGACCGTGCTGGAACCGGCGCTGGCCCAGCACAGGCGCAATGCGGCGCACGGCTTCGCCTTCGGCCCGCGCCACGTCCGGGGCCACTTGCTCCAGCCACACGGCGTCGGTTGGCGCCCGTTCCGCCTGCAGCGCGCCGAACAGCGCCTCTTCGGCGTTCCGGAGCATCGTGGCGCATTGCTGCCCGGTCGCCAGATCCAGCGGCGTCGCCCCGCGCGAGGAGCGTGCGGTCGGGTCGGCACCAGCGGTCAGGAGGAGCTGCACCAGCGCCACCTGGTCCTTCATGGCGGCCCCGTGGAGCGGAGTCAGCCCGGCCAGGTTGCGCTCATCCAGCGGCGCGCCGAGGCGAATCAGCAGCATCACCACCGCGCCCTGTCCGCCGGAGACGGCCCAGTGCAGCGGTGTGCCGCCATAGACGACATCGGCCAGCGACAGGTTGGCCGGGTCGGCGCGCACCAGCGCCTCGACCTGCGCCACGTTGCCGGCCGCACACGCGTCATGGATCGGGTCGGCCCCGGCCGCGCCCACGCACGCCGCGAGGCACCACCAGCACCACCAGCTCGCCGTTCGCACGCCAGTTCCACTCGCCATGTCGTGCCCCTCCCGCCTGAGTCGCACGCCTTGTACCACGTGTCAGGGTCGCTGTCGACACCTTCACTGCAGCGCCTCGATGGCTTCGGCCAATCGCCGCCGGAACCGTCGGTACTCGCCGCTGGCCCAGAGCCGGTCGGGATCGCGCTGGCCCAGTCGGAACGCGGCCAGCTTGTCGGCGATGAGCTGGCGCCCGGCCGCCGCCGCCGGATGGTCCGGGCGCGCCGCGAGGCGATTGGCCAGCGTCAGCAGATAGCGGTAGTCGGCGATGCCCGGCGCGATCTGCTGGGCGAAATGGACCGAGGGGATCAGTTCACCGCGGGCGTTGGTCACGTACCAGGAGTAGTCGTCCTCGCGGCAATCCAGCGCATAGAACGGGTCGCCCGCGGCCACGTTCCAGTGCCAGGACAGGCGGAAGCGGCAGCCGTACTCCTTCACGCACTTGTAGAAGTAGGTCCCGAAGGTGAACCGGTTGCCACCGTTGTAGAAGGCCCACTGGCTGCCGGCCGCCTGGATCGCGCGCACGGCCGCCTCGTCGTGCAGGTTCAGGTCGGCGATGCCCAGGGCACAGGCCAGTGCCAGGTGCGGGTCATCGGGTCGCGGCGCCGCGACACTGGTGGCGCCGGTGGTGAGCAGTCCGGCCGGCGCCGCCTCGCGCCAGGCGCGCGCGTTCTCGGCCGCCCGGCGCAGGTCATAACCCAGCGGTTCGTCGCACAGGTTGTAGGCCACCGGCAGCCACCCGGCCGTCCGGGCGTGCTCCTGCACCGCGCCGAGCACCGCCGACAGAAACGCGCGCTGGTCGCGCAGGCCCGACCGCTGCACGGCGCCGGGGTCGGCGAAGTAGTTGTTGAACCCGCCGATGCCCGCGCCGTAGTTGAGCACCAGCAGCTTGAAGCCGGCGGCCTGGGCGTCGGTCATCTGCTCGTCGGCCACGGTGAAGTCGAGCAGCGGGCGGCCGTCACGCCAGCCGGTCAGGCGGATCTGCGGGATGCCGCTGAAAGTGGTGATGCCGTGCTCGCGCATCTTGGCCAGGCACCGGCGGTACATCTGTCGCGGGTAGTCGCCGAGGTCGTCGCGGTACCAAGGCAGGTCGATGCTGCAACCCCAGGGGCCAATCGGCTGATCGGCCTCGTCGAGCGGCTGCGCGAACAGACGGGCGCTCACAGCCAGCGGCAGCGTGCGCCCGTCGGCCAGCTTGAGCGTGATGGTGCCGGTGTAGGTGCCGGCGGCCACCTTCGGCGGCACGTGCAGCGTCAGCCAGAACGTGGTGGTGGTGCCGCGGCGCAACTCGGCGGTCGCGCGGGGCAGGACATAGCGTGGGGCGATGGTGTAGACCGTGCCCTCCATGGTCACCCGGCTCACCCGGTGGCTGACCACGCCCAGGGCCACGGCTTCCGGCGGCACGCGGCCGGCCGGGCCGACCAGTTCGCTGACCGACACCGTGGCCACACCGAGGTCACGCAGTGGGTAGACCGAGAAGACGACCGGCTCCTGCTGGCCGGCCGAGGCGAACACCTCCAGTCGGTCGGTCACCTCCGGCCGGCGCGGCACCGCGTTGCAGGGCACCTCCTGCATCCAGTCGCGGCTGAATACCACGCAGCCGGCGGTCTGCTCGGCGGCCGTGGGCGTCAGCTCAGGGATCGGCCCGTGGGCGTCGCGCCGGCCGTTGGGCGCCACGCGCTTGAAGTAGTTGTCGAACCAGAACCGCCGTCGCTCGCGCAGATTGGCCAACCATTGCGCGCCGGCATCGGCCTGGGCTGCCGGGTAGACCACCAGGGCCGACAGGCAGTGGGCCCAGTTCTCGCCGGCGAACTCCAGGGCCAGCTTGCCGCCGGTCACCTCGACCTCGAACTCCTTCTCGGCGAAGTAGGCCCGTTGGTACTTATCGAACGTGTTCTCGTCCAGGCGGTCCTCGGTGTCGGCGAAGCGGTAGTACCGGCGGGCAAACGACTCGCGGTCCATGGAGTCGTTGACCACCAACTGCCCGTTGGCCTTGACCGTTCGCCGGCGGTACTTCTGCACCTCGCCCCAGAAGCCCGACGGGCTGTCCAGGTTGCAGAACACCCGATAGCGGCCGTCGGGCAGATCGACCCGGAAGCTGCCGGCCTCCACGCAGATGAAGGCCTGATAGAGCGGGTCGGGCTGCAGCACGTCGAAGGCCCGCCAGAGGCGCGCGTCCTGGAAGCCGAAACCGCGGCCGACCGAGTAGCTGGTGGCCGGCGTGACCCGCTCGAAGCCGCGGACGGCCGCGTTGGTGCCCGGCCCGAAAGCGAAGGCGCGCAGGCCCGGCACCTTGACCTGGTCCGCCAGCAGGTCGCGTTCGAGCCGCACACGGTCGAAGTAGAGCGGCGCCTTGGCTTCGCCGACGACCAGCACCAGCCGCCGCACCGCCGCCCGATCGAGCATCCGTCCGGGCCGGCTCTTCTCGCCGACGTAGATCTCGGTGGGCATCCGCAGGATGGAGGCGCCCGGCGGCGCCACTGAGGTGTAGTTGACGCGCGTCCAGTAGTCGCGGGTCTGCGCGTCGCGCACCTCGAAGCCCACCGGCTGCGGCTCGTCACCAGCGTTGTAGACGTCCACGACCAGGTAGTCGTAGCCGGTCCAGTCCTGCGGCCCGTCCCACGACGACCAGTTGCGGTCCACCCGCAGAGCACAGCGCCCGTCGGTGGCGTGCTCCGTGACCACGGTGCCCTCGGCAAACGGCGCCGGCCGACCGGCTTCGAAGCTGCACAGTTCCTTCACCGCGGGCCCGGTCTGGGCCGCCGGCGCGGCGCCGAGCGTGGCCCCACAGGCGTAGCAGGTGCGCCAGGCGGGCAGGTTGCGGTAGCCGCAATCGAGGCAGGCCACCGCCTGGGCCGGATCGAGCGCGCCAGGTGGTTCGATCGGCTGCTCCGCCGTGCCGATCACCGGCGCGGGCGTCACAGGGGTGGTCTCTGGCACGCGCACGATCTCGGCGTCGTCCACCCACAGCCGGCCCGGCGCCCACAGCCCGAGGCGGGCCA
The DNA here is from genome assembly GCA_964531735.1 of uncultured Fimbriimonadaceae bacterium. GTDB lineage: Bacteria > Armatimonadota > UBA10988 > UBA10988 > UBA10988 > CAZHGD01. The sequence continues at coordinate 23,386 of CAZHGD010000060.1, read as the reverse complement.
CCACCTCGCGCCGGGCGGTGACCTGCTTGACCAGCTCGACGCGGGTCCAGCCGAAGGTCCCAGCCAGCTTCAACGGGTAGTACTGGTCGTCGGCAAAGCAGAGGTCCTCACTGAGGCCCCAGGCGTGCCGGCCGATGTCAAGGCCGCGCAGGTAGCAGGCAAACCGGTAGCGCCCGGGCTCCACTGTGACGGTCGGCGTGTAGACGCGGAGCTTGGCGCCTTGGCCGCCCACCAGCTCGGCACTGGTCCGACCCGTGCGGGCGACCTTGCCATTGCGGAACTCGCAGACGCCCTCGAACTTCCAGCCGTTCCAGCGCCGATAGGGCACGCCGAACTGGTTCGGCGGCTGCGTCTCCTCGACCGACGGGTCGGGCAGCAAGTTCTCCTGGGCCGGCGCGAGGCAGGCCGACAGCAGCAGACCGATCAGGACGTGCTTCGCCATCGTCAGCTCCCGGCTTGACGTTGCGTGGACCAGCCCGTCGCTGCCGCACGACTCAGGGCGACGTCTGGGCCACCACCAGACGGTAGTAGATCGGCACCCCGTACGCGCTGTGGATGTCGGCCTCGATCTGCCGGTGCCAGTGCAACTGCAAGCCCGCGTCGGCCAGCCAGCCGGTCACGAGGTCGATGTTGTGGCGCCGGAGCGGCCAGCCGGCCAACTCCTCAATCGGGTTCGGGATGCCGCTGTCGGCGCGGTCGACCGCCTTGCCCTGTACGGGATGGCCGGGCACGTACTCATCGAACGTGAACACCAGCCAGCCGCCGGGCCGCAGGTGCCGGTTCACCCGCACCAGGAAGCCCTGCGGATCGTCGAGGCACTCGTAGACGCCGGCCGAGACCGCCAGGTCGAACACGTGCTCGGCGAACGGCCAGCCGGCGGTCTGGTCGAGGTCGCAGCGCACCAGATGGATGCCCGGTCGGTGGCGCCGCGCCTGGGCCATCATGTCCGTGGCGAAATCGACGCCGACGCAGTAGCAGCCGTGCTCGTCGAACGCCTGGCTGGACTGACCGGTGCCACAGCCCAGATCGACGACCCGGTCGCCGATGGAGACCAGTGGCAGGCCGGCCGCGGCCAGATGTTGGGGGGCCGACCACTGGCAGGCTGCCGTGGTCTCATCGTACATCGACGCGAGCCAGTCGAAGTACTGGCGGACCAGTGCAGGCAACTACCGTTCTCCGACACCACCACCCGCACGCGACGTTTGGCACCGTGGCCGCGCCCGCTGCCGGCAACCTGTCGTACCATTTTCCGCGCGCCGGCGCAAGGGGCGGTGCCGGTTGCGGCTCAGCCGCGCGCCAAATCGTAGTCGGCCAGGTCGACGCGCACGGCCGCCGCCAGCTCCGGGTGGACGCGCGACAACTCGTGCCAGCACTGCTGCGCCAGGCACCGGTAGCTGCGATGGCCTTGACGGCTCGAGCGCAGGCTGATGAAGTGGTGCAACTCGCGCAGGTTCCAGGTGTACAGCACCCGCTTGCGGTAGGCCAACGGCAGGACGTACTGCGCCGCCTCGGCGCCCACGACTGCCAGCATCGCCGCCTGGGCCTCGGCCGCCGCGCCCATGACCGCATGGTAAGTCGGACCGTGGCCCATGTCCTCGATCTCGGGCGGGGTCTCATAGCCCAAGGCGGCGGTCAGCGGTTGGGCCGTCTGCGTACACATGCGATGGCGCTGGATGTCGCGGTAGGCGCCGTAGTCCACCACCAGCTCAAAGGTGTAGACGAGATGCTCCAGCGCCCGCAACGGAGCGTCGAACCGCCCGCGACGGCCCAGGTACTCGTCGATGATGGCCAACCAGACGGGGCGGCCCTGCTCGGCCAGGCGCGCCTTGACCTGCTCCAGCGGCTGCGCGCAGGTCTCGTAGACGATGGCGGCGGCCAGGTCGAGCAGCGGCTCGGCCGGCGCGCTGATCAGGCGCGCGCCGCTCGGCGCCGGCGCCGCCGGCAGGTCACCCAGCAGTTCGGCGGCCCTGGCCGCCACGGCCGGCGGCGTCTGCTGGAGGTACTCGTTCGGCGCCGCGTACTTCAGCAGCGTCGGCACAATGTGCTGCGCCTCGTGGTGCACCGCGGTGGCCAGCGCCCGCAGCTCGCCCAACGGGTGGCTGTAGAGCTTGGTCAGCAGATGCTCCAGCGAGCGCCCGTTGACCGTCAGTCCGACGTTGGTGCGCGTGGCCGCGGGCAGCAGGTAGCGCACGATGTCGAACGCCTTCGCGCGGCAGACGCTGTCGTAGCGGCGGTCGGTCCAGTCCGCGGGCCGCCCAAACCGCTCGGCCACCTGCGCGGTGACCTGGGGCAGCAGGTCGGTGTAGGTGGCCAGCAGCCGGCGGCAGGTGTCTTCGTAGCGCGCCGCCAGCGGCGAGGCCATCAGGCTCGGCTCGCGCACGAACGAGTCGGCGTCGAAGCGCACGTAGCGCGTCGACTTCTCGGTGTAGCTGGCCAGCCGGTTGTCTTCCAGCACCTTGGTCGCCACGATGCTGAGGCCCTCGACGGCCAGATGCACCACGGCGTGCTCGGCGACGCTCGAATGGCCGTAGCCGACGACCCACTTCTCGTGGAACTCCTGCGCCTTGGCCTGCGCCGCCGCCAGGCTGTCGTCGCCTTCGCTCCAGCCGGCTGCGGGCACGGCCAGGTCGCCCTCGGCGAGCAGCTTCCGCAGGTTGTCGCGCAACGAGTCGGCGCTACGCGAGTAGTAGGCGAACAGCACGGCGATCACCTCTTCGGGCAGGTGCCGCAGCGCGAACACCGGCCGGTCGAGGTTGGTCACGAACAAAGTCAGCGGATCGGCAGGCGTCATCGCGCGCTTTCGGGTGGATCGGGGAGCACCGGCTCGTCGTCGTCCTCGTACCAGGTGTGGTAGGTGGCCGTCTTGATCGGCTTGCGCGGGTTGTGCTGGGCGCACAGGTCGGCCAGGCTCAGCTCCTCGCCGTCGTCCAGCTCGAACCGCAGGCAGCAGCGCAGTCGCCCGCAGCGGCCGGCCAGTTGCTGTGGCAGCGGCAGCAGGCCCTGGTCACGCGCGTGGTTGACGCTGATGGCCTCGAAGCGCGGCATCCACTGCCGGCAGCAGACCACGCGGCCACAGCGCCCGAGGCCGCCGATCACGCGTGCCGCGTCGCGATCGCCGATCTGCTCCAGGCGGAGCGCCACGCGGAACTCGCGCACCAGGTCGCGCAGCAGCGCCCGGAAGTCGACGCGGTTCGGCGCCGAGTAGAACACCGTCAGTTGCTGCCGGTCGAGCGACCAGAACGCCTGGATCAGCTTCATCGGCAACCGGTGCCGCGCCACGTGGCGACTGCACGAGGCGAGGCTGGCCGCGGCCAGCTCGACGTTGCTGTCGGCGCGGGCCAGGTCGTCCGGACCGGCCGGCCGCGCCCACTCGTCCGGCGGCGCGCCGGCGAGCAGCTCGTACGGCGTGGCCAGCAATTGCCCGGCCGCGTGCCCGAAGCGCGTCGGCGCCACCATCTGCTGCCCGCGCGCCAAGTCCGGCTCCGCAACCTGATAGAACTGCGGGCCCTGCATATGCGCGAACTTTATGGCTCCAACCAGGGCCACGGTGCTCTCCGTTCCCAGATGTAGGCCACGGCGGCGCCAGACGCGTCGACCACCATCGCCGGCGTCTGCTGCTCGCGCAGGCGAAAGGCCAGGTCATCCCATTCCGAGCGCCGGTTCTGGTACACGAAGTACCGTGCTGACCGCAGACCCGCCGCGCCGTGCACCAACCGCAGGTCACCGCGCAACTGCCCGGTGCCGCGGTACATCTCGACCATCGCAATCGCGCCCGGCGGGTGCAGATACACCGCCGCGCCCGGCGGCGCCACGCGGCTGACCTGGCGCACCGCCTCGCGGAACGGGTCGCCCCAGTAGCTCGTTTCGAAGCCGCGCCGGTCGGCTCCGACCGCGCCACCGACCAACGCGTTGTAATACGCCATCGGGTACGGATACACCTGCAACAGCCCGACCAACGCCGGCAGATAGACGCCGGCGATCACCGCCAACGGCACGGTGCGTCGGCTCGTCGCGGGCACCCGAGCGGCCAGTGCGGCGGCCAGACGAGCCGTGCCCAGGCCGCTCAGCGCGGCCAGCGCCGGCAGGGCCGGCAGGAACAGGCGCACGCCGTTGTACTTCGCGGCGCCCGGCTGCATGAACGGCAGGATATGCCAGAGCAGCACCAGCCCCAGCAGACGCGTCAGGCCGTCGGCGCGGCGCCCGGCCGCGGCCGCGCTGGCCAGCGTCAGGAGCGGTGTGGTGATGGCCAGCATGACCGGCGGGTAGTGCCACGGCGGCGGCGGGTCGGTCCAGACCCGGCCGCAGTACTCGGTGGCGATCAGCGAGTGCCGACCATGGAACGCCACCACCGCGCGCAGGTGCGCCCAGCCGTCGTACCACAGCCACGGCCAGAGCAGCCAGCCGACCAGCGGCGCCACCACCGCCGCGCCCACCAGCAGCGGGGCCACCGCTCGGCGGCGGACCATGGCGGCCCAGAGGACCACCGCGGGACACACCAGCACGCCGTTGAACTTGCTGGACACGGCCAGCGCGAGGGTCAGGCCGAAGAGCAGGGCGAGGCGAGTCGCGGGGCGGGCGAACGGCCACCTCACCCCCCGGCCCCCTCTCCGCCCGCGGAGAGGGGGTGTCGGCGCGGATCGGTGCTCCTTCGACTCCCCCTCTCCGCCAGCGGAGAGGGGGCTGGGGGGTGAGGTGCTCGCCCCGGCACCAGCGACCTGCGCCGACCCACGCCACACCACCCACACCGCCACCAGCGAGAAGAACGCTACTGGCATGTCGAGCGCCGCCAGGTTGCCGTGCGCCACGGCGCGCGGCATGGTCAACCAGGCCAGGCCCGCCGCAAGGCCCGCCACGGCGCCGGCCTCGTGGCCGATGAACCAGCACAGCAGGCCGGTGGTGAAGGCGAACCAGAGCACGTTGCCCAACCGGTAGCCGGCGAACACCCCCGGCGATGGCAGGCGACGGCACAGCGCCAACCAGACCTTGCCCACCGGTGGGTGCCAGTCGGCCTCCACGGGTGTCGAGCCGCTGTTGCGCCAGTGCCGGTCGAGCGCCGCGCGGTCGAACGGGCTGAACTGACCGGTCAACACACCGGTGTACCAGCCCAGGTGCCGTTCGCCCACGGCCGCGTAGACCGGTTCGTCATAGGTCAGGCCCAGGCCCTCGGCGAACAGCGTCAGGGACCCGACGGTGGCCAGCAGCACCAGCGCCACCGACAGCCACCTGACCATCACACCGCCTCGCCGGTCAACGTGTGCGCCGTGGCGCCGGTCACGCGCACCGTGGCCAGATCGCCCGGCTGCAGCGGCCGCGGGCACTGGAACACGGCCGCCTTGAACTGCGGCGTGCGCCCGTACCAGCCGTTGCCGCGCCGTGCCGTGCCTTCCACCAAGACCTCCGTGTCGCGCCCGACCCAGGCGGCGTTGCGCGCCTGCGCCATGGCCTCCTGCCGCGCGATGACCAGTTCCAACCGCCGGGTCTTCTCGGCGGGCGGCACGTCGTCCTCCCAGCCGAACGCCTTGGTGCCCGACCGGGCCGAGTAGGCGAACATAAACGCCTGGTCGAAGCCGAGCTCCTCGACGCTGGCCAGCGTCTGCGCGAACTCCGGTTCGGTCTCGCCCGGGAAACCGACGATGATGTCGGTGCTCAGCGCGAGGTCGGGCACGCCGGCGCGGAACCGCTCGACCAGCCGCCGGTAGTCGGCGTAGGTGTAGCCGCGGTTCATGCGCTCCAGCACGCGGTCGGCCGCGCTCTGCAGCGGCAGGTGCAGGTACGGCATCACCTTCGCGCAGTCGGCCATCGCCGCGATGGTGGCCTCGCTGAAGTCGGCCGGATGCGGCGAGGTGAAGCGGATCCGGCGCAAACCGGGCAACGCGTTCAGCTCGCGCAGCAGCAGGGCGAAGTCGCTCTCGCCGTCACGCCAGGCGTTCACCGTCTGGCCCAGCAGACAGACCTCGGTAATGCCGTCGGCGACCAGCTGCTCGGCGGCTCGCCGGACCTCGCTCAACGGCAGGCTGCGCTCGCGCCCGCGCACGTACGGCACGATGCAGAAGGTGCAGAACTTGTCGCAGCCGCGCATGATGGTCAGGAACGCGCTGACCTGGTTGTCGCTGGCCGGATCGAAGCCCTCGTAGCGCTCGTGCTTGTCCAGGCGCACGTCGACATACGGCTCATCGCGCTCGGTGAGCAGAATGTCGCCCAGGCGCCGGTAGGCATCCGGCCCGACCACCAGATCGACGGCCGGCGCGCGCTCCTGGATGCGGTCCTTGAGGTGCTGCGCCATGCAGCCCACCAGACCCAGCGTCACGTCCGGCCGCGTGAGCTTCTGCCGCGCGAGCTGGTCGAGGCGGCCCCAGACGCGCGTCTCGGCGTTCTCGCGGATGGCGCAGGTGTTCACCAGGATGACGTCGGCGTCGTTGGGCGTGTCCGTGCTGATGTAGCCCAGCGGGCCCAGGCTCCCGCGGATGAGCTGCGTATCGGCCACGTTCATCTGGCAGCCGTAGGTCTCGATGTATAGCTTACGGGGCATCGGCAAACCGCATCGGAAGGGGATTTCGACCCTTCCACGGTAACACGCAGCCGGGGCGGTGTCAACGCGCGGGCCGAGCCGCGAAGGCCACCAGGTTGGCCAGCAGGCGGTACGCCCCGGGCACGCCGGCCGGCAGTTGCCGGAACAGCGCCAGCGGGCAGTAGACGAACGCGCCCTGGCCCACGGCGGCCACCAGCAGACCGCCGCGCTGCTCGCCCTCGCCCGGATCGTGACACTCCAGCAGCGGGCGGTAGCGCTCGTCCCACTGGTGCGCGAAGTAGAGGCCACGCTCCTGCACCCACCCGTCGAAATCGGCCGGCCCGAGCCGGTTGGGCCAGGTCAGCAACGGGTGGTCCGGCGGCAGGAACCGCACCGGGGCGGCCTCGTCGGTGACCCGGTCGTGCGGCTCGGCGATGGTCAGCGGGTAAGGCGCGTAACCGCCCTTGCTCCACGGCAGCTTCTGGTGCTGCACCACCAAGGTGCCGCCGGCCGCCACCCAGTCGAGCAGGCGCCGGTGGTGCCGCGCCAGGGCCTCGTTGGTCTCATAGGCGCGCAGGCCGATCACAATCGTCCGCAGGCCCTCCAGCGCGTCGGGCTCGTCGAACGTCTCGGCGTCGAGCCAGCGCACCGCCACGCCGAGCCGGCGCAACGCTTCGGGCCAGTCGTCGCCCGGCCCGGGCACGTAGCCGACGGCCCGGGCCGTTGGCACCTGGGCGTCGACCGCCACCAGACGCACCGTCGCCGCGGTGAGGTGGCTGCTCGGACGAATGTGGTCGTAGTCGATCTCGTGCAGTCCCTGCAGCGGTTGCGCGGGCCGGTCGGCCACCTGCCAGCAGAGCTGCGCGAGGCCGGCCTTCACGGGCGCGGTCAGCGTCAGGCGAGCCCGCTGCCGGTCGCCGGCGGCGATGGCCACCTCGACCGGCGCGGCCAGGTGGGTGTCGCCCGCGCGCAGGAGCAACCGACCCCGCACAGCGGCCGTCGTGTGGTTGCGCAGTACGGTGGTCAGGACCACCGGCGCCGTGCGCCGCGGGGTCAACACGACCAGGTCGGGCCGCACACTCGCGGTGACCGCCGGCACGACGGTCACCGGTGCCCGGCGCTCGCCGCGGCGCGGATCAGCCACCCGCCAGGTGACCGGGCGCACCACCGACAGAATGCCGCCGTCGATGGCCAGGCGGAGCTGCACCTGCAGCGGCGGCGGCGCGTAAGGCAGGCCGGCCAGCGCGGGATCGGGCGTCGCGAACCGGTCGCCGCGGCGCGGTTGCGCCAGCCAGTAGGGCTGCGTGGGCGCGGCGTCGGCCGGCACATCGACGCGGTCGCCGCTGCCCGACGACACAGCGTGGTTGCCGAACAGCGGGGTCTCCGGCAGCGCGCTCGTGGTCCAGCCGGTGGGCGTCTGCAAGACCAGCCGCAGGCTGTCGACCCGCGTCCGCTCGGGCCAGTAGACCTGGCCGGCCACCGTCAACGCCTCGCCCGGCGCCACCTGGCGCCGGTCCGCCAGCGCGTCCAGCTCCACGCCGGCAGCCAGCATCAGCGCCAGTGAGCAGTCGGCGATCTTCTGGCCGATGGCCAGCCGCAGCGCGCCGACCGCCTCGACGGGCAGCGGCTGGATCGTCTCGTCGATGCGGCGCAGCGCCCGCAGTGCGCGGGCCAACTCGCCGACGGTCTGGCGCGGCAGCAGGCCGGTCACCAGCACGCTCTGCGCTTCGCGCACGGCGGCCGCGGCCTCGATCAGTTGCGCGCGCACCTCGCGTTGCCAGGCCGGCGCATCCGCCGCGGGCTCGGGCACCAGCGCCACCAGCCGCAGGTCGAGACCGTCGAAGATGGCCCCGCTGGCGTCGGGCTCGCCCACCTGGTCGAGCAGCGTCAGCCGCACCACACTCGGACCGCGCGGCTCCAGCCGGCCCATGTCCTGTGAGCGGTGCCGGCTGCGACCGGCCATGGCCAGGCTGAGGTAGCTGCGGCCGTACAGCGGCGACCAGGCGCCGACGTCGAGCGGCGCGGCGGTGCCGGCCACGTCCCAGCGGTCGAGGTAGAGCTTGGTCGCCTGCCAGGGCAGCAAGCCCTGCTGGAGCTGCTCGGGGAAGGCGCGGGGGTCGCCGGCCAGGCGGAAGGCGCGCCGGCAGAGCCAGCCGGCCACCTGGTGGTGGCCATGACCATCGCCGCGGTCGCCCGCGAAGCGGGTGATGACCACCTGCGGCCGCTGGCGCCGGATCGCGGCGACGATGTCAGAGAGGGTCTCCTGCTCGCCCCAGTGGCGGACCGTCTCGGCCGCGGTCTTCGAGAAGCCGAAGTCGTAGGCACCACCGAACCACTGCTCGGCCCCATCGAGGGCTCGGGCGGCCAGCAGCTCCTCGGTGCGCACCAGGCCCAGAGCGTCGTAGAGCTCGGGACCGAGGCTGTTCTGCCCGCCCTCGCCGCGCGTCAGGCTGAGATAGCCGACGCGGGCCCCATAGCCGCGGGCCAGGAGCGCCAGCAGGGCACTGTCCTCATCGTCGGGGTGCGCGGCCACATGGAGCACGCGAGCCGTTGTCTGCAGACGGCTCAGTTGGTGGACCAGAGCGACGGTCCCACGCTGGTAGTCGGCCCCGCTCTCGGCCCGCGCCACCGCGCAACAGCACAGCACCAGCATCGCTCGCCGCATGGCCCGCTCCCGTCCTTAGTCTGCTTCCTCGCCCGGTGGCGTGGTTCCTTTGTGCCCGTCGGCGCCCGCGGCCAAGACGAGGCGACGCGAGCGGCCAACATGAAGTAGACTGCTGCCAGGAGGCGAGCATGATCACGTCCGAAGAACGCGCCCAGTTTCTGGAACAAGGCTACTTGGTCGTGCCCGACATCCTCGTCGGTGCAGACCTGACCCGCGTGCGCGACGAATTCGAGCGCGTCTGGTCGGCCGAGGGCCCGCCCTGCACCCAGGCCAAGCTACTCAAGCACCCGGCGTTTCTCGATCTGATGGAGCACCCGCCGATCCTGGAGCGGCAGCGCGCCATGTTCGGCAACCAGGTGCAGTTGCTCTACTACGAGCTGCTGCGGCAAGGCCCGCACAGCGAGGTGCCGAAGCGCTCCTGGCACCGCGACTTCGCTTTCCCCGGCGACCATCCGCTATCCATCAACACGCTGCTGTTCATCGACGACATCACGCCGGACAAGGGCCCGACCTGTGTCATCCCAGGCAGCCACCGCGGCCAGGACTCGCCGCCGCACCATCCGCCGCTGACCGACTCGCTGCCGGGCGAAGTGGCCCTACCGGTCAGCGCCGGCAGCGCCATCTTCCTGAACAGCGCCACCTGGCACAGCGGCGGCCGCAACGAATCCACTGGCCGCCGGCGCGTGATCTACCTCTACTTCGGCTACTGGTGGCTCAAGCGCTACGAGTCGATTGAGCGCGGCGTGCCGTGGCAGGCGCTGGCCAACGCCTCCGAGCTGCGGCTGCAACTGCTCGGCCTGAAGATGCCCGACCAGGACCTGTTCCACTACGACCCGCGGCGGTAGCCGTCGCCGGCTGGACGATCCGGCTTGCGTCGGCCGATCCGCCCGCCTACAATCGTCGCGATGCCGGGTCGCGGCAGCGGGGCAACACTCCGCCGTTGGGGAGCACGTCCATGGCTGCACGTGTCTCGCGACGTCACGCCGTTGGTCGTCTCGGTCTCTCTCTGGCCATCCTGCTCGGTTGGTCAACCGGTGCTCTCGCGGCACCCAAAGCAAGCGCCACCATCAGTTTCCACCTGACCACGCGGATGCTCATGCCCGGCGAAGCCATCCGTGGGCGCATGGTCGTCACGACGCGCGACCTGGCCGGCACCGCGCCGATGGGCCTGTCCGGCGCGTTCCTGCGTCTGGGGCCCAACTCGCCCGGCCAGACCGCCGTCGACTACATCGCTGGCGGGGCACTGAGCGGCAACGTGCTGCCGATGTTGCACACGCCAAGCGTCAGCAACTCCGCCATCGGTACTCAGGTCTATCGCTACAGTGGCGGGGCCGGCGAGCAGTCGTTCTCGTTTGGCCGCCACCTGCCGCTGGTGGCGCCCAAGGCACTGGGCGACTACCTGCTGGTCATCATCGCCAGCGGCAACGGCGTCGAGGCCGGCTCTGAATGGGTGCGCATCACCGTCAGCGACCAGCCGAAGCGCATTCGGGTGGTCGACGACAACTTCTCGCCCTACCCGCTGGTGAAGGACCAGATGTCGGTGCTGGTCCTGGACTTCGCGGTGGAGGGCGTACCGAAGGACGTCAAGGTGCTCAAGCAGGTGACCGTCGAGGTCAAGCTGGACCGCATCGGCGCGCTGGACAGCAACGGCAACGTGCAGTGGCGGATCGGCTTCAAGCACTTCGAGAACCTGCCGGTGGACGCCAACCTGCACCGCGCGGTGGGGCGTTGCAACGTGCGGCTGACGCCGCGCATGGCCACGCGCTACCGCCTGCGCTACACGGTCTCCAGCGAAGGCTACACGCCGGCCGAAGGCGTGATCGTCTACACGGTTCACGACCCGGCCACCGGCGCCGCGCCGGTGCTCGACTACCAGAACCTGGAGTGGGTGCGCACCGGCGAGCCGGAGATGGTCCGTAAGGAGTGGGACGATCGCGTGCCGGACATGAAGCTGGTCGGCACCCCCACTTCGCTGAGCCTGACCAGCACCCGCGACAATCGCAACGACTTCACCTCGATCACCTGGGACGAGCCGCCGGCGGTGGTCAAGCGCGGCCAGCGGGTGAACCTGTCGATTCGCACCGCGGCCCACTCGCGCTATGGCCTCGGCGCCAAGTGGTGGATCCTCTGCGAGCACAAGGAGCGGCAGGGCAACGAGTTCCTGGCCACCTTCGACCAGGCCAAGGCGGTCACGCTGAGCGCCACGCTGGCCCCGACCTGGTCCGGCCCGGCACCGACTGAGCCGGTGCGGATGTTCTGGCTCGACGCCGGCCCGTGGAACAGCGCCACCCACCACTATGTGTACTGGCGCTACCTGCCCCGCGCCGCCGGCAGCGCCGGCCCGCTGCCACCCGATGAAGTCACCGGTTGGCCGACCGTGCCCGGCGCCGCCCCACCCGGTGGCGGCGGCAGTGGCAGTGGCGGCCCAGTGGCCGGCCAGCCGCCCAAGCCCGCCGACCAGAACGCCAACCCGGGCGGTGGTGGCGGCGGCCAGCCGCCGGCCAAGCCGAAGACGTTCACCGGCACCTGGGCCAGCACGTCGAGCGACCATGGTCAGTTCGAGTTGCAGCAGAACGGCACCAAGGTCACCGGCACGTTCTGGGGCCACTACGACCTGGAAGGCACCGTCGACGGCCGCATCGTCCGGCTCACTTGGCGCGACCGGAACAACCCGGCTATGTGGGGCGGGGCCAAGTTCACGCTGTCGGATGATGGCAACACGCTGACCGGCTCGTACAACGACTTCCAGAAGCCGGATGTGGCGCAGTACCGCTGGGACGCGCGGCGGGTGAAGTAGCGGCGCAGCACTCGCCGCACGGCTGGTTGGCGCGGCCGACGCAGGTCCGGGCTGGGCACCGGAGACTGATCATGAAGCGCTATCGCGCGATCGCCTACCTGGTGTGGGCCGCAGCCATCGGCCTGGTGGCTGGCGGCTGTGGCGGCGGAGGCGGCGCGACGACCGTCGCGTTCACGCCGGAGCGGTTCGTCGGCACTTGGCCCGGCAGTTGGTCGAACAGCACGTATGGCAGCCAGGGCACGGCCGGTCTGGCCGTGGTGGCCGGGCAGGATGCCACCACGCAGCAGATCACCGTCACGCTGGGCGGCAACGTGCTGGGTGGCGCCGCACCGGCGCCGCTGACGTTGCCGGTCACGGTGGTCAACGGCGGCCTGACGTTCGACACCACGACGGCGACGTTCGGGCATCTGGTCGGCTCGATCAGTGCCGACGGCACCGTCAGCGGCAGCGCCACGAACCTGCCCAACGCGTCGATCACGCGCGTCGACTTCACCGGCACGGCCACTGGGACCGGGCTGACGGTCAGCTACACGGTCACCTTTGCCAGCGGCGCCACCGCCTCCGGCACCGCCACCTTCGCCAAGCAGTAGCGTTAGGCGCGGGTGCGCGAGGAGCGAGGCTGGTCTTGTGGCTGCGGACCCGCTCGCGTATCATGGGCCGGCGGCCGGGTTACGCGGTGCCGAGGGATGCGCGATGCACGTTGTCTGCTTGCTGGCCTTAACGCTCGCCGCTGCCGCGCCGGTGTCCGAGTTGAAGGCCGTCCACCGGTCAGGGCAGACCTTTCTCACCTGGCGTGAGACGGCGCCCCAGGCCGGCGTGCGGTTCGACGTGCTGATGGCCGCCGAGCCGATCACCCGGGCCGACCAGCCCGGCGTCACCCGCCTGGCGCGGCACCTGCTGCCCGGTTCGGCCGGCGACTGGTGGCTGAATCCCGAGACCTACGGCAATCCACTGAAGGCGGACGCCAACGGCCAGAAGCCCGCCATTCCGCACGAAGGCTGGCGCATCGAAGAGGGCGGTCAGCGGCTCGATCCCGATAGCGGGCTGTTCGTCCATACGGTGACCGCCGTCACGGCGGGCGCTCGCTTCTTCGCCGTGGTCGACCCGGCCAACCCGGTCATCTCGCCGGGCGCCAACAGCCTCGCCGCACCGGTCACCCAGCAGGTGGCCACGCCGCAGCCCATCTGGCAGGGCGAGCCGGCCCAGAAGCCCAAACCCGGCACCGGACGCGGGCTGGCGCTGGACCTCATCCTGCACGCCAAGACCGGGCGCGGCGGCCAGGACTGGCTGATGTTCGGCGACGCGCAGTTGGGCTGGCGCGAGGGCCTGCCGTTCAAGTACGGCGCGGCGGTGCGCGGCGACAGTGTGCAGCTCACGCCCACCGACCGCACCTGGATCGACCGGATGCTGACCGAGGGTCGCGACGGCTGCCAGAAGCTGACGCCCGCGGTGCACTCGTTCTGGTTCGGCTACAACGACCACCTCGACGAGCCGGCGGCGATGAAGACCGGCACGGTGGTGCCGTTCACCGAGCGCCGCCTGCTCTGGCTGATCGACTGGACCAAAGCCTACTTCGGCACCGATCCGCACCGCAGCTACTGCACCGGCAGCTCGATGGGCGGCTGTGGCACCATCAGCTTCGGCCTGCACCACCCGGAGATCTTCGCCGCCTGCCTCGCTTGGGTGCCGATTGTGGCCTATGGCCGCGGCCCTGGCGGCGACAGTGCCATGCGCGTGGAGGCCGAGTGCGGCGGCCTGGACCAGCGCACGAGCGAAGGGCTGACGGTGCGCGAGCGGCTCGATTCGACGCGCTTCGTGCGCACGCACAACGGCGACCTGCCGGCGCTGTTCGTGGTCAACGGCCGGCGGGACACCAGCATCCCGTGGTGGAAGTGCCCCGACTTCTACCGGGCGCTGCGCGACCGGCGCCAGGCGTTGGTGGCGGCCTGGAACGAGGGCACCCACGCCACGGCCAGCGGCCTGCTGCCCGCTGACCTCAAAGAGCGGTTCAGCCTGCGCTACTTGCGCCGCTATCGGCTCGATCAGAGCTACCTGGCGTTCAGCGAGTGTTCGTCCGACGACGACCCGGGCCGCGGCGACCAGGCCGACGGCGCGCCGGTCGGCGCCATGGGGCGCGGTCTGGAGCACGATCCACCGCAGGAGACGCCGGCGCGAGCCGAAGTGGTGGTGCGTTGGTATCTCGACGCGGCGCGGCTGCCGGTGACCGCCACGGTCACTTGGCGCCGGCTGCGTTTGCTGGCCCCGCGGGCGGGTATGAAGTACACGTTCGAGAACCACGATCTCGGCAGCGGCACGGTCGTCGGCCGCAGCGAAGTGACGGTCGGCGCGGATGGCCTGGTAACCATCCCCGCCGTCAAGGTCACCTCGGTGCAGGGGAACCGCCTGGTACTGGCGCGGCCGTAGCGGGCTGGCGGGAGGGGCACAAGGAATTCGTTGGCCGCCGCGAAACACGACGGCCAAGGTGCTGTCCAGGTTGGAGAGAGGCAAGTGGTCATGAAGCAACGATGGGGCTGGTCGCTGTGGGCCGTCTGCGGTCTGCTGCTGGCGGCAGCCTGGGCCGAACCGACAGCCGAAGTCAAGAAGCTGTGTGACGATGGTCTGGCCGCCAAGCGCGAAGGCCGGATGGCGGACGCCGCGGAGCTGGCGCGCAAGGCCATTGCGCAGGATAAGGACTGCTTGGACGCCCATTGGCTGCTCGCCTGGGTGCTGGCGCACCAGCGCGAGTGCGCCGAGGCGATCAAGGAGTTCGGCGAGGTGCTGCGTCTGGCCAAGCCGGACAGCACGCAAGCCACCGAGGCGAAGGCCGCCATCGCTCGTCTGAAGGACGAAGAACCCGCTGCCGAAGCGCCGGCCACACCACCGGCCACGCCGGCTCCGGAGACACCGGCGGCACCCGCCGCCGCCGCTCCGGCCGCTGAGGCTCCGGCGCCGGCCGCGCCGCCGGCGTGGGCCTGCAAAGTGCTCTCGCTGCCGCACGCCGCCTCGGTCGAGCGCGTGGCGTTCGTGTCTGGTGGCCACGGCATCGTGACCGAGGACGCCGCGGGCGCGGTGCGACTGTGGTGCGCCCAGAAGGGCATCGAGCTGTCGTCCGAGCGGCTCGCCGAAGCCAACAAGGGCGGCGGCGTCGACCTCAGCCCGTGCGGCAAGCTGGTGGCCCAGGCGGCCAAGGACAGCGGCAAGGTCACGGTCACGCCGCTCGAGGGCGGTCAGCCGGTGTTCAGCGCCGAGCTGGCGCAGAAGACCCTCGGCGTGGTGCGGTTCAGCCCCAACGGCGCCTACCTGGCCGTGCTGGTCGAGGGCGGCGAGGTGCAGGTGCTGAACATCGCCAGCAAGAAGGCGGTCCGCTCACTGCCGCTGGAGGCGCCCGAAGGCACGCCGGCCACGCTGAGCTGGATCACCTACAACCAGGGCGGCAACCTCCTGGCTGTGGTGCAGCCGAAGCGGGTCCAGATCTGGGATCCGGCCACGGGCGTCAACGTGCGCACCTACAGCCCGGCCGACCTGCCCGCGGAGGTCAACCTGCGCGGCGCGGCGCTCCAGCCCGGCAGCTCGCAGTTGGCGGTCTCGGGTGCCAAGAGCCCGCTGCTCTGGGACTGGGCCAAGAAGGCCGACGCGCTGGCGCTGCCGGCGCCGAACCCGGACGCGGTCGACTTCACCTCCTGCGGTCGGCTGGTCGCCTACGCGGCCAAGAGCCAACTGGTGCTGTTCGACACCAAGGACAAGTGCCGCCTGGCCGACACCAAGCTGGGCATCGACCCGATCCGCTGCCTGAAGTTCACCCCCTGCAACAAGGCCCTGGCCATCGGTGGCACGGCCGAGGGCAAGGGCGTGCTGGAGGTCTGGAAGCTCGACGACGACGGCCTGCGCCCGCTGCCGTGACGTTGTCGAGCCGATGGTGCTGACACCGGCGAGGGCCACCGCGGTGGCCCTCGCCGGTGTCGTCTGGGTGGGCAGCCCATGGTGTGCCAGGACGCTCGCTCGTGGGACCGGCGTCCTGCCGGTCTGTCTCCCCTGCCGCTCCGGCCCGGCGGTTGGGCTGGTCCAGGCTGGTTGCGCTCCGCCTGCCTGGCTCGTCCAGACCGGCGAGACGCCGGTCCCACGGGCAACTGAACCGGGCGACGCCCGCCCTTGCCGTCTGGCCCGCTTGACAGCCGCCCTCGCCGGCACGTACGCTGCCCGAGTGGAGAGCCAGCCATGACCATCCTGGGAATTCTGGGCAGTCCCCGCCCGCGCGGCAACACGGCGCAACTGCTGGATGCCGTGCTGGCCGGCGCCAAAGGCGCCGGCGCGGCCGTCGAGCGCATCGACCTGGCGGGTATCGAGGCCAACTTCTGCGTGGCCTGCGAGGTCTGCTACCGGACCGGGCGCTGCCAGTTCGAGGACGAGATCGAGCAGGTCAAGGACCAGATGCTCGCGGCCGACGGCATCGTGCTGGCCAGCCCGGTCTACTTCTGGGGCGCCACGGCCCAGTTGAAGACGCTGATCGACCGCTGCGGCTACCTCGTGCACTGCCAGTTGCTCGAAGGCAAGTACGGCGCGGCGTTGGCCACCGCCGGCGGGTCGGGGCAGGTCGAGACCAATCAGTGGTCGGCGGCCATTCTCGGCAATCTCGGCGCGCAGATCGTCGGTACGGTCGCGGCGTTGGCCGAGCACCCGCGCGGACTGCTGGACGAGGCGGCGGCGCTGGCGCAGGCGAAGGCGCTGGGGCAGGACCTGGCCGCAGCCATTGCCGAGCGGCGCGACTACCCGGAGCAAGCCGCGGGCCGGCAGGCCATGGCCGACATCATGCGGCAGATCGTCGAGGACTGGGGCGAGGACTATCCGGCGCAGTGGGCGCACTGGCACGGCCCTGGCCGGTAGTGCGGGGCGGACGACGAGAGCGAGCGAGCCCATGGCCGGCACCGACCGACCGACCGAGCAGTTGCTGCCCACCCTGACCTTGCCGGCGCTGATCATCTTCGGCGTCGGCGACATGCTCGGCTCGGGCATCTATGCCTTGGTGGGCAAGGTGGCCGGGGTCATGGGCAATGCCGTCTGGCTGGCGTTCGTCACCAGCATGGTGGCCGCCCTGATGACCGGCCTGTCGTATGCCGCCCTCGGCTCGCGCTACCCCCGCGCGGCTGGCGCGGCCTACGTGAGCCAGCGGGCCTTCGGCTGGCCGTTCCTGTCATACGTGGTCGGTCTGGCCGTGATGGCCTCGGGACTGACCTCGATGGCCACGCAATCGCGCGCCTTCTGTGGCTACTTCTCGGCGTTGGCGCCCGGCGTGCCCACTGTGGTCCTGATCGTGGCCTTCATCGCGGCGCTGACGGCGGTCAACCTGTGGGGCATGCGCGAGTCGACCTGGCTGAACGTGGTCTGCACCACCGTCGAGGTGTCCGGCCTGGTCATCATCATCGCCGTGGGCTGCCGCTACTGGGGCGGCGTCAACTACCTGGAGACGCCGACCGTCGGCGGCGTCCACACGCCGCTGGGACTGGCGATGCTGCTCAACGGCTCGCTGCTCACCTTCTACGCCTTCATCGGCTTCGAAGACATGATCAACGTGGTCGAGGAGGTCAAGGATCCGCGGCGCACCTACCCGCTCGGCGTGATGCTGTCGCTGGCGGTGGTCACGGTCATCTACCTGGCCGTCAGTGTCTCGGCCGTGTCCGTGGTGCCCCATGCGGAGTTGGCCGCGTCGAAGGAGCCGTTGGTCGAAGTGGTCCGCCGCGCCGCACCCGGCTTCCCGCCGGTGGTGTTCTCGGCCATCGCCCTGTTCGCCATCACCAACACCGCGCTGCTCAACTACATCATGGGCTCGCGTCTGGTCTACGGCATGGCCACTCAGGGCCTGCTGCCGCGCTGGCTGGGCGCCGTGCATCCGACGCGGCACACCCCGCACCGGGCGACCTTGACGCTGATGACCATCGCCTTGGCGCTGGCGCTGGCCACCGACCTGGCGCCGCTGGCTCGGGCCACCAGCGTGTTGCTGCTCAGCGTGTTCGTGGTGGTCAACGCCGCCATGCTCGTCCTCGGCCGGCGGGCCGGTGAGCCCCGCGGCTTCTTCGAGCCGCCGGCGGTGGTCCCGGTGGTCGGCATCGCCGTCTGCCTCGCACTGCTCGCCCACGCGCGGGCCCAGGAGGCCCGCCTCGCCGGCCTCATGGTGGCCGGCATCGCGCTGCTGTACTGCGTCGTGCGGCCGCGTGAGGTCACCGCCGACGCCTGACCGGCGGGCGGAATTGGTACGAAAATCGGTCGGGAATCGCTCGCCCGACCCGCCTCGCCCGGATCATAATGAGGGAGCGGTGGGCCTCATCTGCCGGCCGGGCCGCCACCTGCCATGCAATTCGTCAACGTCTTTCGTTGCTGCATCTTGTCGTGGGACTTCCTGCCCGTCGTCCTGCCGGCGTTCCTGATCGCCGGTGCGGTGCCGGTGTTCATCTCGACCCAGCATGTGCTCCGCTTCCTCGGCCACCGCGCCAAGCCGGTCGTCGCCTATGCGGTCACGTCGCTGTCGGGCTTCGTCCTCTCGGCCTGCTCCTGCAACATCGTGCCGCTCGGCAGCAGCATCTACCGCCGCGGCGCCGGCATCGGGCCGGCGTTCGCGTTCCTCTACGCGGCGCCCGCGGTCAACTTCGTTTCGGCCGTCTGGACCTTCCAGGTGGTCGGGCTGAAGATGGGTCTGTGGCGCACCTTGGCGGTGCCGGTGGTGTCGACGCTGACCGGCCTCACCATGGCCGTCCTGTTCTGGCGCGAGGAGGCCAAGCGCCGGCAGGAGATCGAGGCGCGCCTGGAGTTCGGCCAAGCCCAGTTCGCCGAGCCGGAGCACGAGCACCGGCACGTCGCCTACCTGTTCTGTCTGCTGTTCGCCGTGCTGCTGCTCGGCGGGCGCGGCACGCCGTGGTTCATCCGGCTGCCGGCGCTGACCGCGATCGGCGCCACGCTGGCCTGGCGGCTGCCGCAGTGGTTCGCCGTCGAGGACCTGGGCGATTGGCTGCGCGAGACCGGCACCTTCCTGAAGACCGTGCTGCCGCTGCTGATTCCGGCGATCGTGCTGATCGGTTTCCTGCAGAACAACAAAGCCACCTGGAAATGGCTGTACGACCACATCTACCCGCTGATGGGGCACAACGGGCTCAAGGAGAGCTACGTCGCCGCGCTGATCGGCTCGATGATGTACTTCCCCGTGCTGACCGAGATTCCGTTGGTCAAGGCGCTGCTCAAGGAAGAGATGATCGCCGTCGGCCCGGCCCTGGCCCTGCTGCTCAACGGGCCCGGCGTCAGCCTGCCCGGCGCGATCCTGATCACGCGCATGTTCGGCTGGCGCAAAGCGCTGGCCTATGAGTTCCTGGAAGTGTTCTTCGGTGGCGCGGTGGCCTACCTGTTCGGCAAGCTCCACGGCGCGTACCACTGTCCCTGCCAGGCGGGCAGCTTGCCCACGGTGCTGGAGGATCCGAGCTCGATGCTGGCCGCGGTGACCATGGCCGTGTTCATCGTCATCGCCGTCGGTCGGGTCCGGAGCGCGGCACGGCGCCAGGCCGTGATGGCGGCCTGAGCGAACTGGCCCGCCAGGCTGTAACTGAGCGGTTGTCCGGTGGCACCAGCCTGGAGGTCCGCCGCCGGGGTACGATGAGGATCGCCATGAAACTGCGGACGTACCTGCTCTGCTCTCTGATGGCCATGCTGCCGGTGTTGCTGGCCGGCTGCCGGCCGGACACCGCCAAGGCGGGCAAGGCGCCGGCCAAAGCCGACCGGCCGGTGGTGTTCGTGCCTTGCGGCATGATCGAGGCCTTCCGCGCGGTGCAGGAGGACTTCAAGAAGTCCTCGGGCATCGACTTCAAGGCCACCTTCGACAACGCACCGGTGCTGCTCAACCGCCTGCGGGCCGGTGAGAAGTGCGACGTGCTGGTCAGCCCCGGCCGGCTCGAGATGGAGCAGATGGAGAAGGAGCAGAAGGTCGATCCCGCCAGCGTGGTCACCTTCGGCAAGTTCAAGCTGATCGTGGTGGTGCCGAAGAAGAACCCCGCCGGCATCCAGAGCTGGCGCGATCTGACCAGTCCGAAGGTGAAGGCCATCGGCGTGGCCGAGGCGTCGCAGAACTCGGTCGGCTGGTACGCCGACCAGGCCCTGACCAAGCTCGGCCTGCTCAAGGAGCTGGAGCCGAAGATCCAGCGCAACTGGCACGCCAAGACCGCCGTCGACTGGGTCTGCAACGGGCGCGTGGACGCGGGCATCTACTTCGACGCCTGCCCGTTCGAAAGCGGTCCGGAGAAGGTGGAAGGCGGCGCCGCGACGTACCACATCGTGGGTGAGCTGCCCGAAGACAGCTACCCGCCGATTCAGGTTCAGGCCGGCCGCGTGGTCACCGCCGGCCATGGGGCCGAAGCCGACAAACTGCTCAAGTGGCTGCTGAGTGAAGAGGGGCGCCAGACGCTGGGCGCCCATGGGATACCGGCCCCCGCGCCGAGCGCGGTCAACGGAGGCAAGAGCTGATGATCAAGCGCATGGCTGTCTGCAGTTGCGTCGCCGCGCTGGCTTTGTTCGGTTGCGCCAAGTCGCCCGCGCCGGTCGCGCCGCCGGCTGACCCGGCGGCCAAGGCCCCCGCTCCGGCCAAGGTCGGCGGCGCCGCCGAGACGACCGAATGGAAGATCGAGACCGGCCAGGCCGACGCCAAGGTCGAGATCTACTGCTTCTTCCCGATGAACGCCGACCACCAGTGGGTCAAGGACCTGAACAAGAAGATAGCCGACAAGTGGCCGGGGCAGGTCCATATCATCCACGTCGACTGGTGGAGCGACGAGGGCAAGGACCTGCACAAGCAGAAGCTCGGCGAGCCGTGCAGCGCCTACCTGGTCAACGGCAAGGTGGTGTGCAAGAAGAGCCAGGCGCTCGGCGGCTGGACCGAAGAGAAGCTGCTGGCCACCATCGGCGAGGCCGTCGATCAGGCCTATGGCGGCGGCAAGTCGTCGGACAAGCCGGGCAAGGAAGCGCCGGAGGAGAAGCGATGATCCGTCGGTGGTGGTTCGCGGTCGGCCTGCTCGGAGCGCTCGCGCTCGCCGGCTGTCGTCCGGCGCCGGCGCCGAAGGCAGCCACAGCGCCAGGCGGCGTGCCGGCGGCGCAGGAGTGCATGGTCTACGTGCCCTGCGGGCTAGCCGGTCCCTACGGCGAGCTGGAGGCGGCCTTCGCCACCGCCTGCCCGCAGGTCAAGCTGCGGCGCAAGGTGGAGAACTACGTCACGCTACGCGACAAGGTCCGCGACGGCGAGCGCCCCGACGTCCTGATGAACCTGGGCGAGAAGGAGCTCGACCAACTGGTCGAGAAGGGCCTGCTGAAGAAGGAAGACATCACCCGCCTGGCCATCATGCCGCTGGCGGTGACGGCCCCGCCGGGCAATCCGCTGGGCCTGAAGACCATCGAGGATCTGCTGCGCCCCGAGGTCAAGAGCATCGCCATCGGCGATCCGGCCGACCTGTCGCTGGGCGCGGCCACCAAGCAGGCGCTCGAAAAGGCCGGTCTGTGGGACAAGCTGCAAGGCAAGCTCGTCGCCACCCCGAAGGCGGCGTTCACCATGTCGACGGTGTCCGAGGGCAAGGCCGACGCCAGCATCGCCTATCGCAGTTGCCTCGGCGAGGTGCACCAGCCGGGCGAGAAGCCCGGTGGCACCAACCTGACCTATGTGTGCGACATTCCGGGCGAGTGGCACGACCCGATCTACGCCACCGCGGCCGTCGTCAGCGGCGCCGCGCACCCGAATGAGGCCCGCGAGTTCGTGAAGTTCATCACGCGCGAGGAGCACCAGGCGGTCTTCGTGAAGTGGCAGTACGACCCGCTGAACAAGTCGGCGGGCCAGACCAAGTGAGGTAGCGCGGCGCCATGCCCGACGAGATCTATCTCGACCACAACGCCACCACGCCGCTGGCACCCGAGGTGCTGGCGGCGATGCGGCCGTTCCTGGAAACGGAGCACGCCAACGCCTCCAGCGTCCACCTCGCCGGGCGCCGGGCGCGGACCGCGTTCGAAGCCGCGCGCGACGAGGTGGCGGCGCTGATCGGCGCCGCGCCGGGCGAGATCGTCTTCTGCTCGGGCGGCACCGAGAGCGACAACCTGGCCATCATCGGCGCCCTTTCGGCGCAGGACCCGCATCTGACCGACGGCGCCCACGTGGTCACCACGCAGATCGAGCATCCGGCGGTCTTGCAGCCGTGCGCCTGGCTCGAGCAGATGGGCTACCAGGTCACCTACCTGCCGGTCAGTCGCCGCGGACGCGTCAGCGTGTCGGACGCGCTGGCGGCCCTGCGGCCGGACACGCGGCTGCTGTCGGTGATGCTGGCCAACAACGAGATCGGCACGCTGCAGCCGATCGCCGAGTTGGCGGCGGCGGCCCGCGAGCGCGGCATCCTGATGCACGTCGACGCGGTCCAGGCCGTGGGCAAGGTGCCGGTGGACGTGCAGGCGCTGGGCATCGACCTGCTGAGCTTCACCGCCCACAAGTTCCGCGGGCCGAAGGGCGTGGGCGCGCTCTACGTGCGGCCGGGCGTCGCCCTGGCGCCGTTGGTGCGCGGTGGCCGGCAGGAGTCCGGCCTGCGCGGCGGCACCGAGAACGTGGCCGGCGTGGTCGGCTTCGGTCAGGCGGCCCAGTTGGCCCGGCGCGATCTGGCCGCCAACGCGGCCCATGCGACCACCTTGCGCGAGCGCCTGCTGTCGCTCCGCGAGCGCCTGCCGAACGTGTTCCTCAACGGCGATCCGGAGCACACCGTGCCGCACACGGTGAACCTGTGCTTCCTCGATGCCGACGCCCTCGACGTGCAGGCCAATCTGAGCCAGCGCGGCATCTGCGTCTCGGTCGCCTCGGCCTGCGCCGCGGGCGAACTGAAGCCGTCGTACGTGCTGAAGGCGCTCGGCCTGAGCGACTACGCCGCGGCCTGCTCGCTGCGCTTCTCGCTCGGGCCGACCAACACCCTCGACGAGATCGACTACGTCGTCGAGCAGACGGCGGCGGTGGTCACCGACCTGCGCTGGCTGACCGCGCCCGAGGACATCGGCGTCTGCGACGAGAACTGCCCGTGCCTATGGGAGCCGGGCCAGCGAGCGGAAGGTGGCCCGGATGGTGCGGATCCTGCTGATCGAGTCGCCGACGGGGTGCAGCAAATGCCGGCAGACTCGTGAGCTGCTCGAGCAGCTTCAGGCCGCGCGGCCCGAGCAGCTCGACCTGGTCATCGTCGACACCACCTCGCCCGAGGCGGGGCGCTACGACCTGATGCTCACGCCGGCCGTGCTGGTCGGCGATTTCGTCGTCGCCACCGGCAAAGTACCGCGGCGCGACCGCCTCGAAGCCTACCTCGACCGTCTCGGCAACCAGCGGGTGTGAGTCTATTCGTGTGGCTCAAGCCGCCCGCGGCAAGGGCTGACGCGG